>JBLILN010000001.1:0-212251 GCA_047635695.1 Alphaproteobacteria bacterium
GCCCTAAACTAGAGTTTGTATTAAAGGATTGTATTGGTCGTGATTGGCAGTGTGGGACCGTTCAATTAGATTTTAACATGCCAGGACGCCTTGACGCTAAATATGTGGATGAAAATGGCGATAAAAATGCACCTGTTATGATTCACCGCGCTTTGCTCGGCTCATTAGAGCGTTTTACAGGTATTCTAATAGAAAACTTTGTCGGACATTTTCCTTTGTGGTTGGCACCGCTTCAAATAACAGCAATGGGTATTACTGACAAGCAAAACCCTGCAGTGCTAGACCTTGTTACCAAACTTAAAAAAGAAGGTTTCCGTGTGGATGCCGACACAAGAAACGAAAAAGTTTCATATAAAATTCGTGAGCACAGTGTTGGTAAAGTTCCCGTTCAATTGGTTCTAGGTGACCGTGAGATTGAAAACGGTACAGTGACTGTGCGCCGTTTAGGCTCACAAAATCAAACGACTATGACAGTTGATGCGTTTATTGCAGCCATGCATGACGAAGTGCAAAATAAGCGCCTGCCTATCGTAGAAGAGGCCGCTGCGTAATAAATATTTTAAAAAGGCTTGATTTTAAGCCTTTTTATGCTAACAATAGGAAATGTTATCAAAAAGATAACGCTAAAAATTATATAGAAGGATAAAATTATCGCTATTCATCGTGGACAGCCTGAGAGAAATCGTAAGGACACAACAAAAATTAATGAAGCAATTACAGCGGCTGAAGTTCGCGTAATTGATCAAGATGGTGAACAACTGGGTGTTATTGCAACATCTGATGCAATGGGCCGTGCCGACATAGCTGGCTTAGACCTTGTTGAGGTATCTCCAAACGCCGTACCTCCTGTTTGCAAAATCATTGATTATGGTAAATACAAGTTCCAGCTGCAGAAAAAAGCCACTGAAATTCGTAAAAACCAAGTGAAAACCACTTTGAAAGAGGTAACTATCCGTCCTCAAACCGAAGAGCATGATTACCAGATAAAACTGAAGAACGTCTTCAAGTTTATTAATCATGGTGACAAGGTTAAAGTAAGCCTACGTTTCCGTGGTCGTGAAATCACACACAAAGATCTTGGTTACAACATGCTTCAGCGTATTATTAAAGATACGACTGAAATTGCAAAAGTTGATCAACACCCAAGAATGGAAGGCCGCTTTATGCTATTGATGCTGTCTCCAATTTCTAACAAAAAATAAATTTTTACTTTTTAAAGCCCTCTTTTTTAAGGGGGCTTTTTTATTTGCCTAAAATTTGCTATAACTAACGCAGTAAAAACACTTTTTCTTTTATGGAGGTCAATTCTTATGACCGAAAACCGATGATCGATAGGCATATCCTATCATTTAGAGCCGGGCCATTTGTAGGCGTCCAACGTGATATTAAATTTACCATTGCTGACCATGTTACCAATGAGGTGAGTTATTTCCTTTCTTTTGAGGGGCAAATAAAAGACGTTACAGTTGAATTTGATCGCTTGAAGTTGGACATTGACAAAACGCAGCAATTACTCGCGAAGGGTAAGGTTTCTGCGCTGAATTACCACATTAATTGCCTTTCTATGAAAGATGGTTTTTTGTTGGTTGATTCTGACCTTGGTGTTTTAATTCAATTTAGCATTAAAAATGGCATTCTAGATGTTTGTGGTGAAGCTTTTACCGAACAGGATGCTCAACTACAAATGGATTTACGTTCAATGATAGTTGATAAGCAAACACGCGTGTCAAATTAACCACCTATCGAACTCAAGAGAGGCAAGTCATACTTGTCTCTTTTTTTATTTTCTACTAAAGTTAACTTATGGATTTTCTACAGATTTTAACATTAAGTATTGTGCAGGGTATTACAGAGTTTTTACCAATATCTTCGAGTGCGCACTTGGTATTGGTGCCCATTTTCACCGAATGGAATGATCAAGGTTTTTTGTTTGATATTGGTGTGCATGTAGGTACTTTGTTTGCGGTGATGCTTTACTTTAGAGTTGAAGTTAAAAGCCTTTTCTTTGGCTTCTACCAGTTATTAAAAGGGCGAACGGAAAGCACCGAAGCAAAATTGATGCTGATGCTTATTATTTCAACTATCCCGCTTGTGCTTATTGGCCCTTTCGTAAAAGATTGGGTGTCAACTTTCGCACGTTCTTTGCATGTTATTGCGGTGACTTCTATTGTTTACGGTGTTTTGCTTTATGTTGCCGATAAGCGTGTACAAAAATGTGCAAATAAAGAAAAAGAAATGACAGTTAAAAATGCCATTTTTTTTGGTATATTTCAGGCGCTTGCAGTTATTCCTGGTACGTCTCGTAGCGGTATTTGTATGACGGCAGGGCGCTTGCTTGGATTTACACGTGTGGCCGCATCACGCTATGCGATGTTGATGTCTATACCCGTTATTTTGTTAATTGGTAGTTATTCTGGCCTGGGTTATATATTAGAGCCAAAAGGTGATATGGGTAATCCGTTAGAACTTCTTTTAGGGGTGCTTTTATCCTTTATGGCGGCTTATGCAAGTATCCACCTCCTTATGAAATTTGTTGAGAGGGTTGGCTTTCTACCTTTCGTTGTTTATCGCCTTATTCTTGGTTTTGTCCTTTTAATGATACTTTATCTATAATAATATCCGTTTGAAGTCGCTTTAGGGGGTTGTTTTATGTTAAAACAGACCTATATAAATAATGGTTTTACAAAGATGAAGGTGCCCTATGAGCGAAAATAATGTTGTAATGTGTTTAAATGATTTACCAGCGGATGCTACATTCCCAAATGGAATGGCAGCCGTTGACTGTGAAATGATGGGTCTAAACACGTTTCGTGACCGCTTGTGTATGACGCAAGTAGGTAACGGCAATGGTGATGTTTGGTTAGTAAAGTTTGATGATTCCGACTACGGGGCGCCAAACCTTAAACGCCTGCTCACTGATAGTCGTATTCTTAAAATTTTCCACTATGGCCGTAAAGATATTGTGACGATGCAGCATTACTTAGGCGTTATGACAACACCACTTTATGACACTAAAATTGCTTCACGTTTAACGCGTACATATACTGAAAAACACGGTTTAAACGCATTGTGCTTTGAACTTTTAGGTGTGCATTTAGATAAAACGATCACGTCAACAAACTGGGGTGCGGATGAATTAAGCGAAGCGCAGCTTGAATATGCGGCATCTGACGTTATTCACCTGCATGACCTAAAAGAAAAACTTGATAAAATGCTGAAGCAAGTTGACCGTGTGCATTTGGCGCAGCAATGTTTCGACTTTTTACCAGTCCGCGCTGAACTTGACTTGTCTGGCTGGGAAGATGAAGATATCTTCGCACATCACTAAACTCAAATTTAAGCCACAAAGGGTTCTATATAATGGAAGCTGTACAAAATATGACAACAAATAATTTTGCGATTGATGCAGGGAAAGACGTATTAAGAAAAGAAGCGGAAAGCTTGCTTTTTCTTGCGGACAACCTTGGCGAAAGTTTTTCTGATGCTGTCGAATTGATGTTTAATCTTTCTAAGGCTAAAGGGCGTGTTATTGTAACTGGCATGGGTAAGTCTGGGCATATTGGTGCTAAAATTGCCGCCACGCTGGCCAGTACAGGCACACCTTCTTTTTCTGTGCATCCAGGCGAAGCCAGTCACGGTGACCTTGGTATGATTACGGAAGATGATGTTGTTCTTGCCTTTTCACATAGTGGTGAAACGAAAGAATTGGGCGATATTTTAGGTCATTGTGCCCGTTTTAATATCCCTTTAATTGCGATTACCGCTAAGCAGACATCAACGCTTGGTCAAGCGGCAAATATTTGCCTTGAGAATGGTGTCACGAAAGAAGCCTGCCCTATGAATATAGCTCCAACAAGTTCAACCACTGCAACGCTTGCCTTGGGGGATGCTTTGGCTGTCGCTATTATGCGTTTACGTGGTTTTAAGCCCGAAGATTTTGCCAATTTTCACCCTGGGGGCAAATTGGGCAGTAAGCTTTCTTCTGTTTCTTCATTGATGGTGACGGACATTCCTTTGGTTGATGAAACTTCTACAATGGACGTTGCGTTGCTTGAAATTTCAGAAAAACGCCTCGGTGTTGTGGGTGTTATAAATACGGATGGCACTTTGACAGGTGTTATTACAGACGGTGATTTACGCCGTCATATGGGACAAGACATCATGCAAAAAACGGCGCAAGATGTTATGTCGCACAAGCCAAAAACAATTACAGAAAGCACACTGGCAACGGCCGCAGTTCATATGATGCAGGAAAATAAAATTACAGCGTTGTTTGTTTTAACAAATAACAAACCTGTCGGCGTTCTTCATATCCACAACTGCTTGCAAGCTGGGGTTATTTAATTGAACGCACGTACAGTCAAACTGATTTTTTTATTTTTAGCGCTGGGCTTAACAGTACTTCTTTTTAGTTGGCCAAGTAATGACGATAAGTTAAACCTTTCAACGCGCATGGATGTTGAAGATAATGCTGAAGATACGGCACCTGGCAATGTTTCAGATGTAGCTTCAACTGTTATGGAGTTCCCTAATTTTACAGGTGAGGGTAATCACCGCCGCTGGGGTGTGAAAGCTGATCGTGCTATACAAGTGAAGTCTGATAAGTCTGACAAAGTGCGCCTCGAAAAAGTAGAGGCTTATTCAGTTGCCAAGAACGGTGAATCATTTATTTTTAGTGCGCACGAAGGTGTTTTTATGGGCGAAATCCAAAAGCTATCTCTCATAAAAGACGTGAAAATTAAAGGTTATGGTTATACGCTTGAAACGGATCGTATAAACGGTAATATTGAAACACATAAACTTGATACGGAAACACCTATTAAAATATATGGTGATAAAGGTATTTTAACAGCAGGGCAGTTCTCAATGTCTGGCCTGCAAGGGTTAATTGTTTTATCAAAGGGTGTAAAAGTTCACCTGTACCCCCAGAATAAAGTTGTAGAAAAAGAAATGGAGATGAAGTAATGTACTTTTTATCTGTTTTTATAGTTATGATGCATGTTTCATTGAATAGTTTTGCTATGGGTCGTGATTTCCCTATAGACATATCTTCTCAAAGCCTTGAGGTGAGACAAACGGAAAATCAGGCGTTATTCCGCGGTAATGTCAAAATAAACTATGGTGATATAAATCTCGGATCAGACGTTCTTGATATTCATTATGCAAGTACTGGAAACGAAGATATAGAGTCGGTTGTTGCAACAGGTAGGGTTGTGATTGTTCACGGCGTCAGTACAGTCACGGCAGATAAGGCTGTTTACACACCTGATCTTGGGCATGTGCTTATGACAGGAGATATTGTGCTGACCCGTGAAGGCAGTGTTTTAAAAGGTGAAAAACTTATATACAATATAGTAACGGGAGATATGTCGATGGCGAACCCTGAAAAAAATGGGCGTGTGAAGGCAATATTTTCGATAAAGGGGAAAGATTAGTTTGAGTAAAATAACATCATTAAACACAGCAAAAACAGGTTTGCGTGTCGAAGGTTTGAAAAAAGTTATTGGCAAGCGTGTCATTTTAAATGATGTGTCGTTTAATCTTCAGCGTGGCGAAGTTTTGGCTCTCTTAGGGCCTAACGGTGCAGGTAAAACGACCAGTTTTCACGCTGTAGTTGGTTTACTTGAAACAGATGAGGGGACAATAACAATTGATGGTGTCTCAATTGAACAGTGGCCTGTCTATCGCCGTGCGCGTTATGGTTTGGGTTATTTACCTCAAGAGTCATCTATTTTCCGTGGTATGAATGTTGAAGATAACATTAAATCAGTGTTGGAGATTGTTGAAAAGAATCCTCCATCTGTACGTAGTCGCTTGAAAGAGCTTTTACATGATTTTGGTTTAAATAAAATTAAAAAATCTTTGGCGCCAGCCCTTTCAGGTGGCGAACGTCGTCGTGTTGAAATTGCACGTGCCTTGGCTTCACGCCCTGTTTATGTATTGTTAGACGAACCTTTTGCAGGTGTTGACCCTTTAGCCATTCACGATGTGCGTAAACTTGTTTTAGATCTTAAAAATCGCGGTATTGGTGTTTTGATTACTGACCATAATGTACGCGAAACCTTGTCAATTGTTGACCGTGCCTGTATTTTGCACGATGGCCGTATTATTATGGAAGGTACACCTGAAGAGATTGTTGCCAACGAAGAAGTTAAAAAGGTTTATTTAGGCGCTGACTTTAAGATGTCATAATTGATTTAATCTAAGAGAGTTGTAGTGATGTTATTTTTGAAGTTTTTAACTTGGTTGGCTATTTCTATACTTTCTTTAGTAGCGGCATACTTTGTTTTTATGATAGTAGCGGGCCCTCATGCCGACTTGATATCAACAGAATATTTTGGGTTTATGGCCTTACCCATTATTTATGTTATTCGCTTATTTTGCTTTGCTTTGGTTTTTATTTTCCCTGTTTGGTTGGTTAAAAAACTGTTTTAATTTTATCCAACACCTCTCTTGTTATCTATTCTATAGATATTGCTGCTTAATAAATAATCATGCCAATTTTTTGCTGTTTGACTTGTTTTTTATAGAGTTTTTCATTTTTTTCGTTATTCCACAGTATTTTTTGTGTCCAAAATGTCATTTTTTGGCTGGAAAATAGCTGACGTTCCTTGTGCGTGCCTACAAAAATATATAGAGAGTAATTGAAGTGCGTTATAATAAAGTTGTAACAATAAAAATAAATTCATAAAAGACGGAGGCGGTAATGGCACTAAATCAAAGTTTAGGTCTAAGATTGGACCAAAAACTCGTGATGACGCCACAATTGCAATTGGCTATTAAGCTGTTGCAAATGCCTACGCTCGACTTACAAGGATTTATTGGTCAAGAGTTAATGGATAATCCATTTTTGGCAAATGATGATGGTACAACCGAAGAAGTTAACGATACGACTGAAAGCACATCAGAGATTGTGGATTCAGCGCAAGCACTTGAGTCTGATTCTATGGGTGCCGAGAAAGACAGCCTTGATATGGGCTGGGATAGTATGTACGATAGTGGTACATCGACATCTGGCGGGTCTTCTTCTTCCTTTGAAGATGATGATCAGTCACTCGAGAAATCGTTAAGCCACGAAATCTCTCTGAAAGATTATTTACAACAACAAGTAGGAGAAGTAACAGATGATCCTAAGCTTCATTTTTTGTGTAATTACCTTATCGATTCTATCGATGATGCAGGTTACATTAGGGCAAACCTTGCAAACGTCGCGACGAGACTAAGTGTTTCGCTTGATGTTATTGAGGATGCTTTAGAACTATTGCAAACGCTTGACCCAGCAGGGGTGGGCGCGCGCACACTTAAAGAATGTCTAACATTACAGCTAGAGTTAGATGTAAAATTAAAAGGAGATAGGTTAGAAAAGGCGTCAAAAGTTATTGCGCATTTAGAACTACTCGCCCAAAAAAACTTTAAAAAGCTTGCCAAGGCTGCAGGTTGCACGTTAGAAGAGCTTACGGAATATTGTAAGCTTATTACAACATTAACCCCTAAGCCGGGGTTGAAGTTTGGCAGTGATGTTTCAACAAACGTTATTCCAGACGTCAATATTATGAAAAAAGAAGGCGTGTGGCGTAGTGAATTAAATGCTGAGGCTATGCCAAAAATTCTGCTTAATAGCGGATATCAAACGCAAATGGCAGGGCGTAGTGGAGAAGAGAAGGGTTACGTAAATGAACGCGTGAGCCGTGCTCAGTGGCTTATTAAAAGCTTAGAGCAACGCGCAAAAACTATCTTTAAAGTCTCTAATGCGATCGTTCAATATCAAGTTAATTTTTTTGATATGGGCATAGAAAGCTTACAGCCAATGACGTTGAAAATGATTGCTGAGAGGGTGGGTGTACACGAATCTACCGTGTCACGTGTCACGAATGGTAAATACATGCAAACGCCCATGGGTGTTTTTGAGATGAAGTACTTTTTTTCGTCAGCAATTGGTACAACAGGTGGAAATACGACGGTCGCTTCGGCAAGTGTTCGTCAGATTATTAAACGTTTAATCGCAGAGGAAAGTACAGAAAAACCTCTAAGCGATGAAAAGCTTGTCCAACTTCTTAAGACAGAAGGGGTTGATGTCGCTAGACGAACTGTGGCAAAATATAGAGAGGGATTAGGTATTCCTTCCAGTTCGGGTCGGCGCATTAGGGCATAGAATAAATTAAGAAATTTAGATTATATAAAGGAAAGAAATATTATGGATTTACAAATTACAGGTTTACACATGGAAGTTGGTGATTCACTTAAGGATCACTGTCAATCAGCCTTAGGCGGTATTGCGGATTATTTCCCAGAAATCGTGGATGCTAATATCCAGTTTAGCTCTAAAGGTCATTTACATCAGGTGGACGTTAAGCTACATGCTAGCCAAATTCACTTACGTGCAGAAGCAGAAGCTGAGGACTGCTATCAAGCGATGGACGGTGCTGTACATAAGCTTGTGCGTCGTCTTAAAAAATATAAAGGCCGTATTCAAAAGCATCGTAAACGTCGCGATAGTGAGAAGTTTGCAGGCGCTGAACGTATCGTGGCTATTCACAACCAAATTCATGAAGAGCACTTAAATGATGCGCCTGAATCTGGTTCTTATGCACCGAATGTTGTTAAAAAATCTATGAAAGACCTTCAGCTATTAACTGTTGATGAGGCTGTTATGCAAATGGATTTGATGCATACATCAATTTTCCTATTCCATAATATCGACTCAGCAGCACTTAATGTAGTTTACCGTGAAGATGATGGTACTGTTGGTTGGGTTGAAACAGATAAGTTAGAGCGTACGGCTCAGGCTTAGATTATCTAAGTGATATAAAAGAAACCTGCTTTGTTAGTATAAGCAGGTTTCTTTACATTCAAGGTGTCATTTATTTAGTTGGAATTGGCTTGTGTGGCGCATCATAAATATGTGTAATAAATAAAAAGAAGAAGTGGAATTATGGCCGAATATATCTTTAGTCCTCAACAAAAACGTATAATGGAACCCTTTATGAAATACCTAGATCCTGCACGAACAGGTGGTATGAAGGAGATTGTCATCAATAAGCCAGGTGAGGTTGGCTATGAGGATTATCAAGGCGAGTGGCATTTTGAAAAAGCACCAGAGTTGACAGAAGAAATGATGATGGATATCATTAAAATGCTGGCTGAATATCGCGGGCTCGAATTTTCACTCAAAAACCCTATTTTATCCTTTATGTTACCTGGTGGGCACCGTGCACAAATTGTCGCAGGTCTACAAAATGCGGCTAAATTTTCTATGGCTGTACGTATTCACCATAAAGAAAAAGAATTTACAATTGATGACTATATAATGTCTGACACCGACAAGCATGCTGTTATTTCAGCTATTAAAAGTAAGAAAACATTATTAATAAGTGGTGGTACAGGTTCTGGTAAGACAACATTTATGAACGCTGTCTTGCGTTATATTGGTGAAGATGAACGCCTTGTAACGATTGAGGACGTGCTGGAACTGAAGGTTCCACAGCCTAATACATGCTCATTTACCTTTGGTGGAATGAGTAAGGATTCTGATGGGCCGAGCGTCACAGATATCTTAAATGCTTGTTTGCGTATGCGCCCTGACCGTATATTACTGGGTGAGGTGCGCCAAGAAAATGCCTTCACTTTTTGCTCGGCAATTAACACTGGTCACGCTGGTTCAATGGCAACCATTCATGCCAATGATCCGAAGTCTGCGATCGATGCGGTGATTAACCGTGTGATGTTAAACGGTGACGTTAATGAAGCTGCAATGAATGTTTTGAAGCGTCAGCTTGAAACCGATATATATGCTGTTGTACAACTTGACCGTGTGCAGGGCGGGGTGGAAGGTTACTTCCAAGTTCTTGATCCTGATCGCGCTGATCGTGAGAAGAAAGAGGCTATTTTACGTCAACAACAAAACCTTAAAGCGGCTGCTGATAATGAAGCTGCTGAGATGGAGAAAGAAGCGCGTATGAAGGAGCATCAGACGGTCTAATTTGAATAAATATTGTGATTGAATCTAAGGTGTTTCTGTAACAGTAACACCTTTTTTTGTAATCATTTTGAAGGTCTTTTATTAGGCCAATCTCTTGTTTATTACATGTTATTGTAAGTGCTTATTAACATGCTTTTTTTGTGATATTTATAAGGTGTTTTATCTAGTCTATTTCTATTTGTATAATGTAAGGGTGAAGGCTTGTTTACGTCTACTTTGTAAATAACTACTTATGTTAGTATATATTTATTATTACTTTGTTAAAGTAGTTGTCAATGTCTTGAAGGCCAATGTTTTACTTGTTTTATAACTCGAAGTAGTTAAGGTAGAGGTGGTTTTTTAAAAGTTTATCTTCAAAAAAAAGCTCCGCAAGGGAGGTTTTGTTTTTTTCGCTATATAGCTTTATGAAGTGTTACTGCTTATAAATTTGTCCTTTGAGTTTTCTACCAGGCTCGTTAATTGTGATATGTGGGTGGCTAATTTACAGTCAGCTTGACGAACTTTTCGTCCATGTAACGACGTCAACTCTTTTCGCGTGGTAATTAACTTTTGCTCCCTATGCTTCTCAACAAAATGTATGGTGTAAAAAAGGTGGCTTGCAGCGGCTGCCCATCCAGCGAATATTGTAAATATATTAAACACTTCTTCGTTACCTGTTGAGCCAAGTTTAATGGGTATGCAGGCAAAAATTAATACGATACAAATGTTTGTAATAAATTCAACGGGTGACGGAATAATGCGTCGCTTGTTGTCAAGCCTTAGGGTGGCTAATACAACTCCTACAATAGTAATTGCACCAACAATAATGAGTGTTACAAACTTCCAGCTTTCAATTGAAACTCCATAAAAGGACTCCTTGGGGGGGTTAAGTAAAAAAAGGTAAAAAGATATTTAGTTGATATGTATATAGTGATTCACTTGGTAAATTTCAAGTGCTGCACAACTGTTTTTTTACATGAATGGATTGGGAGTTGAATACGAATATAAAAAGAATGGCTCGTGAAACAATATTAGATTTACCTCTACCTGTAAAATCACATAACTTTATACACTGAAATAAATTTAATATATTCGACATTGATTTTTCTTTGCGCTAAGCTTTTTTAAAGTGCGTTTTTGAATGCTCTCAATTTTAACAAGAAATCAGGAATATGAATATGTCTGTAACGGCGATGAAATTTGATACAACGGGTGACTTTAAAGTAAAGGATATGTCTCTGGCAGCATGGGGACGAAAAGAAATTGAAATTGCCGAGCATGAAATGCCTGGTCTAATGTCACTACGTGAAGAATATGGCGCTGCGCAAACTTTAAAAGGTGCACGTATTGCAGGTTGCTTACACATGACAATTCAAACAGCCGTTCTGATAGAAACACTCACAGCACTCGGTGCTGAAGTACGTTGGTCATCATGCAACATCTTTTCAACACAAGACCAAGCGGCAGCGGCAATTGCCACAACAGGTGTTCCTGTTTTTGCTTGGAAGGGTGAAACAGAAGATGAAGCAATGGAATGTATCCGTGCGACCATCGAAGGCCCTAACGGCTGGCGCCCAAATATGATATTAGATGACGGCGGTGATCTGACAACGATGATGCATGAAGACTATCCTGAGCTTATGGCAGATATTAAAGGGCTGAGCGAGGAGACAACAACAGGCGTTCATTATTTAAACCAACGTCAAAAGGCTGGCAAACTTCTCTGCCCTGCGATTAATGTAAACGACTCAGTAACAAAATCAAAATTTGATAACTATTACGGCTGTCGTGAATCTTTACTTGATGGTATTAAGCGCGCAACGGATGTGATGATTGCAGGCAAGGTTGCCGTTGTTGCAGGGTTTGGAGATGTTGGTAAAGGCTGTGCGCAGGCTCTTAAGGGGCAAGGTGCGCGTGTTATTGTGACAGAAATTGACCCGATCAATGCTTTGCAAGCCGCAATGGAGGGGTATGAGGTCAAGAAAATGGCGGACGCCTGTAAGGAAGGTAATATTTTTGTTACAACAACGGGTAATGTTGGTGTTATTACGGCGGACCATATGATGGAAATGCCAAATGAAGCTATTGTTTGTAACATTGGTCATTTTGATACGGAAATTCAGGTCGAAAAGTTACGTAACTTTACATGGGACAATATTAAACCTCAGGTAGATAAAGTTAAACTGAACAACGGCAAATCTATTATTCTTCTCGCTGAAGGTCGTTTAGTGAATCTTGGTTGTGCAACAGGCCACCCAAGTTTTGTTATGAGCAATTCATTTACAAACCAAGTTATCGCGCAGATGGAGCTATGGGAAAACTTTAGCAATTATGAAAACAAGGTTTACATGTTGCCAAAAATTTTGGATGAAAAAGTCGCGCGTTTACACTTGAAAAAAGTCGGTGTGGAATTAGATGTCTTAACGGCCGAGCAGTCTAACTACTTAAATATCCCTGTAGAAGGTCCTTATAAGCCAGAGCATTACCGCTATTAAACTTTAGCGGTTGGGAAGCAGGCGCTTTCGAGCGTCTGTTTTCATTTCTACAGTTATCACTTACGTTAGGTGTAAGTTTTCTTGTTGATATCAGCTATTCTAATGATGCCTCTATTTTGAAATTTAGGCAAAAAAAAGCACCTTCTTGAGTGGGTGCTTTTTTGGGGTCGATGGGCATGTTAATTGCCTTTTAATTGAATGAGAAGAAGTTTAGATTTTTTGCGTATAGAAATCTTTTCCTTTTCACCTGTACTACTGTCTATTTGGTTAAGGATTTTTGCTGCTTCTTCAATGCGACTGTAGTAGGCTTTTCTAATAAGGTTGCTATGCTTTAAACAGCCTACAATAGCAACAGCACAAGTTAAAATTAAAGCGGTTTCATTATTATTAAAAAAATAAAAAACAAAACAGGCAACAGCAGATGCTGACAATACGCAAATATAACGTTGAATGTTTTCAGCTTTTGTAAACTCTAGTCCATATGTTTTTGGAAAGCAGTAAACGCAAAGCAGGCAGGTTGTAAATGAAATTAAATTTTCCATGGGTTTTTCCTCCGAATAGGCCGAGGGGTGACGTTGAATTTTACTTCGTTATAATACCAATATATTTCGGTGTTAAAAACGAAATGGTTATAAAATAAAAGTTTATGTTACGATCTTGTGGTTATATTTTAGGGGGTTGCGTTATAAATTTCAAGTACCCTTAATATATTTTTTATAAAAAAACACCCGCTAAGGTGTTTTTTCGCCTGCTGATTTTACCTATAGCAGTTTTTGATATTGAATGTTTCTGGCTTCAGCCCACTCTAGGCGCCTTATCAGTTCATCGGTTGCCTCTGCCACGTCAATGCGTGCAATATGCGGGTGAGGTAACGGTGATGTCCATTCATCAGGTAGTTTTAAATATTTAGATTCTGATGGATCTGCGCCAAGTAGACCGCTTTGCCAAATGTTTCAATGTCGGTGGAAATAAATAGTTTAGTATATATGGACATGTGTGTATCCTCTTTATAATAGGTAGAAAACGTGAAGGTGTGTCTATTTTTTCAGTTCATTTTTAACTGTAAATGTTTAAATTGTAAAGGTGTTTTTATTTTATGGATAACCGCTGTGCTTGGGTAAGCGAAGATAAAATTTATATCGATTATCATGATCAGGAATGGGGGCTTCCCGTGCATGATGACAATAAATTATTTGAATGTTTAATTCTTGAAGGGGCACAAGCGGGTCTTTCATGGTTAACGGTTCTTAAAAAATGTGCGCATTACCACAAAGTTTTTGACGGTTTTGATGTGCAAAGAGTTTCGAAATATGATGAGCGGAAAATTGAAACCTTACTCCAAGATGCAGGTATTATACGTAATCGTTTAAAGGTAAGTAGTGCTGTGCGTAATGCCAAGGTGTTTATTGAAATACAGTGCGAGTTTGGATCCTTTGATAAGTATATATGGTGCTTTGTAAACGGTGCACCCATTCATAACCATTTTAATACTGCGTCAGAAATACCAAGCAAAACAGAATTAAGTGATATGATCAGCAAGGATCTTAAAAAACGTGGCATGAATTTTGTTGGCAGCACTATCATATATGCCTTTATGCAAGCTATTGGTATGGTGAATGATCATACGGCAGATTGTTTTTTATATACCGAAAAATTGTAAGGCGAAGGGTATATAAACCAATGCTAAAATTGTTGTAATAAGCACAGCAACAGAAGCCTTGCCTGGGTGCATATTAAATTGAGTTGCAAATGCAATGTTGTTTGCGGCCATCGGCATCATAGAAAAGAGCATGAGCGGTTTGTAAAACTCACTGCCTAATAACCCTAGGTGGCTGTCAATGAATATAATGCCTGTTGCTAACGCAGGCCACATAACAAAACGCATAATGCACATGGTCAGGCTAAAACCAATATCAATGCGGAATTTGTCAAGGCTTGCAACGCCGAGTCCAATAATCATCATACCTAATACAGTATAAGCACCTTTGAATAGGTCGAATAACTTTTCGCCTGCGCTTGGTATATCAAGGCCAAGGTAACTAAAGGCTAACCCACCAGTAATGGCGTAAATAGCAGGGAATTTAAATACGGCAAAAAAGCTTTCCAAGGGGGACTTGTGCCCTCGCGATGCGTAATAAATACCAAGGGTGTTTTCAAACATCTGAAAACCAAAGCCTATAACAATATAGGCGGCCACTTGCTCTGGGTTAAAAAGCGAAAACGCAATGGGTAAGCCAAAATAACCCCAATTGTTTGTACCTGTGGCAAGGGCGCTAAGGTACGGCGTTTTTTCGCCAAGGTAACACTTCGTCACGCGTAAAATAAGCGGTGCAAGTATGGCGGCCACCATAAAAGTGACGGCTGGCGCTATCAAGGCGCTTGATGTAAAATTAACTTGTGCGAGAGACAAAAAGAATACAACGGGTGATAACATGTAAATAGTGAGCGTGGTGATGGATTTCGCGTCAATTTTAAGCCCTTTTCCTGCAATAAACCCAAGGATAGAAATGGCATATAAAGGTAAAATCTCTGAAGCTAAATTTAAAAACGAATCCATTATATAACCTTATATTTTTCTTTCGATTATACGTAAATGTGGGCTTTACGCAACAAGGGAATGGGAGGTTATTCACCTTATTGCATGAATTTATTAGCCATGCCGCTTATGTTGTTGCTAAACTGTACAAATGATACAAATTTTAAGATTAATTGCCATTTTTTGTGTGCTTATTGTCATCGCGGGTTATGCCTTTGGTGCGCCTTCTTATATGAAGGGTGAAAGTAATGCCAGTGTTAAAATTGACAAAACAGCCTATGGTATGACAACCTTTTATTGTAATGCAAAGCTTTATCATGCTGACATTCAACTGCCTAAATTTCAAGGTTGTCAAAGTGAGGATATTTCCTTCGGCCCTGGTGGTTTAGACGCTAAGTTACTTACCGTTTATTATGACTGGCAAGACCTGCCTAATAAACCAAAGCGTGCGAAGATGATGACTTTTATCGAAAAACCAGACGGCGAGCTTTATCGTTTGAAGGATACGTCATTTTTAACCGATCCTAAATTACAACAGTTTTTTGAAAGTGCTTACGGCCGCGGACGCGGTGTTTATGGTGAATCTAACTTAAAATTATCCGATTTTTCAGTACGAAATATTCAAAGCTACGGCAACACTTTTTGTGTAAATCATTATATGAAATATCCTTTTAGCGGTACTGTTGGTTGGTGCCAGTTTGACCGTATTGTTGGTGGCGAAATTACATATCTTAAAGGTGCGCTTACTTTTAGCCGCGCGGCATTACTGGCGCAAGACTATGTAAATGAAAACAATCTCAAACTTCGTGCAGGAAAATTGTTTCATCAAGAAACAAAAGTTGTGTTAAAAACCGATAAGAAGGGTTGGAAATACTGGGGGTTTGCAGTACCAGCAGAGCATATAGCGAAACTTGATTCTTACGGTTTCCGTGTCTACTTTAATGGAACGGTTTTGGCGAATGAGTATAAAGGGCTGCCAACACTCGAACAGCTGTAATATCACTTATTGTTATTCGTATTATGTTTGAATTCATAGCTATGAAAAAGCAAAAGCCCTGAGGTTTGATCAGGGCTTTTTTATCGATAGGTGTGGCGGTTAGTAATTTTGCCAATTGGGCGTAGGAAGATTAAAAGCGGTTGAAATAAATTTAGCAAGCAATAAGCATACTTCACGGCCAAAATCGTTTGAAAGTAATGTGCGCGTATGTCTGTTACGCTGTGCATAAGCATTACTAAATGTATGATAGAGGCTGCCGTATGAATGATCTTCAATATAAATCTCTATACGCATTTTTGCCTTTGTATCATCAACGGGCACATATTGAAGAAGATCATCAAAAACCATTTCTTGTAGGTATTTTTTAAAATCACTGTTGTTTGATGTTTTAATACAATTGCAAATATCTACAAATTGTTCTTCTGCGTAGCGTGCGATGTCGTGTATTTGGGTAGGGTTTAGGCTATTGGGAGTGGCAGCTGTAACCTGATTATTTTCGTCAATTTTAATAAATTGATTTTGTTGGTTATACCAAAGGATTTGATAGGACATGTTATGTCTCCAGTAAAAAAAAGGAATGAAAGGTGGGTTGTTCAATTTGTTAAAATGTTGCGGTGCACTTATTTCAAGGGTCGATAATAAAAAATTGATCGTTTTTTTTTTAGTTATTATTCAGATGGCAGTGTAGGTACACCCTTGGATGTTGAAAATTGAACCTTGAACTTCTTGTCAGGCTCCATATAATGTTGCAGTGTTTTAATCGCCAAGGCGCTTTCAGCAAATCCTGTGAGGATAAGGTGTAGTTTGTGGCCGTAGCCTGCAATGTCACCCACGGCGCAAATACCGTCAATATTGCTTGCCATTGTTGTGGGGTCGACGTCGACCGTTTTTTTACTCATATTTAAATCCCAATTCACAATAGGCCCAAGGGATGGGGCAATACCAAAGAAGCAAAGGAGCTTGTCGGCTTCAATTGTTTTTTCTATGCCGTCTAAGTCTGCAATAGTGACAGAGGATATCTGTGCATTATCACCTTGAAGCGCCTTAAGTTGGCAAGGGGTGTGAATGGTAACGTTGCCATTTGCGTTTAGGTTGTGCAGTTGTTTAACGGTTTCTTCTGCGGCTCTAAATTCGGCGCGGCGGTGGATAACGTGAATGTGTTGAGCGATAGGTGCCAGTTCAACAGCCCAGTCGGCAGCGCTGTCACCACCTCCTGCAATAACAATGTTTTGGTCTTTATAAGTGTTTTTACCGCGTACTGAGTAAAAAACAGATGTTTTTTCAAAGTACTCAATATTTTCAAGTGGTGGTTTACGTGGTGCAAACATGCCCCCGCCAGCGGCAAGGCAAATAGACTTGGCGTTAATGGTTGTTTCACCTGCTATTAAGGTAAAGTGACCATCGTCATGTTTAGTCAGTGTGCTGACTGGGTCGCCCATTACATATTGTGGCTTAAACGGTGCGGCCTGTGCTTCTAAGTTCTTAATTAGGTCTTCTGCAAGAATGTGTGCATGGCCTGGAATGTCGTAAATAGGCTTTTCAGGGTAAAGGGCTGTTAGTTGACCACCTGTTTCATCAAGCGAATCAATAACGGCGCATGAATAACCAGCCATGCCCGCTTCGAAAACGGTGAATAATCCTACAGGGCCAGCGCCGATAACGGCAATATCTACGTCAATTTTTTTCATGGCTTTAAATTAGCGCAAAGACAGGGGCTTTGCAAGTGTGGAATTGTCATTTTATGCGCTGTACTGCGCATGGGTTAGCGGCTGCTCAGGTCCATATTATCGAAGGTGATAATTTCTTCTTTTGGTTCAGGGTGTTTGTTATGTAGGAAGTCTATCGGTTTACTTGGTACGTTAGGCTCTTTTAAAATCTCGTCTGCCGCCTCTAGGATACGTTGAACCTGCAAGCGATTAATAGGGATGTCGTATCCCAGTTCCTCACGGACAACTTTTTGAATAAAGGAAGGGCGTTCCTGTGGTAACTCAAGAGAAGGGTTTGGTTTTTTCGCGGTTGGTTTGTGGCCAGTTGCACGTATTTCATTTTCTTGTATCGCAGCATCCGCTTTTTTATAAAGCTTGTTGTCGGCTTTATATTTTTCATTGTTGAGCTGCTGATCTTTTAATTGCTTGAGTAATAGTTCAAGCTCTAAGATAAGTCTTGTATATTTTCTGGGTTTAAAACCGGGTTGGATCTGTAAGGATGCTTCTTTTGTAAGTGCGCCGTATATTTCTGGCTCAAGTTCTAAGAAGGCGATATGCATGCCGTTTTCAAAAAACTCCTTACTGCTTAGTTTTGCTGTGGCTTGCAGTAAGTGTTGGTTGCTTGGTGCTTTAACTAAAAGCTGACCCCATTGTTTTTTGCTGACAGCCTTAAGGGCGCTGATGGCAAGTGTGGGGTTTTGGAATGTATCTGCTAAAATAGAAATAGCTTTTTGATTGTTAAGGTGGATAAGCCGTTTAAGCTCATCGACGTCCTTTGCGTCTTCAGGTTGACATACGTAGTCCCTAAACCACTCAAGGTCAAATTTTTGTGCGTTCTCTAGCTCTTCAAGCCCGGGGATAAGGTTGAAGGCGAGTTCTTTTTTAGAAAGAATTTTATGGAGCGTTAATTTATGTTGAGACCCACCAAAGTAGGCATAAGACTTAGAAAGGTTTTCTGCATTGAGAGGAATAGGCACAAGTCCTAAATAAGCATCACGCAGATAGTTTTGTAACTCTATAAAGGTAGGTTTGGTGCTTGTTAGTGGATTTTGAGTGTAATTGAAGTATGTTTCGTGGTTAATAAGGTCACCTAAAACGCTTGCGGATGAGGTCGCTTGCGACATTTTTTCATGATTTGGTGGGCTGTTGAGTCCATCCTTGACCATGTGTTGACATACCTCCGTCATAAATTAGCAGTTTATTCGATGTCTGTACTATTGTAAGGCTATTTGTAAATAATTCAAGTGCTATGAGCGTTATTTCTTGCTTTTATACGACGAATTTAATAGAATTTTGGCGGAATTCAAGGGAATGTAATGTGAAAAATAAAGTTGTACTAACACTAAAAGGTGAAGCAGAGACATTGATTTTTGCAAAAAATGTGGCACGCTACGCAGTAGCAGGCGATTTTATTCGCCTTGACGGCACACTTGGTATGGGCAAAACAACTTTTGCGCGCCAATTTATTCGCTCACTTGCAAACAATGACACATTATCAGTGCCAAGCCCTACATTTAACCTCGTACAAACATACAATGAAACACGTTTGCCTGTTGCGCATGTGGACGCTTACCGTATGGAAGACCCTTCTGAACTTGATATGCTCGACCTAGGTGCTTATTTTGAGCATGGCGTTGTACTGATGGAGTGGGCAACAAATGTTGAAAATGGACTACCCGAAATTATACCGCCAAAACGCCATGTTATGGAAACAGAAATCGGTGATTTGCTAACAATCACCATAGAAGAAGACGGTTTCGACGCGCGCACAGTCACTTTGGAAGCCAAAGGCACATGGCTGAAGCGTTTTGGTTTGTTTGCAGGTGTTATGCGCACACAGGAAGCAAAGGGACGTGAAGCCTTTATGGATTCACTTGGGTTTGAACAGGCTCAGCTTACAGCAACGTCACCCGATTGCTCCTTTAGAACTTATTATCGTACAAATATTGATGGTGAAAAATTGATTGTCATGGACGCCCCGCCGCCTGTGGAAGAAATTGAACCTTTTATTTATATGACAAATTATTTACAATTAAAGGGTGTTCACGCGCCTGCAATTCATGGGCTTGATGTCAAGAGCGGTTATATGCTTTTAGAAGACTTGGGGGCTATGCCTTTTAGTGAGATTTGTAAAGATGAGCAACATCAAGAAAAATGGTTAGAAAAAGCAGTTGATTTACTTGCTCACATCGCGAACGGCGAAACAGCAGATGTATGGACATATGACAGCCATACAGCATGGCTAGAAGCACAGCGTTATACGGACTGGTACTTGCCTTCTATTACAGGTAAAGCCACCGATGTTTCTGACAGGGAGGCGTTTAAACAATCATGGCTTATGGCATGGCCAACCCTTTCAAAATTACCAAAGACAACATGTCACTGGGATTATCACGTTGATAATTTGATGGCGATTGAAGATACAGATGCAGGTGAAACAGGCTTTTATGACGTGGGAGTGATCGACTATCAAGACGCGCGTGTTGGTCCTATATGTATGGATATTGCTTGTTTACTGGAAGACCGTTTCCCTGCCAGTGAAACTCTTAAAGGGCAACTAATTGATAGGTTTTTATCAAAATTAGATGTCAGCGTGAACAAAGACGACTTTATGGCAGGTTATAACCTTTGTGTGGCACACCGCTTCTTTAAAATAACAGGCTTACTGGTGCGCCTCGAACAACGTGATGCACGTGTTGGTGCCACCGCACGTATGCCACAAGTATGGCAAACACTCAATAAAGCGCTCGAGCATGAAGCTTGTGCAGGTATTCGTAAAGTTTTAGAAAAAATAGCACCTCAAAAGAAAGCAGCATAATGGTTATTAAACGTGCCATTGTGCTTGCTGCGGGCAAAGGTACACGCCTTGGACTGCTAACGCAAAAAACACCGAAACCTCTTATCGATCTAGGTGGTGTTACACCTTTAGAGCGTGTAATTACTTCTCTTGAAAAAGCAGGTGTTGAAGACGTTATTATTAATTGCTCTTACTTGGCAGATCAAATTATTGAAAAAGTTTATACGTGGCAACATGAAAATAAATTTAAATGTAAACTTATTATTTCTCATGAAGACGAACCCCTAGAAACGGCCGGCGGTATTAAAAAGGTACTTCATCATTTTAAGGATGAACCCTTTATTATTGCCAATGCTGATATTGTTTGGCAGGGTGACCTTGCGTCCTTTGTTAAAACTTTAACTGATCATTATAATGCCGAAAAAATGGATTTTTTATTAGCGCTAACCCCTAATCAATATAGCCCTAAAACGGGTGGTGATTTTAAAATTCAGGCTGATGGTCAAATACGCTTTTTAGATAAAGACGAAACGTCAAATTATTCTTATTGCGGTTTAAGTATTTCTCATCCATGTGCTTTTGCGAATATAGGGGCTGGTTTTACGCCTTTACGCACCGTGTGGGACTTGGCCATAGACGCTGAAATGTTTTACGGTTTTAGTGCAAGTTATGCGTGGATAGATATGGGCACCCCTGCGGGTCTCGAAAAGGCTAGAAATGTAGTCAAAAGTGAACAAGGTACATCAGCAAAGGTCTTACAGTTTGCAAGGTAAAATATTTACAGTACATAGTGGTGAGCCTTTGGCGCAAATTGCCAGCGACTATATTTTGTCTAAAATTGACAACTCAACACCTCTAGCATTAATTGATGTGACCATCTGGGTGCCGTCACCACGTGCCGCCGCCGCCATGAAGGACGCTTTTATTTCTAAAACAGGGGCTGGCCTTTTACCACAAATCCGCATGATGTCTTTTAGTGAAGACGACGCCGACGTCTTCCGCTTTGATCAAGATGAATTGGTGGCCGAAGAAACAGTTTCTGGCTTGGCACGCCTTATGATATTAACCAAACTTGTTTCCATACGCGATAAAGAATTATCATTTCCACTTGCTCTTGAAAGTGCGCAAGCATTGGCTAAAATATTTCATCGTTTAAAAAGTTACGACGTGACATTAGACGAAATTACGGCACTTGTACCTACAGAGCACGCGCACCACTGGGAAGAAAATTTAGACTTTTTTAAAGTTGCTTTTGAATTTTACCCAAACTGGCTTGCAGAGCAAAATAAAGTCGATGCAGCCGATGCGTCTAAAAAAGTGGTGGCAGCGCAAATTAATGACTATCAAAATAAAGGTATGGCAAATCTAACCTTTGCCATTGGTTTTAGTGATAGTACGCCCTTAGGTATATCGCTTATTAAAGAAGTGATTACACATAAAAATGGCGGCCTTATTTTACCAGGACTTGACCAAAATATGGCCGACGACGTTTGGCAAAATATCAAGGCAACACACCCTCACTATACCATGAAGCGTATGCTTGATGCCTTAGATGTAAAACGTTCAGACGTTGAAGTATTAGGTGAAAATAAACCTTCTGCAAGGGCGCTATTATGGCGCCATGCACTTGCATCGTCCGATCAACTTTCTCTTTTACCAGATAGTGTTTCGCTACCAGCAACGGCGGGCATGACCTTTATTGAAGCTAAGAGTGCCAGTGAGGAAGCAGAAGCTATTGCCGTTTGTATGCGCCAAACACTCGAAACAAAAGGCAAAACATGTGCGCTTATTAGCCCTGATCGTACGTTAGCTTTGCGTGTAGAAGCGGCGCTTAAACGCTGGAATATTGACGTCGATGACAGTGCGGGTATTCCTCTTATTACAACAAGTATTGGTGGTTTGTTTAAATTAGTCGCCAATGTGGTACAAGAAAATTTTCGCCCTTTGCTATTGGCAGAATTGCTTTATCACCCTTTGGTTCATTTTGGCGAATATGAAGCCTTTTATAAAAAACGTGATGCGCTTGACAGGTTAGTGTTACGTGGTGCTAAACCGGCGGCAGGTATTGTCGGTTTACGCCGTGCGCTGGAACAAGCCTTAGCCGACCCGTTTAAGAACAAGGAAAATGCTGATCTTGCAAGCGAAGCGATTGATATCATCGAAAAGATGTTTGCGCCCCTACAATCTAAAAATGCAAAGCGCGATATTTCTGCTTGGATGCGCCATCATGTGGACGTGGTTAAAAATTTATTACACCGCAGTGAAGATGATGACGGACAAGCCATATTTGATGACGAGTCAGGGCAAACGTTGATTGCTCTTTTAACCAGTTGGCAAAATGCAGCGGAAGATATTGGCACCCTTGATTTTGAAAGTTATACACAAACCTTAAATAGCGTTATGGCTACCTCTGCCGTGCGTAAGCGCCATTCTACGCACCCTCGTTTGGCCATTTTAGGGCCGATGGAATCCCGCATGCAAGAATTTGACACGGTTATTATTGGCGCCGCCAACGAAGGCGCTTGGCCAAGACAAGTAACACCCGACCCGTGGCTTAACAAGGTCATTGCTGAAAAAGTAGGGCTTCCAAGCACAGATATTCATGTCGGCATGAGCGCGCATGACTTTATAAGCCTTGCTTGTAAAAAAGACGTTGTCCTTACAAGAACACTTAAAGACGCAGAGGGCGAAACCATGCCTTCACGTTTTATGTCAAGGTTAGAGGCTGTTATCTCGCCTGCGGTTTATGAACAAATGGTCGAAAAAGGACGTGTTTGGCTTTCACGTGCGACGGCTTTACGCATTCAAGGTCAATTTACACAGGCAAAATCGCCTTATGTGCAGGTATCTAAAAAACGTCGCCCCGCTATTTGGTCGGCTTCCACCGTGAGGGACATGATGCAATGCCCTTATAAAACATACATTAAAAAAGTTTTAAAAATTGACGCGCTTGATGCCTATGAAGATACACCTACAGCAGCCGATAAAGGGCAAATTGTACACCTTATATTAGAGTCGTTTTTTGCACCTGTCGCCAAAATGCCGGCTCCTTATGCGGAGGATATGCAAAATCAAACGGCTATTTATGACCATTTAATGGTTGCTGCAAAACAAGCTTTTTTAAGTATAGATCAAAAAGGTATGAAGGCCTTGTGGTTACGTAAGTTTGAAAAAGTGGCCATTGCCTTTGCGGCACAAATAGCGGTAGATTATAAAAATGGCCGTCACTTGTTTGGCGTAGAAAAAGAGGCGCGTGTACATATAACACCTGAAATTGAACTTTATGCAAAAGCCGACAGAATTGATAAAGTAGACCATAAATTGGTGATTGTTGATTATAAAACAGGTACACCACCCACAGCGTCCGACGTTTTAAGCGGTAAAGAACCACAAATGGCCACCGAAGCCGTGATTGCGCATAAGGGCGGTTATCAAAAAGGGGCGTCTCTAAAAGGTCTTGAATATTGGCATGTTTCGGGCGCAAAAAATAACCCGCTCGATGTTAAAAACGCCATTGGACATAAAGTTGAAATTTCAACATTTATAGAAGAGGCCGAAACGGGCATTAAAAAATTAGCAGAACATTATATGGAACAAGAAGGCGTTTATGAGGCTTTCCCTGGCGGTGCTACGGCCGAAGATAAATTAGGGCCTTGCGTCTTTTGCGATTATGCCGGTATTTGCCGCTATAAAGACTGGGTCAGTAATGTTTAAAATTGGAGCTATTGCATGACAACTTTAACAAGCAAAGAAATTATTGCAGAAGCAACCAGAAGGCAAAACAATGCCGCGCATGTTAGTCAGTCTGTCTGGGTATCGGCGTCTGCAGGGACGGGTAAAACTTACGTACTCACCAAGCGTATTTTACAGCTTTTATTGGCCGACAGAAAACTCCAACCTTCGGGCATTTTGGCGGTAACCTTTACCCGCGCTGCTGCCAGAGAAATGGAAAGCCGTATTCGTGAACGTTTAAGTGTTTGGGCAACATGCGATGAAAATCAATTAATCGAAGAATTGGCGTTAATGCTTGAACATGAACCGTACAGGGCAGACATTGCCCGTGCCCGTTCTTTGTTTGCCGATGTGCTTGACGACGGTGTGAATAGTAATACCATTCATGGTTTTTGCCAGCAAATATTAGCAAAATTCCCTATTGAAGCAGGGGTAAACCCTGGCTTTAAACTGGTGGAGGGACGAGAGCGCGATGATTTATTAAGTCAGGCAAAAAATGACGTCTTTTCATTAGCATTAAATGGTCATTTAAAACCGAATTGGATATTTGATTATTACGCGGGTGAAGTGGGTGAAAAAACTTTAAGTGAAGCCTTGGATGCCTTTGTTGCGGGGTCGGGGCGCTTTAGACGTTATTTTACAAGGTATGGTGGATTAGATGCTGTTTTGAAACGTTTGGCCGATGAGTTAGGCGTTGATGCAGGGTTAACCTCTACAAGTGTAATAGCTTTAAAAAAAGAAGTTTGCAAACTGCCTTCAGGTGCGGAAAACACGCTTAAGTTGCTCATGGAATCTCTCTTTCAAGGGGCTAAAACATCGCAAGGTCTTGGGGAAAAATTAGCACATTATTTGTCCAGTAGTGAACGTGATTGGCAAGAACTTGTGGCTGTATTCTTAAAACTGGATGGCACAGAACGCAAGTCAGGGTTTCCCGATAAAAAAGCGCTCGCTTTTGGTGGTGAGCCCTTATGGGAAGAGATGGAAGTTATCCGTGCTCGTATATTAGCCGTGCAAGAAAAACTAAAAAGTTTTAACGCCTTTTTAATGACAAGTGCTTACCTACAGCTGGGTGACCAAATTTTACAAAAATACGAATATTTAAAACAAAAAGTAGGTTCGTTAGACTTTGATGACCTTATTGCTAAAAGTGCAGAGCTATTACGCAGTGAAGAAAAAAGCGCTTGGGTGCGCTTTAAAATGGACAGTAATATCTCACATGTTTTACTCGATGAGGCACAAGACACCGACAGTGATCAATGGGGTATTTTAAAGGCCTTGGTGAGCGAGTTTTATGCGGGTAAAGGCCTGCATGAAGAAAAGAATCGCACTTTCTTTGCCGTGGGCGATATTAAACAGAGTATTTATCGCTTTCGTGGTGCTGAACCCCATGTGTTCGGTGCTATGCGCGATTATTTACAAGAGCACCAAAAACAGTCGGGACATAAGGTTGCAGTGGAAGAATTAATTGTCTCTTTTAGATCAACAGAGCCCGTTTTAAATTTTGTCGACTGTGTTTTTAAAGACAAACTCCGCGGTAAAGCTGTGGATGAATTGGTAGAAATAATTGACCACCGCGCAGCTCAGATTGGTAGCAGTGGGCGTATTGAAATTTGGCCTCTGATTGAAAAAGAAAAAACAGCCAAAGAAGAAATAGAGGCATGGGCATTACCAACAAAGCAAGAAAAAGCGGTCACTATTAAAACGGCCCTAGCCGAAAAAACAGCGCTTCATATCCAACAACTTTTATCATCTAATGACGTTTTAGAAAGCACTAGAAATTACATTCAGCCGAGCGATATTATGATTTTATTACGCAGCCGTGGCATGATGTCTATGTTAATTGCAGCACTCGATAAATACCGTATTCCGCATGCAGGTGCCGACCAAATGGATATGCATAAGGAAAGCGTTGTGATTGACACTATTGCTTTAATGAAGGCTTTGGTGAACAGTGAGGATGATTTGTCATTGGCGCAAGCCTTGCGCTCACCGCTTTTTTCTTATGATGATATAGCCTTCGATACATTGCTTGAAAAACGCCGTAAAGGGCAAACGCTGTGGCAAATAATCGACAAAGAAAAAGGCGCAGGTCTTGCGCTGGCTACATTGAAAAAACAAATCAAAAAAGTGTCACCTTTTGCTTTTATTGGTACAGCTATTCAAGCACTTGATATCCGTGGTAAATACTATCAATTGGCGGCGAAAGATGTGGGCAAGACAACCATTGCAAGTGTGGACGATGCTCTAGACACTTTGCTTGATATGGCGCTTGATTTTCAGCGTAAAGGCGGTAGCCTTATCGGTTTTATTCACCATTTTGAAAGTACTACACAAAAATTAAAGCGTGAGTTAGAATCCAGTAGCGGTCGTATTCGTTTGTTAACGGCTCATGGTTCAAAAGGTTTGGAATCACCGATTGTTATTATGCCCGATACCACTGGTGGTTTTTATAAAAATATGTCGAGCGATAAACCTTTATGGCAAACAGAAAGTGACGGCGCTGATACGTTGTTCTTGCACCGTCAAGCAAAGGTCGACGCTCCAGAAATTCAAGAAGTTTTTGAGATTCAAGAAAAAGAACGTATATTTAGAGATGAAATGCGCTTGCTGTATGTGGCCATCACAAGGGCAAAGGAACGTTTGTATATTGGCGGTGTGAAACAACATGGTTATAACGCTGAAAATTGCTGGTACGGTCATATTGCGGCCGCCGTGGAAGACGATGACCATTTTGAAAAAGACGAAAGTGATGTTTTGTTTAAGCAAACGCATAATCATTTGTCAGTGGTACAAACAACAGGCACATTGTCTTCACTTGAACATGAAATACCAAGTTGGCTCAATAGGCAAGTCCCAACAGAACAGGGTGTTGTTTTGATGAATGCGTCCGACAGTTTAAAACGTAAAGAACAACTTTCATTTTTAAAAGAAGTAGATAATAAAAAGCTCTTTAAGCGTGGTAAGTTGGTGCACCGCCTGCTTGAAATTTTACCAACGTATGCCAAAGACGAACGCACAGAAAAAGCTTTGCGCTATTTAAAACTTTCCGCTGTTGATTTTAATGAAAACGAACAACAAAAAATGTTTAAAAGTGCCTTAAGTGTGATGGATGATTATCCTGAAATGTTCACCGAAAATTCACGTGCCGAAGTACCTATTTCTGCTGTGGACGGTCATAAGCGTTTAGAGGGTGTGATTGACCGTTTAATTGTAACGGAAAATGAAGTTGTGGCTATTGATTATAAAACCAACAAAGACATTCCAAGTGATATACCAACGGCTTATGTACAGCAATTAGCTTTGTATAAAAAGGCACTGCAAATTATTTTCCCTAAAAAGGAAATACGTACTTGCCTTGTATGGACATCGGCAGAAATTGCAAAAGTCGACTGGTTGTAAAAAAAGTACCATTCACGGCCTTTAATTGATTGACATAACGGACGCCTGATCTTATCTTTTATATATAGAAGACAAGATTATTAATTTTAATTAAATATATTTTAAAGGGGAACACATGAGTAAAGTTATAGCTGTCACAGACGATTCTTTCGAAGCAGACGTTCTAAAAAGCGATAAGCCTGTATTGGTTGATTTTTGGGCAGAATGGTGTGGCCCTTGTAAGCAGTTAAGCCCTGTACTAGACGAAGTTGCTGGTGAAATTGAAGGCGTGACTGTTGTGAAAATTAACATTGACGACAGCCCTTCAACACCAACAAAATTAGGTGTACGTGGTATCCCTACATTGATGATGTTTAAAAATGGTGAAATGGTTGACGCTAAAGTGGGTGGTATGCCAAAAGGTGAATTAACAGCTTGGATTAAATCTCAGCTTTAAGCCTATCTTCATATTGTTACTCAAAGCAGGCCTTGTGCCTGCTTTTTTGTATTTTGTTGTTTATTATAGCTATTTGTGATATTTTTTATTTATAATATTACTTTATTCCCTTTTACGTGCTTTTAGCTATCTACTACCTTGCGAGGCCCCCCTCATGAAAAAAATAAATTTACTACAAATGCATACCGATGTTCTATTGGATGGATATTCTTCAAAATTAAATAAATGCCAGCGTGCTCTTGAACATGTAGAAGGGCTTCTTAAAAACAACCCTCATACGTTATCGAGTGATTATGAAACCTTGTCACGTTATGTTTCCTTTGTGGATAAAGCCCTTATAGCTTTAAATCAAGTCATTAAAAGCTACAAGGTGATGGTAATGACAGACGATAAATTAGATAAGTTTTTAAGCATTATTGAGGGCAATTTTCAGGATGAGCTTAATAGTGTTCATGACCTTGTTTGTCGTTACCTCGTTAAATTAGATCTTAACCCTACAGACTTTTGTTAAATAACCCATATATCGATTAAAAAGGAGCCTTGTTTTGAGGGCTTCTTTTTTTTGTGTTAATATATAACTTTATTGTATAAGGAAAATAATAATGATTCAATTTATAGGTGCGGCATCTGGTTGGGGTGCACAAAAAGCAGCAACAGAACAAGGCGTGAGCGTTTTTGAAAAATCAACTGTTATGGATCATTTAAAAAATAACAATATACCTGTCAAATGGGCGGGTACGGTTCATGCGGCTCAAAGCTTTAAAATGGGGTTAACGCCTTCCGTTTTAGAACGCGCAGACTGGGTGCTTGACCATGTTGAACGTTTGAGCGATAGAGTAAGTCACGTCGTGCGTCATGGGCACTTTCCCGTTGTAATTGGCGGTGACCATGCCTGTGCCATGGGTACTTGGAGTGGTGTCACCAGTGCGCTGGAAGCCGAAGAGCAATTTGGCCTAATATGGATTGACGCACATATGGACGCGCATACGCCAGAAACATCTCCATCAAAGGCTTATCACGGTATGCCCCTTGCACATTTGCTCGGTGCAGAGCATGAAGATTTTTATAATATAGGTTCTGCCAAGCGTAAAATTAATCCTAAAAATTTATGCCTCATTGGCATTCGTTCTTTTGAAGACGATGAACAAAAGCTACTTGAAACCTTAGGTGTGCGTATTTTTTATATGCATGAGGTAAATGCCCGTGGCTTTGAAGCTGTTTTTAATGACGCCTTAAAAGTTGTTAAAACAGGCACGAAAGGTTATGGGCTTTCTATTGACTTGGACGGTTTTGACCCCACAGAAGCACCTGCCACAGGCTCACTTGAAAAGGGTGGGTTAATGGCGCTTGATGTTTTACCTGTGTTAGCAAATATATCATCAGACAAGCAGTTTAAAGCGCTTGAAATAGCCGAGTTTAACCCTACGTTGAATGGCCAAGAAAAGACACTAGCACTCATGCAAAATCTACTTGTAAGTTGCCTACAAAATAAAGGAAAAGTAAAATGACATCAACAACCATCACGCTAGAAAATAAATATTGCGCACATAACTATCACCCATTGCCTGTGGTTTTAACCAAGGGTGAAGGTTGCACACTTTGGGACGAAGATGGTAAAGAATATCTTGATTTTATGAGCGCTTATAGTGCTGTGAGTATGGGCCATAGTAATAAGCGCCTGTTAAATGTCATGATGAAACAAGCATCAACCTTAACAATTGTGTCGCGCGCTTTTCATACAGACACACTTGCACCTTTCCTGCAAAAACTGTGCGAGGTTACGGGGATGGATATGGCTTTGCCGATGAACACAGGTGCAGAGGCCGTTGAGACCGCCATTAAAGCTGCAAGGCGTTGGGGTTATAATGTTAAAGGTATTGCTGATAATCAGGCTGAAATTATTGTTTCTAAGGGTAATTTTCATGGACGTACAACAACCATTGTAGGTTTCTCTTCTGATGAAGGGAGTTATAAAGGTTTTGGTCCTTTTTCAGGTGGATTTAAAGCCGTGACCTTCGCCGATTTAACGGCGCTTGAAAGTGCTATTACACCGAACACATGCGCTTTTATAACAGAGCCGATGCAAGGTGAGGCGGGTATCATTATTCCACCTCAAGGCTGGATGAAAAAAGCACAGGAAATTTGTAAAAAACATAACATATTATTTATTCTAGATGAAGTGCAAACAGGTATGGGGCGTACGGGTAAAAACTTTGCGTTCCAGCATGAAATTGACCGTCCCGATGGTTTAATACTCGGTAAAGCGCTGGGCGGTGGTTTATTTCCTGTTTCTGCCTTTGTCGCCAAAAAAGAAGTGATGGATGTCTTTGACTATGGTAGCCATGGGTCAACATGGGGTGGCAACCCTGTGGCGTCAGCAATTGGCCTCGAAGCTTTAAATATCCTCGAAGAAGACCAATTGGCAAAGCGTAGTGCAGAGCTAGGCGCTTATTTAAAGGATGAATTTAAAAAACTAAACAGCCCCTTCATAAAAGAAGTGCGCGGCAGTGGCCTTTGGGTGGCGGTTGAAGTGCATGGCGACAAGGCCAGCGCACGTGACATATGCTTACGTTTAATGGAGAAAGGCGTTCTGTCAAAAGAAACACACGAGACGACCATACGCTTTGCCCCGCCTTTGGTGATTACGAAAGAGCAATTAGACTTTGCTCTTGATAAGTTTAAGGAAGTTCTTGCAGAGCTTTCTTGAAGTAGGGGAAGGGGCATTAATATGAGATTAATTCCTTTTTACGGCTGTCACTTATTATCGATAAGTGTCCAACCTAGATAAATAAATTTCACATCATGTTATCACCCCTTCTTGCGGTACATCTCTTTCGTTTGTTGAAAATAAAAAAGGGCTACACAAAGCAGCCCTTTTCGGTTCGATGATAGTTATGAAGGCTTTAAGGGCAACTGTTTATATTCATCCCACATCAAATTTAATTTATCATCAGTCATTTTGTTTGCTTCATGGACTTGATAAACTTCACAGTTTGTACTGATAAATATAATTGCACTTCTAATCACTCTGCCCTTTTGAAAACGCACCTTGATAAAATCACCATGAACTTTTCGGGATTTATTTGCAGTGTTTTGTATGGTGATGTGACCAGATATTGTACATCCACACAATTTGCTATAGTTTTTAAAGCCTTGGGCAGGGTTGTGTTCTTCAGAGGTAGCTCCTCTACTTCTTAAATAAGTTGCTGTTATTTTAGCCTTGTTAGGGGTAAGTTGTGCATTTGGAATTTCTGTGAAGTCACCATCGGTCACAACCATGAGCCGTTCACCAAACTCACTGTTCGGATTGCCGGGTTCAATGAGTATATTGTCAGGGAGTATTTCATTGTATTGCATAATTTAATCCTTAAAGGCGAAAAGCCTTTTTAAACGTGAAGCACTAATGTGCAAGATGTGCCAAAATTTGGCGGTTGTCTATTGTGTAGGTTTCTTTTTTGTAATTACAAGGCCTTATAATTCAAACGCTAAATGAAACCTTTAAAGGTAATCACCGTCAAGCGACAGAAAATAAAAATACACCTTCAGTGGGATTAGTCGGGTCAAGCGCCGCGCGCTTGTTAATGGGTACCGAGAACTTTCGGTCTGTCTGCACCAAAGGCAAGCAGTAGGTTTGCAATATCCATATGACCATATTGAATGGCCAGATCTATCACAGGCCAGTTGTTACGGTTTTTCTGGTTAGGGTCTACCTTTTGTTCCAGAAGTATTTTACAAACTTCATATTGCCCATAGCTCACGGCGAGTATAAGCGGTGTGTTACCATTAAGGTCACGTGCGTTAATATGAGCGCCTTTTTTAATCAAGCGGTTCACAAGTTTGACATTACCCTTCCATGAGGCAACCATCAGCGGTGACGATAAAAACCTGTTAGATTTATTAATATCAGCACCCATCGCCATTAAAATGCTCGACATAGGAATGTTTTCATTTTGCACAGTAAAGTAAAGCGCGGTGCGGCCGTCAAGGTCTGGCCTGTCAAGTTCAACACCTGAATCAATAAGAAGGTTGAAAGAGGCCCCATGGTTTTTAGAGGCTGCAATAATAAGGGCTGTTTCACCTTTGTTGCTCTGTAAATTCACATCTGCACCTTTGCTAATAAGGTATTTTGCAATGTTGACTTGGTTCTTTGAAATGGCGGCCATTAAAGGTGTGAAATTGAATATATTATTAATATTTACAGGGATACCCGCATTTATAAGGGCTTCTACAGCGTTAAAATTACCCGATTTACTGGCATTAATAAGGCCCTCTTTTGTGAAGGGGAATCCTTCTTTTGAAGCAATGTTAATCCATTTTCTGTTTTGGCTGGTTTCTTTGATACCGCCGTCACCTGTGCGACCTTCAGTATCAATAATATTTAAATCCATACCTTTTGATCTTTCGATACGTAATCTTTGACGAATAAGCGCGTCTTTACCGACAGATTCTTCGTCTGCGCCTTTAAGGTCAACGCGAAAAGAGGGGTGTATGGCCGTATTATCTTCCTGTGCCTTGGCTGGCATGGACAAAAGAATGCATAAGCATAAAAAATATAAGCCGTTTTGGCTTTTTTTATGGTTCAAATTATGTTCTTTTTTTAAAAATAAATCCATTTCAGAGTAATTATGTGCAAAAACGATTGACAGTTCAAGTCACTTTGGTACAAATGAACAAGGAATTATATTAGGAAGAGGCATAATGAACACATACCGCACACACCTACTTGGTGCATTAAAAAAAGAAAACGTTGGGGAAGAGGTAACTCTTTCAGGTTGGATCTATCGTCGTCGTGACCATGGAGGCGTTGTGTTTGTTGACCTGCGTGATAATGATGGCGTGACACAAATTGTCTTCCACCCAGAACATGCGGGCGAAAAAGTGATCGATGAAGTCACTCATATGTCTCTTGAGTCCGTGATAAAAGTAACGGGTAAAGTTTTGGCACGTGATGATGCACAGGTAAATCCTAAGATGAAAACAGGTGAAATTGAAATTGATGTCATTTCTATGGAAGTTTTATCAAAGGTAGAATCTCTGCCATACGCCATTGCCGATGAGTCCACACCAGAAGAGCTACGTCTTAAAAACCGTTACCTCGACTTACGTACGACACGTATGCATAAAATGATGCACATGCGTACAGACTTTATGGCTTCACTGCGTAAGCGTATGTGGGCAAAGGAATTCCGTGAATTTCAAACGCCTATTCTAACAGCTTCTAGCCCTGAAGGGGCACGTGATTTCTTGGTACCAAGCCGTATCCATAAAGGCCACTTTTATGCCTTGCCACAAGCCCCACAACAGTTTAAGCAGTTATTGATGGTTTCAGGTTTTGATAAATACTTCCAAATTGCACCTTGTTTCCGTGACGAAGACCCGCGTGCAGACCGTCACCCACTTGAGTTCTATCAATTGGATATGGAAATGAGCTTTGTAGAGCAAAATGACGTATTTAACCTTGTTGAAGACGTTGTAAGTGGCGTTTACGAAGAGTTTAGCGACTTTACAGGCGAAAAATGGACAGTCGACACACCACAGTGGAAACGTATCCCATTTGCTGAATCAATGCTTAAATACTCAAACGATAAACCTGATTTACGTAACCCTATCGAAATTTGCGATATTTCTGATATCTGGTTGCGCACAGAATTTGTAGTCTTTAAAAACATTATTGGTACAGGCGGTAACGTACGTGCCATGGTGGCTCCAGGTGCAGCGGCTCAGCCACGTAGCTGGTTCGACAAAGTTGGTTCATGGGCACAAAAAGAATTAGGTGCGCCTGCCGCTCCTGGTTATATCACTATGAAAGATGGCGAATTTAAAGGGCCTCTATTGAAATTCCTCGGCGAAGATAACACAAAAGAAGTGTTTGAACGTGCGGGCGCTAAAGACGGCGACGCTGTCTTCTTTGTGGCGGCTAAAGGTAAAGACTTGCACCGCGTGGCTTCTCCATTACGTGACCGCCTTGCTGCAGACCTTGGTATTGTAGAGAAAAACGTCTTCCGTTTTGCGTGGATTGTTGACTACCCAATGTTTGAAACAACGGACGACGGTAAAATGGACTTTTCTCATAACCCATTCTCTATGCCAGTAGGCGGCATGGAAGCGCTAGAAAACCAAGACCCGTTGACCATTAAAGCATTACAGTATGACCTTATTTGTAACGGTTATGAGCTTTGTAGTGGTGCTATTCGTAACCACCGCCCAGAAGTGATGTACAAAGCTTTTGAACTTGCGGGTTACCCAAACAGCGAAGTCGATAAACAATTTGGTGGTATGATTCGTGCCTTTAAACACGGTAGCCCGCCACATGGTGGTTGTGCCCTTGGTATTGAACGTATGATGATGATTATTATGGATACGTCAAACATCCGTGAAGTTATCGCATTCCCTGCAAATGGCCAAGCTCAAGACTTGATGATGGCAGCACCAAGTGAGGTGACATTAGAACAGTTACGTGACCTTGGTATTCAGCTTGACCCACGTGTAAAAGCTGAGCTGATTGCGAAAAAAGAAGAATCTTTGGCACAGTCTAAAACTGCTTAGGTTTTAGTTTAAGTCAGTTGTTCAATGCGTTTTCAATGTTCTTAATTTTGAGCCTTGAAGACGCATTTTATTTTATATAAGTAAGGCGACAAAAATGAATATCGTTCTCTATCAAACAGACATGGCACAAAACTTTGGTACCATCGTGCGTACAGCCGTAACATTGGGCGTCACCGTGCATGTTGTTGAGCCGCTCGGCTTTGTTTGGGATGAACCCAAAATGCGCCGTGCAGGGATGGATTATCTTGAAAGGGCCGATATAAAACGCCATAAAAGTTGGACTAAATTTTTAGCGTCTGAAAATGAAAATATGAAACGCCTCGTCGCAGTGACAACAAAGGGCAGTGAACCACTTCATACCTTCAAGCCACAGCTGGGTGACTACTATATTTTTGGCCAAGAAAGTGCAGGTTTGCCTGACGTCATCCATGAAGTTTCAGCCGCACGAATTATTATCCCTATGGTGCAGGGTGAACGTTCTATGAACATCGCCGTGAGCTGTGGTATTGTGATGTACGACGTCTTAAATAAAAATAATTTACTGCCAAAAGGGTAACATTTAAATGGATCAAACAAACAGCGCATTCAGAGAAACAATCGCTAAAGACTTCAAAGAAATTCAAGACAGAATTTGCGAAGGCTTACAGGCTTTAGAAGGTGTTGGTTTGTTTAAAAAGACACCATGGCAAAAAACACCAGAAGATACCCTGCAAGGTTCAGGCGAAATGGCTGTTTTACGTGGTAAAACATTTGAAAAAGCGGGTGTGAATTTTAGTAATGTTCACGGGTCTTTTAGTGAAGAATTTGCCAGTAAAATTCCTGGTGCGACAGAAAATGATGGCAAGTTTTGGGCTTGTGGTGTTTCAGTGGTGGTTCACCCTATGAGCCCACTTGTACCAACGGTTCACATGAATATTCGCCGTATCGAAACGTCAAAGGGATGGTTTGGCGGCGGCAGTGATTTAACGCCAACAATTGAATATAAAGAGGATAATTTATTCTTTCATTCAAAACTCAAAAATGTGTGTGAAAAATATGAAGTGGGTACACATACTAAAATGAAAAAAGCCTGTGACGAATACTTTTTTATTAAACATTGGAATGAACCACGCGGTATTGGCGGTATATTTTTTGATGACCTTAACAGTGGTGACGACGCAAAGGATTTTGACTTTGTAAAGTCGACAGCGGACGCCTTTTTACAAGCATATGCTGAAATTGTTGCTCGTCGTAAGGGCCTTGGTTATGCCGAAGCACAAAAAGAAAAACAGTATCTAAAACGTGCAAAATATGTTGAATTTAACTTGCTTTATGACCGTGGTACTAAATTTGGTTTTATGACTGGCGGCAACCCTGAAGCTATATTGATTTCTATGCCTCCAGTCGCTAAATGGCCTTAGTCTTTCTGAAAGTTACTTAATAAATTCTGATCTTTAGTGTTTCCATTGTCGCACACCCTAAGGGTGAATAATACCTGATGGCACATAAATACTATTTTTTGCTTTCAGCCTTGCCTATTCAACCGTAAAGTAGGTTTTATGAAATTAAAAATATTGCCTCTTATTACCTTGTTAATATCATCCACTGCGAGCGCAGGGGACGATATGGCGAATTCTCAAAAAATTCTTGAAATGGATCTTACATCAGGCAAAGGCATGAACCCTGAAGGCAGTATTGTTGTTCAAATTCACCCTACCGATGATGAAACAGACGCAGAGCTAGAGGCGAAGGCAAGTGCATTAATCGAGTATGAAAATGCAGATGTTATTGATGCTGTAAGCACAGAAGCAGAAGAGATTAAAAAAATTAAGGTGGAAATAGGTGCTGACCATGACCCACGCAATTATCCTAAGTTTTTAGCCAGTGTTTTTACACTCGACTTTTCAAACCCACTTATTCCTGTAGAAAATATTGTTGACGGTGGTGTTGTTGTGGACGAAATTTCAACATTGGTCAATCCGCTGGTTATCCCTATTAAAGAAGCACAGGAATATTTACATTTTAATGATGATGAATATATGGCAGTGGTTGAAATTAACGGGGACGCTCGTGCCTACCCTTTAAGTGTTTTAAATTGGCACCAAGGTGTGAATGATGAGATTGGTGGACAACCTGTCTTTGTGGTTTATGACCCTTTATCAGGTAATGTTGTTGCTATTGACCGTCGTGTTGCCGGTAAAAAAGAAACAACCTTCGGTGTGACGGGGCAAGTTTATAAAAGTGCGAGTTTATATTATGACCGTGCGACAAAATCTGTTTGGTCGGCCTTTGAAAATATGGCCATATCTGGGTCTCTTTCAGGGAAACGTATGGTGAAATATGACGCCGTTTTAACTACGTGGAAAGAATTTACATCGCTTTACCCACAAGGCGTGGTGCTCGATATGATGAACACGGGTTACGAACGTAACTATAGGCAAAACCCCTACGGTGATTATGCTAAAAATAACGAAATATTGTTTAAAGTGCCTTATGCAAATGAAACCTTTAGACGTAAGGAGTATATGATTGGTATGCGTCTGTACAAGGGTTCACGTCGTATAGAGGCTGTCGTGCCTGTGAATACGTTGATAAATTATAAGCAAGACAAAGTAGACATGATGTTTGAACAGGTTGACGGTGTTGGTTTTCAGCAAGTACCACTGACGTTCGAAGTTAAAAAGCCTTATGGTACGATTAAAGTTTCGTCTAGTGACGTTGACGTACGCATTGAAACGTTTTACGGCTATTGGTTTGTTTGGTCGGCTTATAACCCCAATTCGCGTCTGATAAAAACACTCGATTAATGATCAGATTATTTTATGAAGAACCTTCGAGTCTTGTTTCTACCTGAGCGTCAATTTCACGGTAAGTTGTGATTGTGCCTTCAATAAGAGCTTCAGCAATTTCTTTTTGGAAAGTTTCAACAGCAACATCGTTAAGCTGGCTTGACCACGTTTGAATATCAGCCGCAAGGTTTTCTGCTTCTCCACTTTCAAATATACCGTTACTATTCCCCGCATGGTCACGTACTGTGCGGATAAGGTCAGGTAAAAAATGAACAGGTAGGTTTGACGCAAATAAACGTACAGAAAAAGCATTGCTGCCTGAACAGTTATAAATATTCTCATCACAGATAGGCACTTTTTTGAAAAGGTCACGTTTAAACAATGCTGCCAGTGGGTGTGCATATGTAGGGAACATTCTAGTTGCTTCGTTTGGGTCGTAGGCGAAGTTATCCCTTACAAGTACAGGGAATTCTTCAATAATTTGACCACGCGCGCTAATGTTACGGGTAATGCCGTAAATGGCAACCCATGTGCTCGACTCCATCATTTTGATACGGCGTTCAAGCCCTTCTGGTAGAGGGTCATCATCGTCTTGAAAGTAAACATAGGCGTTTGTGCCTTGTTCCATACCTTGCGCACGAAGTGCATTTACATTCTTGCAGTTTTGAGGCGCCGCCAAGCAAGGCGTAATGCGAGGAAGAGGTAAAAATTCACGGCTTTGTGCTACCCAAGCTTTGAGGTCGCGGCATTCTTCTTCTGTATCGTAAACAACAATAAAATGATGTGCCATCCATTTTTCAGGGCTTGCGGCCGCTTCTTTGAATAATTGCGTTATCTTTGTTGTGCCTCTGTTAGAAACAATAATAAAGTCAATAGAATCCATGCGGGCTGTTGGTTGGATAGTGTTCAAATGTGTGTTCATGTTATAACCTTTTAATTACAAAATAATGTTAATAGTATTATGTATTAAGAACAATAAAAAAGACGGAAATACGCCCTTATTTTAAATTTAAAGCGCTTTTATTTTTTAAGATGTGCGATACAGTCACTCTTTTGAGGAAAATTGTTATTTAACCACCAAGTTTCAAGGTTTTTCAATACTTCTCCAAGTGTTGGCCCTGTCTGAAAACCTTCTTCTATAAGGTCAGCGCCTTTGACAGGAAATAGTGGCACATTATAAGCTTGAAGCCTGTGGATGAGCACATGTTCTTGGCGGTGTTTAATCATTAAACAGGCAATAAAAACATCCTTGCCTGTTAAGTAAAGTTGCTTATAAATATCTTTATGGATATCGACGTTTTTAAGTGCATGAAACAAGTGCTTTATAAATGATTTTTCTTTGTTTGAAAAATTAAGCTTCGCCGCTGTTAAAAAGGAATCTGTTCCTTGTTGTTGGTAAAGGCAAGCAAAACGTGTGAAAGTACAACATGTAGGAAAGGTGTTGACGAGCTTGTTCAGGTTGTCTGTATCACCTTCGGGTAGGCCAATATGTTGACATATGTCAGCGTTCTGCATGGCTTTCATCAGCAAGGAAGTATGGGTAGATTTTAATATTTTTAATAATTCAGCAGTTATACGTTCGCTAGATAATGTTTGAATTTGTGGTGCATTTTTTTTTATAATACAAAGCGTCTCATCATTAAAAACAGGTTCAGCTGCAAATTTTCCCTGAAAACGGAAGTAACGTAAAATACGTAAATAATCCTCTTGAATGCGTGTTTCTGTGTCGCCTATAAAGCGGACAGTGCCTTTTTTAAGATCTACTTGGCCATTAAAATAATCACTTATTTTGTTATTTTCACACATATAAAGGGCGTTAAAAGTGAAGTCGCGCCTTTTGGCATCTTCTTTAAATTCATCGGTGAAGGCCACTGTGGCATGGCGACCATGTGTTTCAAGGTCTTTTCTAAGTGTTGTTATTTCGTATGGTTTTTTTTTGTAAATGGCAGTGACCGTACCGTGTTTTATACCTGTAGGAACAACGTGCATACCTGCTTTGGTGAGCTTTTTTATAACGTCATTTGGTAAGGCTGTGGTGGCGATGTCAATATCATCAGCAATAGCGCCATTCAAAAAATAATCACGCACAGCACCACCTACAAGACGGCTCTCGAAAGGTTTAAGAGCATTGAAAATGTCTTGAATATCAGGTGTTATAAGCGTCATTTATAGGCTTTCAGATATAGTAACGTTACCTTCATAGGGGTCGTCTATATCTGTCGTTGTGAAACGCAGCACGACAATGGATAAAAGCGAAAGCGCCAGCCCTGCAAGAATCAGTTTTTTAACAGGGAAATGCCATGCAGGCGGCGTAATATCTACCACCCCTTTTTTTTGTTGTTTTTTGGCTTGTATGCGTAATATGTAAATATAAATTGCCCTGATTAAAAAAGGCAGCGCAATGTTAAGCAATGTAATAATAACTGTACGTAGCATGGTTTAACCTATCATTGTTAAAATCGTTTCTCTAAAGTTTAGAATAACAGCCCAAGTCTCTTCATGATAGAGAAATGTGAACCAGCCCCCCAAACATAAAAAAGGTCCGTAAGGGAAAGGTGTGTTGTTAAAACCTTTTTTGTAAATTGTTTTTAATAAAACAAAGGTAAGGGCAAAGGTACTTGCGTAAATTAGCACAAGTGGCAAACCAGCAATACCAAGCCAAGCGCCCAACATGGTTAGCAGTATAACATCACCAAAGCCCATACTTGGTGTGCCTTTGGCCTTATAGCTGATATAAAATATAAGGAAAAATAAAATAAAACCAATAATCGCCCCAAGGGCAGGCATAAAAATATGACCACCCATCAGGGGGTGTAATACAAGTGCTAATATTGTCATCGGTATGGTAATGATATGCGGTAGTATCATGTGCTTTATGTCAATGGTTGTCAGCAGTGCGAGCCCTACAGCAAAGGGGACAGTGAATAACCATTCCCAAGGGCTATAAAATAGTCCCCATGGTATTAAAATGGCGAGTAAAATATAAAAAAGAGGTCTAGAAAAACATTCTTTTACACTGGCTAACTCTGTGATGTCAATTTCGTCGTTCATGTCTCATATCTTTATGTAAATTATGCGTTATTTTAAGCGATACGGGTAATATATAACAAGGTAATATAAATTAAATCTATGCAAAATGCATTTTTTACTTGCACCCAGTGTGAGAAAGATGTAAATACTTGGTTAATTGATGTGCGCCCGTAGCTCAGCTGGATAGAGCGCTTGACTACGGATCAGGAGGCCATGGGTTCGAATCCTTTCGGGCGCACCATTTAAAAAGAAACAGCCGTTTGGCTGATTTTTTTTGCCTTGAATAGGATAGGCCGAAGTGAAATAAGGTCAATCCTCCGTAAACATCCCGACAGAAATGCCTTATAATAAGCGTTTAACAATCTCGTGCATTTGTTTAGACTCTGTTCGAATACAGTTCCACACTTCAATTAAAAAATCATCACTTAGATTATAACGCATGCCTAGTTTTTCAAGTAGTTTGTTTTGCTGTTGCTCACGTTTACTATCTTCACTGCCTAGGTTTTTCTGTGCCTTATAAATACCAACCTTAAGGGTAGCCTCCTGCCTTTCGGCCAACAATAAACATATTTCCTCATCGATTTCATTGATAAGTTTGCGCTGCATATTGAGATCAATTTTGTGTTTACTCAATTCTGCAACGCGCTGTTTTAACGAATCTGTCATTTTTTAAGCCTTTTGTAATATGATGGTTGTTTGAATACTGTCTTTGCTTGCGTTTTGAATGGTGATATCACCACCCATTTCATTCATAATACGCTTGGTTGTGGCAAGGCCAAGGCCTGTACCGCTCGATTTAGTTGTAAAAAAGGGTTCAAAAAGTCGACCTTCAACTTCTTTTGGAATAGGCTGGCCCTTATTGATAATAATAATTTCTACTTTTGCGTCATCTTCTTCGCATGAAAGCTTTATCTCACCTTTTTGCGGGGACGCTTCACTGGCATTTTTAATGACATTTATAAAGGTTTGTTTCAATTTATCGACGTCACCTTTAATTTTTATGGCAGGTTTTATGCTTTCTATTTTGAGAAACGAGTTCTCTTCCTTTGCAATGTCTAAAAGAAGCGGCGTGATGTCCTTCATGAAAGACGCTAGTTGAATGGGCTTTATCTCCGTTGGGCTTGGGGCAGCAAAGGCTAAAATACCCTTGAGCATGTCGCTTAGGCGGTCAACTTCGCTTTGAATGAGTGTTAACCGTCTCTTATTATTGCCTTCAATGGATTTAATGCCCGCAATTTTCTCAACACCCATTTTAATAGAAGAAAGAGGGTTCCTCAATTCATGGGCAACGCTTGAAGCAAACTCACCAATGGCTGCCAAGCGTTCAGAAAGCACCAATTGTTCCTGTGCCATTTTAAGTTCGTTTGTGCGTTCTTCCACGAGCGTTTCGAGGTCTTGAGCATGTTGATGAATTTGTTTGTCACGCGCATTAATATGAGAGATTAGGGTGTTAAAGCGCAAACTAAGTTCCTGTAAATCTCTGGACCCTTTGTTTACGTCTAAATGACTGTCATAATCATTGCGCATAATGGCATTATCCATATTTAATTTCATAGTGCGTAAAGGCCTAGTAATGGAAATGTGTACGACGATTAACATCATTGAAATAAGCAGGGCTGCGGTTATTAAAAAGATAGATATCAATAAAATACGCTGATAAGCTCGACTTTCTGTTTGATTAAAACCAACCTTGTTAAAGGCAATAAGGTGTAAACCAAGAGGGGCGAAATAACTGCTCATTGCAAAGCCACCAAGGGTTAGTTCGGTCACTAAATAAGTAACATTGTTATGCTTTATAATGCGGCTAATGTCTGCTTTGTCGAGGGATGTATTATGTTTGGAATATGTTTTAACAATTTTCCCGCTATAACTGTCGGCAATAATAACCCCGCTCTTTTCCTGAAATCCAATAAAGTCAAGGCGCCCTGCAAAAACTTGTGCGGTGTAATCTTGTAATAATTCTTCACTGCGCATGGCTGTACCACGTGTGTTTTCCCAGCCTTCATTCAAGGCTTTTTGGGTGAGCTGTAGGTTGTTTTTAAGTGTCTCAAGCGTTTGGTGGTTATATAAACTTTCACTTAAACGTGAACCAAATAATGAAACGGCTGTTAATGTTATGGCAATAACAAGTAGGGTTGGCAATATAAGGCGCGCCGTTAAACTGGTGCCACGTGCATTTTCTGTATAGTTGTTCTTGCTTTTTATTTGATCCATTATAAAATGATAACTTAATTTTATAACGTTAAGCTAATAATTTAAGAGAAGTATAGCTGATGACTAAGGCAAAAGTATATAAGGGTGTTGCATGTTTAGAGGTTGCATCAGCCGACGGTGGGAAATGGTGGTATCAAGGTGCTAAGCTTGCTTACACACCTATTCTGATAAAAGAAATTAGAGCGCTTAGAACGGGTAGGCTAGAGGGTACAGGGCGTGAAGTGCTGACAACAGCCTTAATTTTTGGTGGCAAAGAGCACTTAGTGGTTATTAATTTACCCCGCACAGACATTGTAGAACTGAAGGCGCGTGGTTTATGGCCAAGAGATTTACACGCCGTTCACGAAACAACTGAATATACCACCTGGCCCGAATATACAGGCGGTCGGGAAAAGGTAATTTCACTCGCTTAAAATACAAGCTTGAAGTTTACGCATTTTTTACGTATAACAGACCTTGCCTTTAGTGGACGTAGACCTCGCCAACCCAGTCAGACCCGGAAGGGAGCAGCTGCAACGGGGAAAGCGGGTCACTGAGGGCTTTTATTCACTCTTTTCTGAATATTTTTGACGAACTTTGCTGCTAAAGTCATTGCGCATACCCATACGTAAGCCAATCGAAATAGCTTCATCAATATCCATGCCCTCATCAATCAGATGCTGCGCCCATAAGGCTCCCACACGGTTACCCGAAGCACTGTGAACGAGTAGGGGCTTCTCAGACTCAGAAATAAGTTTAGCAAATATTTTGACATTTGCATCGATAAAAGCCGTTGACCCTGATATAGGGAAATTATGATAAATCATATCGGCATTTGTGATGTATTTTTCTTCTTTTTCTGTGCCTTCACGTTTTTGCCTGATATCGATAACGCTTTTAAAGCCTGCAGTTTGAAGGTCTTTGGCGGCGTCAGGGAACGAAAGTTTACCGCCAGTTGCGATGGATGCATCTAAACGCAGGTAATTATGCACGCTTGGTATGTATGAAGGAATAAGGGTGTGGAAATTTTGAGTAAAAATATCGTCATTTTTATCTTTTGCCTGAGCAAGGGCTATAAAACACACAACGGCAAGAGTAAGTGTGGCTATTAGTAGTAAGTACTTCATTTTTAAATTTCTAACGTATTTTTTAAGGTTTCTAGGTGTTGTATAAGGGCTGTGGCGATAAATGTAAATCCCTTATATGGATTAGAGGTTATTAAAATAAGTAGATATAAAAAAAGCCACCCCATAAGGTGGCTTTAAAAAGGGTTTAAAACCCAAAAGTGCCTTAAACGTTAAACTTAAAGTGAAGCACGTCACCGTCTAATACAATATATTCTTTACCTTCTTGGCGTAGTTTACCGGCATCTTTTGCACCCGTTTCACCATTAAAGGTAATGAAGTCAGGGTAGGCAATTGTGTCAGCTTTAATAAACCCACGTTCAAAGTCGGTGTGAATAACACCTGCTGCTTGCGGTGCGCTAGAACCTTCTTTAACGGTCCATGCGCGTACTTCTTTAACACCTGCTGTAAAGTAAGTGATTAAACCAAGCAGTGCGTAACCTGCACGGATAACACGGTTTAAACCAGGTTCTTCTAAGCCCATTTCTCCGAGGAACATTTCACGTTCTTCAGCGTCTAAGGTTGAAACTTCTGCTTCAATAGCGGCAGAAACAACAACTTGAGCCGCGCCATATTTTTCTGCATGCGCTTTAACAATATCTGATAGCGCATTACCGTCTTTGGCATTGGCTTCTTCAACATTACAAACATACATTACAGGTTTCATGCTTAAAAGTTGTAGGTGTTTAACGGCTTTAATTTCGTCTTCGTCTGTAAATTCTATGGTGCGTGGGCTTATGCCACCATCTAAAGCTTCTTTTACTTTTGAAAGAGCGCTTACAACCACTTTGGCGTCTTTGTCATTTTGTTTGGCTTTTTTCTCATGGTTGGCGAGTGATTTTTCAACCGTTGCCATATCAGCCAGCATAAGTTCAGTTTCAATAATTTCAATATCGCCTGCAGGGTCAATGCGGTCATGGACATGTGTAATATTACCGTCTTCAAAGCAACGTACAACATGGGCAATGGCATCCACTTCACGGATGTTTGCTAAAAACTTATTACCTAGGCCTTCGCCGGTTGAAGCGCCTTTAACAAGGCCTGCAATGTCTACAAATTCAATTTGCGTCGGTAAAACACGTTCAGGGTTTACAATTTTAGCAAGGGCGTCGATGCGCTCATCAGGCACGGCCACTAAACCAATGTTTGGTTCAATTGTGCAAAACGGGTAGTTTGCCGCTTCTGCGTTGGCTGTTTCTGTTAAGGCGTTAAATAGAGTTGATTTACCAACATTTGGTAGGCCAACGATGCCGCATTTGAATCCCATTGCTTTTTCCTTTTAAATTGTGAGAATAATCCTCTTTGGGCGAATAATTAAGTTTCGCCAAAGTATCAGCTAGGTTATTAGCTATCCCTTTGTCTTACCATAATTCTTCATCTCGAATAGAATCATTCTAACGGATGAAAAAATACAGTGTAATTTCGTTTTTTTTATAGCATTAAACGGTATGCGGGGCAAATTTATATTGCTATATATATGCAAGCTATTACCGTAAAACGTTCTTATGAAAGTTTGTTCTAGCGGGGTTAATGCGATAAAACGTGTTACGTTTTCCATTTGATAGAGCAACCCATAGACGGGGTTTGCTTGGCAGGGCCTTCACCATAAAGGACAATTTCCTTAAAGGCTTCTAGCAGTTCATTCATTGTTTCGCTTGTGGCGGGGTTCATGCCGCTGCTGTCAAGCCTGCCACGATATTGCAATTTACCCTGGCCGTTAAAACCAAAAAAATCGGGTGTGCAAATAGCGCCGTAAGCCTTTGCGACATTTTGTGTCTCGTCGATGGCATAAGGGAAGGTGAAACTATTATATTTGGCAAAACTTTTCATTGGTTCAAAGCCGTCTTCTGGGTAGGTTTCTGCGTCGTTACTGTTAATGGCAATGACACCGACACCCATTTTTTGTAATTCTTTCATGATGTCAGGCAGGCGATCAACAATCCCTTTGACGTAAGGGCAATGATTACAAATAAACATCACTAAAAAACCATTTGGCTTTTGAATGTCGCTTAATGCATAGCTTTTGCCGTCAGTCGCTTTGAGGTTTTGAAAGTCAGGTGCTTGCCATGTGCGGTCAAAGCTTTCGGGGGTTTGTTGTAGAGCCATTTTTTTATCCTTTAATAAGTAATACGACCTTTTAAAGCCATCGCAAGTGTACCCGCATCCATGTAATCAACTTCAGCGCCCATTGGCATGCCACGGGCAAGAGTTGTTACCTTAACGTCTGTGTCTTTGAGATAACGTGCAATGAGGTGGCTCGTAGTCCCGCCATCAACGCTGGCGCCGAGGGCTAAAATTACTTCGTCGATATCACCTTCTTGCACACGTGTGATGAGTGTATTAATACGAATATCATCCACGCCGACACCGTCAATGGCGCTTATAACACCACCTAAAACATGATAAACACCTTCAAATGATTCACCGCGTTCCATCGCCCATAAGTCGTCTACACCTTCAACGACACAAATGGTACCTTGTTGGCGTGCTGTGTCTGTACATATATCGCAAGGGTCACCAAGGGACAGGTTGGCACAAATTGAACAAGTTTTAACTTGTTCTTGCACCGTTTTAAGAGACTTCATTAATGTCGTGATTCTATTTTTATCACTCAATAAACTTAAGGCAGCACGCTGCGCGCTACGTTTACCAAAACCTGGTAAACTGGAAAGGTCTTTAATGAGTTTTTCGAGCGGTAACATATATTTTCTCTTTAGTAATTTACAGTTGCAACAAGGCAATCACATTTTCAATAGGGCGACCCAGCGCCATTTTGTTGTCTTTAATAACCAATGGGCGCTCTATTGTTTTAGGGTGTGCAATCATCATCTCTACAAGGTTATGTTCATTCAGGTTTTCACCTTCGATGAAATACCTGTAGTCGGCTTCATTTTTGCGGATAACACTCTCGCCAAGTTGTTTGATAGCCTCAAGTAAAATTTCTTTTTCCATCGGTTTTTCGAGGTAAAGTTTCACATCCACATCAAAACCTTTTTCTTCGAGTAAGTTAAAGGCTTGGCGTGATTTTGAGCATCTCGGGTTATGGTAGAGTGTTATCATATTTTGCGTCCTCGTTGAATTGCGGTCTACATGCCTGGTATTTGCATGCCACCTGTTACTTTATTCATTTCAGTGCTGACATGTGTTTCAACACGGTCGGCTACGTCGTTAAAAGCCACCATTAAAAGGTCTTCGAGTGTTTCAATGTCCTCTGCATCAACAACGTCTTTGTTTAATTTTATAGCGCTTACTTTGTGTTTGCAAGTCATGGTTATTTCAACGGCGCCACCGGCAGCAGAACCTGTCATTTCGTGATTTTCAAGCTCAGCTTGAAGTTTTGTCATGTTTGATTGCATTTGTTGTGCTTGTTTCATCATTGCGGCCATGTTTTTCATATTCTATATTTCCTTTGTGATTATAGTTCTAATTTAAAATTTCTGTGGGGGATGCGTGCATCCATAAACTCATCGCCATAAGGCTTAAAGCCAAATGACTGATAAAAACCAAGGGCGTGTGTTTGCCCGCTTAAAAGGACTGTTTTAATGTTTTTATCTTGAATGTCTTTGAGTATTTTCTTCATGATTTGGCGACCAACGCCATGACCACGGTAGTCTTTTGCAACGCATAGGCGTTCAATCTTTATTTCATCTATAGATATTTCACGTAAGCGCACCGTCCCTGCAACAATACCAGCCACTTTGGCAAGGTAGTGTGTACATGTATCATCTAAACCGTCAAATTCTTCTTCTTCAGTTACAGACTGTTCATCCATAAAAATATCGCGGCGTAATTTATAAGATTGTTCAAGCTCGGCTTGTTCACCGATAAGGCGAATATCGATCGCAGTTGCTATCATTTATTTTACCTCATTCATTTAGTTTGTATTTACTTTTACCACTTCTGAGCCGGGGAATGCATCTAAAATCTTTCGAATTTCAGAAGATTTTAACGCTTTTTCTTTGCGTTCGCTCGCTTCTCTGGTGAGTGTTTCAGCCAATGTTTCATTTGTATTTTCACTGTCAAACGATATATGCCAACGCTTGGCTGTTGTTTTAAAAAGCGCTTCGCTTAATTTCTTATGCAGTTCGTCTTGGCTGCGCAGGCCTTTAACGAACATAAGTTCAAGCTTTTTATCTGTAATAGATTCCGCTCTAATTTGCGTTTCGAGCGAGCCTGCTAAAGGGCTAAACTCATGACGCAATGAATTTACCAATGTACGCCAAGCTTCGGCACAGTTTGATACTTGTGGTTCAGCTTGAACCGCCACTTCTTTTTGAGGTGCGGCAGTTGTGGCTGTTGGTTGAGCAGTTTGACGAGGCTCTAAAGGAGCCTCAGACGGCTTTTTTACGGAGGGTGACCCCGCATTCGCTGCCATCTCGATCAGGGCGCTCATCGCTGGTAGTGGTGCCATGTGTGTAACACGGATAAGCCCCATTTCAACAATTTCAAATGGCCTTGTGCCTGCTTTAGCTTCTGTGACCACGGTCAACAACATTTGGTAAGCACGGGAAAGGTTTTCAAGACCGAGCTTTTCACTTAATTGAATGCCACGTGTTTTTTCAAGTTCACTTAATGTATTTGATTGAACCAAGCTTGGTATTGTTTTAAGCCTTGTAATAAGGTGTGCAACTGAAAGAAGATCACTGACAATTAACATCGGGTCGTGCCCTGTTTCATGCATGCTATTCAGCTTTTCAAGCATTTGCGTAATATCGCCTGCCATTAAAGCTTCAAAAAGGTCGTAGGCACGGGCACGGTCGGCCATGCCTAACATACCATTTACCGTTTCAATATTTACTTTTTCACCCGCACTTAATGCAATGGCTTGATCAAGCAATGAAAGACCATCACGGGCAGACCCATCAGCGGCTTTGGCAATTTGCATCACCGCAGCAACGTCAAATTCAACCGCTTCTTTTTCTAAAATGCCTGTGTAAAGGCCGCATAAATCTTCGGCGCTAATACGCTTAAGGTCAAAACGCTGGCAACGTGAAAGAACGGTAACAGGTATTTTATTTACTTCTGTTGTGGCAAAGATGAATTTGACATGTGTTGGTGGTTCTTCCAACGTTTTAAGCAAGGCGTTAAATGCTTGCTTAGAAAGCATGTGCACCTCATCAATAATATAGACTTTGTACTTGCCTTGTACAGGGGCGTAATTCACACCTTCAAAGAGTGAGCGAATGTCGTCCACACCTGTGTGTGATGCGGCGTCAAATTCAAGTACGTCAACATGGTTGCCATTTTCAATGGCTTTGCAGTTTGCATCGTCTTCTGCCCATGTAATAGAAGGGCCATTTTCGCAGTTCAAAACCTTTGCAAGCAGGCGGGCAGTGGTTGTTTTACCTGTGCCTCGAATACCTTGTAGCACGTAAGCGTGGTGCAATCGGTTGCTTTCTACGGCATTTTTAAGTGTACGCACCAATGCGTCTTGGCCGACAATATCGGCAAACGTTGTTGGGCGGTATTTTCTCGCCAGAACGAGATAATCTGTTTTGCCTTTGGCTTGTTCTACCACTGCATTCCCCTTAAAAAAATAAATTAAATATAGTTACGTGAAAGTTATACACCAACTGCCCATATAAGGCAAAAAATCCATGCCTTAAATGCTTTATTTTTACATAAAGGTTGATAAAATCATGTGGAAATTATATTGTGTGGGTACTTATATTGTATACCTTATCTTTTCTTTTTAAATCTTAGGAGGTTCTCCTATGTCAAATATAATCTTATTTAATGGCGCGCATTTAACATCAAACCCGACGCAAATCGTCACAGTTTGTAAAGTTGTTAAAAATGGAGCGCATATTAAAGTGCCTGTTTATAATAAAATGAATGACCGACGTTTCCGTAACATCTTTGATGACTATAATTATATACCCGTACCTGTGGGTAGCTACATTTTAACCGACTCTGATGGGCTAGAATTTTCCATTACATTTGAAGTTTTATCATTGCATTATAAACCTTTAAATAACACGCTTATGGGCGCCGACGGTATGTATCAAATTATTGTTTAAATTCATTCAACTTCAAGGAATATTCCGATGCAGGGAAATCTTGTTTATTTACGTAAAGTTACCAAAAAACAAGGCGAGTTGATTAGAACTTGCCCTATGGATACCCGTGGTTTTGCCGCTAAAAGCAAACTTGTCAGAGACATTAAAGTTCTTTGTGGGTCTTTTATTGGCACCTATAATGGCGACGATTTTATTTTAACAATTGATGAACTAACAGCAAAATATAAACCTGTTAAAGCCACTGTTAGTGGTGAAACCGTTTGGTACCAACTTAAAACATCTTAAATATCGCAAAAAACACTCTATTTATACAGGGTGTTTTTTTTATGCACTTGTAGTTGATGGGGAATGAGCTTACTTAAATAATAAGTAGAATCACTTATTCTTTTTTTGGCGTTTTGTCCGTTAACTTTGGAGGACATATTTATGTCTGATCAACCAGAACAACGCACTACAAATATTTTTAGTTTGAGTGCGCTTTTATTTTTTATATCCATCATTGCTTCGCTGATATTTTTTGGCTCTTTTGAGCTTACTATATTTTCAGCAGTCACTGTATTTCTAGTGTGGGGTGTTTTGATTTCTTTATTTGCCTATAATCGAATTGATAAAGGTGTTTATTGTTGTTTAGCGTTTGCGTTCGTTGCGTTGGTTGCTTTCGTGTCGCCTATGGAGAGCACCTCTGCTGTAAGTTTGCAAAAATCTATAGGTCAGGTGCCAAAGGTGGCCGTTTCTGCTGTTATCTGTAGAGATGATATTTGCCAAGCATCTCTTGATGAGGTGCGTCAAAATAATGAAAAGCAACGGCATTATGATAGGGAGATGTTTGGTGTGAGGCTAAAAGCACTTGATGCTAGTTTTTATTTACCTACCAACTAAACCGTATATAGCGAAAAAAAGACCTCCTTAAGGAGGTCTTTTTTGTTTCTGGTTGTTCTTATTGTGATGGGATAACTGCGATCAAACGTACTACGTTTGCATTAACGCTTTGGCGTAAGCCTTGGCTTCAAAGGGGCGCAGGTCTTCAACGCTTTCACCAATGCCAATAAAGTGTACGGGTAGTTTATGTTTATCGGCTAAGGCCACAACAACACCACCTTTGGCTGTGCTATCAAGCTTGGTGATCACAATACCCGAAACGCCAGCCACTTTTTTAAAAGCTTCGGTTTGCATATGGGCGTTTTGACCAACGGTGGCGTCGAGCACTAATATGGTCGCGTGCGGTGCCGTTTCGTCATGTTTTTTCAGGACACGGATAACTTTTGCCAATTCGTCCATCAGTTCCTTGCGGTTTTGCAAGCGACCCGCTGTGTCGGCAATTAAAATATCTACACCTGCGGTTTTGGCTTCTTCGTAGGCTTTAAATATAACGCCTGCAGGGTCGGCACCTTCTTTGTGTGGTTTCACAATGGGTATGCCATTTCTGTCCGCCCAAACGCTTAATTGTTCAACCGCACCCGCACGGAAAGTATCTCCCGCAGCCAGCATCACGCTTTTGCCTTCGGCTTTATATTTGGCGCTGAGTTTACCTATGGTTGTTGTTTTGCCGCTACCGTTAACGCCCACCATCATAATAACGGCAGGGCCATCTAGGTTTTTGGGTAGGTTAATGGCTTGTTCGCAAGGGGCAAGCTTGGCTTCAATTTTTTCACTTAAATAGTCGCGTAATTCTTCTTCTGTTGTTTCTTTGTCGAAGCGGTCACGGCGTAGAGAGTCGACCAATGATAGTGACGTTTCCACACCCATATCGGCAGCAATGAGTACCTCTTCCAGTGCTTCACAAGTATCGTCGTCAACCTTCTTGCGTACAAGAATGTCTTTTAAACCTTCGCTGATACCCGTGGATGATTTTTTTAAACCGTCTTTAAGTTTGCTAAACCAACTTGCCATTATAATGCCGCTTCTTTGTGTGTGTTTGATGCTTGGAAAAATTCAATAAGTTCCATAATGCTTGGTGCCACTTCTTTTGGTTTTTTACTAAAGTCGTGTATATGTTTGGGCTGTAATGCTTTCCATGACTGCATATGTTCTAAGCGGTTGTTGTGAGCAGTTTCAGTGGCCAGCGTACTGGTATGAAACATGCCGATAATATAAATAAAACTGGCAAATGAACCAAAAACAAATCCGTATCCCCAGTGTTTGGCTTTCATTGCTGTCATGACGGCATAAAAGAACGACGCTGTAATGGCGAGTATTAAAATACCCGCAGCAAAATAACCAAGGTACATATAGCCAACCCCTGGAATAAGTGAAAGCATGGTTGCTGTTTCAATGATTTGGGCGCTATTGACAGGGTTTTCGAGTAGTTTTGTTTTAAGAAGTGTTGCTTTTTTTGTATAAACATTGGCAAAGTTATCGCTATAAGTTAGGCCTTTTGCCCAAAGGTTATGAAGTTCTGCTTGGGTGGTGAGTAGGTTGTCTTTATGCAGGCGAACAAGCCGGCTTCTTGCGCTATTGCCACTTAAATTGTCACCTATAAGGTCTGACAGGCGGCTAATTTGATATAAAACGGCTATTTGTCTTTTTGTATTCGGAAAAACGGTGAGCAGGCGTTGGTAAGCACGAATACTTTTTTCGTATGCGCCCATTTTATGATAAAGGCCTGCAATACGGTAAAGGGCACGGCTACGTAAATTAGCGTCCGATGTTTCGTAGACGACGCGTTGCCATTCAAGGGCAGCGCTTTGATAGTCACCTTGTTGTTCAAGGTAAGTGGGAAACTTATCGTTTGCCACCATTGTCTGGAATAATTGTGGTGTCGAAATAGCTGCAAGCGAAGGCAACGCCTCGGCTTGTGCATTGAGAACGCTTAAAAATAGGCATATAGCTGTCATTAGTTTTTTCATAACATGCAAGATAACACGCCATTTGGCGTTTTTAAAGTAATTTATCGGTATGTGTGGCTACTGTTAGTATACGGTTTTATCTTGACAATCATATGTAGTGGTTATATAAATGCCTTACCTTTTAGGCACATACAGTGCCTTAATCTTTAATCTTTTCCACTCTCTTCTTTGAGGTAAAAATTATGTCTGATGATAAAAATGATGACGACAAAAATCTTGTCGATCTTGACTTTAGTGATAAACGTCCAAGCCGCAATAATGCAAAACCAAAGCCTGCGCCAAGTGAACCTGTTAATGCAAAACCAAAACATGTTTATAAGGCTGTGCAAGACCCAAGCGTGCAAGAGTCGCGTATGTTTGGTGTACCACGCGGTCAATATCCAATACTTGATAAAATAAGTGATTATATGGGAATGGGCTTAGCTTCGCGTTTAGGTTGGCATTCTTTTCTAGGCTTGTTGGCCTTTATTGGTACAGCTTACTTGTTAGATATTGTCGCCTTGTCTTATATAAGTGGCCCTTTAATAAATTATCTGGCCTTTGGGAAGGTTTCGGCAACACTTTTAGGCATTGCTTGGTTTCTGTTTGTGAGTTACCCCATTGCAAGCCGTGTGCTTTTCCATAGCGTTATATTCTTTCGACGCAGATAAAACCGCTAAAATATCGACGCCTTAAACGGCAAAAAACCTCCCATTTGGGAGGTTTTTTTATGCGCTAATGTTGAAAAGATCCTGTTTTAATAAATGACCTTGCTTGTAAAGTTGTCTTTTTACTATGCACAATAAACATATGATCTTTATGTGTACTGCTTTATTTGTTTAGCCTTCACGGTGGTAGGGGTGGCCGGCGAGCACGGTGCCTGCACGGTAAATTTGTTCGAGTATAATGGGGCGCACCATCATGTGTGGGAAGGTCATTGGGCTTAAAGAGATAAGTTTTTTGGCTTGGCTTCTGATACTGTCGTCTAAGCCTTCGGCACCCCCAATAATGAAAACAAGGTTTCTTGTGCCGCTATCCCTCATTTTGCCGAGCTGTTTTGCAAATTTTGATGTTGCCATCATCTCGCCTTTTTCATCCAGAGCAAAAATAACGCTGCCTTCAGGTATTTTGGCGTTTTGGAGCTTGGCTTCGCCTTTTTTAATTTCGTCGACCGTTTGCGCCTTTACTTGCGGCACTTCTATGAGTTTTGTCGGGAAAAGAGGCTTAAGGCGTTTTATAAATTCATCAGCCATGCTGTTAATATGCTTGTCCTTGCATTTACCTGTAGCGATGACGGTGATGTTCATTTTTTGCCCTTTGTGTTTAATATTTTGATGTAGATTAGCATATTGTAAAATATAAATACACCTCTTGAAGGCTTGTTATTTGTGCGCCCTTGGAGGTTGTATGTCTATAGTTAAGTTTTTTGAAAAACTGGTTGATGGCGAAATTTCTTTTTCTATGATTTTGTCTCGGACCAAAATTGTTTCTGGTTTGCATGGTTTTGATCTGACCGTTACAAAAACTCTTGATGGTTTTCATATTAAGGTGGTTAATAATGGTCATAATACTAACTACCCTTTAAATGAAGAGAGGGTCAAAAAGGTTGTTTATAATAATTATGTGAAACAGCCATTAAAGTCTATTGCAGTTCAACAAAGTTGGGACCCTTCAGCTAGCCACAGGTGTCTTGCGATGCTATATTTACGTGATGGTAAGCACCGCTGCGCTTATGGCGAATCTATTGCTTGTGGCGAAGTACGTGGCACTATAATAGTTGGCATGTAGTTTTATATCGAATAACTAAAGCGCCTGCGGGTGCTTTTTTTTGTGAAAAAAAACATATAGCTTTTGTGAAGCTACTTTATTTTAGTTATACAAAGCACAAATATTTACACTGGCTTTTGCCAGGCTTTCGCTTCTTCTTTGTAAAAGAAACTTTTTTAGCAGGCGGTAAGTGTGCCAGGTTGCGGTTTGTCGTCATCAAAGTCATCATCATCGAAGTCAATGTAGAGCTTCTCTAGGTTATAGAGCGTTCTTGTTGCTTCATTGAACACGTGTACAACAACGTCGCCGGCGTCAACAATAACCCACTGGTTATTTGGTGAACCTTCCATGCTGTCAATAATATGACCGCTTTTAACGAGATATTCAGCAACACGGTCGGCAATGGCTTGCACATGCGTGTTGGATGTCCCTGTTGCGACGATGAGGTTATCGGTGTATGTTTTTCTTTTGATTAAAGAAATCACCTTGATGTCCTGCGCTTTCATATCTTCAAGCGCGCTTTTACATACCAGTAGTGGATCCGTAGCGGATACCTGCCTGAATGCCCTGTTTTTAATTTCTATATGTTTGCTCGTCTTTCGACCCTCCTTATCAATTACTTATGTACCTACGCAAAAGCTATGCCGTTTTTGTATGCAATGGAGTTGCTCTGCGGTTAAATGTTCAGGTGATTCACCTTTTTTAAGGGTATCCCTGATGTTTGTCGCACGGCCCGCATGGGGTCGCATGAACAAAACGCGCCACTGTGGTGGCTTGCCAATGGGGCTACTTTCTTCACAGCGGAAACTTTTAAACCTTGTAATGGCAGGGCTTTTAAGGGCTGCGAAGGGTTTTTCCTCGCGATAAAATGAAGCGATAGGTATCATTTTCATAATATCTTGCCAGTTGTGCCATTTGTGAAAATGTTGCCAGTTCTCACAACCCATTAACCATACGAATTGATGGTTTTTGTGCTGTTTTGTGATCAGGCGGATGGTGTCAGATGTTTTATTGACACTTTTATTTTTTTCGAAGTCGCTGACCTTAATATAAGGGTCATTCTTCATTAAAATCTGACATTGTTCCATGCGCAAGGCATAGTCTTCCATGTCTTTTGTGCTTTTGTGAGGGTTTTGCGGGCTAACCAGCATCCATATTTCGTGCAGGTGTAAGCGTTTTTTTGCTTCACGCATAAGGCGTAAGTGCCCAAGGTGTGGGGGGTTGAATGATCCACCGAATATACCTATACGTCTGACGATATGAGCCTCCTACATTTGTATATAGTAAAATTATATCGTGTGCTGAAAGGCTTTGCAACTTATAAGTCGCTGATTGATAGGCTTCCTATGGGCTTATGTGACAAAATAAACATGCGTTATAATGCGACTAAAACCCTTGAAGTTCTTCATCTATAACTGATTTAAGCATGTTTATGCCAATATCGCTGTCATTAAGGCAAGGCACAACGCTAAAGCTTTTGCCACCAGCTTCTAGGAATGTTTCCTTGCTTTCCATAGACAGCTCTTCGAGTGTTTCAACGCAGTCCGAAGCGAATGCAGGGGAGATGATAATAATATCCTTAACACCTTTTTGCGGCATTTCTTTCAATGTGGCATCAAGGTATGGCTTCACCCATTCTTCACGGCCAAAACGTGACTGATAAGCCGTTTGTATTGTGTCATCGCTCAATTTTAATGTTTCTTTGATAAGGGCGGTTGTTTTAACGCAGTGGCATGGGTAGGGGTCACCACTTTGGAAATATTTTTGTGGAATGCCATGGTAAGAAAAAACCAGTGTGGTTGTGTTGAAGTTTTTGCCTTCATCTTTCATGTGCTTTTTAATAGAAGCGCATAAGGCATTTGTATAAGCTTTGTTGTTATAGTAAGGTTTGGCCGTTTTTATGGCAGGCATCCATCTTAATTTTTTAAGGGCTGCAAAGGATGCGTCAAAAGTCGACGCTGTCGTTACGGCGCTATATTGTGGATAAAGCGGGAACAAGAGTATTTTTTTACAGCCTTTGGCCTTAAGTGCATTGATTTTTTGCTCAATGCTTGGGGTGCCGTAGCGCATAGCATATTCAACAATAACATCTTCACCTTCGTAAGCTTTTTGCAGTTTTTCGCCTTGTGAACGTGTGAACGTTAAGAGAGGGGATTCGTTTTTGTCCGTATTCCAAATCTTTTTATAATTTTTTGCACTTCTAAAGGGAATGAAGCTAAGGAGTATAATATTGAGTACGAGCCACCACTTTATGCGGTTACCTTCCACCACGCGCGGGTCACTTAAAAATTCTTTTAAGTAGCGGCGCAGGGAAAAATAGTCAAGTGCACTGGGTGTGCCAAGGTTCATAATAAGCACACCTGTATTGTTGGTGCGGCGCTTGTGATCGTGTGTGGGTTCTGTTTTGTAATTCATAGCTGAGAGTTTTACATGGAATGCAAAAGGGTGCAAGCGCTAGATGAGCATACCTTCGGTCACTGTTTGGCATCCACGGTCGGCTTGTTTGAATCTATCGAGCCTGTGTGCATCATCGAGGGCGTAAATAAAACTGTTTAAAATAAACTCACTGTCAGGCTTCATGCCCTCACTCTCAAGTATGCCTGCAAAGGCTTTGGCGCGTGTTTTTACCCATTCAAGCGCTATAGGGTATATTGTTTGAGAATTAACAAGTGCGGGGTCTATGGCAAAAGTAATGGTGTTTGGAATAAGTTTGCCGTGGCTTTCGTGTACGGAACGTATAATGCAGGCTGTTATTTTATCACCTTGAATAACATCTTCTATGTCGTAATGCTTACTACCTTGCTTTATATAAGGGCGTTCGAGTTTGTTTTCTTTTCTAAGGTGGTCTAGCAGTTTACTGTCTTTCATAAAGCCTGAAAGCTGTAAGTTTTCAGCTTCAAGGTCAATATCTGTCTGGTTGCCAATGTAAACTTCTGCGTCATTGTCGTTTGTACAAAACAAAAGGGCTGCCGTACTTGTACCAGCAGATACAACTATATAGCGCTTTTCTGTTAAGTTTTCACTGCTCAATTTTACTGTACCTTGTTGAAAATTATTTACTTATTAGTTGTTCATTTTAACAAAAAAAAAGAAAAAAAGAAAAAAAAGAAGGTTTTTTCGTCTACATGCTTGTTAATAGCATTATTCCATGGTAAAAAACGAGTGCAAAATTAACTTAACTTATAAAGGTTAAAGAGTTTAGATGAAAATGACAATGGGTCCAGAGATGCGTTACGGAAAGGCACTTTATGCACTTTCTATGGAATCTGGTAATGAATCTATTTCTAAAGATGTGGCCTCAGCACTGGCTCTCTTTACAGTAAGTGATTCTTTACAGGAAACTTTAGCCAACGCTATTATTGAAAAAGAAGCGAAGAAAAAAGTGTTGTTAACACTGCTCGCTGACTTAAAGGCAACAGGTGCTGTGATGAATTTTGCCGCACTTATGTGTGACAAAGGTCGTGCAGGTTTGTTTGCAGGCGCCCTTTCATGGTTCCATTTCTACGAAATGGAAGCAAATGGTGTTGTAACGGCTAACGTACGCACAGCCATGGCGCTAACAGCGACACAGAAGACAAGTATTAAAAAGTTTGTAAAAGATAATGCGCAAGGCGTGAAAACAGTTGAATTAGAAGAAGAATTAGATGCTTCTTTGATTGCTGGTTTCCGTGTACGCATTGGTTCAATTGAACATGATATGAGCGTGCGTGGTCGTTTAGACGTCCTACGTACATCGTTAAATTAAGAAGAGAGTGAAGGACTAAAAATGGACATTCGCGCTGAAGAAATAAGCCGTATTATTAAAGACCAAATCGCGTCTTACGGTGAAAAAGACGAATCAATTAGTGAAGTAGGTGAAGTATTAAGTGTGGGTGACGGTGTTGCTCGTGTTTATGGCCTTGCTAACGTTAAAGCTGGTGAAACTGTAGAGTTTGCTGGTGGCGTTATGGGTATGGCTTTGAACCTGGACGAAGATAACGTCGGTTGTGTAATTTTCGGTTCTGACCGTGGTATCACAGAAGGCAGTACTGTTAAACGTACAAACCGTATTATGGAAGTACCTGTTGGTAAGGGTCTTCTTGGTCGTGTTGTTGACGGTCTTGGTAACGTTATTGATGGCAAAGGCCCTCTAAAAGACATCGAATACCGCCGTGTTGAGCTTATCGCTCCGGGTATTGTTGCACGTAAATCAGTACACGAACCACTTCAAACAGGCTTGAAGGCAATTGACGCCCTTGTTCCTGTTGGCCGTGGCCAACGTGAGCTTATTATTGGTGACCGCCAAACAGGTAAAACAGCTGTAGCGATTGATGCGATCATCAACCAACGTGATAACTTTGAAAAAGGCGAGCCTGTTCACTGTATCTACGTAGCGATTGGTCAAAAGCGTTCAACAGTTGCTCAAGTTGTTAAAAAACTTGAAGAATCTGACGCAATGAAATTCACAACTGTTGTTTGTGCAACAGCTTCTGAATCTGCACCAATGCAGTTTATTGCCCCTTACACAGGTTGTGCAATGGGTGAATACTTCCGCGATAACGGCCAGCACGGATTGATCGTTTACGATGATCTTTCTAAGCAAGCTGTTGCTTACCGACAAATGTCACTTCTATTGCGTCGTCCTCCTGGCCGTGAAGCTTACCCAGGTGACGTTTTCTACATTCACTCACGCCTATTAGAGCGTGCTTGTAAACTATCTGACGAATTAGGTGGTGGCTCATTAACGGCTCTTCCTATTATTGAAACGCAAGCAGGTGACGTATCTGCATACATCCCAACAAACGTTATTTCAATTACAGATGGTCAAATTTTCCTCGAAACAGATCTATTCAACTCGGGTATTCGTCCAGCGATTAACGTTGGTTTGTCAGTATCACGTGTGGGTGGTGCCGCGCAGGTTAAAGCAATGAAAAAAGTTGCTGGTACTATGCGTCTTGACCTTGCTCAATACCGTGAAATGGCCGCTTTCTCACAATTTGCTTCAGACCTAGATGCTTCAACACAGCAATTACTTGCACGTGGTGAACGTCTGACTGAATTATTGAAGCAAAAGCAATATGCACCTTTAAGTGCTGCACAGCAAATTTGCTCAATTTACGCAGGTACTAAAGGCTACATGGACGATGTCGCACCGGCAAAAATTCAAGAATTTGAAGCGCACTTGCTTGAAATCTTGGGTGCAAGCCACGCGGCTATGGTTGAAAGCATTGCGACAAGTGGTAAACTTTCAGACGATGCTGAAAAAGAATTGGTTGGCGCTATTGAAGACGCTAAAAACTCTTTTGGTAAAACAACATCTAACGTGAGGGAATTGAATGCCGTCGCTTAAGGATTTACGTGCGCGTATTGTAAGCGTACAAAACACTCAAAAAATCACCAAAACCATGAAAATGGTTGCGGCTGCTAAGGTGCGTCGTGCGCGTATGCGTTGCGAAGCTGCGCGTCCTTATGCTGAAAAGTTAAACGGTGTTCTTGTAAATCTAGCTACGAATACGCCAACCGAGGGCGGCCCACTTTTACTAAGTGGTCACGCTTCTGTGAAGACTGTTCGTTTGGTCATTATTAGTGCCGATCGTGGTTTGTGTGGTGGTTTTAACGGTAACCTTGTTAAAAGAGTTGTCGAAAAAATTCATGCATTACAATTGGCTGGTAAAAAAGTTGAATTGGTGATGGTTGGTAAAAAAGCCTTTGACCTTGTTAAGCACGAGTTCGCAGAAAATGTGATCGATAATTTGGCGGACACAGGTAAAAATGTTTCATACAGCTTGGCTGAGGAAATTGGCGCTAAATTGATCAGTGATTATGAAACGGGTAAATGCCAAGAGATTATTCTCTTCTATAACCGCTTTGTAAACATGATGACGCAAGAGCCAATGATGCAATACCTTGCACCATTTAAAGTCGATATTATGGCTGATAAAGAAACTGAAATTGCTTCTGCGGTTGAATATGAACCAGAAGAAGAAGCTATTTTAAGTGTGTTATTACCACGTAATATAAACGTCCAGCTTTTGAACGCTATGCTTGAAAGTGGCGCTGCTGAACATGCGGCACGCATGACAGCCATGGAAAGTGCAACAACGAATGCCGGAGACATGATCTCCAAGCTTTCATTGCAGTACAACCGTACACGTCAAGCGGCTATTACAACAGAATTAACTGAGATTGTAGCTGGAGCTGAAGCTGTTTAAGAAGCCTCACTATAAATATTAAATTTCTTAAAAGAAATGGAGAAATAAAATGTCAAAAAAATCAATTGGTAAAATCACTCGAGTGGTTGGCCCCGTTGTCGACGTTCAGTTTGAAGGTAATATCCCTCAAATTTTGAACGCTTTAAACGTGAAAACAGAAGAAGGTCTGACAGTATTAGAAGTTGCTGCACACCTTGGTGAAAATACTGTACGTACGATTGCGATGCAAGCAACTGAAGGCTTGGTACGCGGTATGGAAGTATTGGATTCTGGCGAAGCGATCACAGTGCCAGTTGGCCCTGGTAACCTAGGCCGTATCATGGACGTTGTTGGTAACCCAATCGACGAACTTGGTCCATTAGACACAACACACATGTTGCCAATTCACGCTGAAGCACCTGCTTTTGATCAACAGTCTACAGAATCTGAGATTCTTGAAACGGGTATCAAAGTAGTTGACCTTCTAGCACCTTACGCTAAAGGTGGTAAAATTGGTCTATTCGGTGGTGCTGGTGTTGGTAAAACTGTCTTGATCATGGAGCTTATTAACAACATTGCTAAAGGACACGGTGGTTATTCTGTCTTTGCGGGTGTGGGTGAGCGTACACGTGAAGGTAATGACCTTTACGAAGAGATGATTGAATCAAACGTTATTACTAAAAATTCTCCAAAAGAATCTAAGGCAACACTTGTTTACGGACAAATGAACGAACCTCCTGGTGCCCGTTCACGTGTGGCTTTAACAGGTTTAGCTCAAGCTGAATACTTCCGTGATAAAGAAGGTCAAGACGTACTATTTTTCGTCGATAACATTTTCCGTTTCACACAAGCTGGTTCAGAAGTATCTGCCTTGCTTGGCCGTATTCCATCAGCTGTAGGTTACCAACCTACGCTAGCGACTGACATGGGTACTTTACAGGAACGTATTACGTCAACTAAATCAGGTTCTATTACATCAGTGCAAGCTGTTTACGTACCTGCCGATGACTTGACTGACCCTGCGCCTGCAACAACATTTGCGCACCTTGATGCAACGACAGTACTTAACCGTGCGATTTCTGAGAAAGGTATTTACCCTGCGGTAGATCCACTTGACTCAACTTCACGTGTGCTTGACCCAACAATTGTTGGTGACGAACACTACAACACGGCTAAAAACGTACAAGAAATTCTACAGAAGTATAAGTCATTACAAGATATTATTGCAATTCTTGGTATGGATGAACTTTCTGAAGAAGATAAAACAGTTGTGGCACGTGCCCGTAAGATTGAGAAATTCTTGTCTCAGCCTTTCCACGTTGCAGAACAGTTTACAGGTATGAAGGGTCTTTACGTTAAAGTTGAAGACACTGTACGTTCATTCAAGGAAATCCTTGAAGGTAAACATGACGACCTTCCAGAAAATGCTTTCTACATGGTAGGTAGCATCGAAGAAGCGATCGAAAAAGCGAAAACGCTTGCAAAAGCTGCCGCTTAATTAAAAAGCAGTGCCTTACTTCGGTAGGGCACTCCTATTAAAATTAAAGGACTAAACACATGCAATTTGATCTTGTAACACCAGAGGAACTTCTTGTAAGCCATGAAGTGACTTACGTGAGTGTACCTGGTAGTGAAGGCTCTTTCGGTGTCTTAGAGGGTCACCAACCAACACTTTCTACCTTGCAGCCAGGCGCTGTTGAAGTTGAAGTGGACGGTGAAACAAAGCTTTACTATGTTGGTTTTGGTTTTGTTGATGTGACAGCCGAAAAAGTAACGGTTCTTGCAGAAGAAGCTATGGCTAAAACGGATATTGATGCAGTCGATACTGAATCACAGCTAGCAGCCGCTTCAGACAAGCTTTCAAAGCTTATTAAAAGTGCAGGCGAAAAGAGTGATATTGAACAGCTTACACGCAAGGTAACTTGCCTAGAAGCTTGTTTAAAATTAGCAAAAAGCTAGTTTAACAACATTATATAAGCCCCTATATGTTTTAGGGGCTTTTTATTTAAATATTAAAAAAGGGTATAAGCCATGATGGTTGTAACAGAAGCTGACCGCGACAAGGTTAAGCAGTATTTAAAAGAAGCTGTAAAAGCAACAGAACGTTTAACAGAAGAACAAGCGCATATCCGCGATATTCTTAATACTTTAAAAGCGGACCACGATATTCCACCAAAAATTTCTCGTAAAATTATCACGGCGATGCGTAAAGGTAACGCACCAGAAGTGAAAGAAGAGAACGACATGTTTGAAGATCTCTTCGAAATTGTTGGCTAAAAATTAAAGCTACAGGCAATATAGTTTTATAAAAAGCTCCGTTTTAGGGGCTTTTTTTTATACTTGTAATGAACCCTAAATACCCCCATACTTCTAAGTAAGGAATAAACTTTACCCTTTTAAAACTGCTTGCAGTTAAATAACTTCGCCGCACTTTTTCGAGTGCTAAGGAACCTCTAATGCAAAACTTAAACGCCATTGAACGTGCATATCATGCATGTGTAAAAGGTGAGGCTGACGCCTTAAAAATGTTAAAGAAAAAGCTGTGGGCGAAGTGTAAAACAAACCCCAAAGCTGCTATTTTAACCATGCGCCGTTTGTTGATGCCTTTTGCTGAATATAAACAATATTTAATGAATTTTGACCCCACAAATGACGCTGAAGGCGCGCATTTATTTGCCGACCTTTTAAATTATGCCGCCAAAGACCCTGCTATTGGTCACAAGGATGTTTATTATCTCTTTAAAGGTTATGCTATTTGGTTTGCCATCCGTATGGGTTGTAAGCCTTATTGGGCAAACCCTAAAATTGCTGGTAATAACATTGTGAGTATTGCGCTTGTAAGTGCCACAGGTGCTTCTTTTTATCATGATCCTGACAGGTCAAAATTAGAAACCCTAAAAGTACATTACGCTGATATTTTAGAAAAACGCAGTGCAGAAGGTTTTACACCTTCCGTCTCACGCTTTAAAAAAATACGCGCCTTTTTTGAATATTATAAAAAAGGTAAAACCCATCCCTTATCTAAAAAGAGTATAAAATTTTTAGAACGCACACAAAAATGTTAATGAAGTCTAAAACAAAAAAGCTCCTGGTCGGGAGCTTTTTTGTTTGTTGAGAGGGTATGTTATCTTCATTAGAATCGACCTAATTAGGAGAACAAGTGTTTTTTCAGTATTAAATTTAACCTATTAGTTTATCGTTTGCAATAACTTTATTAACTCATTTGTTGAATGTGCTAAAATTTATACTTGTTTACAAGAGGGTAGCGCCAGTCTGAGTTGAAGGAAATCTTATGTATTTTAACACCTGGAGCGCCCTGATAGCGTTTGTGCTCGCTATTTTTAAGTAAATTTAAAACTTTTTCAACCGTTTCTTTTTCATAGCCTTTGTCTGATATTTGTACGGCACTTAATTTTTCTTCAATGGCATATTTTAAAATAGCATCTAATATTTTGTAAGGCGGTAGGTTATCACTGTCTTTTTGCCCAGGTGCAAGCTCTGGCGTCGGTTCTTTTTCAATGCTATGGGTTGGGATAATGGTTTTGTGACGATTTATATGGCGGCTGAGTGCGTAAACTTCCGTTTTATAAAGGTCTTTAATAATGTTGAAACCGCCGTTCATGTCCCCATACAGCGTGCAAAAACCTACGGCCACCTCACTTTTATTACCTGTTGTCAGCAACAAGGCACCTGTATTGTTTGATAATGCCATTAATATTGTGCCTCTGGCACGGGCTTGTAAATTTTCATGCGTGACACTGTTCAGGTCACCTGTTTGTTCAAGCACTTTGGTGATGGCTTTGACAGTGTCTTTAATGGGCAAGGTGTGGGTTTGAATGCCGAGGTTGTTAGCAAGTTCAAGGGCGTCATTATTTGAATGGTCGCTAGTGTGTTTGGACGGTAATAAAGCGCCTGTCACATTTTGAGCGCCTAAAACATCGACAGCAATGGCCGCTATCAGCGCACTGTCAATACCACCGCTTAAGCCGAGAATAGCTTTTGTAAACCCTGATTTTTGCATATAGTCGCCAAAGCCCATTTTAAGGGCGCTATATATGTTTTCTTGCAGTTGTAATGCAGGTTCTGAAGCAACAGTTTTTTCAAACTTGTATAATGCGCCATTTTGCACAAGTGATAAAACGTCGCCTTGAGTGGCCCATGGCGCAAATTTGTTTTGTGCGTCTTCGTTTGGGTTAATGGTGAAGCTACGGCCGTCGAATAAAATATCGTCTTGGCCGCCCACAAGGTTGTTATAGAGTAGGGGTAAACCTGTTTCCCACACACGGTCTTGACAAAAGCCAACACGGAAATCTTCCTTGCCTAATTCGTAGGGTGAGGCGTTGATGGAAATGAAAAAATCGGCACCTGCTTTTTTAAGGGTAGAGGCAACTTCAGGCCACCATGTGTCATGGCAAACGAGTAAACCGATATTAATACCTTTAAAAGGAATGGTTTTATTGTTAATACCCACCGTAAAAACACGTTTTTCATCCATCACACCGAAGTTGGGTAAACACTGTTTGTAAATTGTCTGCTGAATTTTTCGGTTGTGAATAAAATGCACGGCATTGTAAATTTGGCCGTCAATGGCATCGCGCCATGGCACGCTAAGGAAGAGGGCGGTATTTTCAACTTTGGCCACAATATCAAGCGTGGCTTGTTGAAGGTCGTCAATGAATTGTGGTCTTAAAATAAGGTCTTGTGGTGTATATCCACATAAAACAGCTTCAGGCAGAACGCAAATATCGGCTTTTTGCGCACATGCCATATTATATTGCTGCAAAACTAACTTAGTATTGCCGACTATATCACCCACTGTGGGGTTTATTTGACCGTTATAAATACGCAGATTAACCATGTTTTTTATGACCCTTATTAAAAAGAGATTATAGCATAAAAAAAGAGAGCAATTAAGCTCTCTTTTTATGTCGATATTGCAGTTGAACAGTGTTTAAAATAATGACCAGTTACGCCAGAATTTTAAATTTCTGAAGCGTGCTTCACGGTAATGTTCCGTGTAAATGACTTCGAGTTCTTTGTTAACGTCCAATAAAGCATCATCCGTTTCATTTTTTTCTGAGTCCGTTTGAATATAAAAAGAACCATGCATATTCCAAAATTTATAACCTAGGCTGCCATTAAGTCTATATTCGACGCAAATATGTGGCTCATCTTCTATTTGACGGTCAGTGAAATCGCGCCTGTTATATTCGCCTTCCTGCATACAGTTGTGTTTAAGCAAGGTGTCAAAAACTTGGTTGGCGGTTTTTGTGGTTAAGGTGTAGTTTTTTCTATGGTATCTGTGTTGGGACATAGGATTGCTCCTGTTGAAAAAACAATAAGTGTGTATCAAAATAAAGTATAAGATCTTTTATGTTACTTTACAAGTGGTTGTATGTTTTTAGGTGTTGTTATGATGCTGCAATTTCTGCGCAATGCTGTTGGTAAATAATAGCCAACTCTTTGTTGGCGTCATTTGTAGATTCATGCGGTGTTTTAACGCCGTCATTTTCAATGTAAAATTGACGATTGGCGTTGTAAAATCTATCGTGCGTATAATGGCTTAAAACATAGCGTGTGCAAATATTTTTGCTATCACATTGAATAGACATAAACAATTTGTGCTCGTAGTATTTGTTGCGTAAGAATTTGTATTTTACCAAAATATCAAAAACAGCTTGGGCAATTTTTGCGCTTAAATAACTTTGACGTGGTAGGTTGTCTTTGTTGTTAGGCATAGTTTTTCCTTAAAGGGAAAGTAAAAGAAGAGGTGTGTCGATTGATATTTTTAAACTATCCTTTTTGCACTTGCGCTGTCAATCCTTTATTTTTAAGGCTTTTTATGGCATAAAAGCATGTAGAAAAATTATTGAGCGAAATTGATGAAAAATTTAAACCTGCCTTGTGAATATGTTGACCCTTTCCGTGAAGAAGACCCTAATTTATGGGTGAAGATAGAGCATTTAGGGCGTTATATGTTTGCCCGTGACCAGCTTGCGGCTAAAGGGTCTAAATTACACCTCGACCTAGGCTGTGCAACAGGCTACGGTTTGCGTGAACTAGAAGGCGTTGTCACACAAGCTGTGGGGATGGACTATGACCAAGATGCATTAGACATCGCGTCAAGCCGCCTCGAGAAAACAAAACTCATTCATATTGATTTAGATGAAGCCCCTATTTCTTCTCAAATCAAAGAAAATAGCGTTACGTCTGTTACGGCGTTTGAGTTTATGGAACATGTCGATAATGTCGAAAAACTTATAGATAACTTGCGCACGGTTATGGTGGAAGGCGGCACTGTAATTGCTTCTGTACCTAATATTTTATTTGAAAAAGAAGACGATCACGGTAACCCAATGAACCCACACCACGACCGTATTTTTAAAGACGGTGAATTTAAAGCTATTTTAGAAGCGCGTGGTTTTTCAGTGGAAATGGAACTTGGGCAACCACTGGTAGGCGATTTACCTTTGAAAGAAAAGAAGCTGACAAAGAAAAAAATTATTACAAGCAAGCCTTCACGTTTGCCTGAAATGCAAAAGCCAGACGTGGTACGTGCCTTTGCCTATATGTTTGCTTATCCACAATGTGAAAATATTGCTAAAACTTATGCTTACACTTTTGTCGCAAAAGCAGTATAGTAAAAAAAATTTTATGAAGGAGTAAACCTATGACTATTGAAACAGCACTTGAAGCCGTCTATGAATCACTTCATGCCGACAATGACGCGATCGATGCATGTATCGCAAACCTCAAAGCCGCTATGATCGAAGAAAAAGCGAAAGAAGTTGAAGTAGCGGCTGCACGTTTACCTGTTCCAAACCGTGAAGGACGCAACATGATGAAGTCATACTTTAAAAAGCGTGGCGTTAAATTGAAGTTTATTATAGCCGCTGCAGAATAAGCATTCTTACAGGTTTGTTTGATTAATTAAAAACACTCTCCTTGAAGGGTGTTTTTTTATGTATACATAAAGTCGAAATTATTGTTGCGGTATTTGTCTGTAAGCGTTATATATAACAGCGACATTATATAGCCTAAGGGCAATCCTTTTTTAAAGTCTGTTTTTAGGCTAATTCCTACTTATAATACATATTTATGTATTTAAAAGTTTTTAACTTTCACTATGAGGTAATTTATTATGACACCATTTTTATGGGTTATACTTGTAATAGTTGTGGTTTTTTCACTGGTTTGTGCGGCTCAATGGCTCGCAATGAAATCAAAAGAAAAGCGAGAGGCTGATATGGAATCGTTAACGCAGCATGATAATATTTATGATTCTATTCATGATGATAAACGCACCAAATATTAATACTTATATCGAAAAAAACCCTGCTTTATGCAGGGTTTTTTATTTGTTGCTTATAGCGCTATATCGTTGGCTATTTTTTCACACTTTGCCAAATACGGCGCTTTGTGAAGTAAAGAAGTATCGCCAATAGGAATACGTAAATAAGAACGAATATCCCAAGCTGTTGACGGCTTTTAAGTTCAGGTTCGGCTGTCCACTGCAAGAAGTAGGTAACATCCTTCGCCATTTGCTTAACAGTCGCTTCTGTACCATCAATGTATTCTACCTGTTCGTCGCTTAACGGTGTGGGCATGGCAATGTTGTGCCCTGCAAAGTACCTGTTATATGAAGCGCCTTCAGGCAGTTCATGGTCTGATGGTGCATCCTCGTAACCTGTTAGAAGTGCGTAAACGTAGTTTGCACCGTCACCACGTGCTTTGTTCATAACACTCAAGTCAGGTAATATCTTGGCATATACTGCCGCTGCATCTTCGTCTGCAAGGCTTGACATGAAAGGCGCACCGATAGACATTTCCATGTTTGCAGCAAGGCGTTTAATTTCGTCTTCAGTGAAACCAACCTTTGCAAGGTCACGGTGTTTTATATACTTCATGCTGTGGCATGACATACAAACTTCTGTTGCCACTTGGTAGCCACGTAGTATTGTATCTTTTTCCCAGTCCGATGTTGCTTTATTAAAGCTCCAGTCTTGCTGAGGGTAATGCATTGCACCAGATGCATAGGCATTACCCGATACAATAAGAAGGGCCGCTAATAGTAGTTTTTTCATATTTTTAATCCTTCTTATATGCTTTTTGGCAGTGGTTTTGTTTTTTCAAACTTCGCAACCCAAGGTAAGGCGAAGAAGAAGCCAAAGTATAGGAATGTTGCTACTTGAGACATCCATGTATATGGCTGTTCAGCAGGTTTACCACCTAACCAACCAAGGAAGAAGAAGTTAACAACAAATAACCAAAACATAACTTTATAGACAGGGCGGAACCTTGCACTGCGCACTTTTGATTTATCCAACCAAGGAAGGACAAACAAAATAGCAATCGCACTTACCATGGCAATTACACCCAACAACTTACTATCAAGGAAGAAGATGTTGAAGTTGATGGCACGTAATATTGCGTAGAAAGGTAGGAAGTACCATTCAGGCACAATATGCGCAGGTGTGCTCATAGGGTCAGCAGGGATGTAGTTATCAGGGTGACCTAAAGCATCTGGCATATAAAATACCATGTAAAGGAAAGGCAGCATGTAAATAGACAATCCAAACATATCTTTCACCGTATAGTAAGGGTGGAAAGGTATAAAGTCGGTGTCTTTTTTCAAGTCGATACCTGTCGGGTTGTTTGACTTCACCTTACGGTTATGTAGCGCCCATAGGTGTAGGAAAACAAAGGCCAGTATCACAAATGGTAATAAGAAGTGTAATGAGAAGAAACGGTTTAACGTCGCGTCATTCACACCATAACCACCCCAAACCCAAACAACAATGTCTTCACCCACAAGTGGGATAACAGAGATAAGGTTGGTGATAACTTGCGCACCCCAGAAGGACATTTGTCCCCAAGGTAAAACGTAGCCAAGGAATGATGTCGCCATCATTAGGAAGAAGATAACAACGCCCATCCACCATAAAACTTCACGCGGGGACTTGTAAGACCCATAGTAAAGGCCACGGCCCATGTGCATATAAACCACCATAAAGAAGAAGCTAGAGCCAACCATGTGAAGGTTACGGATTAACCAACCCCAGTTAACGTCACGCATGATGTGCTGAATACTATCAAAAGCCAAGTTAGCGTCGGCTTTATAATGCATTGTTAAAAAGAAGCCTGTTAAAATTTGCAATAGAAGTGCAATACCAGCAAGAGAACCAAAGTTCCATGCATAGTTTAAATTTTTAGGTGCAGGGTAGTCTACCAGTTCTTTTTTCATTAAGCTGAAAATTGGTAGGCGGTCTTCAAACCATTCGAGTTTTGTTTTCGGGTTTGGGTTTACGCTGTGTTTAGCCATTTTATATAATCCTTTCCCGTTAACCGATTTTAATCGTGTTGTTGTCAATAAATGAATATGGTGGAATTGTTAGGTTTGATGGGGCAGGGCCACGCATTACACGACCAGAACCATCAAAAAGTGAACCATGACAAGGGCAAGCCCAGCCGTCCTTACTACCTGCATCAATAGGGATACAGCCAAGGTGTGTGCAGTGAGCAATGGTGACAAGCCACTCTGGGCGTTGTACACGTTCAGCGTCAGTTTGTGGATCAATAATAGCTTTTTCGTCACCGGCACGTGCTTCTTTAATTTCAGCAGCTGTACGGTGTTTAACAAAAACGGCTTTACCGCGCCAAATAACCTTCTTCGTGTCACCTTCAGCAATTTCGCTTAAAATTACTTCAGTGGTTTTTTGTGCTTCAACATCAGCGCTTGGGCTCATGCTTTTAATGAAAGGGTAACAAGCACAAGCAGCACCTGCGGCACCAAAGGCTGTGGTAGTGGAAGTTAAAAAGTCACGTTTATCGTGATCAACAGTGCCTTTTGGCGTTTTTTTGTCCGTCATGAAAAAAATTCAATCTTTATTTATTTTATTACAAATTTGCACCGAAAACTATAACCGAAAAAGTGCCTGTGTGCCAAGGCTTTTCATTGGCTTATATGGATATAAATTCATTTTTTTTATTTAAGAAGTATTTTTGCCCTATAAGCAAAAAAAACACCCTCAAATTGGAGGGTGTTTAAAGTCGATAGGTCGGGTTATTGAGGATTGATAACCTAAACAGTCATTGCAATGACGTTACCTGGTAATTGAACATCAGTCACAACGTACTTTACTTTTTTTAAAACGTCTGCAGGCAATTTTTCAATTTTTAATTGAATTATTTTTCCAGAATGTTGCTCACGATAATAAGTATAAGTGCTATCGGCTAATATATCTAAGCTATCTGTCACCTTTTTTAAGCTTATTAAATTATTAAAGGCGGCTTGTGTGATAACTTGAAATGTTGCCTGTTCTTCAGTTTGTGTACCAGGTATTGCTACTTTCATGGTTTATCCTTAAAGGCTATGGCCTTTTAAAAAAGTGAGGTGCACGGATGCACGATATTTACCTCAAAAGAGGTGGTTTGAATAAGTTATGGGGCGTGTGGATTGTTTTTTTCAAGTCTTTTTAAAAAAATAGTAACTTGTAGGTATAAATATATAATAACCTCTTTTTTGAGAGCGAAACATCACAAGCTTTTTGGTAGGTTGTGTTTTTTCAATCCCACCAACTTACAGGGAAAAGGCATTAAAAGGCTTTTGTTACAACTAATGGTTGGTTTTTTAGTGCAAATAAGGCGCTAAAAGAATTTAATACGCCGTAATTCGCTTTCTATTCCACCGCTATGCCTGTTTGGTTCGCTGCTAATTCGCCCAAAATTCGCCATAAAACAAGTGTTTTCAACTTTTGGTTGTATTTAACACTTTTATCGGGCAAAAAAAACCGCCCCAAGGGACGGTTTAATTTTAGCAAATGCTCTAAGCAGATTTTACAACTTGTGTTGTGTTGTGTAGTCTTTACTTGTAAGAACGTGCTGACGTGCTTTTCTGGTACGGCTGTCAATAAGCAGTGGCGCACGTAAGTTAGCTGTTAGGTAGTATGAGTCTTCTTGGTCATACATAGTAAGGATAACCATCAGTTGAGTTGACTCTTTGCTCATGCCCGCTTCTTTAAGCGCCTTTGCAACGTCTTCGTCTTTAATTTCAAGGCCGAGAATTTTTGGATCGGCAACGAGGAAGCCAATTTCAGGTTCGTTGACGCACTGCAAAAGCATAATTGGTGATTCGTCAGCGTTTGGAAGCTTACAAAGACCAAAAGTTGTGCATTCGTTAAAGCCTAATAGGCCTTTGTCGAAGCTGATAAGGCGGTCTTCGCGAAGTGTAACTTCACCAAAACGTGTATCATAGTTTAATGCTTTATCTACTGGAACTTTTTGTTCTGTTAATGTTGTTTGTTGCATATGGCTACTCCTTGTTTTTTATGCTACTTAGCAATTTGCTAATGTCACCTACATTGCTGGCGGCAACTTTGTTCTCTTCTTGAATTTTCAAGTAGAGTTCTTTACGGTAAACTGTATTGCCTTCTGGGTATTCAAACCCAAGCTTTACACGTCCACCGCGTACTTCAACAACCGTAATTTCGATGTTATCGTTAATTACAATCGATTCGTCTGTACGCCTGGTTATAAGGAGCATTTTTTATGTTTTTCCATATTATTTTGAACAATTAGCTATAGTTTTACCAAATAAAAGGAACCACGGCTAGTTTTTGTTCATTTGCTCCTAAATATAGTCAAGTAATGACAGCCTGTTTAACTGTGTAATAACAGCCATCGACGCTTCAAGCGTGGTTTGCTGTTGCGTAAAACGTGTCATTGCTTCGGCGATATCAACTTTTTCAATATTATCGACCTGTTCTGTTAAGAATAGGTTTGTGTTTACATGGCGGGTTTTAAGTAAGTCAAAGCCTGACTGCTGTCCGCCAATTTCACCAAGCATGTTAGAAAGGTCTACTTGTGCTTGGTTCAAAAGGTTAATGGCGCCATCAATATCAGATTCAGAGTTATTCTCTAAACCAAACCAAAGGGCTTCAAGACCAGCTTTCATGTTGGCAAAACCATCTTCACCACCTGTGATACCGTAAGTTTGTGTTACGTCGGTCGATGTAATCACCAAAAGTTCTTGTGAGTCACCATTATAATAAGTGTTGGGTGCAGGAATACCTGCGGGTACTGTTGTCGCAACAGGGCTAGACGTAATCGGCGGGCGATCACCAGAAGCGCCTGAAAATATGTATCGGCCATCAAATTTTGTTTTAAATAAAGAGTAAAATGTTTCTGTTAACCCCTCTGCCTTAGGTGCAAGGTTTGCACGCACTTCAGCAGTATTTTCATTACGACCAAGTGTCCATAAATTTGCGGCTTCGACAACTAGGTCAACCATACCTTGGATAGAATTTTCGCTTGACTGTAAACGTGAATCGACGGTTTCCATGTTTTTGATAAACTGTTCATTGATACCACGCAAGTCTTGCAAGTTTAAAAGTTGTCCAGCTTGAGCAGCAATGTCTTCAAAGCGCTCCGCTTTAAGGCCGGATGTTACCTGAAACGATGTTTTGGCTAAATCTGCATTACTTTTTTGCATTTGCTCTAGTGTGTTTCTATGGATGGAGGCTGTTGCAACACGCATCTTCTATTCTCCTTTTTTAAACAATGTTTACAAGCGTCTCAAGCATCTCATCCACAAGGGATATGATGCGCGCTGAGGCTTGGTAACTACGTTGAAATACAAGTAGGTTAGATAGTTCTTCGTCAATGTTCACGCCAGCAGTTCCGCTGAGACGTGTTTCCATGTCGGTTAATATAGCTTCGTTAAATTCTTGCGTTTTACTTGTGTCTTGTAGGCGGATAGCAAGGTTACTAGAAATACTAATGAAATATTCATTTATGCTTTTTGATTGCACAGCAAGGCTACCAGCAGCGGCAAATGTAACAGGTGCCTCTGAAAGCAGTGCGAGCTCAATAATATTACGGTTATCAAGGAATGATACACCGCCATCTGTGTCACGCATACGGGCTGTGGCCACACGTGCCGGGTCGGCAATAATGTCGGCGCGAATGGCCATGTCTGTGGCATTTTCACCTGTGAAGAAATTGTTGACACCTATTTCGCCAAGTACGTTACCAACGTTATTTTTCATGACAACACCGTGTGCAGCATTGTTTGCTGTAATACGTAGTTGTTCGTCGCCATTTGTGTCAATGAATGTTGAGGCTGTCACGTCCACATTCACATCTGGGTTTGCGTTAATAGCGTTTGCAATATCAGTTAAGGTTGTTGGTGCGACGGCAATTGTGAGAGATCCGACACCGCCACCAGCAAGTAATGTTGTTGAAATAGGTGAGCCTGTTGCGATATCAATAATTGAAATATCAAAGCTGTCGCCGACGTTAATGTCCAATTCGGCTGTAATATCAGCGCCAGCACCAGAAAGTTCTATGCCATTACCAGAGTCAAGTTGGTTTAATGGTGGGATCGATGTACCTTGGCTGTGTATGCGGTTGAAGCTATCAATCATGTTTGCAGCAAGGTTGTTTACTTCAGCGAGCAAGTTAACCATTTCTGTATCACGTACATCAACAAGGCCTTTTATGCTGCCGTCAGTCATGCGATTGGTTAAAATAGGGAACACAATAGTGCCAGGTATACCGTCTTCAGTAAAAGGTCTTGTGGAAATATCTTGGAATGTTGATGGTGCAACCGCAGGGGCTCTTTCAAGCTGAACATAGCTTGTGTCGACAAGGCGTCTACCTGTTTCTGTTGAAACAGATGCACGGTCAAGGCTGTCATAAATAACATTCACATTCATGTGTTTGGCAATGGTGTTAATTTGGCGAGAGCGTTCGTCAATAAGGTCGTTGGCATTTGCACCACCGTTTTTAACAACACCAAGAGAAACAATTTCTTTGTTCAGGGTGTCAATTTTACGAATAGCTTCGTTCACTTCAACAATAGCAGAGTCAATTTGTGCATCGGCGCGGAATTGTGCACCGACAATTTCGTTCGACAAGTTTTTAAGAGAGTCGACGACGAATTCAGCGTTTTTAACAGCGTTAAGCTGTAGTGATGTAGAATCTGGCGCATTGGCCAAGTTTGACATGTCACTAAAAAAATTACCTATAACCTTTTCAAGGCTAGTGTTCGCCCCAGGTGTACCGAAAAGAACTTCAAGGTTATCCATGAAAGTACTTTTTGCTTCATCATAACCAACGGCAGAAACTTGTTCTGTGATACGTTCACTTAAAAAGTTGTTGGTGACCTGGCGAATATCATTAATACCAACACCACCACCAAAACCTTCAATGGCAATGTTACCTGTGAGGACTTGCTGACGTGTATAACCTTCAGTATGGACGTTAGAGATGTTGTGTGAGATGGTGCTGATAGTTGTTTGCGTTGTTTGCATCGAACTAATGGCAATACCAAGTGTGGAATTAAGTGTAGCACCCATAGTTAACGTCCTTTCTGTAGGTTTATATTAATTACTGTTAGATTACATGCAAGCCTTGTGCCAGTTTTGTTGATAAGGGCGAAAAACGCCGCTATTTCGTCTTAAAACAATAAAAAAGCCTCCACAGAGGAGACTTGATTTCGATATAAGTGAAGAGTTGTTATAAGGCAGGCCTAATATGGTATGTTATAATTCTGATTGTCTTTCTCCATAGCCAACCCCCACTTTCTTTATAAGGCATATCTGAAGACATGATCACAGTATAACCTTCATTTTCTAAGGTCTTGATTATGTCTTTGTTGCTAAAGCTGTAGTTTACAGGTTTAGGTAGAAATGTAAGTGTGACGGAATCTTTTAATTGAGTTTTAAAACTATCAATAACGTCTTGTGTAATATCCGTTATTTTTGGTGCTTTCATAAATTCTCTCCTAAAGAGGAATAAAAAGAGATGTGCAAAAAGCATGATGTTTTGCATATAAAATGCGGTTATAACTAATAAATAGTGCTTTTGTGCTGTATTTTAAGGGGTAGGGGACAAAAAAACACCCTGCTGCCGCAAGGTGTTTTTCGTTGAGAAAAAACTTTAATATCTTTATAAGCCCTCGCCTTCGTATGTTTAAAATAAAACAGTAGTGCCAGTGGGCTTAATCAGATTAAACGCGGTGCGTTTATGCGTTTAAATGTCTTTGTTAACAAGCTTCGTTGAAGGTTGGTGTTGGTTCATTGTACCTGTTTTGCCATAAGTGTTGGCTTTTGGTTTTTTAATTTCAACAGCTGTACGTACAAGGTTTAAAAAGTCATTTGTCACGGTGTAGGCGGCTTGCAAAAGTGTTATGTTTTTGCGTGCAGCTGACTGGTAATTGTCAATACATGCTTGTAGCTCAGGCATTTTTGCGAGCGCACCTTCATCGGCTTTAATTTTGTGCACAGATGTTTTAATGGTGGAAAGTAATTTTTCAACTTTAGCGGCAAGGTGACGCTTTTCTTTGATTTTACCTTCAATAGCATCCATGTCTCTGTCTTTAAGCAGAGCATTTTCATCATGTAATAAAGTTGCAAATTTTTCACATGATTCTATTGTGTTCGATACAAGTTCTATGGCATGGCTCATTGGTTGTTCTCCTGTATTTTAAGTAATTGGTCGTAAATGGTATCGGCTATGCCAATGCCACCGGCTTTTGTCATGGCATCCGCAACATGTTCGTTGCGAATTTGACGAAACATTTCTTCACCCTTACCACCATCAAAGCCTTCAGCTGTACCTGGGTCGGTCAGTTCGAGCATTTGATAGAGAAAGAATGATTCAAAGTCATGGGCGGCTTTTTCGGCCTTTTCAGCAGAGCTCTTACTTGGCGCAAGGAACTTAACACTACTTGCGCGCTGAAGTTCTGGGGCACTTCCGTATTGTTTGTTGGCTGTCGCTGTACTGAGTATATCCATGGGTTCATACCTTTCTTACATAATCACTATTTCTGCTTGCAATGCGCCTGCAGATTTGATGGTTTGTAGAATACTAATAATGTCGCGTGGTGACACACCAAGGGCGTTTAAACCATCGACAAGGTCGGCAAGGTTTGCACCGCTATCGATAACGTGAAACTTTGCTGTCTCTTCATCAACTTCAATGGCTGTGGCTGGTACAGCGGCAGTAATACCGTCGCTAAAGCCGTCAGGTTGAATAATGTCAGTCAACTCTGTGACACGAATGTTTAAGTTGGCATGTGAAATGGCGACATCACTAATTTGTACGCCAGCACCCATAACAACAGTACCTGTTTTTTCGTTGATAATAATTTTTGCGGCTGCGTCAGGGCGCACATATGTATTTTCAATTTTGTGAATGATAGGTACCAAGTTGTCACGTAAAGCAAGTGGAACGGCAATGTCGATTGTTTGGTTGTCTAAAGCTTTGGCAATAGGCTCGTTAAATGTTTTATTGATAGCGTCTTTTAAGCGTAATGCCGTTGTAAAATCGGGGTTACGTAGGATAATGCGTAGTCTTTTGCTGTCAGATAGTTCGTGGCCTGTTTCCATTTCAATAGTGGCACCGCCAGCAATGTGACCAGATGTCGGGTGGTTTTTTGTCACCGTACCAGCTCTACCTGTTGTGGTGAACCCACCAATAACCACAGGGCCTTGCGCAATGGCGTAAGTTTGGCCGTCGGCAGCAATAAGAGGGGTTGCTAAAAGTTGTCCGCCTTCAAGAGATTTTGCGTCACCCAGTGAAGAAGCTGTAATGTCAATTTTACTACCTTGACGGGCATAAGAAGGCATGTTGGATGTGATCATCACAGCAGCAACGTTTTTCGTTTTAATTTGTGCTTCGGCAGCCTTGGCGTTGACGCCTAGCTTTTCGAGCATGTTAATTAACGTTTGGCGTGTGAAGGGAATAGAGTTTGCACTGTCGCCTGTGCCGTTTAAACCAACCACAAGGCCATAACCGATAAGAATGTTACTACGAACACCTTCAAAGTCGGCAATGTCTTTAATGCGTGAAACAGGGTTTGAGGCAAAGCTTGAACCCGCCATTAGGCAAATCATAACTGTGGTTGTGAAAAATCTTATCATTTTTTTCATAGTGTTAACCCTTATCCGTTCAATATTACTTGTGTTTTGTTTTCCATAATAGACACAAGGTTGTTATTGCGTGCATCAACCGCAAAAGCTGATGTGAGTGTGAGAACAATAATAAAAACAGTACCAAACACGGTCATGATCTGTTCTTTTTTCTGCGCTGTTAAAGGCTTTTGCTTGTCTAAGTTTTTATACAATTCTAATAGCTTCATCTTTTTTCTCCCCAGAAAGTTTATCTTTACGAAGGGATATATGCATATGCCGTGCCAAAACACACTTATACGCCGTTTATTTATAAATAGAGCCAAAAAAAAGCCCCCTAAAAGGAGGCTTTGCCAAAAATGGCTTATTCGAACGGTTTTAATTTTCAGTGGGTTCTAAGGGCTTTGTCCACGCAATAGCGATGGTATAAACTTGCTTTTTCCAGAACCAAGAACCTGTTTGCGTATGGCTTACGTGTGCCGATATATCGGTTAGGTTTAATTTAGAAATTTTATTTTGAACATAGTCATCGTAAGCTTGGCGAAGTTCTTCTGTTTTTGCGTGGTTGTTAAATTTAAATTCCAATGCAAGGTAGCTACCGAGAGAGCTTTCGTCTCTAGTGTTTTCCTGTATTTCAATGAGGTTGCTGTCTATTCTGACTTTACCATGGGCTTCATCGATAACAATGCTATTTGTAATTTTAGACATAATTTTCTCCTAAATTTCAGTTTCAACATCAGTGATGTCGGACGTTCTTTTAATAGCGTTGACTTCAAGAACAAAAAAATGTTCTTTCCACCATAAAATTCCAGTAGAGAGAATGCTTACGCTAGACTTTATTTCCATCTTCAAGTTTTGATTTTCAATATGAGTTTTTAGGTGATCTTCTAACATTTCAGCTTTAATTTCGGGGTAGCTGCAGTTATTAAAAAAATGTGAATATTTTAAATATTTTGAGCCAAAGCCTGAGCGGTGGTCAAAATCACTCAGCTTTTCAACTATTTCTTCTATATAGTTATACTCTTCTTTAGAAAGCCTTATAACGCTTTCATTGAAGGAACGGGCGCATCGTGGCTCAGTTATATTCATCGATTTCTTCATAATTTTCTCCCTGCTGGAGGTGGTGAGCTGGGCTTTTTATCGCCTAAAAATTTAGTTAGGGTGTCGGCGCTGTTGGGTTTGGGTAATTGAACCTCGAATACAAAAAGGTAACTATTGGTGAGAAATGTAAATAAGATAAAATCTTTGCGCTGACGTTGCTTAAAAAAATCTATTACTATAATGCCTTTGTTTATAAGTTGTTGGACTAATGTATCCTCAAATAAATTTGCTTTATTAATAGGGCAGGCGCGGTCACTGAAATTTGCGCTCATATAAACGTATTCAGATACATCTTTAGACGTCTTTAATTCTTTTAAAGCAGTTTCAGCGAATTCATCAATGGAATCAGTGTCTTTTATGCTCATTAAGGGTTTTTTGTCGCCCTTTTGTTTTTTGATATTGGTTATAGTATTACCCTCCGTTAAAGGGTGTTTTGATTTTGAAATCATAAATTTTCTCCTTATGGGAGATGTATGGTCACTATGAAAAATAGTGACGTATAAAAAGAATATGTGTGTATGTTGTGTACAATATGGCATTTATACTGCTTTTTCAAGTGTTTTATGTAAGCTTTTTAGTAAAATTGCTTGCATATACTTTTTTTTATGTTACTTTCGCTTTACCTGCATGCGTCGGAATGTATGTTGGCTTGTGATTAATCTCTCTTATATTGAGGAAAATGGAAAATGAAAACAGGTATCCACCCAGACTACCACACTCTTAACATTGTTATGACTGATGGCACAAAATTTACAACACGCTCAACATACGGTAAAGATGGTGACGAAATGCGTCTACAAGTAGACCCATTGACACACCCAGCTTACACAGGTAAACGCCGTGAGCTAGATACTGAAGGTCGCGTAGATAAATTCCGTAACCGTTATGGTATGAAAAAATAAGTCTTTCTTATTTAAAAGAGCCCTTCGGGGCTCTTTTTTTATGGATACTATTGAATGGTTACCTATCTGCTACCCACAAAAAAAACCGCCAGAAGGCGGTTTTTTAATAGGATTTTTTTAGTGCTCTAGGGATGACAAATTTTCCATTTCATCATTGCTAAATACTTTAAGCAGATCAACCAGAATAATCATCTTCTCGTCGTAATGTGCAATACCTTGAATATATTCAGCGCCAATACCACTTGAAACAATTTGCGGTGCTGCATTGACAGTTTCTTCAGGAATACGTAGAACTTCGTTCACGCCATCCACAATTAAACCGATCAGGTTGTTGTTAATTTCAACAACAACAATGCGCGTGTCGTCATTTGCTTCAGAACTTTCGAGGTTAAAGCGCTTGCGTAAGTCAATAACGGGTAAAATTTGACCGCGTAAGTTAATAACACCTTCAACAAAGCTAGGTGAGTGCGGCACAGGTGTCACTTCAACCATACGGATAATTTCGCGTACATCTAAAATAGGTAGGCCAAATTCTTCGCCGACAAGGTTGAAAGTTACAAGCTGTAAAAGAACGTCGCTAGATCTGGCGCTTCGGTCAGAATGGTTATGTGTTGAGAGCTCATTTTTGTTTTTTTGTTCTACAATTGCGTTCATAGATGTGCTGCTTTCCTTAAAATTGCTTATTTTACTTTTTTTATGCATAGAAAAATATATCTTCTCATAAATATATGGTGATCGGAAAGGTAAATTTCAATGTCACGGTCTAAATATTATCAGATTTCTTTATTCATTATATGAAGTATGCCATAATATTATTGAATTTACGGCTAAGAAATTCAAAAAAATAAAATTTTTATAAATTAAACAGGCTGTTTTTATGTCAGATGTATTTCAAGATCTATCTAAGCAAATTTTAACACTTAACAAAGTGAAGTTTTTTGGCTCTGTTGTGAGTGCAAGTGGGCTTTTGTTAACATGTGAAGGCGTTGAAAAAACAACAATTGGTAGCCGCTGTTCAGTGGAAGATGTTTCGGGTGAGAAATGCGCCGCTGAAGTTGTGGGCTACAAAGATGGCCAAGTGCTTATTATGCCTTACGGATCCATGGAAGGTTTTGGCCCTGGTTGTCGCGTCTATGTTGAAAATATGAAGTTGAGTGTTTTCATTAACGACAGCTTTAAAGGACGTGTGATTAACGCATTGGGCGAACCTATTGATGGTAAAGGCCCATTAAGATCAGGTGGTGTAGAATGTGCCTTGAAGCGTAAGCCACCATCACCGGGCATGCGTAAAGCTGTCGGTAAAAAGCTTGATGTGGGCGTACGCGCACTCAACACATTCGTACCAATCTGTGAAGGGCAGCGTCTTGGTGTTTTTTCAGGTTCTGGTGTTGGTAAGTCGGTTCTTATGTCGATGATGGCTAAATTTTGTGAGGCTGAAATTAACGTTATTGGTCTTGTTGGCGAACGTGGTCGTGAGGTTAAAGAATTTATTGAAAAAAACTTAGGCAAGGACGGCTTAAAAAATTCCGTTGTCATTGTCGCTTCGGGTGACGAAGCGCCACTAATGCGCCGCCAAGCAGCTTATATGACCATGGCTGTAGCAGAGTATTTCCGTGATGAAGGCAAAAAAGTGATGTTGTTTATGGACAGCGTGACAAGGTTTGCCTTCGCACAGCGTGAAGTAGGTTTAAGTGCTGGAGAACCGCCAACAACACGTGGTTTTACACCTTCTGTTTTTTCAGAATTACCAAGGCTTTTAGAACGTGCAGGGCAGGGCGAGGAAGGTTGCGAAGGCTCTATTACAGCTATTTTCACTGTCCTTGTAGAAGGTGGTGATATGGACGAACCTGTGGCAGATGCTGTGCGTGGTATTGTTGATGGTCATATTTTACTTGATAGATCTTTGGCCGAACGTGGCCACTTTCCCGCTATCCAAGTTTTGAAATCGGTTAGCCGAATGCTACCAGATTGCCATAACGCAGGAGAGCTTAAATTAATGCAGCGTGCACGCGATTTACTGGCAACTTATAACGATATGGAAGAGCTAATTCGCTTAGGCGCTTATGCAAAAGGCAGCGATATTAAAGTGGATGAGGCTATTTTTTATTATGATAAAATTGAAGCTTTTTTGAAGCAACTTCATAATGAAAAAATGGATGTGGATACTGGGTTTGCTTTGTTGGCAAATGTTTTGAAAGACACTATTGTTAATGAAAATTCATAGGCTTGCATTATGAAAACACTTGAAACACTTTTAAAAATAGCGAGCAAAAAAGTTGAAGAAAGCCATGAGGATATTGGTAAGCTTCTACATGTTATGCAGAATATGGACAAGCGTCAGGCGGACCTAAATTCCGGTATAGAGAGTGAATATGAAGTTGCCACTATGGGGAATGACTCAGCCCTATTGAGCTTTGCTGGCGCTTTTTCATTGAAGTCAAACGATGAGATTCTCGATATAAAACAAGCGAGAATTGACGCACAAAAATTAATGGCCAAAAAACGTGAGCTATTACGCCAGAGGTTTGCCGAGCAAAAAAGATATGAAATTTTACTTGATCGTAAACGTGTCGAGCTTAAAAAAGAGCGTCAAAAAAAGCAGCAGGCTGAACTCGATGACTTAAGTATAATGCGCCAACAAACTAAAGGCTAACCTAGGCTTTAAGTAAGGCCACTAATTCTTCTGGTATGGCATAATTTGGCTGTTTTTTGATAGTCTGTACACGCTGTACAAGCCCTGTTTTGTGATGGATACGGATATCCATGGCAATATAATAAGGTAGCACTTCATTATAAAATATACTTAACATCTGGCTTGAAACAATTTCAGGAGTACTTTTTTCATGCCCTGTTTGTGATTTTTTAAACCAGTCTACAAATGTTTTTTCGGTGATAATTTCTCGGTCGGGAATATACTGAATCAGTACACTCGCATCGTCAAAATTTAAAAACCCAAGTTGTTTAAAACTTAATACAACACTTTCACCACGTAAGGGGTTTGAAATTTGCTTATTCTTAAGCGGCATTTTATCTCTGCTTTCTCATTACAAGCGTGACTTCTCTGTACCTGGAGGAGCTTTGGCGTAAGCGTGTGCTTGGCTATGTTCTTTGAGTGATTTAAATATATGTCTTTGGCTGTAAAGGTTTTCACTGTGCCCCGCAATTAAAAACCCATCTTCAACGATAGAATTGTAAATGTTTCTTAAGGCGACTTCTTTTGACGCATCGTCGAAATAAATGAGAACATTACGGCAAAACGCAAAGTCAAACTTGCCAATCATGCGAATACGGTCTGCATCCATCAGGTTACATTCCTGGAATTTAACCATATTACGTATATCTTGTTTAAGTGTATGTGTGTGACCATCAGTTGACGTTGTAAAGTTTTGCGCAAGCATATTGGTAGGAATGTTACGGATACCATACTTTCTATATTCAGCTTTTTTTGCTTTTTCAATTGCATCGCGGCAAATATCGGTCCCGATAATTTTAAATTGCATGCCACGTGCTTCAGCAAGGTTTAAAATTTGCAATGCCATTGTGTAAGCTTCGTCACCAGTAGATGAAGCACAGCTCCACAGTCTTATTTTGTTTTTACCCTCAGCCTTACGTTTACGAATAAGGGGGATAAGAAACTCTTTTTCGAATATTTCAAGCTGCGGCTGATTTCTAAAAAAGAAGGTTTCGTTAATTGTAATTTCGTCCATCAATTTATGATTTTCAGTTTGCTTGGCAGAAGCTGTATTTAAGAAGTTAAAATATTCGTCAAAGCCCTTTAGGCCTAGATCTTCATAACGTTTTTGCAATTTTGAAGATAAAAAGTAATTTTTTGATATTTGAAAGCGAATGCCACAAATTGTGTAAATAAATTTACTGAATTTTTCAAACTCATGGTCAGAAAGTGTCTTTTTTTCTGAACCCGCGACTTTGCTTATTTCCTGTCTTCTTTGTCTGGCTGCTTCGAGTAAACTCAAGTGTGAAAATCTCTTTTTTTATTATTTCATTGCAGTGATTGATGTAATTTCCTGCTGTATATATTTTGGGGGCATTGCTTGCTAAAAACAAGTACAAAATTAATATTTTATATTGTTACCTTGTATTGGTGTGCTTTATTTACGATCAAAGATAACGGTTTTTCTGCATGCGCCTGTTCTTTTTTAATGTGAATATCACCCGTCATATCTAGCTTTTCTAAGGTTTGTCTAACAACTGATTTTATACCCTGTACATGTTCTTCTTCTAAAGGTGTACCTGTGCTTAGTTTAAGCTGAATATCACTTTTTTGTACAAGGCCATCAATTTGAATGGCACCCATGGCTGTTAACTCTAGGTGGACAATAAACCGTGTGTTCTCAGCATGACCATCCTCATCTTCTTGATTGTGCCAGAAAAAACCACCTTGCCTGGGGTCAGCGTCCTCGCCTTCTAAATAAGGGAAAAGTAGGGCACGCCAACTTTCTGGTTGTTCGCTATTTTTTTGTGTGGTGGCTTGTAAATTTTTTATATCTGCTGAAAAATCGATTCCCAGTGCCTTAAGTAAGTTTAATGTTTCTTCGCCTGCAAGGCGCTTCATGGACTTTGTGTTGACGGCATCAATAAAGCTTATCAAATTCGGTAAAAAAGTTTCTTTTTCTAAATTAGGTAAGTTGTTTTTCAATTGCTGTCCATCGCTGGGGCTTGCATATTTGAGAGCATTTAAACTTTTAAGGAGTGTGCTCCACTTGTTGGCCATATGGGTGAGTGTTATGGCCTGTGAAACGGTTTGCGGTATTTGTGTCTGAATAATTTCTGGCACGCCGTCTTCTGCAATCATGACCGTTACTTTGGCACCAATAGGTATGGCTGTTTTTGCCTTCACGTCGATGATTTTACCGTCTGCGAATGATAAAGTTATTTTACCATCGCCTTTTTGTTCTGTCACAGTGCCACTATGTTGGCTACCAGGTTTAAATGGAAGTTGGCTTTGTTGCTGATGATGTTCTTGTTGCCCTTTGGGCTGTATAAATGTTTGTGCGGAATGCCTAGAGCCTGTGGCTGTTTCGTTGTTTACTTTAATAACCTGCACGCCACCTGTTTTGTCTATTTTAATAGTCATTTCAGAACCTTCTGCTATATTTGTTTGGCTTGTTAGGGAGAGTTTTATACCACCTGACGTCACGGCTTTATGCGTAAATTGTGCTAAAGCCGTTGTTTTAACCTCACCAAGCGTCAATGTTTTTGTTTCAATTAAGTCGGGCTGTTTGACTGCACCTGATATTGTTTTTATGGTGAGCTCAGCACCTATGGGTAGGTTTTTTTCAAAGCCTGTGATTTTTGTGCTTAAAATGATGGACTGCGCTTGCGTGCTTGAAACTTGAGGTAAGACGACTTCTTTGGTGGCAAGTACCGCGACATTTTTTGGTGGCGTGATATCTAGTATTTCACCTTTGCCTGATACGATGTTCATTTTAATAACGGTACCAGTTGGCACGACCGTTGGAAATTTGGCCTGAAAAGGCGGTATGTTTTTGAGGGCACCGTCAGAAGCCGTTATCGTTAACAGAGCGTTGTTTTGTGGTTGCAGTGTTTGCAACCCATTATCGGGTTTAGATACCACAACAGTGACAACACCGTTTGCATTTGCGAGTACTTGCCCTTTAGGTAAAGTGAGGGCAACTTTTTGTCCTATAAGTGGACGTAGCTGTTTGAAGGGATCATCTTTATGGACTTCTGCAACGTTTGTTGCGCTGGATTTTAACAATGCGTCCGTGAGTTGAGGTTTATTTTCTGCAAGAAGGGTAAGTTTGCTATTGGGTGCTGTATTTTTACCTTGTGTGAGTAAATCACCGAGCTGTTTGCCGCCCGCTTGCTTTTGTTGGTTAGACCCCATGTCTTGTTGTTTTTTATCACTCGTTTCTTTGCTGAAATTATCAACAACCATGGCGGTTATTTTGTTCTCACCGCTTTTCATAGAGATGAATGAAATAGGGCTACCAATTTTAGGTGCAGGCGTTATTTTCGCTTGAAGGGTTTGACCGTCTTTCAGCTGAAGTTTGTAATGCCCGTTCGAGTATTTTTCAATCACTTTCGAATTGACTGTTTTACTCTGTAAAGATTTAGGAATGGGTTTGCTGAATTCAATTTTAGCATCGGCTGGTACTTTGCCACTTGAAGAACGTGGTACATGTGGTGCTAAGTCGTTATCAATATGAACCATATATACCTAAACCTTTTATCTGTTGCTTATATTCTTATGTTATATGGCAAAAAGAGTGCCAAGCAAACGCTAGACACTCAATTTAACATGCATAAAAATAGGATAAAAGCGAATTATGGAAAACGCCTTTGCTTAACCTATGCGCCTATCATCCACTTCACGGTGTCCATATTCTTCTATAAGTTTGAGGGCAATTTTTTCAATAGCCACTGCCGAGTCACTGTTTGGAAAGGCAATACTTGTCAGTTGCTGCATTTTAACAGCTGTGCTGTACTGTCTGTCGTAAGGTATAATGCCGACAAGTGGTAAGTTGATTTTTAAAAACTTCTCAGCGGCCATACGCAGTTTAGCAAAGGTGTTTTTACCTTCAGGTAATGACCCTGCTTGGTTAATAATAACCTCACAGTTTTCTTTGTCATGTTTTGTCTTAAGTAGTTTTATAACGGCATAAGCGTCTGTAATAGAGCTTGGGTCGGGCGTCACAACTAAAAATGATTTGTCGGCAAATTTTGTGAAGTTTAAAACTTCTTGGTCAATACCCGCGGCAACATCCAAAAAGACATAGTCGTAGGCACCAGCAAGGTCGCGTAGTTTTTTAAGAATATCACGACGTTCGAGTGTTGTCATGAAGGGTTGTTTTTCAAAACCACTGCGGCCAGGGATAATATAAAAACCTTTTTCACTTTTAGCGATAATATCTTCTAGGCTTGCAAACCCCTGAACGACATCGCTTAGGTCTTTCATGGTGTTAATGCCGAGTTGTACGTCAATGTTAGCAAGGCCAATATCCGCATCAAAAACTAAAACACGTTTGCCTTTTTGTGCTAATTGATAGCAAAGGTTTAGTGTAAAACTGGTTTTACCTGCACCACCCTTACCGCTGGCAATGGCAATAATTGGTGTGCGTCCGTTTGTATCTATCATACTTCTCTCTCCCATGGTAAGCGCGGTTTGCGCATCAATTTTTCTGCAAGCATTGAGGCGTCAAGTTCAACAATGTCATCTGGCACGTTGGTGCCGTCGGTAACAAAACATACTTTAAGGCCACTGGTAATAGCCACATTTGTGAGGCCACCAAGGTATGTTGTTTCGTCAAATTTTGTAAATAGTATGCTTTCTGGATGAAGCGGTGCCATGGCAGCTGGTATAGCAGCCATTTCAAGTGGGTTAAGCGTTGCGGGTAACACCAAATGTACGGCTTTATTTGTAATATTAAGAGCTTCGATACGCTTTTTAAGATGGTTCACCTGTTCGCTATTGAAGGCGTTAATGCCGGGGGTGTCAATAAATAGATAGTCCTTATTTGCTAGGGCGTCTTTGGCATTGTGCCAATCTTCTTCACCACGAATAAGCAAGGCTTCTTCACTTAAGGCGTGTGCAAAAATAGCCATTTGTTCAAAGCCACCCATTTTTTGATTGTCCATAGTGGTGAGGGCAATACTATGACGGTCAATTTTTTTAGCCGCAGCCAGTTTGCAAATGGTGGTGCTTTTACCTGCCCCTGTAGGGCCGATGAATATATGCGTTTTACCCTTGGCTAAAGTTTTGGCAGGGGCTTCGAATGGGATCATTTTTGCTAAAATAAGATCTAAAGTACCAAGGTCGTCAAAGCCGGCATCGCTTAATGCAATGACGGCATTGTCAATTTTCTTTGATATGTTGGGCAAAATACCGTGCTTATCGAGTAGTTTTTGTAAATCTGATGCATCACGGCCAATTTCAGGGAAGTTATCTGGTATTTTTTCAAAGACTTTTCTCGGGCGGGCTTCTTCAATGCGGCCGGCGTCAGCTTCTTTGGGCATATCTACTGCGGCGGTAACCTCTAGCAAGTCTTCACCATTAGGGCCTTCAATGCGGCGATTAGCAAGCATAACAGCGTCCTCGCCAAGTTCAGCGGTAATCATCGCCATGGCGTCAGACATTGTTTTTGCTGTAAATCTTTGCAGATGCATTAAAAATTCCCTGTAAAAATCATATTTTAATTAGATTTTATTCCCCTGCGTTCACTATACATAAAAACGCATAAAATTACCATCAATCGTGATAATTTTACCCATAATTCTACATTTATGTTCTTTTTTTGCAATTTATTGACATAATGCCTTGAATTTTAATGTTTAAATAGCTATATAGTTAATTAATTATACCGACCACGAGTAACGTTTTATGAGCAATATTATTGCGAACCACCTCAAGAAGGTTTTTCACGGACTACCTGTGAAAAATATTGAAGCTTCAGTTCAGTTTGCATCTCGTAATCTTCAACAAGCGGCGACGCATGTGTTGAATTTTTATAGTGAGCAAAATGCCCAAAATTTTAAAAAATTAAAGGCCGATCAAATTTATTGGCAGAGTTTTTTAAGTGATTGGGTGGCTGATATTGAATTAAAATGTGCTGTTTTAAGTTTGATGAATAAGAAAAAGGCGCTTGTTCTTCAAGTTCATATACCATATTTAAAACAACTTGCTGCCAACCCTGATGCCATGCCTGAAAACAAAGCGGCACCAAAAAAGAAACCTAAAGGTGAAGCGCCTTTGGCTTTGAAGCAACCGCCACGTATGATGCATTAGCCTTTTATCGAATTAAAAAGACCTCTCATGTGAGAGGTCTTTTTTTGCCATAGCCGTAAAGGTTAAAAATAAAATAATATTGTCTATGAGGTTAAGTCAGGCGAACCTGCCGTAAAGTGTCTAAAAAGAGGATGACCATGTTTATGGGATTAAAACGCCACGAGTGGCTAGACGCTAGCGACCGTTTTAATTTTCATCCGAGGGTGAATTTCTGCCTGTGACATAACGCTAATAGAAGGCAGGGCACGCTCTAGCACGCTACGGACAAAGGGGCGCATGGACGGTGACGTCAGTAAAATAGGCTGCAAGCCTGACATCATCTGCGTGTCGAATATATCGCGGGTTGTTTTTATGAACTGCTGTACCTTTGTCGGCTCCATCGCAAGTTGACGTTCGTCACCGTCTATATGGATGGACGACCCAAATTCTTTTTCCCAAACGCCGCTTAACGAAACAATGTTGATCACCCCTGTGTGGTCAAGGTGCGTTGTGCATATTTGACGGCTAAGGCGCTGGCGTACCATTTCAGTAAGCTGTGTGATGTTGCGAGTACTTTGAATACCGTCACTTAAAGATTCTAAAATGGTAGGCAAGTCACGGATAGAAACACGTTCTGAAAGTAAGTTTTGCAATACTTTTTGTAACATACCAATGGTGATGGTTGTAGGTACAAGTTCATCAATTATCTTGCCGTGCTCATGACGGATTTCGTCGAGTAGTTTTTCCGTTTCATTACGGGTGAGAAGTTCAGCTAAATGATCTTTCACAATTTCTGTGAGGTGCGTGGTAATAACGGTCGCGCAGTCAACCACCGTATAACCATTGAAATTGGCTTCTTCACGTTTGCTTTCGTCAACCCATTTAGCAGGTAAACCAAAGGTTGGCTCAATCGTGTCTTCACCTTCCATAGGTGGCGCACTGCCTGTTGGGTCCATGGCCATCAAGCTACCTGGCTTAAGGCCACCGTTACCGGCCGAAATGTCTTTAATCGTAATTTGGTAAGCGCCACTATCGAGCTGCATATTATCTTGAATACGAATAGAAGGGACAACAAAGCCCATTTCCTTGGCCATTTGACGACGCATCGCTTTAATTTGTTCGGTTAATTTACCGCCTTTGGCCTCGTCAATAAGGCCAAGTAGGCCATAACCAAGTTCAAGGCGTAATGTATCAATATGCAAAATGCTGGCAATAGGTTCTTCTGAAGGCTTGGCTTCTTCCGCTTTTTCTTCGTCGGCATCCATTTGTACTTTGGCAGCGGCTTTGGATGTTTGTTGTTGTGTATAATAAGCCGTACCGCCTAGTAATGCGGCCATAAACCAAAATGGCAATATAGGCATATTTGGTAAGAGGGACAGGAAAAACATCAACGATGCAGCCATATAAAGCGGCACAGGGTTTTCAGATATTTGTGAAAATATCGCTTCACCTGCGGCTTCTTTAGAGCCTGATTTGGCTACTAAAATACCCGCAGCTGTTGAAATAACAAGGGCTGGAATTTGTGCAACCAGTCCGTCACCAACTGTAAGCAACATATAGCGGTCAGCCGCTTCACCCGCAGCCATATCGTAGGTTACCATACCAATACCCATGCCAACAGTAATGTTGAGGGTGGTAATAATTAAACCAGCAATGGCATCACCACGTACAAATTTACTGGCACCATCCATGGCACCAAAGAAGCCTGTTTCTTGTTCAAGGTCGGCACGCCTTTGACGGGCATCGTCTTCTGAAATGAGGCCTGAGTTTAAGTCGGCGTCAATGGCCATTTGTTTACCAGGGAGTGAATCTAAAGTGAAACGTGCGGCAACCTCAGCAATACGTCCAGAACCTTTGGTAATAACCACAAAGTTGACGATTACTAAGATCAGGAAAATGATAAGACCAATAATAAATTGTCCACCCATCACCAGTTCACCGAATGTTTCAATAATTTTACCAGCGGCGGCGCCGTTTTCATGTCCGTGGCCAAGGATAAGCCTTGTGGATGCAACGTTAAGGGACAAGCGTAACATGGTGGTAATTAAAATGAGCATAGGGAAGGCGCTAAATTCCATGGCTTTTTTTACAAATAAGACAGTGAGTAATACAATGATGGCAGCGGTAATGTTCAGCGCGAACATAAGGTCTAAAAGCCATGCAGGAATAGGCACGAAAAGAAGGGAGAGTATAAAGATAACTCCCATTGCCAGAATGATTTCACTCTGCTTCAGCGTGTTTAAAACACCGTTTATATTTTGTCTTGTTTTTGTCGCCATAGGCGTAGCGTAACACAAGCTCAGCCAGTTTTACAGCAAACAACGACATTGGCAGATAGATCGTTATTTAAGGTTTGGCAATTAAGCCACTTTTTTTTGTTTAGGGCTTGAAATTATAAATAAAGTTACTATTTTAAAGGTAGCACTAAAAACTTGAGCTTTAACTCTATTCCTTTTTACTTAATCCCTTTAAGGGGAAAACTATGAAATTCTTAACATTTATTTTTATTGTAATACTACCTTTTTCTGCCTTATCAAGCGAAGTAGCTGGTGATAATAAAGAAGATCACCGATACGCTTGTGAGTCATTTGTGAAACCAATCTATTTGAAACATCAAAAGGTATTGAAAACTTATTTTACAGAAAGTGTAGCTGGGGATGGTAGGACTTATGGGTTAGCAATTATTTATACTTATGGTTTAAACGGCTGGGCGTCTGCTTTAGGTTTACAAGTGATTATGGACGCGGCAACACAAAAACTTCACGATGCAGCTGAAGATTGTCAGACAGTAAAATCATTGTCGGCTGACGATATAATTCATTTAAACACATATTTTACTGAAGTTAATACTAAGGTGAGGGTTATTGTAGATGATTTTATCAAAAATGTTTACAACCCCGCACATGTAAAGCCTGAATAACTGGATATCGGTTAAAAAAAAGCACTCTTGGGTGCTTTTTTTTTCGTTGTCGCTTTTAACTAAATGCTTGGATACCTGTAAGTGCGCGGCCGATGATGAGTGCATGAATATCAGCCGTACCTTCGTACGTTACCACTGCTTCAAGGTTCATCAAATGGCGCATAATTTGATATTCGTCATTCACGCCGTTACCGCCGTGCATATCACGGGCAATGCGTGCAATCTCTAAGGCTTTTATTGTGTTGTTACGTTTGGCATAACTTGTCATGTGGTAGTTGTCTTGCCCACTATCTTTCAAACGGCCAAGCTGTAATGAAAGTAGGCGGCCTGTCGTAATGTCAGTACTCATGTTCGCGAGTTTGAATTGAATAAGCTGATTGGCTGCAAGCGGTTTATTAAACTGTTTACGTTCCATTGTGTAGGCCATTGTTTGGTCAAGGCAAGCTTGCGCCGCACCCATGGCACCCCATGAAATACCGTAGCGGGCACTGTTTAAACAGCTAAATGGTCCTTTAAGGCCTTTAACTTCGGGGAATTTGTTTTCTTCAGGTACGAAAACGTCTTGCATGACAATCATACCCGTTTCAGAAGCAAGGAGTGAAAGTTTACCTTCAATGGTTGGGCAGGTAAGGCCTTTCATGCCTTTTTCGAGCACGAAACCACGAATATCACCTTCGTCATCCTTCGCCCAAACAACCAATACGTCGGCAATAGGGCTGTTGGTGATCCATGTTTTTTCACCGTTTAAAAGGTAACCACCGTCTACGGTTTTAGCACGTGTGCGCATAGATGATGGGTCAGAGCCTGCGTCAGGTTCGGTTAAGCCGAAACAACCGATATATTCACCCGTGGCAAGTTTTGGCAACCATTTTTCCTTTTGTGCATCGGGTGCAAATTCGCGAATAGGGTGCATAACCAAAGAACTTTGTACGCTTAAAAACGAACGAAAAGCACTGTCGCAATATTCAACTTCTTGATTGACGAGGCCATAGGAAACATAGCCTAAATCGAGGCAGCCATAACCTTCAAGTTGTAGGCCAAATAAACCCATTTCTCCCATTTTGGCGACAATTTCACGGGGGAATTTTTTATGACGGTTCGCTTGAATAATAAGCGGCTGAAGTTCACCTGTGACAAAGTCCCTTGTGGTATCACGTAACATGCGCTCATCTTCGCTTAATAAGCTTTCAATATTTAAAGGGTCTTGGGCGTTGAATGTTGTCATAAGTTCAGCTCTCATATGTATTATTATTAATTTTATTTAACTAAAATACCATGGTTTCGGCTAATGGCTCAAGTAATTGATTGTCTTGTACATGTTTTACTGCCTAAACTTTTATATACGAACAATATAACAAGGCAAAACCTTAAAAAATGAAGAACCTTAAAACTTGCTTTTGTAAATATACAGGAGAAATTAAATGTCCATTCGCATAAAAATGATGCTGATCTTTTTTTGCCTTGCCACACTACCATTGGTTACACTTTGGGGTGCGCATAAAGACCTTCAAAAAAAGGCCACGCAAGATTTTTTATCCTTTATGGAAGGTACTTTTGTGGACTGGACAGACGGCGAGTTTGAAAGTATTTCACTCGATGCTTCCATTCACATGCGGGAGAAGATTTTATTTTTAAACAAAGTGGCTTCTTATCAAGCCAACCTACTCGAACGAGAGCTATTGACGCCTGAAGGTAAGGTGGAAAATGTTTGGCAACAAATGAGCCTCTCTAACTTTATGGGTTTTGCAGAAAGTACCTTGCATCAGGTTTCCCTTTTATCGGGAGAACATAGCGCTTTCCCAAAAGAAGGATATAGCGACGTACAAAATAAGGTTTGGTATCAAAATGCCTTGAAATCAAAGGAAATTATAACCCTGATTGATAATGATGCGGGCACATTTTTAGAACCTGAATTTGTATTGGCAAAGTCATTGAAAAACTCAAATGGACGTGTTTTAGGGGTGAGCTCTATCCATTTTAAATTACCTGGTATTTTTCCAAGTAAAGGCAGTTTTGCTTTGAGTAATAGCACTTATAGAAATAGCAGTATTGAAGGTTTTCTTTTAAGTGTCGATGATAAAGATACGATGAATGTTATTGTAACACAGAGACGAGATTATAGGTCTCCTGCTTTGAATTGGAATATTCCTTTTTTACCAGATACTTTAGATAATAAAAAAGAAGTCATTGAAAAAATAAAACAAAAAGTACTGCGTGAAAAACGTATCTATATTGTTAAAACGGCATTAGGAGGTGAGCGCTACTTGTGGTCCTTTTCACCCGTGGGTGACGATAATATCGTGCTTGCCATTTTAAAACCCCTCGAGACGGTCAATGACCAAGTGGGCGTGGTGACATCTGTAGGTGAAACAGTTTTACTAAATCAACAAAATAAATTTATGTTGGTTTGGGGTGGGTCTATATTATTTGCTGTTATTATTTCGCTGTTTTGTTCTTTCTTCTTTGTACGCAGACTTAAAAAACTGATTTATTCTATAAACCGTGCAGAAGAAGGCGCACCCTTTGCTTTTGAACATGAAGGGGGCGGTGACGAAATTAGTGATTTATCGTACAGCATAGAAAGTTTTATGCGTCACCAAAAAGAGAAAGATGCAAAACCCCCACCAACGCTCTAGCGCTTTAAGATAAAATACTGCGTGCAATCACAATGCGTTGTACTTCTGATGTGCCTTCACCAATTTGTAAAATACGTTGGTCACGCCAAAAGCGTTCGACCGGGTATTCTTTCATGAGGCCATATCCACCATGAATTTGAATAGCCATGTCTGTCACTTCACCTGCCATTTCTGTGCAAAAAAGCTTCGCCATTGCCGCTTCTTTTGTAAAACGGACATGCTTGTCACGTAGCGGACAAATGCTGTAAAGGAAGGTGCGTGCATGTTCAATTTTCATTGCCATGTCGGCAAGCTTGAATGAAATGCCTTGAAAATCAGCAATAGCATGGCCAAATTGTTTGCGTTCTTTAGCATATTCAATAGCCGCTTCATAAGCGCCTTGCGCGGCACCTAAGGCCATGGCTGCAATACCCAGTTTACCACTGTCTAATGTTTTAAGCATTTGCTTAGAACCTTCGCCAAGCTTGCCTAAAATATGTGCGTCTGTTACTTCAACGTCGTCAAAATAAACTTCAGCTGTGTCCGACGCACGCCACATTAATTTTTCATGCATGGGTTTTGTGCTTAACCCTTTGCTACCCGCTTCAACAATAAAACAAGTGAGCTCAGGCGAACCATCGGCCTTCTCCCCAGTTTTTGCTTGCACGGTAATGCCTGCATTCATAGAGGTAGATGCATTGGTGATGAATATTTTAGAACCGTTAATTACCCATTTATCAGCCACTTTTTGAGCGGTTGTTTGCGTACCGCGTGAGTCTGACCCTGCGTTGGATTCTGTGAGGCCAAACGACCATAATTTTTCACCTGTACAAAGGGCAGGGAGATATTTTTGTTTTTGTGCGTCACTGCCAAAATAAACAAGTGGGCCACAGCCAAGCGAATTGTGTGCTGTGACGGTTGCGGCTTGTGAACCATCCACGCGGGCTATTTCTTCCATGGCAATAACATATGAAAGTGTGTCCATGCCGTGGCCACCAAATTCTGTCGGTACATAAATACCAAATAAGCCAAGCTCACCCATTTTTTTGGTGAGGTCTTCACAAAATGTTTCGCTATCTTCAAGTTTAGCGGCCACAGGTTTAATGTCGCTTTCTGCAAATGCGCGTACGGCGTCTCTTAGTAAAATATGTTCTTCTTTTAAAAGGTGGTTCATAAGTTATTTCTTCTTTTGTTATGGTTATTACGTTTGTGTATCGTTAAATGCCGTTAATAATAATTTTTCTTTTGCTTTAGCGGCTATAAAGTTGTTTTGTTTAATATGCCCGTAACCTTTAATGTCTGCAGGGATACTTAAAATATCTAAAGCAAGTTTAACATTGTTTTTGTCTAGGTTATTTAAAACATGGTGCACACATGTAAAATAGTCGTCTATCAGTTGACGTTCCATTTGACGTTCAGCGTTATAGCCAAAAACATCAAATGGCGTGCCACGTAAAAACTTAAGTGTTTTAAGTAGTTTAAACACAACCATCATCCAAGCGCCAAAGCGCATTTTAGCTGGCACTTCACCTTCTTTAGGTTTGGTGAGTGCGGGCGGTGCGAGGTTAAATTCAATTTTAAAATCACCGCTAAAGGCATGTTTTAAACTTTCCATAAAGGCCTGGTCTGTATAAAGCCTTGCCACCTCATATTCGTCTTTGTAAGCCATCAACTTAAAGGCGTTTTTGGCAACGGCTTCTGTTAGTTCGTCATTTTTATGCGTCTTTACTTTTTCAATAAGTTGTAAATATTTAAGCGCATAGGGTGTATTTTGATAATCGCTTAAAAAGTTAGATCTTGTTTCAATAACATCGTCTAAACTTTCTGATATTTTAATACGGTGAGCGGGTTTATCTTGCTCTGCTAATACCTTAAATACTTTGTCAGGGTCATGCGCCATGAGGCGCCCCCATGTGAGGGCTGTTATGTTCATATCAACCGCAACACCGTTGATGCGTAAAGCATTTTCAATGGCTTTTAAACTCACAGGAATAAAACCACATTGAACGGCATAGCCAAGCATAAACATGTTGGTGGCAATGCTGTCACCCATCAGTTTTGTTGCAATGTCGGACGCATTAACGTGGTCGGTTAGGTCAGCGTTTAAAGCTTTTTCGATATCCGTTATAATATCATTTTTATGGTTAGACGCCGTGGTGTCGAGGGTAAATTCTGCTGTGGGTACAAAGTGGCTATTCATAATAGCCTTTGTTTTTTCTTTGTTTAAATAGGGTAAAATATCATGGCTGGCGCTCACGACAATATCACACCCCAGCAACAGGTCAGCGCTGGCAGTGGATACACGCACACTGTGTAAATCGTCTACGTTTTTTGCAATTTTTAAGTGGCTGGCAACGGCGCCATTTTTTTGTGCGAGACCTGTTTGGTCAAGTACTGTCACACCTTTACCTTCGCTATGTGCGGCCATGCCCAAAATAGCACCGATGGTAATAACACCCGTACCACCCACACCTGTAATAACCATATTAAATGGTTTTTTGAGCGGCGCTTCAATCGTTTTAGGGATATCTTTAAAGAGGGCTTCAAGTCGGCTACTGTCGACCTTTGTTTTGCGTGGTTCACCACCATAAACGGTGACAAAACTTGGGCAAAAACCTTTAACGCATGAAAAGTCTTTGTTGCAGGTTGACTGGTTAATTTGGCGTTTACGGCCAAACTCTGTTTCTTTCGGTTCAATGGAAACACAGTTTGACTGTTCGCTACAGTCGCCACAGCCTTCACAGACAAGGTCATTAATGAAAACACGTTTAGCTGGGTCGACCATTTGCCCACGTTTACGACGGCGGCGTTTTTCAGCGGCGCAAGTTTGGTCATAAATAATAACAGTGGTGCCTTCAACTGTTTTAAGGCGGTCCTGAATTTGGGCGAAATCATCACGGTGGTGTACAGTTACTTTGGGTGGAAATGGTGCGCTGTATTTTTTAATATCATCGCTCACAATAACAATTTCTTTCACACGTTCACCGTATAACTGCCATGCGATATTATTAACGGTAGAGCTTCCCTCAACAGGTTGTCCACCTGTCATCGCCACGGCGTCGTTATATAAAATTTTGTAAGTCATGTTAACCTTGGACGCTACAGCTGCGCGAATAGCCAAAATACCGCTATGCTCATAAGTGCCGTCACCAAGGTTGGCAAAAACATGTTTTTCAGAAGTAAAGGGTGCTTGCCCTAACCACTGCACACCTTCGCCACCCATTTGCGAAAAGACGTTGGTGTTACGGTTCATCCACATCACCATAAAATGACAACCAATACCTGCAAGGCCTCGGCTTCCTTTAGGTACTTTGGTCGACGTGTTATGCGGGCAACCCGAACAGTAATAAGGTAAACGGGTCGATTTGTTTATATGGTCTGCCATTTCAACGTCTTTTTGTGCCAACTGGTTGAGCCTGTTTATAATGACATTACCTTGTTTAGCGACACCTAAATGGTTCACAATAGCGCGGGCAATTTGCGCAATACTCAATTCACTATGAATGGGTAGTTGATAAAATTTATTTAGATCATGTTTACCCGTTACCTGTGGGCGCATGTCAGTATCAAATAAAATTTCTTTAAGTTGTTTTTCTATTGTTGGGCGTTTTTCTTCTATGACCAATATACGTTCTAAACCCTTGGAAAATTCTTGAAGGCGCTTTGCTTCTAGTGGCCAAACCATACCTACTTTATAAATGCGTACACCTAAATTCGTCAGTTCTGTTTGACCAAGGCCTAGTTCTTCGAGGGCACTGAGCGTATCAAGATACGACTTACCTGTCGTTACAATACCAAGATTCGCCTTGTCATTTTTATAGATAATTTTATCAATGTTATTTTCGTAGGCAAAGGCTTTGGCCGCCTCTGATTTTTCCTTGAGGCGTTTTTCTTGGTCGAAGCGGTTGTCGGGGTAATGAACGTTGAGGTCTTCTGATTTTTTAAAATCTTTAGGTTCAATCGTTTTAAATGTTTTATTTAAAACAACAGACGCAGAACTTTCAACAATTTCGCTGATACATTTCAGGGCCACAATACCGCCCGTGTAGCGGCTCATGTCCCAACCGATCATGCCATAGTCGAGGTATTCTTGAATGGATGAAGGGTACAATGTCGGTATATCAGCAGATGCTAATGCTTGTTCACTTTGGTGTCCAAGGGTGCTGGATACACAGGCATGGTCGTCGCCAACAATAGCGAGAAAGCCACCGTTTTTTGATGTGCCGTTTGCGTGCGCATGTTTAAAGCAATCGAGTGCTCTGTCAACGCCTGGGCCTTTGCCGTACCACATGCCGAAAATGCCGTCATACTGTGCGCCTTCGTATAGGTTGCTCATTTGGCTACCCCAAACGGCAGTGGCGCCGAGCTCTTCATTAATGCCTGACGTAAATGTGATGTGATGTTCTTTTAATAAACTTTCAGCTGCCCATAATTGTTGGTCTAAACGGGCAAGGGGTGAGCCACGATAGCCCGAAATAAAACCAGCTGTATTAAGCTTTTTGGCCATGTCGGCCTTACGACGCATAAGTGGTAAACGTACAAGCGCTTGTGTGCCTGTTAAAAAGGCGGTGCCTGTTTCAAGCGTGTATTTATCGTCTAATTTGACATGAAGTAATTCTTTTTGTGTTTGTTTTTTTGTCGTCATATTCAGCCCCTTAAAGGTATAAGTCCGTCAATATGAGAACACAAATTTCATAATTTGTAAAATTAGGAATAACCACCTAAGCGTCATTTGTTACCCTATCATATATATCTGCGTTCATTATTTTGACGATTTAAAAATTTAGACATAAAAAAAAGGCAGCCGAGGCTACCTTTTTAAGTTCGATATTTTAATTAATTTTGTGGTGGAGGGTTAAAATCTTCATTGACGCAGGTTTCTAATGTTTTGGTGGGATGGTTTGCACAATCTATCATGCGTCTACCATCTTCGGTGATAAACAAAAGCGCACACATTACAATCAAACCAACAATGGTCATTTTATAACCACTCATAATATTGAGGACTAAAAGTAACATAATGGGTGTGGATATCATAGCTAGTAGCCAATATTCACCAAAAAAATTTCTTACTGTATCGGAGGAAACGAAAGCATCAGCTTCCTCCATAATAAAACCTCATAGTGAGTGTGTAAAAAGGTATGGTAGATACGTGTATCTGACTGGAATGTATACTATTACTTGGGATGGGTCAAGCAACTACCGTAAAATGAAAGAAAATAAAGATATGAATTCAGTGGGATTAATCGGGTTAAGCGCCGCGCGCTTAGCTTGCAGCAAAACCTGAAGACCATGCCCACTGGAAGTTATAACCACCAAGCCAACCTGTCACGTCAACTACCTCACCGATGAAGTGTAGGTTTTCTACCCTTTTAGCCATCAACGTTTTACTGTCAAGCTCTTTGGTTGAAACACCACCAAGGGTTACTTCGGCCTTGCGGTAGCCTTCTGTGCCGTTTGGTTTTACAACGTAATGGCTAAAGTAGCTTTCAATGTCGCTTATGTATTTGTCGCTTACTTGACCGAGAGGTTTGTTCTTTAAATCACCCCATTCAAATAGCCGTGCCACAAAACGTTTTGCGAGAATTTCATAGAGAACAGTTTTAAGTTCTGTCTTTGGGTTCTCAATACGCTTGGCTGAAATGAAGGCATGCCAGTCCATGTCGGGCAACATGTTAATTTTAATTTCTTGTCCTGGTTTCCAGTAGGACGATATTTGTAATATAGCAGGGCCACTGACACCACGGTGGGTAATAAGAACATTTTCTCTAAAACTACGTTTGCCACAACTCACGTCGGCGTCAATACTAATACCGCTTAAACCTTCATAGCGTTCAAGGTCTTTGGTGGAAAATGTAAAGGGCACAAGGGCAGGGGTTAGGTCTGTTACCTCTAGGCCAAACTGTTCAGCTATTTTATGGCCAAAGTTTGTCGCCCCCATTTTGGGGATAGATAAACCACCTGTAGCAATAACCAATTTGTTTGCTTTAAATGTCCCTTTACTACTAGAAACGGTAAACGTGCCGTCGTCGTCTTTACTTACTTTATCAACCGTGGTGTTTAAATTAATTTTTACTTTGGCGTTGTCGCATTCTTTTATCAACATATCGACAATCTGCTGCGCTGACTCATCGCAAAACTGTTGCCCTAATTTCTTCTCGTGGAATTTAATACCGTGTTTACTCACAAGCGCAATGAAGTCGTCTTGTGTATAACGGCCAAAGGCACTTTTACAAAAATGTTTGTTATTCGATATATATCGGTCAGCGCCTGCGCCTGTATTGGTAAAGTTGCAACGACCACCGCCAGAAATAAGAATTTTCTTGCCGATCTTTTCGCTGTGGTCAAGCACGATAACCTTTTGATTTTTTTTGCCAGATTCGATGGCACACATAAGCCCTGCACCACCAGCACCTATAATAAGCGTATCGCATAATGTAAATTCATTTGTCATAGGCATAAAATAGTCATTTTTAAGTAAATTACAAGGGTATAGACAAATTCTTTTTAAAAGGAGACAATATAACGGCTTAATAATACAAAAAAAGGAACAGTCCATTGAAGCAAGACCCTATCGTTATTGTGAATTATGCCAGAACACCAATGGGAGCCTTTGATGGCGCATTGGCTACAGTAAAATCAACCAAGTTAGGGAGCGTGGCTATTGAAGCAGCTCTGGAACGTAGCGGTATAGAAAAAACAGATGTCGATGAAGTGATTATGGGTGCTGTTTTATCTGCAGGGCTTGGACAAGCACCTGCAAGGCAAGCGGCTATAGGTGCTGGTGTTCCTTTAAGTGCATCATGCACAACCATTAATAAAATGTGTGGTAGCGGCATGAAAGCTATTATGATGGCGCATGACCAAATTATGGCTGGCACAAGCAGTGTTATGGTAGCGGGTGGTATGGAAAGTATGACAAATGCGCCGTATCTTTTACCAAAAGCACGCAGTGGTTTGCGTATGGGACACGCAGAAGTTAAAGACCACATGTTCCTCGACGGCCTTGAAGACGCTTATGATCAAGGTAAATTGATGGGTTTTTTTGCCGACGCCACCGCCAAAAAATACGGTTTCACCCGTGAAGATCAGGACGCCTTTGCGATAGAATCAGTCAAACGTGCCCAAAAAGCCATTGAAGAAGGTTCTTTCAAAAAAGAAATTGCGTCAGTTATTATTGAGAACCGTAAAGGTACAACTGTGGTTGGCACCGATGAGTCCCCACTTAAAGCACGCCTCGAAAAAATACCAACATTACGCCCTGCTTTTGCTAAAGACGGCACAGTAACAGCCGCCAATGCCAGTTCTATCAGTGACGGTGCGGCCGCTGTTGTGATGATGCGCCAAAGCGAAGCTGAAAAACGTGGTTTAAAACCCGTTGCAAAAATTGTGGCACATAGCAGCCATGCCCATGAACCGGCTTGGTTTACAACAGCCCCTGTCGGCGCGATAGAAAAATTATTTAAACAAACAAGTTGGACAGACGACGACGTTGACCTTTACGAAATTAACGAAGCCTTTGCCGTGGTAACCATGGCCGCTATGAAAGACCTTAACTTACCGCACAGCAAGGTGAATATACACGGTGGTGCTTGTGCCTTGGGTCACCCTATTGGTGCTTCAGGTGCACGTATTGTTACAACGCTTATTGCCGCGCTCGAAAAAGTAAATGGCAAAAAAGGTATTGCCAGTCTTTGTATTGGTGGTGGTGAAGCTGTGGCAGTGGCTGTGGAGGTTCTTTAATGTTTACAGAAGAACATAACTTAATCGCCGATATGGTTGCCCAACTTTGTATAGACGAAGTTAAGCCGCGCACCGAAGCGCGTGACAAAGCAAAAGAATATCCAAAGGATGAATTAGACGCTTTATTCGCCCATGGCCTGATGGCGATGACAGTACCAGAAGAGTTTGGCGGTTCAGCGGCTGATTATAAGTCACAAGGCTTAGCGATAGAAAATATCGCAAGTGCAAACGGTGGTCTTTCAACCATTGTTTGTGTCCAAGCGATGGTTTGTAGCGTTTTAATGAGCTGTGCAAATGCCGCACAAAAAGAAAAATATTTAACCAAGCTTACAAGTGAGTGGGTGGGTGCTTTTGCTTTAACAGAAGCAGGTGCAGGGTCCGACGCTTCAGCCATTGCAACAACAGCTGTTAAACAAGGTGATCATTATATTCTTAATGGCACAAAACAATTTATTACGTCTGGTAGAAATGGTCAATTGGCGATTGTTTTTGCCGTCACCGATAAATCGGCTGGTAAAAAAGGCCTCAGTGCTTTTATTGTCGAAACAGACACAAAGGGCTATAGCGCCCCAACGATTGAAGATAAAATGGGGCAGCACTGTAGCGACACCGCACAGCTTGTTTTTGAAGACATGAAGGTACCAGCAGAAAACTTACTAGGAAACGAGGGGGACGGCTATAAAATAGCCTTATCAAACCTTGAAAATGGCCGTTTAAGTATTGCCGCACAAAGCTTAGGCCTTGCAAGGGCTGCTTATATGGAAGCATTGGATTATGCCAGAGAACGTAAAACTTTCGGTAAAGAAATTATTCAGCACCAAGCTGTTGGCTTTAAGCTTGCTGAAATGAAAACGAAGTTAAAAGCAGCTGGCCATATGGTTTATGACGCCGCCCATTTAAAAGATAACGGTAAACCTTGTTTAGAAGCCGCCTGTATGGCCAAGCTTTATGCGTCAGAAGTCGCCGAACAAATAGCCAACGACGCCATACAAATTCATGGTGGTTACGGCTACTTAAATGACTTCCCCATTCAGCGCATTTACCGTGACGTGCGTGTTTGTTCTATTTATGAAGGCACAAGCGACATTCAAAAAATGATTATCCTAAAAGAGATATTAAAATGATCCATAAAACCCCAGGCGCTCAGCTTAAATATGCGATAAAACAAGAAAGCCCCTTGCAGTTATTGGGTGTTTTAAACCCTTTTATGGCCATGCAACTGGAACATAATGGCTTTAAAGCAGCTTACTTAAGCGGTGCGGGTCTGGCTTGTTTTAATTACGGTATTCCAGATGTAGGCGTGGTTGAATTAGACGAATTTGCCTACCACATTGGCTGTATCACAAGGTTGAGCAACATTCCTCTATTAGCAGATGCGGATACAGGTTTTGGTGACCCCGAAAAAACGGTGCAGACTTATATCGAAAAAGGTGCCGCAGGTTTACATATTGAAGACCAAGGCGAAGACAAACGCTGTGGCCACCTTGACGGTAAGTCAATTGTCTCGAAGGCTGAAATGGTTCAGCGTATAAAAGCCGCTGTTAAAGGTAAAACATCAGGCAATAAAGTAGACGAAGACTTTGTTATTATGGCGCGCACAGACGCCCTAGCTGTGGAAGGTTTTAACGCCGCTGTTGAACGTATTATATCTTACATTGAGGCAGGTGCTGACGCTGTTTTTGCCGAAGCTATGCCCGATTTAGAACAGTATGACCGTATCCGTGGTGCCATTGGCCCCGATATCCCGCTTTTGGCAAATGTCACTGAATACGGTAAGATAGACCTATACACAGCCGATCAACTAAAAGCACACAAGGTTGATATTGTCTTATACCCTGTGTCTCTAGCACGTGGTATGCACGGGCTTGTAAATAACTGGATGACTGAAATTAAACAGACAGGCACAACAAGGGGTATGGTTGATAGGGGCGAGTTGCGCCAACGCAGTGAATATAATGCCATATTAAATTACGACCCAAAGGTCGATAATCGTGACACAATATTAGAACGTTTACGTCAATTAAAGAGAGAGAAATAGCATGACAAAAAAAGTAGGTGGCCTCGCAGGTATTAGTGCCGGAGAAACAAAAATATCATCCGCAGGTGGGGCGCATAACTTGCGTTACCGTGGTTACAGTATTTATGACCTTTGTGAACATGCTTGTTTTGAAGAAGTCGCACACTTATTGGTACATGATCATCTGCCAAGTGCAGATGAACTTACGGCTTATAAAGGCCGCCTTTGCGCCATGCGTGAGCTACCTGTTCAACTTAAAGCAGTGCTGGAACAAATTCCATTTGACGCCCACCCAATGGATGTTATGCGTACGGCTGTTTCCTTTCTCGGTAATATTGAACCTGAGGGTGATGGCAATGACCAGTTGGAAGTAACCGACCGTTTGATAGCCACTTCTCCGGCCATTTTAAACTATTGGTGGCACTTTAGCCGTGACGGTAAACGTACCCCATGTGTGACCGACACCGACAGCGTTGCCGAACATTTTCTCACGCTTTTACATGGTAAAAAGCCTTCTGCCTTGCATAAGGAAATGATGGAAAAATCACTTATTTTATATGCAGAACACGAATTTAACGCCTCTACATTTACAGGGCGCGTCATTGCGGCGACATTGTCCGATATGCACAGTGCTGTAACGGGTGCTATTGGCGCTTTGCGTGGGCCCCTTCATGGAGGTGCAAACGAAATGGCCATGGAACTGATTGCCAAATTTGAAACACCAGAAGACGCTAAAAAAGGCGTGCTTAAAATGCTGACAAACAAAGAACTTATTATGGGTTTTGGCCACCGTGTTTACACAGAAGCCGACCCACGTAACCGCGTGATAAAAGTTTGTTCAAAGGCCTTGGCACAAGACGCAGATGACATGAACCTTTATAATATTTCAGAAGCCATTGAAAAAGTTTTGTGGGACGAAAAACACATGTTCCCGAATCTCGATTTTTATAGCGCTTCCGCTTACCATTTTATGGGCATACCTACAGGCATGTTTACACCTATTTTTGTCATGAGCCGTATTACAGGCTGGGCTGCACATATATTTGAACAGCGTGCCAATAACAAACTTATTCGCCCCGCAGCCGACTATACTGGCCCCGCTGACCAAAACTATCTACCGATAGAAAAACGTCATGGTAAAGCTGCTACATAGTCGTTAGGGTAACGCTTTGAAAATTTTAGCTACGTGTTTGTAGCTGTCAAATTTTCATGTGCGCCTATGCATTAAAATTATATAATAAGGGTAAAAAATAATGAGCACTGTCGAAAAAAATGTTCGCCAAGGTTACGATAAAGTTATTTATGATATTGCCGACTATGTCATGACCTATGAAGGTTATTCAGAAGAAGCCTTAGAAACGGCGCAGTATTGTCTTATGGATAGTTTAGCTTGTGCTATGTTGGCGCTTAAATTCCCTGCTTGTCTTAAGCATTTAGGTCCTGTGGTTGAAGGTACAGTTGTGCCAAACGCCACACCTATTCCAGGTACGCACTATAGCCTCGACCCTATCAAGGCAGCTTTTGACATTGGCTGTATGATCCGCTGGCTTGACTATAACGACACGTGGCTTGCCGCTGAATGGGGTCACCCGAGTGATAACTTAGGCGCTATATTAGCCGTGGCTGATTATATCAGTCGTCAAAATGTGAAAAAGGGCAAAGACGCTCTCACCATGCAAACAGTGCTTGAATGTATGGTTAAAGCACATGAAATTCAAGGCTGTATTGCGCTTGAAAACAGCTTTAATAAAGTTGGTTTAGACCATGTGTTACTGGTTAAAATTGCGTCAACAGCTGTAGCGGCAAAGTTAATGGGTGCCGATAAAGAAACTGTGAAGTCTGCCCTTTCTCAAGCCTTTGTAGATGGGCAGTCACTGCGCACTTACCGCCATGCCCCTAATGCAGGCCCTAGAAAAAGTTGGGCAGCGGGTGACGCGACGTCACGTGCTGTGCGTTTGGCCATGGTTGCTATGTCGGGTGAAACGGGCTATACAAGCGCACTTTCAGCACCAACATGGGGTTTTTATGATGTGCTCTTTAAAGGCCACCCTTTTGAATTTCAACGCCCTTATGGTTGTTATGTGATGGAGAATGTCTTGTTTAAAATTTCATTCCCCGCAGAATTTCACGCGCAAACAGCGGTGGAATGTGCGGTGACTTTACATGAGTCAATCAAAGATCGCATCGACGACATAGAAAAAATTGACCTCATCACCCATGAATCGGCTATCCGTATTATTTCAAAAGAAGGTGCATTGCATAACCCTGCTGACCGTGATCATTGCCTGCAATATATGGTGGCTTGTGGTTTGTTGTTTGGAGACTTAGAGGCAAAGCATTATGAAGATGACGTGGCGTCAAACCCACAAATTGATGCCTTGTGCCTTAAAATGAATGTGAGCGAAAATAAACAATTTAGTACCGATTACCATGACCCTGAAAAGCGATCTATCGCGAATGCTATGCAAATTACATTTAAAGATGGAAGTCAGACTGACCTTATAACGGTGGAATACCCTATTGGCCATAAACGCAGGCGTGCAGAAGGTATGCCCGTGCTTGTCAGTAAGTTTAAAAAAGCAATTTATGGGCGTTTTGCTAGCAATAAGGCCAATAATATTATTGAGGCAATGTCGGCAGATAAATTCCCACAAATGGCTGTGCCAGTGTTTATGGATATGTGGAAAATTTAATATAATTTTTTAGGCGGCCTGTTTAATGCTTTTATGTTTTTCAATAAACTCAAGCATTTCTTCATAGGTAAGGCCTGTATGCTTTTTTATGTAAAAACATGGTTTTTTAAGCTCTTCAATGAGGATGGTATAGGTACCATCAGATGCATATAACACTTGAAAATTTAAATCCATAAAATTCTTTTACCTATCTGTAATGTTTTAATTAAATAAGCCCTATACTTATACCTATATCTATATATTGGTATTATGGAACTATATTTCAAGAATATATTCAAATTTTTATGAAAAAAAATGTCGTGCCCAAAAATAATTTGAGACACATGGTTGAAGTAGGTGGCGGAGAAGGTTTTAGAATAAGTGGTAGGGCGAGAGGGACTTGAACCCCCGACCAAAGCATTATGAGTGCTCTGCTCTAACCAACTGAGCTACCGCCCCACTTGATGAAGAGTTATATATCATACTTAGATGTCGGTCAAGCGGGGTTATGCGCTTTATTGTTATTTGAATCGTTCCGTAAGCAATTGAGGTTGTTGATTACTGACGAATTATATATCTCAGCACTATTTTTGACGTAAAAAAGTGATAGTGACAATAAAGCCCTGTTTATTTGTTTTATATTTTTTTAATCCATGCCTTTTTACGATAAAAACGTGACGTCAGGGTATTTTTTTGCCAAAATAGAAGCGATATAAAACTTTTAAAAGGCGCTATAGGAAAATGACTGAAGTATTTCGCACTGAATATGACACCATGGGTACAGTTGAAGTGCCGTCGCACCGTTATTGGGGTGCTCAAACACAAAGATCACTACAAAATTTTGAGATTGGTGACGAAAAGCTACCAAACGAACTTATTCGTTCCTTTGCTATTTTGAAAAAGGCAGCTGCAACCGTTAACGCTGATTTAGGGCTTATTGATCGAGATATTTCAATGAATATCGCCAAAGCTGCTGAAGAAGTTATTTCAGGGCACTTGAACGATCATTTCCCACTTGTTGTTTGGCAAACAGGTAGCGGCACGCAAACAAATATGAACGTTAATGAAGTTATTGCCAACCGCGCGATTGAAATTATGGGCGGCGCTTTGGGGTCCAAAACACCTGTGCACCCGAATGACCATGTCAATTATGGACAGTCTTCAAACGATACATTTCCAGCGGCTATGTATATTGCAGCTTTAGAGTCAGTTGAAGGGGCTGTTTTACCAGCCTTAGAAAAAATGCACGACGCTCTTGAAGCTAAATCGGAATCTTTCCGTTACATTATTAAAATTGGTCGTACACATTTACAAGACGCAACACCGTTAACACTTGGGCAGGAATTTTCTGGATATGCGTCACAAATGAGCCATTCCATCCGCCGTGTGAAGGACTGTATGGATGGCTTGCGTGAACTTGCTATTGGCGGCACAGCCGTGGGTACAGGTTTAAACACACACCCAGAATTTGGTGAACGTGTGGTGGCCGAAATTTCACGCCTGACAAACCGTGACTATGTTAAAGGTGAAAACTACTTTGAAGGCCTAGCTGCACATGATGCAATTGTTTATGCCAGCGGTGCTTTAAAAACAGTTGCCACGTCATGTATGAAAATTGCCAACGACGTGCGCTTACTGGCTTCGGGCCCAAGGTGCGGTTTAGGTGAACTTATTTTACCTTCAAACGAACCGGGCAGCTCTATTATGCCTGGTAAAGTAAACCCAACACAGTGCGAAGCTTTAACTATGGTTTGCGCGCAAGTGATGGGTAATGACACAGCTATTACCATTGGTGGTATGAATGGCCATATGGAATTAAACGTTTTTAAACCTGTGATGATCTTTAATTTCTTACAGTCCTGTCGTTTACTTTCAGACTCCTGTCAAAGCTTCACAGATAAATGCTTGGTTGGTATAGAACCTAATCATGAACGTATTGAACGTAATTTAAATGAATCATTGATGTTGGTGACAGCATTAAATCCTCATATTGGTTACGATAAGTCGGCTCAGGTTGCGAAAAAAGCGCACGAAGACGGCATTACATTAAAAGAATCAGCCATTGCCCTTGAATTTCTAACGGCAGACGAGTTTGATAAACTTGTCCGCCCAGAAGAAATGATAGGACCAAAAGCAACGGCTAAATAAAACTTAAGGGGAAAAAATGCGAGGCTTACATATTTTTGTAGCGTTTATAATGGCATCGATATTGATGTCGGGCGCTTACTGTGGTGTGTGGAAGTACACCATGTCATATAGCCTTGAAAACCTCCCAGCTATTTTAAATAACACAATGCCAGGGCAGGTGAAGTACACTAATACAGAGACGAATTATCACCCGTTTAAGCCTAAGGTCACACTAAAAGACACATCTATTGTGGTGAGTGACCCTAAAACAGGCGGTACAGCGGTACTTAACCTGGGAGATGTTGTTTTAAATATTACACCTTTTGGCTCTAAGGATATTGTTATACAAGTACCAAAAAAAATAACCATGGTAACAACTTATCAAGGACGCAGTAATGACTACCGCATTTCATTAATAGAGCCGACCTTAGAACTTAAAGGCAAAGATAAAAACTTTGAAGCTATTTTGTCAGTTAGCGGTATGGTTGTTAAGGGGCGTACAAAAGGCTATTTTTCCAATCTCATTAAAATGGGTTATAGCTATATTTCTAAAAATGAACAGTCCGATGAATTTGGCCTTATGATGACTAATTTAGACCTTACGTCTATACCTTTATTTAAAAAAGCACCCGTCTTTAAAAGTCTTTCACTTATATGGCATCCAAAACTTGAAAATACGTTCCCACTTGGTTACGCCTTGGCAGGTGCAGGTTCAAAAGATAAAGTCATTTTTGACACGATGTTGATGGATGTTTTTAAAATTTACGCAGGTAATAGTAAAGTTCTCCTTACAGATGCGCGCCTTGCTTATAATGGTATTTGGTATGCATTTAACGGTGACGTGGCTTTAAATGAAAACCTTGTTTTAAAAGGGCAGGGCGCATTATCGTCTAATAAATTTGGTGATATGCTTGGCAATATTGAAAATGTGATGGACGGTTTCCCTATTGCATTGTCACGTATGATGGAAAGAATTGGCGGTAAAGAAAATAAAACACAAAGCATCAGTGTGGGTGTTTATAAAGACGTATTAACGATTAACGGAGCACCCGTTGGTATTATGCCGACAGTGCCAGAACTTATACATTTACACGGTAGGGGACAACGCTAAATTATGAAACCAATATGGACACCATCACCCAACTTCTCAAAACGAGAACAGGAAATTAAATACATTGTTTTACACGGCACATGGATGCAGAGCACACAAGAGGCTTTAGACCGCCTATGCGATAAAGAAGCAGGTGTAAGCTGTCACTATTTAATTGATGAAAAAGGCAAACTGTTTCAACTGGTAAAAGACAGCTGCGTTGCTTGGCACGCAGGCATTAGCGCATGGAAAGACGACGTCAGCCTAAACCAATATAGCCTTGGTATCGAACTTTCAAACCCGGGTGACGGCTCACCTTATACAGAAGCCCAATATAAATCACTCACCATTTTGCTTAAAGTACTTTTAAGTATTCATAAGCTAGAAGGTAACGCGGTACTTGCACATAGCGACATTGCACCCGACCGCAAAAATGACCCTGGTGCGGCCTTTGACTGGCAACGTTTATACGAAGCGGGTGCTGCAGCACCACTGATAGAAGACGCCAACCCAAGCTACGTACAATTGAAATTTGCTGGTTATATTGGCAAAGAAGACATTGTGCAAAAGGCTTACGCCTTGCGATAAATTGTTTGTTTAGAAAATAAAGCAGTTTACCTATAAGCCGGGTCATGTACTCAAATAACATTACATTATAAGGCGATTATCATTCATCTAGGCGTTACATTACTATAACGCTCAAGCGACCTACCCGTTCCTTCTCACACGAGAAATGCTTATTCAAGCGAACTTGAAGCGAGGAACCTATTTGGTCTTGCACCGGATGGGGTTTACCATACCCAAAGTTGTTACCAACTTGGTGGTGCGCTCTTACCGCACCGTTTCACCTTTACACGGGCCAAAGCCCATGAAGTCTATTCTCTGCTGCACTTTCCGTTAGCTTGCGCTACCTGGACGTTATCCAGCATCCTTCTCTATGGTGCCCGGACTTTCCTCTCGTTTGTAAACAAACCAGCGATAATCCAGTAAACTGCCAAGGCCACTTATACCGAATAAAACAATAATTTACTATTAAAACTTGAAATTCATTTGTATAGCCCCCACAATATTACTAATAAATACTTTTTCTTTTTACACAGGGTTCCCCTGTAAACGAGGTCTCATGACTGATTCAAGAAAGTTGTCTTTAAACGATTTAAACCACGACGTTAATATTATCCTTATGTACGATATGGCTAAAATGGAAGAAGCTTCTGATGAGGCCGATGAAATTTTAAATCTTATTCATGGTGAATTAGAAGGTGCAGCCGATGCACTCGGCATGTTTTGTCATATTGATAATGAAAGTGAGCTTGAAAATCAAGCGGGTTGTTATATTTACCAGTGTCGTTTTGAATACCCTTCAAACTTTACAGGTAATGACATTGAACATGAACGTATTGAATATTTACAATCTATTGCTGAATGTTACGCTAAAATGAAGAATATAGACCTTTTTAATAAAAAAGGTATTACTTTTTCAATTGATGCCGCGGCACATAATAAAGCACAGTTTGATCTATATGTTTTAGAAAGTGAACAGGAATTGGCTGAACAACCTGCCGAAAAACCTAGATATACAGGTGATACACGTCTTTCAGTTGTTTTAAACAACCAAGAACTGCGCCATGAAAACGGCTCGGATACTGAAATGGAACGTGTACGCGTTATGTTAACGTCTTTTGTGAAGCAGTTTGCTTATGAACATATGACTGGTTTTTGTGATTATACTTTAATCACCGAGGCGAATGAATATGAAGAAAGTTTACATATTTATTTAACATGTCCACAAAATGTTTCACAGAAAGCATTCTTTGTAGGCGTTAAGTCGCTTGTAAATGCGTTACGTGCACAAGTAAATGAAGTGACATATGCCGCATATACAAAGGTTGATGTTAAACGCGTCTATGAAAAACTTTATAATAACATTCACATTCACAATACAACCCAATAGCGAAATGCATACCAATGCAAAAAAAAAGCCTCCGAAATGGAGGCTTTTTTATGTGCGCGAGATGAGGGGTAATAGGCCTCATCACACTTGCATTACTCATCTAAGGTAAACCTTAGTTTTCATGCCAAAGGGTTTGTCTGAATAGTTAGGCAGTGCCGTCAACAATTTTTACAGTGACAGGGCCGTTAGTTGCAAGCATGGCTTGCTGTTTTTCCGTACCGTATTGCATGACAACACTGGGGAAAGCGGCGCTGATACTGTTGAATTTTGACGTTTCGCCACGTAATTGACCACAGGCGGCCAAAATATCTTCCCCACGCCCACGGCGTACATTCACGTCTACGCCCGCAGAAGCAATGGTGTTTCTAAAGGCTTCAATGCTTTGGTCGGTTGAACGTTCAAACGGGCTACCTGGCCATTCGTTGAAAGGAATAATGTTCACAAATGAAGGAATACCTTCAATCAACTTCACCAACATTTTAGCATGTTTTACCGTGTCGTTGGTGTCTTTAAGCATGACATATTCCCATGTAATACGGCGGTGTTCTTTTAAAGGGAAGGCATGAAGCGCAGCCATGAGTTCATCGACGTCCCATTTTTTATTCACAGGCATAATTTTTGTACGGGTTTCGTTGTCTGGCGCGTGGATAGAGATTGCCAAGTTCACACCCAATGACTTCGCAATTTTACCAATATTGTCCACCATACCACTGGTCGAAATGGTAATGCGGCGGCTGCCGTAACCAAAGCCTTTTTCGTCCATAAGCACATTGTTAGCGCTTTCAACGTTTGGCCAGTTGAAAAGAGGTTCGCCCATGCCCATGAAAACAATATTACTAATAATACGTTTCACTTCTATGCCTTGTTCTTTTTTCTTGGCGTTGCCAAGGGCTTGAATCATCCATTCATCATCAAAGCCCGATTTTTGAATATGTTCTTCAAGGTTGAAAGGGTTGTCGCTCCATTGGCCAAGGCGTTTAGCGGCCATCCATACTTGTGCCACAATTTCACTGCGCAGTAAATTACGTGAAAGCCCTTGTGTGCCTGTATGGCAAAAACGGCAGTTTAGCGTGCAACCCACTTGTGACGAAACGCAAAGCGTGCCACGGTTTGGTTCGGGTATAAAAACAGTTTCAATGTCGTGGCCGTCATGTAATTTAAAAAGCCATTTTACGGTACCGTCTTTTGAAACCTGTTCGGTGATTAAATTTAAAGGGTCAAAGCAAATATGTTCCTTAAGTGTGAGTGCATCTTTTTTGCTGATATTCGGCATTTCTTCAGGGTCAAGAATACCTTTGTCGTATATCCATCCCATAATTTGCCCAGCGCGAAATGCAGGTAGCCCTGCTTCTTTGATGCGTGTTTTCAGTCCACCTAAAGTCAGACCGAAAATATGCTCTATAACTTGTGTTTGCTTATCCATATGCAGAACATAAGGCTCTTACTGTGCAATTGCAAGGGTTAGAGCGTTTATTTGTTAAATAATTGACATTTATTGTTAAGTTACGGCATACTAAAAGCAGATTTACTATATACACTTCTTAAAAGTGTTACCGTTTTAAGGACTTTTCGCCCTCACTCATAAAGGCTATTCTTTGTGCTTTATGTTTTTATTTTATACCGCGAGGTTAATTTTCATGAAAAATTTATATTTTATTTTGTGCCTGTTTTTTATTTTAAGCGCTTGTTCTGTGACAGTTAAGTCTGAAATAACTGTTCCAGGTTCTGTGCTAACGCCAGCACAATGTGACATACTTGAAGCCGATGCTGAAAATGTCTTTTTACATTTTGTGCGTGGCACACCTTATATGGATAACAAAAGTTATGATGTTATTAAGGGTTTAATCAAAAATTATCGTACAGGTTCATTTGACAGTGCTTATATCAGTATTCTTGTGAAAAAGAACTCTTTACAGTATGTTGATTTTGAGCAAAAATCTTTGTTAATCCATCGCCGCAAAGGTGTTTGCAAAACTTATTAACGAAAAATAATGAAGGGCGCTCTGCGCTCTTTTTTTTATGGTAAGCTTGACCTTTTGCTAAAAAAACGTATCTTGCAGATATTAGTTAAATATTTCAAAGGAAAAAATCATGCGTTTAGCGTTAGCAGGTGCCACAGGTAATGTCGGTCGAGAAATTATTCGTTTACTCGAAGAAAGCACAAAGATCGATCTTAATATCAAGCCAATCTTCTTAGCTTCAACTGTCAGTGAAGGCGAGGGCGTTCCTTTTGCAGATGCAGATATTTTAGTTCAGTCTCTAAAAGACTTTACTTTTGAAAACATCGACGTGATTATTTTCGCAACGCCAAGCGAGGTAAGCAAGGCTTACATACCAAAAGCCCTTGAAAAGAAAGTGCAAGTGATTGACCTTTCCAGCGCTTACCGCAGTGACGAAGGCGTGCCGATGATCGTCGACGCTGTCAATGGCAGTAAAGTAACCAAAGAAATGGAACATGTTTCATTGGCTGACGTGGCAACTGTTCAACTGGCAACTATTATTCAACCTCTTTTGAAAATCGCCACACTTAAACGTGTCGACACTACATGCATGTACCCAACAAGCCGTAACGGTAAAATGGCCATGGACGAACTTTTTGCACAATCAGCTGGTTTACTCGGCGGTGCAGGTGGTGACGGTATGGAAGGGGAAGCCTTTCAAGCGCAAGTGGCGTTTAACGTTGTACCACAAGTGGGTGAATTTACAGGCAACAACAGTGAAGCCGAAATAGGCTTGTTGCTTGAATTAAACCGTGTTCTTGAAACACCTGTTCCCGTTATTTCAACAGCTGTTTACGTACCAACCTTTATCGGCATGAGCCAAAGTGTCACACTCGACTTTAACGGTACAATTAAAGCGGCCGAAGTACGAAAAATACTTGAAGGTCTCGAAGGTGTCAGCGTTATTGACAACCCAGAAAAAGGTGAGTTTTCTACGCCGTACGGTACAGCCGAAACAAGCCAGATTTTCATTTCCCGTATACGTGACAACGCTTTAACGCCAGGCTCATTACAGTTTTGGGTTACTTGCGACAACTTGCGCACGGGTGCAGCATTGCAAGTTACTAAAATACTAGAACGCCTTCTTTAACCCGAAGGCTGTGGCTGTTTTCGTTTTGCATAAGCGTCACCCACGTTTGTGGGATACCGTCATGCGCACCAAAACTTCCCTTTGCCTTGCGGGTTAAAGGGTTCGATAACTGTGGTTACTTTCGTTTTGCATAAACGTCAGCGTCGGGCACCGCCCAAGCCTGTCATTTTAGAATAAAAAAAAGCGTGTAGAAAAATCTACACGCTTTTTTGTTTGGATAAGGGTTACTTAAGTGTACGTCTTAAGCTATTTAAGTAGACTTCAGGGTTACAATGATATTGTTGATAACTCACACTCCAAAGGGCTGCTTTACTGATGTGTTTATTGTCTTTAATGCGGTCTCTGTCTGTTATTTGGCTTAAGTTAAGGTCAATTTCCTGCATAATAGCCTTACAAATTTGTTGTTTTTGTTCATAAAGACTTGCAGCGTCAGCGTTTGCAGTGTGCATTATCAATGCTGCAAATAGTGAAACCTTTGCTATTAAAGACATTTTGTTAACCTTCTGTATTAATTTTTCAGCTTGATACTAATACATGTTGTTAAAAATATAAAGGGTCTGTTCATATAATGGGTTTATTAAGGTATGTGTATATAGCGGTCTTGTCACACTTTATAGTATATAATAGGCTTTAATAGCTGTTCTTTCTTGCTTACTTTTTTTTGTAAAAGTTGTTATAGTGTGCCGAGTTAAAAAATTAAAAAGAATAAAGGTTTTATAAATGCGTCGTCATGATCTTGTTATTGTAGGTGCTGGTTTAGCTGGCTTACGTGCTGCTTTTGAAGGTATTACAGCTGGTTTAGATACTGCTGTTATCTCGAAGGTTCACCCATTGAGATCGCACTCATGTGCTGCTCAAGGTGGTGTGAATGCGGCGATCAATCCAGAAGATAACTGGGAAGATCACGCTTACGACACGGTTAAAGGTGCTGACTGGGTCGGTGACGAAGACGCAATTGACCTTATGTGTAAAGAAGCGCCTCAAGCGGTGCTTGATATGGACGAAATGGGTTGCCCTTTCTCCCGTGAAGACGACGGTACAATTGCCCAACGCCCTTTTGGTGGCGCAAGCTTTCCACGTACAGCCTTTGCAGCCGACCGTACAGGCCACGCTATGCTCCATACATTATGGGAACAGGCTGTTAAAAACGGCGTTCACATTTATGAGGAACATCACCTGCTTAAAGTTTGTGTCGATAAAAAAACAAAGCGTACATCGGGCATTATTTCAATGGACATCAAATCGGGTCAGTTTGAATTTATTGCTGCGAAAGCCGTGTTGATTGCTACAGGTGGTTACGGCCGTCTATTTGCCTCAAATACCAACGCCATGATCAATACAGGTGACGGTATCGCTCTTGCGATGAAAGCAGGCGCACATGCTGCCGATCTTGAATTTGTACAGTTCCACCCAACAGGTTTAAAATCATCGGGTATCCTTATTTCTGAAGGTGTACGTGGTGAAGGGGCTTATTTAATTGGTAAAGACGGTAAACGCTTTATGGATAAATACGCACCGAACAAAAAAGAACTGGCTTCACGTGATGTTGTTTCACGTTCTGAAATGATGGAAATTAACAATGGTAACGGAGTTGATGGCGCTGTTTTCCTCGACGTGCGTCACCTTGGCCGTGAAAAGATTATGGAAAAACTGCCACAAATTCGTCAGCTTTCAATCGACTTTGAAGGTGTTGACCCTATCGATGAGCCTATTCCAGTTAAACCAACTTGTCATTATACAATGGGTGGTATTCGTACCAACAAGCTGGGGCATTCTAAACTAGAAGGTTTATTCGCCGCAGGTGAAGCCGCTTGTGTTTCTGTGCATGGTGGTAACCGTCTTGGTGCAAATTCACTGCTAGAAACCATTGTTTTTGGTAAAATTACAGGTAAAGAAATGGTGCGCTATATCAATGAAGAAGGTGCTGCTGAAACATTGGCAAACACTGATGATATGGTTGAAGTGCAAAAAATGATTGCGGACATTAAGTCACGTAAAAAAGAAGGTCATATCCGCCCTGCGGACATTCGCATTCCTTTGTCTGAATCACTCAATGATAATTGTAGTGTTTTCCGTGATGAAAAACGTTTGATGGTGGCTTTAGCCGCTGTGAACAAAGCGAAGGAAGACTACAAAAAAGTTTACATCGACGATAAGTCGGACGCTTTTAACACCGACCTCTTAACAACCATCGAACTTGGTAACTTAATTGCCCTTGCAGAAGCGACCGTGCGTAGCGCTATTGCACGTACAGAATCACGTGGTGCACACACAAGAGAAGAATACCCAGACCGTAACGACGAAGAATGGATGAAACACACGCTTTCTATCTGGGACGCTGAAAATGACACAGTGACACTAGACTATGAAGCGACACGTGTGACAGGCAACCCACGTTACGAACCAGTAGAACGTAAATACTAAAACAGTGTCTCGTTGTGCTTTAGAAAGTATCATTACCTCAGTGGTAACTCAACTCTCTGCATCGCAACGATTCATCTGTTTAAATTGAGCCGCGCTATGTTACTTAGTAACAAGGCTTTTTAAATAAATACATGAAAGGGAAAATATAATGAAGTTTTTAGGATTAATGATTGTATTCACGGCATTATTAGCCGTTGCTTTTATGGTGGGTTATAAAACAGAAGTGAATTACGAAGACGATGATGCCGCTATAAGTCGTGGTTCGGATAGGCAACAGCCTGTGGGTGGTGTGCGTATGAATGTAGACGGCCCTTCTTTCGGTCAAAAAAAATATGGCATGTAAGGCGTTTAACAGCCCATGTATTTGAATATATAACCATAAAAGAACCTCCTAGATGGAGGTTTTTTATGTACGACATGTGAAGTTATAAAGCTTGGCGTAGAAGTGTGTATTCAAACTTATAATGGCCGTCTATGCTCGAAGGTTCTTAATCTTCTTGGCTGTTAAAGGCCAACGCCTCTTTTTCGGCTTCTGTTAAAAGGGTGCTTACGTTTGTCGTTGACGCCGCTTTTCTTGCTTCAGGATAAAGGTTCTGATAGATAGCCGCAAAAAGCGGTGCATGTACTTTAATATGTTTTTGCCCTGCGTGCTCCATGACATATCGTTGACGGCTTTTACCTTCAACTGCTTCAATTTTTGTTATGAAGTTTAATTGGGCAAGGCAGGTAAGCGCTTCATAAACATATCTTTGTGTTATGTTGCTGTTTGTCTGTTGTTTGCTTGCACAGTTAATTTGTTGTTGAATGTGATGTGATATTTCGTGGCTGGTTGTTTTACCGGCTTGTAAGGCGGTAAGCGCCAACATTTGATATATACCTGTGAGTTCATTGCACATAAAGTTTCCTTAAAAAAAGGTTTTTTCGCCTCATCCTTGTTGGATGTATGTTTAAAAAAGGTACGAAAAAAGATGTGTGTTTCACATGTACGTATACAATCCCGTGGCATCAATGTCAATATCTTGATTGTTCACATGCATTAAATATGCAGAAATAGTGACAATGTGAGATATTTCAACTATAATTTGTTCTAATTAAATTTACAAAAGGCGTAAAAATAAAAATGACGGCAAATACAAAGACGGTAACTTTTAAAATTAACCGTGGCGAAACAATGCAAGGTAGCTTTGCGGGACGCGTGGAAGAATTTGAAGTGGTTTACGATAATTCAACAACCATTCTACAAGCTCTAGAAGACATTAAAGCCCAACAAGACGGTTCTTTAACGTTCCGCCGCTCATGTCGTGCTTCTATTTGTGGTAGTTGTGGTATGGTTATTAACAACCGTAGCCGCTTGGCTTGTAAAACCAAAGTGCGTGAAATTGTTGACGGAAACGCCGAGAAAAACTTGCCACCAGCAAGCGTGATCGAACTTTCACCTCAAAGTAATCAACCTGTTATTAAAGACCTTGCCGTCGATATTGCTAATTTTTACAAAAAAATTGATCAAATTACCCCTTACGTCCAAGAAGGTAAAGAAGCCAACAAAAATGTGGATAAATCTTCTTTTGAACAGGTAAATATGGTGAGTAACTGTATTATGTGCGGTTGCTGCTATAGTGACTGTACAGAATTGGCCGCCGATTCAGAATTTTTAGGGCCCGCCGCCCTTGCCAAAGCCTTCCGTTTTGTCGCTGACCCACGTGAAGGCCATAAAACAGAACGTTTACAAGAACTGTCAGAAAAACACGGTATTTGGGACTGTACACGCTGTGGTATGTGCGTGGACGCTTGTCCAAAAGACGTGGCACCGATGGAAGCTATCGCTAAATTACGTGTCCGTGCGATTGAGGCAGGTATTGTCAACAACCGCGGGGCAAAACACGCCATCGCCTTTAAGGGTGACATTGGTAACTCGGGTATGTTGAACGAACCTATTATGCTGCTTAAAACAGTGGGGATTATGGGTATTATCAAACAGCTTGGTAACGCCATACACTTAGCTAAAAAAGGTAAAATTCCATCATTTTTCCCTCATAAGGTAGAAAATGTGAACGAAGTTCAAGATATCTATAAAGAACTTGCTATGAACCCTGTTGACGTTGAAACAAAACAAGAAGACACAGGCCCAGGCGCTGGTTAATTTAGCGTTTATATATAATTATAAGCCAAGCTAACGCATAGAATTTGAGACATATAAAAAAGGAAAATAAAGAAAAATGGGTATTTCACAAGATCTAAACTACGCCTATTACCCTGGTTGTGCTGCAAAGCAAATCCAAAAAGAAGCCGACTGGTCAGCGCGGGCTGTCAGCGACAAATTGGGTATAACACTGCATGATATGCCAAAGGCAACATGCTGTGGTGCGGGTAACTTGCAAGAACATGACCCAGCTGCAGGCCTTGCGGTTTGCGCACGTATTTTCTCTCAAGCCGAAGAAATGGGCATGGATATTGTTACTATTTGTAACACTTGCTTGCAAACATTCACATTTGCGAACGAACGTTTGAAAAATGAACCAGATCTGCTTGAAAAAATTAATGCCGTACTCACCAAAGTAGGCGTGCGCCCTTACATGGGTACCATTGACGTCAAGCACCTTATTTGGGTGATGGTGGACGATATTGGTGTTGAAAAAGTGAAAGCACAAGTTTCTAACCCTTTAAATGGTTTGAAAGTAGCGCCGTTCTACGGTTGTCATGCCATGCGCCCGAACGACGTTTTTAACGGCCGTGGTGGTGAAGCACCGAAATACCTTGATACTTTAATTATAGCAATGGGTGGTGAATCTGTTGATTATAACGGTAAAGACAAGTGTTGTGGTTTCCACACAATGTTGGTACAAGAAGGTACATTTTTGAAAATGGCTGGTGGCCATTCTCTCGAAGCGAAGCATGAGGGTGCCGAAATTATGGTTTCTCCATGTACGTTATGCGACATGGCTTTAGGCGCTTACCAGGCCCGCAGTGAAAAACACCTTGGTAAAAAAATTGACCTACCAGAAATGAATATCTCACAACTTGTGGGTGCCGCTTTTGGTATTGATAAAAAAGCACTTGGTTTTAGTCGTTTGCACCAAAACCCAAGTAAAGTATTTAAAAACAGAAATATATAAGTAAAAAGTTTAAAGGGATAAAATTAATGAGCAAATATGTATGGGTTTTCGTTGTCACAGGTTTAGTTGTTGGTGCGTTTTTTGCGCAGGACGCTTTAGCTTCTGCTTCAGCAGGTGAAGATAAGATTGTGGGTGTTATTGAGCGTATTTTAAACGTGGTTGCCGACTTCTTTGAGCGTATTTTCCAAAGCATTGCAGACGCTGTTAAAAGTATTTTCAGTGGAGACGACAGCGCAAAAAAGTAATTGAACCAAGCCCAGAAAAAGATGCGACTTTGATGGATGAGGTTAAACGAAAAGCGATAGATGTTTATCAGGTTATTTCTGAATAAACGTTTTTGGTAAAGAAAGAGGGTGTTATGAGAATAGCGCCCTTTTTTGCGCACACATAATTTGCTTTCATTCTTTTCATGCTTGCTGTATTTTGTCATTGAAATCGTTATTTTAAACAAAGGAAAGATCTGTCTGGTGAAAAAGAATATACTTACATTATTGGTTGTTTTAACTGTACTCACAGGTTGTTTTAAACAAGACACCTTAAACCCAAATGCCATGACATACAAAGAGTCACAATCGGTTTTATCTATTAAACGTGGTGTGGTTATTGGTGTAGAACAAGCACTCGTCGCTATTGACGGTTCTGACGGTGTTTCTGCGGTCAGCGGTATTGTTGGTGGTTTGCTAGGTTCACAAGTTGGTAAAGGCACAGGCCGTGACGTGGGTATTGGCGTGGGTATTTTAGGTGGTGCTATTTTAGGTAAAACGCTTACCGAAAAATCAGAATTGGCTTTTGTTTACACCGTTGAACTTCAAAACAATGCAGGTATTATGCAAATTGCGCAAACGGGTCAAATGTTACCACAAAGATCTAAAGTGTTAATCCGTACTTTTTCTGGTGGACGTAAAACAATTACTTTAGACCAGTCTCAAGGTGTCACGTTTTCTGAAACCAACAAAACATCCTACCAAGGTGACGCTGCAAAAGTTGAACAGGTGAGACGCCAAGAACTTTTCAATGCCAAGCAACGTGCTGCCGCAGCACTTAAACGTGCAGAACGCGAAGAAGCTGAATATCAGCTTGAGCTTGAAAGCAAAAAACTGAACCTTGAAGGCCAACGTTTGGATATTAAATCTAAAAGCAAGCGTGTCGACAGAACAGACGAATATATTGACAAAGAACTTAAAAACTAAAACATCAAACGTTCAAAAGCCTCTCCATGGAGAGGCTTTTTTTATCAATGGTCATATTTATAGCTTAAGCCATTTGAACTTTTAGTTGTTTTGTTTCAGGCGTTTATCTATACTTATTTTTTAAATAAAAGGTGTTGTTTTTTATAATGAAATTAAATGTTTTACTGGTTGCGCTTATTCTTTGTGCTTGTGCAAAAAACCCTTCGACAGGGCATGTTGACTTGGTCTTCATGACAGAAGAAGAGGAATACGAAAAAGGTCATGAAGTGGCCAGAAGGCATATAAAGGCGCACGGCCTTTATAAAGAAAATAAAGATCTGACAAAGTATTATCAGACCATTGCCCGTCAAATTGTCGACGTCAGCGAAAGACCTGAAGCGCCTTATGAATTTATTATGCTCGATAGTGAATCGGTCAATGCTTGGGCTATCCCTGGTTATATCAATGTTAACCGCGGCCTCTTACCATTTTTAAATAATGAATCTGAGCTTGTTGCTGCCATGGGGCACGAGGCGGGGCATATTACAGGGAGCCATATGGTACGCAGTGACGTGGGACGTAAAACTGGCCACGCATTATTGGCTGTCGGGGCAACATTGGTGGGTATGAATACAGACGATATTGGCCTAGGTGTAGCGGTGGCGGCGACGGGTTATTTTGCCCTTGACGCTGGCATTGCCAAAAACAGCCGATATCATGAAAAAGAAGCCGATAGGTCGGCAATGCACTATATGGAACTTATGGGATATGACCCAAGAGAAGCGGTTGGCATGTATGACGCCTTTGAACTGAACAACCAATTACATGAAACAATTTATAAATATTTCAATGATGGCGAAAAAATGCCAGAACCCGATTTTTATAGCTTACTTGCAGGTCACCCTGAACCTAAGGCACGCATCAAAATGGTGGAAGATATGAGTGGTAAGCTTATAAAAGGCCATGAAGCCACAAACAGAAACCGTTATTTAAACATGATAGACGGTATGGCTTTTGGCCCCAGCTTTCGTCAATATGGCGTAGCAGGAGAACGTAATATCTATAGCCAAGCAAAGCGCTTTAAATTCACATTGCCAAAAGGTTTTTTAACCATGAACTATGGCGGCGTTTGGCGTTCGTATAACAATGTTTATCAAGCGCAAGCAAGCCTAAAAAGAAAACGCATTAGCAAAGGGCAAGACCCTGAAGAAGCCTTGCGTATTTTGTACCCTAAAATGCGCCAACTTCAAGAAATGGATGTCAATGGTTATAGCGTTTATACAGGCACAAGAACATGGTATGAACCGAGCTTGTGGGGTAAACATGAAAATAAGGGTGTTGAGCGTATATTTGGCTTTAAGGTGCAAAATGATGAAGATAAAAACAAATCAGGCGGTGATTTTTATTTGTTAAGTTTCCTCACTCCCATAGAACATTTTGATACCCTTGATGCGCAGTTTTTTGAAAGTGCCGAAAGTATGATGCGTTTGCCGCACGAAAAAGCCGATAAAATTCAGCCATTACGTTTGAAGGTGACCAACATCAAACAAGGCGACACAGTGCAAAGTTTGGCGCAAAAATTACCATTCGGTGATTTGAAGGTCGAATGGTTGCGGGCGATCAACGGCCTTGCTGTGGATGAAAAACTCATACCAGGGCGTCAAATTAAATTGGTTGTCGACCCTAATTTGGTACTTTTTAAATGACTCATACTTGTGTTTCACGGTAAACAAGTGAATAAAAAAATCACCATTATCCTTTATTCTTGCGCTGAGTTGACGTATCCTATGGCTAACATAAAAAATTAACAAAAAAAGGGTCTTTTCATGGCTGTTAAAAAAATTGCACTTGTGGGTGCTGGTAATATTGGTGGTACGCTTGCGCACCTTGCAACGCTTAAAAATTTAGGTGACGTGGTGTTGATGGATATCGCTGAAGGTACACCTCAAGGGAAAGCTTTAGACCTTGCACAAAGCACAGCGGTTGATGGTTCATCAGCCAATGTGATTGGTACAAATGACTACGCCGATATTTGTGACGCTGACGTTGTTATTGTGACAGCAGGTATCGCACGTAAACCAGGTATGAGCCGTGATGACCTTATTGGTATCAACACAAATGTGATGAAATCGGTTGGTGCGGGTATTAAAGAATATGCGCCAAACGCCTTCGTTATTGTTATTACAAACCCGCTTGACGCGATGGTTTGGGTCATGCGTGAAGTAACAGGTTTTGACCACGGAAAAGTTGTGGGTATGGCGGGTGTACTCGACTCATCACGTTTTAGCCTCTTCCTAAGTGAAGCGCTAGGCGTTGCTATTGAAGACATTAACTCATTCGTTCTCGGTGGACACGGTGACACAATGGTGCCACTTGCACGCTACTCAACAGCGGCTGGTATTCCTATTCCTGACCTGATTAAAAAAGGCTGGATGACACAAGAAAAACTCGACGAAATTATTGACCGCACTGCCAACGGCGGCGCAGAAATTGTTAAACTACTGGGTAACGGTTCTGCGTTTTACGCACCGGCAGCATCGGCTATTTCAATGGCTGAAAGCTACCTGTTTAACAAGCGTCGTATTTTACCATGTGCTGCACATTTAAATGGTGAGTATGGTGTGAAGGACCTTTACGTCGGCGTACCATGTGTTATTGGTGAAAACGGTGTAGAACGTGTTGTTGAAATTGACTTAACAGCAGAAGAACAAAAACAATTTGATAGCTCAGTTGCGGCTGTTAAAGGCTTGGTTGATTCTATCTCTTTATAAGCATCACACCTTTGCTAGGGTTTATCGCTTGAGCAAAAAAAAAGCCCTCAACTGAGGGCTTTTTTTGTTCGTTATACATATTTTAAACGTTCTTGGTTTGGTGTAAATAAAAAGTGGCGTGAATGTTAAATTCATTTTCTAGCTTTAAAAATTCACCTATCACGCGTTCAAGGTATGTAATTTTTAACTCTAACTGTGCCGCCGTAATTTGCGCCGATCTTGTGTTAAAACGAAGGTCTTTCGGCATGATCTTATTATAATAAGACCGGGCTTTAGTGAAGTCATCCTCTAGGTTAACAATTTTATCAGTCACTTTGTTAGAGGCATTGATTAAGATATTGGTCGACACTTTAAATTTCATATGACCTTCGGATTTTTTAATGGCAGCCTTTAATTTTAAATGCTGTTGATATTTGCCCGCATATTTTTTCTTAAATGATGAGGGTAGTTTGGTTTTGCTAACATCTTGTACACGATATGTATAAACTGTCATGTCGATCAATTGCGCCAACTGCTGAAAACGGCTATTCGCTTTTTTAAGCTTATTCATTGCAATATCAATAGGGCTAACAGCGGCTAATTTAACGTCATTCGCTTCATATGCTTGCACGTTCATGCATAAGGCCAAGGCCAAAAGTGTAGTAGTTAAAATTTTCATGGGGGTATCCTTAGTGCGGTAAGGCACGGTCGGTTTAAAAGAGAAGGTGTATATATTAATAAATATTATGGTACTTCTTGAAAATATTACAAGTATATTTGGTAAATAAAATAATACAAAGTGACAGTTGAATAGTTTATACTGGCGTTCAAATTAAAATAAAAGATAGGTTTCTCCTTTATGAAAATAGCTATTATCAGCGGCTCACACAGGCCATCAAGTGAATCGGGACGCATTGCTCAATACCTTAAAACACGCATTACAGAATTGAATGCAGACGCTGAAGCTGTGGTGGTTGACTTAGGTCAAAACCCATTACCACTTTGGGACGAAAGCATGTGGGGTAAAGAAGGCAAGGCCGCACCCGCGTGGAAACCTATTAGTGAACAACTTAAAACCTGCGACGCCACAATTGTTATTGCCGCCGAATGGAACGGCACAGCGCCCGCCGCCTTAAAAAACTTTTTCCACTATGCGGGCGGTAAGGAACTGGGGCATAAGCCTGGTTTGCTCGTCGGTGTAAGTGGCTCTGTTAACGGTTCTTATCCTATTAGTGAAATGCGTGCCTCAAGTTATAAAAACTGTAAAATATGCTACATGCCCGACCATTTAATTGTGCGTCATGCAGGCGAAATTTTACACGAAAGCCCAAGGGACGGATACGCTGAGCAAGATACTTACATGCGTGAACGCATGGACTACACGCTGGCTGTTCTGTTTGAATATACAAAAGCCTTTAAGTTGATACGCCAAAGCGATACCATTCAAAACATGCCGCAAAAATACGCCTTTGGTCAATAAATAACGGTCGTATCTGCTGTCTATAATGTAGACAAAAAAAAGCCCTCAACCGAGGGCTTTTTTTTCGAGGGGGTTATGCGCTGGGTCTGGAGAGTCCGTGTTCTTTAATGTTAACCTTCACAGGTGTTAGCGTAAAGTTATGCATAGGCACATCTTCGATCACAAATATAGATTCATTTTCTAATACAAATGTCTCTGCATCTGGCCATGCTTCTAATGCTAAGTCTATGGCTGCTTCAATGTTATTCGCGCGAATATTGCCGATATTGGTGCCTTTCATAGTTATGTTAACTAACGAACATGGGCTGCCTTCCAAAGTTTGGTAGTTTATCCCTTTTGCTTTTTCCCCCATGTAGCCGGCGTAAGTAAAAAAACGACCGTTTTTTGTGTTTAAAGTCATAATGTTCTCCAACAAATATTGAGGTACAGTCTATAATAGCGACTGCTTGTGGGTGAGGCGGCATCCATAAAAACAAGGTAATGGCTGCAATGCTATTCATGATATAAATTAAAGCAAGCCTAACAAGGCTTTATTGTTTGACATAAATATTCTCCTTGGGAGATATGTGTGAAAGAATGTATGACAAGAAAATGCCAAGGTTAAAGGTAAGTCAGATGTATTATCTTGTTTGTAAAAATAGGTGTTTTATTTTCAATTTCAAGGCTTTTGATTCCCTTTGTGTTTGTAAAATGCGAATTGAAAGTATCTTTTTACAACTTTTTATTTGTAAAAAGACCGGTTTATACCTTTCAATTCTCTTTTGGTTCCACCGCTATTCGCTTTTTTTTGCCCTATTATTCCGTTTGAGTTCTTCTCTAATTCCTTTTAAATGTCACATAAACAGTCTTTTTTCTCGCATAGGTTGTGCTTTTGGGCGTTTTTAATAAAAATGTCCTAAATAAAATATATTTATTTGCCGTTTGGCTATATTTTTAATGCGATTTTGTGACTGAAAGGGTATCCTTTACGGATATGTTTTTTAAGAGAGGCATATAAGAGATTTAAATTTTTAAAAATAAAAGAGATAAAAAAATATGAACCTTCATGAATATCAAGCGAAACAGGTTTTAGCAGAATACGGTGTTTCTGTGCCTCGTGGTATCGTTGTGAGCACACCCGACGAAGCTGCAGCTGCAGCGAAAGAACTCGGCACAGCAATCACAGTTGTGAAAGCGCAAGTGCACTCCGGTGCGCGTGGTAAAGCTGGTGGTGTTGTACTTTGTAAATCACCAGCCGAAGCGGCTGAGGCGACTAAAAAACTTATCGGTACACAGCTAGTAACACACCAAACAGGCCCAGAAGGCCTACCTATTCACAAGGTTTATGTTGAAGAAGGTTCCGACATTGTGCGCGAACTTTATATCTCCATTACACTTGACCGTGAGACAAGCTGTAACTTCATTATGGCCTCTACAGAAGGCGGTATGGATATTGAAACAGTAGCGGCAGAAACGCCTGAAAAAATATTCACGGAAAATGTTGATCCAGCGATTGGCTTATGGCCTTACCAGTGCCGTAACGTGGCTTTCAAGCTTGGCCTTAAAGGCACGCAGGTTAACGATTTCGTTAAATTACTTATGAACCTTTATAAATGCTATGTAGAGGTAGACGCAGGTATGCTTGAAATTAACCCACTTGTGGTGACAGGCGACGACCAAATTAAAGTGCTCGATTGTAAAATGAACATCGATCCAAACGCGCTTTACCGTCAAAAAACAATTCATGAGATGGACGACGAATCTCAACAAGACGCTCGTGAAGTGAAAGCGTCTAAATTTGATTTAAGCTATATCGCACTAGACGGCGACATTGGCTGTATGGTCAACGGTGCCGGCCTTGCTATGGCAACGATGGACATCATTAAACACTACGGCGGAACGCCTGCAAACTTCCTTGATGTTGGTGGCGGCGCAACAGAAGAACGTGTGACAGAAGCCTTTAAAATTATTCTTTCTGACCCTAAGGTTAAAGGTATTTTAGTGAATATTTTTGGTGGTATTATGAAGTGCGATATCATTGCGAATGGTGTTGTTGCTGCGGCCAAAGAAGTTGATTTATCTGTACCACTTGTTGTACGTCTTGAAGGTACAAACGTTGAAGCAGGTAAGGAAATACTTAAGAATTCAGGCTTGCCAATTGTCACAGCTGATGACCTTGATGATGCGGCACAAAAAGTCGTGACTGAAGTTGCAACTGTTAAGGCTGCGTAGTTATAAAATGATAAGAAGTATAAAGCTTTTAACTTTATTATCTGCCAGTTTATTAAGCGGCTGTGCCATACTTAGTTTGGCAAATATAATGGAAGATAAAAGCCCTTATGGCCCTTGGTATGGCTTCATTTATGAAGCCACAGCGAGAGGTGAAGAGACGCGTGTTTATCACGGCGAATTTGAAGCTCTCACCAACTGCATGCAGTTGATGCAAGCAAAAACAAAGTATAGTGGATATGCTTATTTTTGCGGCTATAATTGCCCAGGTATGCCCAATGTCAATGCTTCTTATACTTGTGAAAAATTAATGGGCAGTCCTTTGACTGCTCTCGATTAAAAAAGGAATAAATAAATAATGTCTATTTTTATTAACAAAGACACGAAAGTTATTTGCCAAGGTTTTACTGGTAAAAACGGTACTTTCCATAGTGAACAAGCGATCGATTACGGTACGCAAATGGTGGGCGGTGTAACACCTGGTAAAGGTGGTTCAATACACCTTGGCTTACCAATTTTTAACACAGTGGCAGAAGCTGTGACTGAAACTGAAGCAACAGCTTCTGTTATTTATGTACCACCACCGTTTGCTGCTGACGCTATTTTAGAAGCCGCTGATGCTGGTATATCTCTTGTTATTTGCATTACTGAAGGTATCCCTGTAGCAGACATGATCCGTGTGAAAAAGCGCCTTGCTGATAAAAATTGTCGTATGCGCCTTATTGGCCCTAACTGCCCGGGTGTTATTACGCCAGACGAATGTAAAATTGGTATTATGCCTGGTCATATTCACAAAAAAGGCCGTATCGGTATTGTTTCACGTAGTGGGACGTTAACATATGAAGCAGTTGGTCAAACAACAGCAGAAGGCCTTGGCCAAAGCACATGTGTTGGTATTGGTGGTGATCCTGTCAACGGTACAAACTTTATCCAAGTTTTAAGTGCTTTTGAAAATGACCCTGAAACGGATGCTATTATTATGATTGGTGAAATTGGCGGTACAGATGAAGAGCAAGCTGCTGAATTTATTAAAACAAGCGTTACTAAGCCTGTTGTTGCCTTTATTGCTGGTGCAACAGCACCAAAAGGGAAGCGTATGGGACATGCTGGTGCCATTGTAAGTGGTGGACAAGGTACGGCAGAAAGCAAAATAGAAGCTTTAATTGCTGCTGGTGTGACTATGTCACCGACGCCAGGAGAGCTCGGTAAAACGATGAAGAAAATTCTTGGTTAACCGATGATTTGTTATTTAAAAAGCCTCCTTTGTGAGGCTTTTTAATGTTATGATGCAAGTCCTTGTGAGAAATATAATAAAATTAAAGATGAAATGAGATAATATGAGTCGTTTGGATAATTTTGCAGAAAAGTATGCAGGTGTTTTACTAAAAGGTAGATGGGTAGTTTTACTCTTAACTGTTGTTGCTTCTATTCTTATTATGGCAGGTGCGCAGAAGCTCAGTTTTTCAACAAATTATCGTGTTTTCTTTTCACAAGAAAATCCGCAGTTAGCTGCATTTGAAGAGTTTCAAAACACTTATACAAAAAGTGATTTTTTGAGTTTTATTGTAAAATCTCCAACAGGTGATATGTTTACAAAACGTAGCCTAACCGCTGTTAAAGAATTAACAGATGATGCATGGAAATTACCTTATTCTACAAGGGTCGACTCTATTACAAATTACCAGCACACAAGGGCTGAAGATGACGATCTTATTGTTGAGGATTTGGTTGAGGGAGACCCAATGTCTTACAGCCAAGAGGCGTTGATGCAGGCGAAAAATATTGCTTTAAATGAACCGACGATAGAAAAACGTTTGATAAGTACAAATGGTCAAACAACACAAATATCTGTCACGATGCAATTTGTTGGGGATGACCCCGCTGATGTTGTTAAGACAGCGAAGGCCGGCCGTGAGCTATTGGCTAAATTCAAGGTTAAGTATCCTGAGTTTGAAACAGCCTTAAGCGGTACTGTAATGTTAAATAATGCTTTCATGGAAGCTTCGATGAAGGATATGACTACACTCACACCTTTGATGAATATTATTATTTTAGTAATGCTCGCTATTATGCTGAGAAGTTTTCTTGGTACGGTTGCAACCCTTATTGTTATGATGTTTTCATCTGGCATGGCCATGGGATTCGGTGGTTGGATGGGTTACCCGCTGACACCGCCGTCAGCATCCACCATTTCAATTGTGTTAACGCTGGCTATTGCTGACAGTGTGCACGTTATGTTGACAATGTTTACAAATATGCGTGGTGGCATGGAAAAATTTGCAGCCATTAAAGAAAGCTTACGCATTAACTTTAAACCAGTACTTATTACGTCGGCTACGACGGCTATTGGTTTTATGAGTTTGAACTTTTCTGATGCTCCGCCATTTCGTCATTTAGGCAATATGTCTGCCTTTGGTGTGATGATGGCGTTTGTACTCTCTGTCACGCTTTTACCGGCGATGCTTGCCATTATGCCTATTCGTGTGAAGGTGCGCGCACAAAGCGACCCTAAAACTTATATGGATAAGTTTGCTGACCTTGTTATTCAGCAGAAAAAAATGCTTTTGGTGACGATGACTGTTCTGGTTATTTCTTTGGCTGCAATGGTACCCAAACTCGAACTTAATGATCAGTTTGTGCAATATTTTGATAAAACGATTGAATTTAGAACTGATACCGAATTTATGATCGAAAATTTAACGGGTATTTATCAGATTGAGTATTCTCTGGATGCCAAAGGGTCTGGTGGTATTGCTGAGCCTTTATACTTGAAAAATTTAGAAGCCTTTTCTAATTGGTTAAAAGCGCAGCCTGAAGTGCTTCATGTATTTGATCAAACGGAAGTATTTAAGCGTCTTAACAAAAGCATGCACGGCGATGATGATGCCTACTATAAGCTTCCAGACAGTCGTGAGTTGGCGGCGCAATACCTATTGCTTTATGAAATGTCATTGCCTTATGGTTTAGACTTAAACGACCGTATAAATATCGATAAGTCAGCGACACGTGTCACTGTGACGATAGATGATTTATCAACGGTAGAATTACATGCATTCAAGGACCGTAGTGAAGTATGGTTACGTAATAATACGCCAAGTTACATGCGCGCAACGGCAACAAGTCAAGCAGTGATGTTTGCTTATATTTCACAGCGTAATATTGACTCTATGATGGTCGGTAACCTTGTCTCACTTGTGTCAATTTGCGTTATTATTGGTATTGCATTACGCAGTGTGAAGATGGGTCTGTTTAGTATGGCGCCTAATATTTTCCCTGCAATCATGGCTTTTGGTGTTTGGACGCTGCTAAATGGTCAAGTGAATATGGCGGTGGCCATTATTGTTGCTGTGAGCCTTGGAATTATTGTGGATGATACGGTGCATTTCTTGTCAAAATATGACCGTGCGCGTAAAGAAAAAGGGCTAAACCCTGAGCAGTCTGTACGTTATGCTTTCCATATGGTCGGTAGTGCGTTGGTGATTACCACGATCACATTAATGGCTGGGTTTGGTGTGCTTGCGTTTTCGACATTCCAAATGAATAGTACGATGGGTATTTTGACGGCAATTGCTATTGGCTTTGCCTTGCTCGTTGACTTTTTGCTACTACCGCCCTTGCTACTGCTATTCGATAAACGTCAATTTAATAAAGTCGATAGTGACGAAATAAAATCAATTGAAGTTAAAGAAGGAAAATAAACATGAGAAAAATATTTATAATAAATGCTCTTGCTTTTGCATTGTTAAGTACGACAACATTTGCCAAAACAGCAGACGAGTTATTAGCCTCAGGTACATTAGAAGAGCAAGGTTACGCTATTGTTAAAGAAGCCGATGACCGTGATTTTGGTTTTGGTGGCTATGAAGTAAGTGCTTTGATGGAACTTAAAAACGCACATGGGCAGACATCAACACGCCAAATGCGTAATAGAATATTTGAAATGGCCGACGCATCTGTGGGCGATAAGAGTATGATTATTTTTGACATGCCACACGATATTAGAGGTTCTGCATTCTTAACGTTTTCTAAAATCTTAGAGGCCGATGACCAATGGATGTACTTACCAAAAATAGGTAAAGTTAAACGTATTTCATCTAAAAACAAATCAGGCCCATTTATGGGGAGTGAATTTGCATATGAAGACATTTCGTCACCTGAAGTGGGTAAGTTTACCTATAAATACCTTGGTAAAGAAGCGTGTGATAATGGTATGGAATGCTTAATGGTAGAACGTTACCCTTTGTATGAACATTCAGGTTATACAAAAGAAATTGTTTGGTATGACACCAATGAGTTTCGTTTTTGGCGCGTTGATTCATACGACCGTAAAGGTGCGTTAATGAAGACAATGAATATTGATGGTTACAAGCAGTACCTGAATAAATACTGGCGCGCAGATGTTTATGAAATTAATAACCACCAAACAAAAAAATCGACGATATTGACTTGGGACAACTACGATTTTAAAACAGGTTTTAAAGAAAACGACTTTAGAAAATCTGACCTTAAAAACGCAAGATAGTTTAAACAAGCCTGTCTAAATAAATATGACTGCTTTACATGAGGGGGTTACATGTAAGGCGTTAAGCTATGGTCATCAGCTATTTTCTATGCCTTTTCTTGGGGCTTAGCGTTTTTAATTTTGAGTTCGGTTAGTTTCATTTTTGTGCCTGTAATGATTTGTTGATCTTGGTTAAGATTTTTATTTGTTCTTGTTGCCACTCTTTATCACCTTGATAGTCCATGAAAGAGAAGGTAACGGCAGATACTGCAAAAAAGGGCTGATAAAGAAACCCAAAAGGCTCTCTTGGATATTCTAGAGTTTAATATTTGCGAGACAGTCCCCATATTGCCTTTGATGCTGCTTTCGTTCATATGAATTGAATGTCCATCGCTCACATTCTTCTTTGTGAATACAGGTCTATCCTTAAAATATATCGCAAGGTGGTAATACTTTATTAATCGTTTGTCGGATTCTTTTTCAAGATTCATCTTTTCATGGTTATTATAAAACCAATCATGGTCTTCATCAGATGGTATGTATCTATCGCCCATTTTTGTGAGTAACCTCTCTTTGTGTGTGAATAACTTTGCGTATGTTACTCACAAATATATGTGGATTTAGACAAACGCCGTTGGACGCTATGAAACGAATATATGCTTTAATGTTATGAAAATCAAGAGTGATATGGGGTTTGCTGGACATGGTTGGAAGTGTAAATGGTGGAGGCGGGGGGGGTCGAACCCCCGTCCGCAACTAAGTTTTGTAACAGGCTACTACATGTTTAGTTTCTAATTTATATCTCCTCAACGCTGCCTAGAAACAGGGCCACGTTAAGGCCGTCCGTTCAGTAAATTATCGAAATAACTTACCTAAAAAATTCGCATTCAGAGTCACGGCGCCCCATCCTGCTAGTTTATCCAAATATGAACCAAACAAGAACCTCGATAAACTAAAGTATCCTCTTCGGCCAGACCGTTTATGGGGTCTGTATTGATTTAAGCACGTTAAATCTATAGTTACTCAGTTTAAAACTAAGCGGCCATAGCGTACCCGTAATCGTCTTCTGCAATTATACAGTTTAAACGTTTTGTAAGGTGGGTCGTTTTCCCCTCCACATGCTCCTAGATACGCATCAATCCCGTCGAAACCAATGTCGCCCCCAGTAATACTTTAAGTTATATTTTTTTTAACTAAATGACAAGCTTAATTGTCAGTTGCTTGATTTTAGGTGATACCTATAAGCTTTTAACGGTTATTCAAAGAGGGTTATTAGGGATTTATCTAAAAAAGCAAAACGCTTATTGCTGGTTTTACAGTTGCGGCTATTGGCGTGGGTTCCTTTGTTGGAGTGAAGCAAAAAAATGATGCTGATATTTCGTTGAACGAAGGTTCTAATGCAACTTATAATGTCGATTCAACGATGACACAGGAAGTTGAAGGTGCTCAGTTTAACTTAGACAAAGATAATCCTGAGATTATTATGCAGGATAAAGGTGTTGATTATGAGTTAATATCGCTCGAGCTACAAGACGGGCTTAATGAGTTTGTTCAGTCTAATATGAGTTTAGAGTCAATATATGAAATGACTTCAGAACAACGTCAAGAAGTTGTACATAAAATCGCGTCTGACTTCAGGGCGTGTGAGACGGCTATCGATCAATATGGCTCTATCGATGCAGAATATGTGGGTGAAAATAATATGTGTTCACGTTATTTTAATGAAAACTTAGAACCTACGATGGAAAATAAAGAACTGCATCAACTAGCAAACCCTGTTATGCATGAAGATTATGCGAAACTTTATGGAGGTATTGCAGAAAATGAATATCAACAAGAAGTTCAAGAACATTTAGGTGAGGATTTTTCTGCTGCATATAAAGCGAGGCAAAATATAATGAAAGACGCAAATTCTGTCCTGACAGATATAAGGCAGGGCGTGGCGATGGAAGTAGGGGACTTGTCTCATCTTTCTTCGATAATCAGTAAGGATAGCTCAGAACTTTCTGAAAGTGAATTATCTGAAATACAGGCTGCCGCTGATCAAATTAAACAGGCAAGTCAAAACTTTGTGGATAATTATACGGATGACTTGGATAACAATGCCAGTGACCTAGAGCATACAGTAAAATCATATTATGTTCATAATATGGTGACAACTCTTGATCAACAATATGCTAATGGCCATTTAATGGCGCTAAATGATTATATAGAAGAATATGAAGAAAATATGAATCCGCAAGAGGTTGGAGAGGTTCAATACGATAATGCATATGATTTTGCAAGAGGTGTCAGAGAAAGTGCACAGTTTTATGGAGTGAGTGATAAAGTTAATATGTCTTTCAACCTCGAAAGCGAAGAGCTTACAATTACACAAGCAACGATTGATATGGATGAAAGAGAGCTTTAAAGGCTCTTATAATCATAACTCGGGTGTGGGTAAATACGAATCAGTGATAATTTGTCGCTGTTTACTTTAAATAGGTATGACTTATCACTCTTTAAAAAGCGGCCTAGCCATTTTTTATCTCTCTCTGTCGGGCTGTGAACCCATAAATAATTAAAGCCTTCTTCCTTGAGCTTAAGAAAAAAAATATCCAGATCTAAGCTACTTGAAGCTAAAATTTTGTTAGCATTTAAAACTTTCCCTTTGTGCTCTGTCAGCCCATAACGCATGAAAGCGGAGTATAGTTGACTGTCTGCTGTACTTTCAAGTATGGCAAGGTTATCACTCTCTGCCAGTATGTTTTCTTTAAGGAGTGTCGCCACATTGCTTGTATGCTGTTGCGGGTCGTTAAGCCTTTGCTTTAAGCTTGTTGATGCAATTGACTGGAATGACATAAATACAATGGCCAGCGAAAGGGCAAGCGCCCAAGGTGATTCATAGGCAAATTTCCGCCATTTTGAATTTTTGTACCAAGATGTGGCAATATACCAAAATGGTACGACAGCGATAAACTGTATGCGGTTTGCAAACCCGTTCTCGTTACTGAAAATTGACACAAGTATATAAGCGCATGTGAATAAGGTTGGTAGTGTGATCCAGGCATTATGTGTAAATAGGTTTTTAAAATCTTTGTAAGAACGTACCGACACTATTTCTATCAACAATAAAATAAGCATAGCCGTTAACGTGAGCAATTCAAACGCCGAAAGTGAGTCCTTCACAATATATATAATATCAGTGTTCAAATATGTCGATATTTTTGCCAGCTCAATATCCTGTGCGTAGAATGCCCATAAGTGCCAAGAAAGGGCAGGCAATGCGATAAGGACAGTTAAGGTGAAGAACGAGTCGGTAAATGTTTTTTCTTCAAATAGCTTACGGATCATCCATAGGGATACAATGATAATGGCAGCGTAAACACCCATTTCGTGCATACCTGTAATGACGGACAGTATGAGGGCTGCTGGTATAGCGCCAAGTCCTAAAGGGAGTGATTTCTCGCGGCATAGCGGTACCATAGCTGTTAAAATAGCTGCTGCAAAAATAAAGTCGGCATTGGCGATCGTCAATGTTTCGAGTGAAAAGAAAGGGTTTAGCACAGTTAAGGCAAATACACTCCCTGCACTCACAAGGGCAAGGTTTGACCAACGTACGTTTATATCAGTCAATTTCACCATTGTATCGGCAACGAAAGCGAGTAATAAGACATTAAATATAGCAAAGCTACTACTAAAAAAAGTTGTGTTCAGTATATAAGCAGGTAAAAGTGCCAATAAGCCCGCTTGTGGAGAAGTTACTTTTTCTAATCCATAGGCTGCACTGGCATCGCTGTTGGCCACATTGAAGTGTGAGGCGGTATATTGGCTGTTACGTAAGTAACCCAAAAGTTCTTGTATTTGTGAAGGGGCATCGGCGCTGACAAAATAGAAGGCTGGCACTAAAAATAAAAGGATGGTCAGAGGTACTGTGAGGGTGTGCTCCCGTGGAAGCTTTTCATGTCTAGAACTTAAGAAGTAAAAATACAGTATGACAATGATACTGGTAAATATCCACCAAGCAATATTGAGCTTTATTTCTAATATAGTCGCAATAAGGGCGATAAAATACCAAACACCTATGGCTGAGAATATATTATGAAGGCCAGCCGCGGCATAATTTCTGCCAAAGAGGGTATGCGTGGCGATAATGCGTCCTGCAAAGAAATAGAACAGAAGTACGCCTAAGCAAATAGTTATTCCTAAAATTTCAGCCATGTGGATACCTTTATTTTTTATCTGCTATTGATAATATCAACTTTTGAAGGCTTTCACGACGACAATCGTTCTTTTTAGAAGGGTTGTGTTTCATTAAAGGTGAGGGGCTTTGTCTATAAAGCACAGTTACGATAAACCTGCTTGCGTGTAAAAACCTTTACCTACCTTTTTACCAAGCCAGCCAGCTTCCACATATTTAACAAGCAGTGGACAAGGGCGGTATTTACTATCACCCAATTCATTATGCAATACGCGCATGATAGACAGGCAGGTATCAAGCCCAATAAAATCGGCAAGTGCTAAAGGTCCCATAGGGTGGGCTGTACCAAGCTTCATAGACTGATCGATAGACTTTACATCTGCAATACCCTCTTGCAATACAAAGCAAGCCTCGTTAATCATAGGCATTAAAATGCGGTTTACAATAAAACCTGGGTAATCTTCACTTGTGGCAACGGTTTTACCCATTTTATGGGCAACTTCTAACGCGGCTTCATAAGTTTCGTTGCTTGTTGCAAGGCCTTTAATCATTTCTACCAACTTCATTAAAGGCACAGGGTTCATAAAGTGCATACCGATAAAGTTTTCGGGGTGATCGGTATATGAAGCGAGGCGTGTAATAGAAATTGAAGACGTATTAGAGGCAAGGATAGCCGTTTCTTTACAAATAGCACTCACGCTTTTAAATATTTTTTCTTTAATATGCTCTTCTTCAGTGGCGGCTTCAATAATAAGGTCGCAATTGGCAAGGGCGTTAACGCTTGTGAATATTTGGATACGGTTAAAGGCTGTTTCTTGGTTTTCTGCACTTATTTTGCCTTTATTGACTTGGCGTGTCATGTTTTTTGCAATACTGTCTTTGCTTTTATGGAGAGCGTCTTCATTTTGGTCGATCATGACGACATTATAACCACTTAAGGCTGCAACGTGGGCGATACCACTGCCCATTTGACCCGCACCAATAACACCAATTTCTTTGATTTGCATAAAACTTACCCTTTTATTCTTATATTTCTATCTATAATATGTAAAAACATACTTGAAACAAAGCGAATTCTCACCTATGTTAAAAACTAGATAATATATTGAGGTTATAAATAAATGGCTATTTTAAAAGTTTTGGTTGCACCCAACCCAACTCTTGCAAAAAAATCAGTAGAGGTTACAGAGGTAACAGCTGAAATAAAGCAACAATTAGACGACATGCTTGAAACGATGTACAAAGCACCTGGTATTGGCCTTGCGGCGAACCAAGTGGGTATTTTGAAACGTATGATCGTGGTTGATATTGCAAACCCAGAAGACGAAGAGCCTCAGCCATATAAAATGATCAACCCGGTTATTACGCATTTAAGCGAAGACATGGATACTTATGACGAAGGTTGTTTAAGTGTCCCTACTTTTTATGAAGAAGTTGAACGCCCAGCGGCTTGTATTGTTGAATATATGGACGAAAATGGCCAACAGAAAACATTAGAAGCTGATCATCTTTTATCAACCTGCATTCAACATGAAATTGACCATTTAGACGGTATTTTATTTGTCGACCATTTGTCTCGTCTAAAGAAAAATATGATCATCAAAAAATTAACAAAACTTAAAAAATCAGGTGCTTTTGATAAAGAAATAGCCGAACTGCAAGCATTGTCTATATAGATAAGGTGTGAGTGAAATGAAAATTGTTTTTATGGGTTCACCCGAATTTGCTGTGCCAACGCTTAATGCGTTAGCCACAAGTATGCATGATGTTGTCGCGGTATATTCTCAACCACCAAGGCCGTCGGGGCGTGGGCAAAAGGTGCGTAAAACGCCTGTACATGAACTGGCTGAGAAATATGATATACCTGTATTTACACCTGAAAAATTACAAGACGATGCGGTCGATACTTTAACTTCTCTAAAACCCGACCTTATTATTGTTGTGGCTTATGGCCTTATTTTACCAGAGTCTGTTTTAAATATTGCCCCGAGTATAAATTTGCACCCTTCCGCTTTACCTAAATGGCGTGGGGCTGCACCAATGAATTATCCGATTTTAAATGGTGAACGTGAGACAGATATTTGCATCATGCAAATGGAAAAAGGGCTTGATAGTGGCCCTGTTTATTTGCGTGAATCATATAATATTGGTGAGAATGAAACAGCAGGTGAACTGCATGACCGTTTTAAAGATTTAGGCGCAAAACATATGTTGCATGTTGTAGACCATTGGGCTGAATATAAAAATAGCGCTGTACCGCAAGGTGGTGAAACTTGTTACGCTCATAAATTTAAACCGCAAGAGCTTAAGCAACTGCGCACGCTTGACTTTACACAGTCAGCCTTAGAAATCCACAATCAGGTGTGTGGTTTGTCGCCTTGGCCAGGCGCTATATTTGAACATGAAGGTCATGAAATTAAAGTGCTTAAAAGTGAGGTCGCAGTGAAGACTTATGAAGGGCAGTCGGGCGTTGTATGTGACGCGCGCGGGCATAAGTTTTTTGTGCAAACCCATGACGGAATCATTGCTTTTACAGAACTGAAGCGTGCGGGTAAACGTGCCATGTCTGCGGATGATTTTTTGAAAGGTTATCCTATTAATGTGGGTGACCAATTGTGAGTTTGCGCCGCATAAAATTAACGGTTGAATATGACGGCAGTAATTTCCATGGTTGGCAGCGCCAGCCCGACCGCGTCACAGTGCAAGGCTCTATCGAAAAAGCGATTAAACACCTTACAGGGCAGAGCATTACAATTTACGCCTCAGGCCGCACGGACGCTGGAGTGCATGGTAAAGAACAGGTTTGCCATTTTGAAATTGACTGCGGCCATGGCTTAATTGCCTTTAAGGATGGTGTTAACCGTTTTACCCCCGAAAGCGTGAGCATTTTAAAGGCAGAGGTCGTTTCAGAAAACTTCCACGCCCGCTTTAGTGCCATTGCAAGGGAATATGAATTTTTGGTTTTAAACCGCCGTGCCCCTACGTCCTTGTGGCGCAACCGTGCAGTGCATGTGTTGCACCCGCTTGATTTAGACTTGATGAAAAAATCGCTTGAATGCCTTGTGGGTGAGCATGATTTTAGCGCTTTTCGTGCCAGCTCTTGTGAGTCTTCAACGCCGATGTGTTCGATGCAACATGTAAGCATGACCGTCGAAGGTGACCTGCTTAAATTCAAAATTAAGGCCGATCATTTTTTACATAATATGATACGTATTACCATTGGCACGGCGATCGATATTGGTCGTGGTAAAATACCTGTTGATAGCTTTGAGCGTATGCTTGAAAGTAAAGATCGTAATGATGGTGGTAAAACATTGCCGCCTCAAGGGCTATATTTTGATAAAGTTTATTACCGTGACGACTATACTATTTTCGAAAGCTGTTAAAAGACTCTATAATTTTCTAATTTCACACTAAAAACCCCTGATGGATACAATTTTAAGTTGAATGCGGCTGTTTTTAGCGGAATTTGAACGGAATAGCAGGATAATTAAGGCCTTAATAAAGCGAATAGAGGTGGAATAGAAGTGGAACGAAAACAGTATTAATACCATTAATGCTACCTATGGATTGTAATCTAAGCTATTTAATTCTCTTTTTACAGGAGTTGGTGGAATTGAAATATAACAACTGATCGCCTTTATGTTATGGCCATAAAAAAAGCCCCTTCATTTAAGGGGCTTTTGTCGAAAGGGTTAAAAATTATTGAATTTTAACCGTGGGTTTATAATTTTTAATATAGGCGTCAAAAACGACGACGAATTCAGCAAGGTTGCGTCTGGTTATTTTTAAGAAATTATTGGCTGTGATAGCATTTTTTAATTCAGGGTTGTTTTTTACGTATGCTTTGAACTTTGCGTCAAGGAGTATACCTGTAAGGTTAAAGGCTTTATCCATATCACCTTTGTTGTAAGCACAAACAAGGTCGGCAGTGTTTGATGATCTTCTAGCTTTATAGGCGGCAATAAAAACGACTTCTTGTTCTTTTGTTGCCTCGAGAATATTGGTAATTATGTCGTTCAGTATTTCTCTGTAGCTTTCGCTGCCCTTTTTGTTTTCATCTAAATAATCAATGACTTTGTTAAAGTCATCTGCTGTTTGTAAAGTAACAGTCTCTTTGCATTGTGCAAAAATAGCGTCTACCTCTGATATAGGTGCCGAAGGGGCTTCTTGCGCCACGGTATTAAATACCAGTAAGGCACTCATTAATATCAGTGCTTTATTTAAAGTTTTCATAAGGAAGTTACCTGTGTGTGAATTGCACGAAATGGTGCATTTATAAAAGTTTTGTGGCGTGAAGCCAAAAAAAGGGTGAGGTACATCTGTTTATATATATAAGGTTATACGGCTTAAATTACAATTACTTAAATGATGGGAAGTATGGCTAGCGGTGAATGCCACCATGTACATCGTTACGGTCAATAATATCGAACTGCCCGTGTGGGCTAATACTACCTTGGTTTTTTTTCAGCTCTGATTCGATTAAATCCATCATTTCAGGGCTTAACCAATCACTTAAACCTTCCTTGCCAGCAATAACTTCACCTTTGCGGTTTATCAGGTAAGTGGTCGGTGTGCTTTTAGGGCGAAAGGCTTTGCCAACGTTTTCATGGGCGTCAGTATAACCTGTTATATAATTGAGTTTGTGTTTTTTAAGGTAGGGCACAATGGCCTCAGCACTGTCATTTATCGCCACGGCCACCACTTCAAAGCCACCAGCGGCGTAGCGTTTTTGTAAAAAATTAAAGGCAGGCATTTCAACAATACAAGGTGTGCACCATGTGGCCCAAAGGTTAAGCAGTACAACTTTACCTTTAAAGTCAGCCATTGAAATGGTATCACCTGTCATGTTTTGCCATGTTACATTGGGTGCTTGTATTGGTTTCTCATAAAATGACATGACTTGCGCTTGGGCAGTGCCTGCGCCTATACAATAAAATAAAGTCGAAAATATCAAGTTATGTAAATGCTTCAATTGCGCTCGCTGCCTTGTTGTTGTAATGTTAAGTCTATTATATGAACCAATAACGAGAACCGCAAATGTTTAACATGAAAAACATCAAATTACTTATTATTCTAACAATTTTGGCTTTACCGCTTGCGGCCTGTGGCCAGCGTGCGGCACTTCAAACGTCGGATGAAGCTATTATAGATAGCAATTCTTACTAATTTCAGATGTAGGTTTTTGTGCGCTGCTAGTTTGTGAAGCGAATGCGGTGCTCAAAGACACTGTCAATTTCAGGGTTGAAGAAGCGGCATGTCCATGTTGTTTCTTCACCGGCTTCGAGTTTTGATTTCTCAGGGTAAGCAGGCCAGCGGTCAATTTCAACACCTTTTTCGTCATGTAATGTCACGATAATTTTAGGAACACTCACGCTGACGCTATTGGTGTTCACAACTTTACCTTTGAATGTCAGCACCAAAGGTTCGCCGTCTTCGAGTGTACGTTCAACGGCATTTTTAGGGATAATAAGCCCCGTTGACGATTGCGTCATTTCTTTGTTGTCATTTGAAAGGCCTATGGCGCTATAAAAACCTTTAGACGCAGGGAAGAGGTTTTCGAAGAAATTTTGTGCCAGCAATATGCCACTTAAAACCAGTGTGATAGAAATAAAGGCGCCAAGCGCGATCATTTGCAGTGTCTTTTTATTTTTTACAGCAGCCGATGCGTTGTCAGCGATTTCGTTGTCTAGCGTACTGTTGATAGGAGCGATTGGTGGTTTTTTTAACTCAGGCTCCGACTCAACTTTCGATATATATTCTTGTTGCCATGTGTGGCTGCAGTGGGAACAACGAACTGTACGGCCAGTTCTGTGGATCTGGTCGTGTTCTACGCTATAGCCTGTTCGGCACTGTGGGCAACGGATAATCATTGGTATGTTTTACTAAGCTTCGTCATATTTGTAAAATTAATTTATTACATATTAAATTATTACACTATGTGAATGTGACGCCCTGTGCAACCTTCTTTTAACACTTTAAGTGTAAATGTCTATAAAGTAGGCAAACGTGGTGTCACCTTCTTGCAAACGATACCTTTCTTATGTAACAATACCCCCATCAAAATTTATGTGAATAGGGGTGAATTAAGTTGATCAATTTTAATCATGTGGCATTTAAATATCGTAAAACAGATGGCTCTGCCGATAAAGACGCTGTACGTGATGTTTGTTTAAACATTGAAGAGGGTTCATTCCACTTCTTATCAGGCCCTTCAGGTGCAGGTAAGACGACACTTTTTCGTATGATGTACGGTGACTTATTACCAACGGTTGGTTCTGTGACTTTGTTTGGTAAAAATGTGTCACGTTTAAACCGCGAAGAAATTGCCCACACAAGACGCCGTATGGGCGTTGTTTTTCAAGATTTTCGCCTGTTGGAACATTTAAATGTACGTGAAAACGTGTCGTTGCCACTTTCTTTGCACGGCAAGTTAACGCCCGAACAAGACAAGTGTGTCGATGAAATTTTAGATTGGGTCGGGCTTGGCGACAAGCTTGATAAACACCCAAGCCAATTAAGCGGTGGTGAAAAACAACGTGTCAGTATTGCACGTGCGGTTGTTAACCGCCCAAGGTTGTTGGTTGCCGATGAACCGACGGGTAACGTTGATGCGGCGATGGGTCAGCGTATTATGCACCTCTTTATGGAATTAAATAAACATGGCACCACTGTTGTTGTGGCCACCCATGACCGTGAACTGGTTGAAAGCTTCCCTTACCCCTGTATCTATTTAAAAGACGGTAAAGTTGTGACGAAAAACACGAAGACAGATCTTGGAAAAACAACATTAGGGAAGGTGATTTAATATGTTTAAACCCATTGCAAAAAGTGCGAAAAAAGCCTTGTCCCTGCGTAAAGATACCGTTTTTCGCTTGTTGGTTGTTATGACAGTATTACTTGGCTGGTTGTCGGCTGTTGGTAGCGGTGGCTTGGTTGGCCTTGAAAATCTTTATAAAAATTGGCAGCTTGAACAAAGTAGCCAGGTGAGTGTTTACCTTTTGGCCGACGCCAAGGACGCTGATATTGAAAAAATGAGCTATGATCTTGAAGCACTTCAAGGCGTTGTGGCAGTAATACGTCTTTCTACCGATGATACAAAATTACTCTTACAGCCTTATTTTGAAGATGAAAGCGACTTCCCTTTACCTGTCGTTTTGGACGTTGTGGTGAATGAAAGCCTGCGCCGTAACCAATTTGACGCTAAAATTTATAAAACATTCCCAACGGCTGAAATTGACGATGCACGTTCATTGTTGACGACGGTGAGTAAAGGGGTGCGTTTTGCACAAATGTCGACCCTTGGTTTTGCTTTGGTGTTGTTTGTTATTATGGCTTTGCTTGTGTCACTCACGGTGAAAGCTGGTTTGCGTGGTAAACAAGATAGTTTGGCTGTACTGCAATATGTAGGCGCGACCGATGGCTTTATTACAAGGCTTGTTGTGCGTCAGGTGCTTTTACGTAGCTTGATGGGTTGGTTTATCGCTAGTTTTCTAGCTTGTGCAACGCTTTACGGTATGGGGGCTTCGTACCCGCAGTTTGCTGTTTACCTTTCACGTGATGTTTATATTGGCGCTATTTTAGCACCTTTGGTGTTGGTGATTGTGGCGGTTGTTGCCGCTTGGTTAACAAGTTATAACGTTGTGCAAAAGGCGCAAAGAAGTGCATAAGCCTACTGTTTACATAGCGTTTTTAAGCATCGTCGTTGCCTTTTTTTATATGGCAGGCCTTGTACTTTTTGTTATAAGTTTACCGCATAAGGGGGTGCCTTTAACGGTGGATGGTACAGACGGCTTAGCTATTTTTACAGGCGGTAGTAAGCGCATTGAAGTGGCTGTTGATATGTTGGCGAATGGTTACGAAAAACCTGTGTTGATCAGTGGCGTGAACCCTCAGGTCAGCAAAGAAGCGCTGGTGGGTCATTTACCTTTGGCTAGTCAAGCGCTTGTCACGGTTGACTATGACTCTCTTTCTACCAGAGAAAATGTTGTGGCTACAAAAAATTGGGCACAGAAACATCATATGAACTCTGTAAGCCTCATTACAAGTTTTTATCATGTACCGCGTAGCTTGCTATATTGGGGGCGTGAAGCGCAGTCCATGCAGGTGAACCCTTACCCCGTCTTTCCTGAAGAAATGCCGCTCCTGTTTATGTTAAGGGAATATCACAAATACATTCTGACAAGTTTTTATATTATCTAATTTAAAGGTGTCAGTTAAGTAAAGCGAAAGTATTTAGAGGTTTGAGGTCGCCTGCTTGCTTTTTCTGGCTTGTTTCTTGCGTTGACTTCCATAAATATATTGACAGAGGTAATGTATGAAATGCAGACTGGAACGATGATTAAAAAAACGAAAAAAATAGCCATTGCACTCAGTGTTGTTTTATTGCTTTCTTGTGTGTCCAACTCACAGGACAGTAAAGTTGTGAAAAAACAGCCTGATGATATTGTTAAAACTGTTGAAATTCCAATGGTCGAAGAAGGTTCTTTTGAAGATGGCCGACCTGTAGACATTGCCCCACTTGTAAGTAACTATTTAGCGGCACGTTTAAGTGAACGTGAAGGGCGTATCGCCGATGCAGCCTTTTTCTATGACCGTGCTGAAGCTGCGGACCCACAAAATAAAGAATTAAAAGAACATGCCTTTATATTGCAATTGGCACTGGGCAATATGGAAGAGTCTATCCGCCTTGCGCGTGAATTGGTAGGTGAAGAGGACGCCATGCCGATGGGTTATATCCTTTTAGGTGCCGACGCTCTTATAGCTGGTGAACTCGACGAGGCAAAGCGTTCTTTTAAGCGCGCACAAAAAATTTCACCTGCATTATTACAGTTCCATGTTTTAGCGGCCTATATTGACCTTGAGCAAGGTAAGCCTGCGGACGTGGTTGTTGCTAAATTAAAAGAATTACCCGTGGCCGCTGGCTTAAGTGCTGTGAGGCATTACCACTTTGCGCGTTTGCTTGAAAAAGCAGGTAGGCTTGACGAAGCAAAGGTTGAATATGAATTTGCTTTGGAAGCAGACTCACGTTCTTCATTCACAATATTAGCACTTGAGCGCATTTATGAAAAAATGGGTGCCCCTGAAAAAACAAAAGCTATGTTTAAGGCTTTTTTCAAAGCGAACCCTGAAAATGTGATGCTGCTCAAGTCGGCTCAGCGTATTAAAGCAGAGTTACCTTATGAGGCAGTAAGCGTCACACTAGCGCAGGACGCGGCCTCTGTCGTTTTTGAAATAGCGACCCTTATGTCGAGCCAAAAGCTACATATTGCCGCCGACCAAGTTCTGAATATTTCATTGCTGCTTGACCCTCACAATGCATTTACTTTTTTCTATAAAGGCATTACGCAAGAGCAGGCAGGGGCTTATGAAGAAGCTATCGATACTTACAGCGCTATCCCCGTAGATGCCTATACTTGGCTTGGCGGTCAGATACGTATGGCAGACATTTATACCAAACAAAGTAAACCTGAAACGGCAATTGCTTTTGTTGAAGGCCTTGCCAAAGATCATGATAACGTCATTATACAACGTATTTTGGCCGAGTTATATTACAATAATGGCCGCTATGAAAAAGCGATTAAGCTTTATGATCACTTGTTTTCTTTAAAAGAGGATGAACCTTCTAAAAAGGACTTTTGGATGTATTTTGCAAGGGGTACAGCTTATGAGCGCCTTGCTAGGTTTGAAGAGGCTGAAAAGGATTTAAAGGAATCTATTCGTATTATGCCCAATAATGCCACGGCACTGAATTACCTTGGTTATATGTGGATAGAGCGTGACAACCATATTGATGAAGCTTTTCAGTTAATTGGCCGTGCTTTACTTATTAAGCCGAAGGATGCTTCTATTCTAGATAGTATGGGCTGGGTTTTATATAAAAAGGCAGAGTTTGAAAAATCTCTCGTTTATTTAAAGCGTGCGGCAAAGTATAGGCCCGATGACGCAACAATTAACATGCACCTTGGTGATGTCTATGAAAAACTGGAGCGCTTTGAAGAGGCACACAAGCATTGGCAACGTGCTTTATTGCTAAAACCGGAAACACAAAAAGACACTTTACATGTTAAAATGAAGCTCAATGAAGTGTCGGCTAAATTAAAATAGCGGTAGCGACGCCTTGAGGCCTTTAGTCTGCCTTATAACCAGTTTCATTAAAGACGTGTATCAACACCTTTGATGGGTCTATAAGGGGCTTTAAGATGGCTTGCAAGTGTATGGTTTTGGTTTGAAATAGAGCTATTTTAAATTTTAATGATTATAAATGACTATAAAGTAAAATTCCCTATTGACAAAAAAAGGGTAAGGTATTAACTTAACCCTCGCTTATGGACATTCATTTGACTGTTACATAAGCAACCCGAGTTGGGGTGTAGCCAAGCGGTAAGGCAACGGTTTTTGGTATCGTCATGCGTAGGTTCGAATCCTACCACCCCAGCCATTTATTCATACAAGGTCGTCCAGTAAAGTTTACTAGACGGCCTTTTTCTTTTGTATTACACTGTCTTACTGTCCATTGCGGTTTAATGCCGTTTTGTGACATCCAGATTAAAAGCGGGTACATAAGCGGGTTTATTCCCCATGTACCCGCAAAATACGGAAACAAGCAAAAGGATGTACCCGCAAAATGGAAAAACCAATAAGCTTTTTTAAGTACACAGGTGCACATGGTGGAAGGCTTTTATTAGAGAACCAAACGTTAAAGTGGTCTCGCCCTTCAGAATTTAATGATCCGTTTGATTGTCATCTTGATTTGGTCATAGATGATCTGGATTATGAATTTGTTAAAAATGAGTTATTGAGAAAGGCAAGGTGTGTTTTTGATTCAACCGTACCTCTTGATGATAATAATTTTTTTAACCTTACGATAACTAGTTTGAAATCAAAAGGAACAGATTTTAATTCTATTCAAAAAATGCTTGAGCCTTTATTTGCTGAGATGTTTGAAAGTTTACCAAATATAGTTCAAAAATATGAATCTGTATTTCAAACATTCATGTCTGCGTATAAATTGCTGTGCCTTTCGTCTGTGGTTGATGACAACTTGATGTGGTCACATTATGCGGATAGTCACAAAGGGTGTGCTTTTGAATTTCGTAGTTCTGATCAGAATAGTCCTTATAACGAAGCTAAAGCAGTTAGCTATCCTGAGTTAGCACCTGTTTATTTTGATGCCAATAAGGTCGTAAATCTTATGTGTGGTGATTTTTCTGAAGATTATCTTGATATGATACACAAATGCATCTATACAAAATCCCGAGATTGGGACTATGAAAAAGAATGGAGAGTCTCTTTGGGAGATGGGAGAACACCATCTGAGCCCTTTGAGTTTTTACCTTTCGGCGAAAGGGAACTACATGGGGTTTATTTGGGATGTAAAATGCCGGATGCTGATTATAAAGACCAAAAGGGTGAAAAATTGTTTGGTAAAACTTCACTTGTGAAGTTAATTCGTGAAAAGTACCCTCAAGCTAAAATATATCAAGCAAAGAAAATATACGGTAAGCGTGTTGTTGAATTCGAAGAATTAAAGGTAAAGTAAATGCCATTAACAGATATAAAGTGTAAAAACGCTAAAGTTCAATCAAAGGGCTATAGATTACCTGATGGTGGAGGCTTGTTTCTATGGATAACGCCTACAGGTGGTAAAATATGGCGTATGCGCTATTACTTCCCTAAGGGTGGTAAAGAAAAGATGCTGGTTATAGGTGAGTACCCAATCGTTTCTTTATCTGAAGCACGTGAAAAACAAATGGAAGCTAAAAAGCTTCTTCTGCAAAACATTGACCCTATGGCGACCAAAAAAGAAGAACTACAAGATATAAAGAATGAGCTAAATAATACATTCAAGGATGTAGCACTTCTATGGTTTGAACATAAGAAGGATAGTTGGACAGAGCGCAATGCTGGTTATGTTATACGTCGCCTTGAGCAAAAGTTGTTTCCTTATATCGGAAAAACCCCTATTACACAGTTAAAGCGTAAACAGATTCTAGAAGCAATACGCCACACAGAAGAAGCTGGTTCAAACGACCTTGCACACCGTTTGGCTCAATATTGCAAACAAATCTGTACATATGCCCAACGTGAAGAGATTATTGTTAATAATCCAACCTTAGACCTACACGTGAACCTTAAATCATACAAACAAGAGCATCATGCAGGTTTGGAGGCACATGAGATACCAGCCTTCCTAAAAACACTAGAGCGTAATGATGCGAGGCTATATGCAACTACTCGCTATGCTATCAAACTCTTGATGCTGACTTTTGTCCGTACAAATGAGCTTATCAATGCGAAATGGGAAGAAATTGACTTTGAAAATGCACAATGGACGATTCCAGCAGAACGCATGAAAATGAGTAAAGCTCATATAGTGCCGCTATCTAAACAAGTATTAGAGCTGTTCAAACTACTCCATGAATTGCACGGCAATAGAGATTTCGTATTCCCTAATCAAGTTAATCCACAAAAGACGATGAGTAATAGCACTATTCTACGTGGTTTATATCAGCTTGGTTATAAAGGTAAACTTACAGGTCATGGATTCAGAGGTACTGCAATGAGTGCCATTATGGAAAAATTAGGATATCGCTACGAAGTGGTCGATCTTCAGCTAGCTCATGCACCAAAGGACAAAATGCAAGCAGCTTATGCCAGAGCTACGTTTTTACCAGAACGTACCAAGATGATGCAAGAATGGGCCGATTATATTGATGGATTGAAAGGATAAATAAATGGTAACATCAAAACCTAAATGGGGCGCTAAATATAAACCTCTTCATGCTTTTAAGCCGACTGATAAAGAGTTTGAAAGTATAATTCAAGAAATAGAAAGGCACGCAAAGAAAAAATTAAAAGATACAAGTAAAGAAGAGCTTCTAAGGCTTGTTACTCTTACAAGGTCAAAAATAAGCTGTATTGATAGAATGCCTAACCGTAACGAATTAATTGCTGAATTTAAGCAAATAAAGAAATCGGTGGAAAATGTTTATAACATGATAGACCTTGATAATATTAGTGATCCTTTGAGAAGCTTAATGTCTCAATACCAAATAATAACTGGTTTAGTTGATGAGAAAGATTCTTTATGGTGTATTCACCATGCTTCTAAAAATTTCATTAATACTCTATCTCCTCAAGTTGAAAACCACTTAGAGGTTAGCAGTAATATAGGTTATGAATTAATTAAGGCACGTCTAGATGTTTCGATACAATTCGCTAAAATCCTAGTTGAAAATGATATCCCTGTAAAAAGTACTGTCGAAAGCGATTTTTCCACTACATTGGAATCCTTTCTTATAATGCTTTCTTTTCAAATTGACAATAATAGCTTCAATATTCCAACCCCAGAAGACATGCATAAGTTGGTACTCGAAGTTGTTAAGAATCACCCTGAAGAATCAAAACTCTCAATTCTAGATTTAGGTGCAAAGTTTCCCGGGCTTTAGGGCTGACCTTGCACTTACTTCTACAAATTAACCGTCCATAATAGCCTCATTAAAGATTAACCAATTAATGAGGAATAAGAATATGGCTGAAATCCAATTACAAAAATACGGATTCTTAAGACTTCCTGAAGTTTTAGAATTAATCCCAGTTAGCAAGTCCACTTGGTGGGCCGGAGTTAAATCTGGGAAATATCCCAAGGCAGTTAAACTAAGCTCAAGAATTACGGCTTGGAGAACAACTGAAATATCTAACTATATAGCAGATTTAGAAGCTTTATAAGTGTTTTCCTCTTGAAGAGTTGAAAGCGCTTTAAGAGGTTTGAAGGCAAGCCTGCTGGTGATGAAAATTATCAGCAGGGTTACTTAAGAAACTTTTTGCCTTTAAAACCTAATGCTTTCTCAGCGTGAAGCGCGCTAATTACAATTAAATTACAATTATATAAGGAAAAAACAATGTCAAACATTGGAAAAATTATCGAAAAACATACAAATGGAAAAATATTTTACAGTGGAAGAGTTTCAACTCTTCAGCTTAATCTAAAATTTTGGTTTGAAGAGAATAACATAGATGTGGAAGGTTCTTCTGCACCGCATTTTCTGATCATGACGGAGACCTCTGATGGGCTTGAGTCTCAAGTAGGTGCTGTCTGGAAGAAAAAATTGGAAAAAATTGGAAAAGACCCTTTAGAATTTTTCAGTTTAACTTTTGATGACCCAAGTTTCCCCCATTCTTTGAATGTTGCAGCATTTAAAAATTCGAAAATTGGTGAATGGAATATTTCTTGGCGTCGTAGACAAGTAGAAATGTAACTAAAACTCTGGGGGGCATGTTTTGTATCACGCCCCCCTACACATACAAAAGGTATCAATATGAAACTCATATATCAAAACTTCGATGGTCTAGACATTAGCTTTCAAGGGGCTTTTCCTAAAAAATGTTTAGAAGAGTTAGAAAAAGCAAAGCATCAGGCACAAAAAGACAGGCAAGATTCAATTACATCTATAGGTAATCCACAAGTGAAAGTTTCTGTTGGAGAGTCAGGCGCTAGAGGTGGTTATTTATATAGATTTGATACGGGGCTTGATGGGGAAATCTGGTTTGTATCAAAATCTCAAAAAACAACCAACTGGAATATTAGAGTATCTGTAAAAAGTTTCTCATTAGCATTGTATGGTTATGAAGGGGTCAAAAAAAGGATATTAGATAAGTTGGTGCAATTTGGAACAATAGGTAGCGGAAGTAAAAAAGGCCAGCTAACGGAACGCATCAGTCGTGTAGATTATTGTTTTGATTTTGAACATGAAGGACATTTTAATCCTACGCCTGATTTGTTTATAGCGCATCAAAGATGTCAAAAACACTGTTATGGTGAGAATGTAGGTACATATAGTGCAGGACAAGGGGATCTAATTAATACAATTCGTGTTGGGTCAATGCCTGGAAGGCAGGCCGTTATTTATAATAAAATCAAAGAAATTCAATCTAATTCAAAACAGTTTTGGTGGGATATTTGGAATATTGAAAAAGAAAATTTCGAAAATGAAATTTGGCGTGTGGAAATTCGTGCAGGTAAGGCAGAACTTGATAAATGGCAAATAAAAAAGTTTTCAGAATTAGAAGAGAAAATTGGTGATGTTTTTATAAATATTTTAGAAAATATTCGTTATGTAAAAAAATCAAAAGATAAAAATCGTTCTAGGTGGGAAATGGCCGAGTTTTGGAAGGTTGCAATAAAAAACATTGAAAATTGTTTAAGTGAATATATTTCAGATGCAAATAGAACAAATATTATTCGTGATTACAGGTTTAATATTGAAAATAGATTAAAAATACATATTTTGGGTTCAGTTATTAGTTACACAACTGTAACAAGACGTGACATTTCAGAATTAACAGTTGTTTTAGAAGAATTTCAAAACGAAATTGAAAATTTTTCAGAATTAGAATTTGAAATAATTCAAAAAAAATATGACAAAACTGCAGAAAAATATGAATTTATTGGTGAATAAAAGGCGTTAAAAAGTTAAGGCTCAGTTTTTTATATAAATACTGAGCCTTAACCTTAATCAAACTGCTCACCAAAAAGTTTATTACTTGGGTCTGAGTCGTAAAGTTCAAGAATTATGCTATCCTCAATCTCTTGGCGCTCTTCTTTTGATAATATTGAGGGTTGTTTATTGTCCTTGTCCAAAACTTCGTTAAGTGAGGCCTCTCCAATGTTAATAAAGTATTGAAGGCCTTGCTCGTGGATATGATCTAAAGCTACTTTAAAAATCATAGCTTTTTGTCGTGGATCCATTTCTGAGAATATACATCCATCGTGCGCAATAAAATTTAATAGATTGGGGTTTAATGAGTAAAGTAGGAAATCATAACAAAATATTTTGACCTCATTAATTCCTTGTGATCCATCATTTGGTATCTCAGCTTGAATGTCATAGAGGTATTTTGCATCCACAGTTTCTTTGATCTCGAAAGATCCCCCCGAGTTTTCATAAAACCTTTTAACAAGTGACCTGAATTTGTCTTCGATAGTATCAAATTCATTTTTAGTGCTTTTCAGATAAGCTAGGCTATCATTTTTTACTCTTGCATTTTCTAGATCAAGATGACTTCTTTCTTTTTTGAAACCCTCTATTACCGTTTTGTATTTGTTTAGCTCTTGTACTTCAGAATTGATATTTTTTATTCTCTCATGAATAGAAGTATATTCTTCCAAAGCTCCTTTTGAGTTTAGGTCTTTAAGTATATTGTCTCGACAGAGCTCGCTTTGATGAAGCTTTGATTCGAGTGCTTCTAGTTCTTTTCTTAAAGATACTGTTTCGGTATTTAGGCGGTTAATCCTGCTAACCATTAATTTTTTATGGAAATTATTAGCATCTTCTAGTCTTACCTTTACACCATCTCCAAAGAAGAATTTTGCCTCATCGTATAATCTGTAAATTTCTGGTAGATCCACACCAATTGATTTTGAATATTCTAGACTTTGAGATTTACGTAAAATGCTGTTGTTTAATTCGTGAGAATCATTGCGCATTTTATTTATATCTGCTGTTAGGAGATCAGCTTCTTGTAAAAATTTATCATAATTTTCTGCAATTATGAATTCATTTTTCTCTGTAATTAAAGTACTAAGCTGATCTTCTAGGTCTTTTATGTTACTTTTCTCTAATAAGGGTTCATATTCCTTTACTGCTTTCTCAGCGTGTGTGAGCTGATTTAGTTTATTCTTAATTAGGAATTTCTCTTCTACAAGGTCAGTCTCTACATTGAGTAACGATAGATTGGTATATCTTTGATAATAATCAGATTCTGGCATATCTTGTTGCGTGAGAATGTTGGAATAATAACTCCCACCATATCGGCGTGCAAATGTATTAAGGATATGTTTAAAAGTAACGTTTGAATTAAGCTTATCGCCAATGATTATATCTCTTATTTCTTTTGGAAAGCTGCTTTGATTGACTTTTTTTCCATTAATGTAATAATCAGTTTTAGAAAAATCCTTTTGTATAGTATAGGGCTCTCCATCTTGTGTGAATTGTAGATAAAAATTTCCGTATTTGGACAGGAAGTCGTAAACTTTTTTCTGCTTCTTCTTGTCAAGTCTACTACCCAGCATTAAATGAACTAAGTTTAGCGTAAAGCTTTTGCCTACACCATTATATGTCTTTTTGTTTGAATCTGTTCGTTGTAGTCCAGCAATTATATTTAGGCCATCTTTAAAAGTAATGGTTCTAAAATTTTTATTGTCAGATCTTAATTCTAATAGCTTCATCAGTTCCCTCTAGCTTTCCAATAATAAATAAATAGTTTAAGCACAATAAAATGGTTTCAATACTTATGGGTTTTGGGTGGTTTTTATTAAGTTGATCGTGTAGTTTATCAACTGAAATATCTTGTGTTCCCATGATTTTAAGAACGTTGGAAGAGATATAAAACAATGAATCAATAGGCCTTACACTTTTATTGGGTAAAATCATTTTAGATGTACCCCTATATCACAGGCTTCAAAAAAGTATGCTACAATTATCCACGATATATTCATATTGTTAAAATCTTTTATTGTAATCAACTCTGAAATTGAACTTTTAAGAGTAAAGATTATTCTGCTGAAATTTAACTCATACTGTATTGCAAGGTTATGTATTTCAGATATATCTTTTTCTTTAAGTTCTTTTTTGTTTTCCTTAGATTTTAATTCTTCGATTAGGATATTTCGATATAGATCGTTAATTACTAATTCACGTAAATTTATTCTGATATTTTCATCTTGTATGGAGTCAAGAATAGAGGTGTAGTCTAGGTAAGTATTTATATCATGTGCAACTCGAGGCACTATTTTGTTAAGTTTAAGCTTTTCTTCTACGAATATTGATCCAAGGTCACTGTCATATTGAAATAATAATTTATTATGGTCTGTTAGTAGTTTTTTACAGATCAAATTAAGTACAATCTCATCTGTATATTTTTCTGTGTGTGGGGCAAAGTATTTTTTTGAAAGCTCTATTAATTTGTTTGTTTCAAGCTTCTCTATTTTTCGAATTAAATCACTGGAGTCTCTAAGTGCTTTTTTTAAATCTACTTCGGGGTGTATATCATTTATTTCATCAATAACCTTTTGGCTAGGAGAGGCTTTGTCAAATAAGAAAAAAATGTAAATTTTGTAGTCTTTATATTTAGATCTGTTAAATATTTTTAAGGTGTTCAAGATTTTATCTTTAGTTCTTGTTGTTGTTATTTGTATGAATTCCTTCTTGTCATGGTCTACTAAATCAATATACGGCTCGTTTGCATTTTCATCGTTAGCGTTTTTGAAATTTCTATTAAAAATGAAATTAAAAACGTCTCTGAAATAGTTTTCAGCATGTATGTTGAGGGATAAATCATTGATTGCTTGATGATGCTCTATATCAAGTTTTGTAATGGCTAGTACACGACTTATGGTGTTGATAGCTGTTGCTCTGTCATCAATCATATTAGCCGCCCAATCCTGTGATTTTGAAGGAATATTGTTTAAATTCAATGCTATTTATATAGTTTAGTGTTGATTAACGCAACATAAAGTTGTAGAAATATGGCGAACTACATTCGTTAATAGAGTTACTTGGGAGCAATGAGATAAAGCAGATGTGTTTAACATCGATGGTAAATTGATGCAAATAGTGCAGTAATAGCTATATATGATAGAGATAATAATTGTAGGAGTGTTGTGATAAATGGAACTTGAAAAAGTAAAGATTGAAAAATTTAAGAGTATTCTTAAGTTAGAGTTGGAATTATCGTCAATAAATTACCTTGTTGGTGGCAATAATGCAGGTAAGAGTAGCACTCTACAGGCTATACATACGGCAGTTACAGCTGCACAAACCTCTACGGAGTTGAAATCAAAAATATTAGGGGATAAATTTATTAAATATTGCCCTACGGGGAATTTTGCGGACATTGGCTATAATGGTCCATTAGGAAATATGGCATCAGGAAAAAGGTCTATTGTTTCTTTTTATGGGAAGAATGATAATGAGGATGATGTAAGTTATGCTATAGAGCTATATAAAGGTAGAAACTCTGGCGCAGGTGTTGAAAAATCTGCCGTTGCGGTTGGTTTTAGTAACCATATTGTTAAGTCTAACCATCATTTTAGTATCTATGTACCAGGTTTGGCGGGAATACCTCATTATGAAGAGTATAGAAGTCCCGCAAATGTTATTCGTAAAATTGCCGGTGGTGAAGCTAATTCAGTTTTAAGAAACGTATTACTTCTTATAAAGAAAAAAGGTCAATTAGACACATTAAAATCTTATATGAAAAATGTATTTCCTGATTTTAATATAACAGTTTTGTTTGATGAAAAAAAAGATCAATATATAGAAGTTAAAGGTTCAGTTAAAAAAGGCGGAAAACTCATGCCAATTGACCTTGTTGGTACTGGAGTTTTACAGGCCTTGCAACTTTTTTCATATGTTATTTGTTTTGAACCAGTTCTATTACTTTTAGATGAGCCAGATTCACACCTACACCCGTCGAATCAAGAGCTGTTAATTAAAACATTTGAATTTATCTCAGAGGTTACAAAAACTAAAATTATTTTAGCTACGCATAGCCGGCATATGATTAATAACTTGCCAGACGGTGCAAAACTATTTTGGTTGGAGAAAGGTAAGTTAAAACTTGACGAAGACTTTGATAGGATAAAATTACTGAATGATTTGGGTGCGCTTGACCACTCTGATGAGTTAACTAAAGATTTGGTAATACTAACAGAGGATAAGGATAAGAAGCTTTTAGCTAAGTTATTAAATCAAATTGACACCCCAGTAGATCGAATTGGTATAGTAAGTTATAATGGGATATCAAATTATAGAATAGCTTTGCATCTGGCAAGAGAGCTTTTAAATGATAATCAAAAAGTAATCGTACATCGAGACCGTGATTTTTTAACAGAAACGGAGGTTCAGTCTTGGGAAGAAATTGTAAAAAACAACCAAGCTATTCCGTATACAACAGAAGGTAGTGATCTTGAGATGTGTTTTTTGAATATAGAGCATTTGGCAGATATTTCGGGGAGAAGTGTATCTGATGTTCAAGGGTATGTTGAATCTATAATTGAAGGGAATTCGATAGAGTGGCGTAAGAAGTTTTCTATGAAGCGCCAGGACTGTATAAGGAGAGAATATCCAAATGGTGGAAGTCCTGCAACGTCTGATTTGTGCCCTGACGATGCCCCTTTAGGTTTTGAGCATGTTGTTGGGAAGCTTTTGTTGAAAAAAATCCGAAGCGGCTCTTTGTCTGATTTTAATGTTCAGATCGAACCTACTGATAACAGTGAGTGCCGAAGCCTGGCTCCTACATTGAAGGGTATCGTTGATCAAGTATTTTCACAATGATTCTGTAAATGCTGTTCCTGAAATTCAATAAAGTCCAGCCACATCCAGCACTTTAGCGGTTACCTTTGCGGGTACATTGATTTTATAAAAACTATAAACACATTTGATAACAAGTAGTTATGCGCTTGATCGTGCTCCTACCACCTTTTCCAGCCATTTATTCATTTAAAGGAGTCCAGTGAAGTTCACTAGGCTCCTTTTTTCTTTTTTTTTCAACGTTTTCGTGTTTAATTATGTCCAAGTAGGTTTTGTACCATCCTAAACAAGTGGGGGTACTTTCGGGGGCATGTACCCCCAAACTTAAAAATATATTTGAATTATAAAATTAGGATACCCCCCAAATGGGAAATAAAATCAGTGATGAACAGCGTTCTTATGATAATGAACGTGATCATGTCCAATTTAAGCGTGAAGTTGTAGTAGAGATTATGAAGGAACGTTTTGATGTTACAAAGCGTTGTATGTCTGCACTATTTATGGCAAATGCTGGTGCAATAATTGCTGTTCCTGCCTTTTTGGCCCTGAGTGATAATTTTTTAGAGGATTGGGTGTTTGACGTTATAGGTATATATACTTTCGGTATAGTAACCTGCTTGTTATCATACTTTTCTTTTACTTATAGTTTAGAGAATTTAGAAAATAAATTTAATTATGACGAAAGGTCTCCAAAATCTATAGCTTCAGAGTCGATATATGATTCTGGTTAACTAGTTACAGTTTTTTTGCTGGTTTTTTCGGCAAGTGCTTTCATAACGGCTAGTTTTCAGATGGCTAGTAGCCTTGAGGAAAATACAGTAATTGCTAAACATGAAGTATCTGTGGAGATAAATGATGCCTCTAACAGATATAAAATGTAAACAAGCCAAGCCTATTGATAAGGCTTATAAGCTAACCGATGGCGGTGGTTTATTCCGCCCTTTTTTTCGATGGTTGCGTGAATCACGATAGTAAAAGGCTTATCGAGGTTTAACGATAGAGCGTAATGCTTCATCAACTTCAGGGTATTTAAAAATAAAACCTTCTTGTTGGAGTTTTTGAGGTACCACACGCTGCCCACTTAAAAGGATTTCACGCCCCATTTCACCAAATAAAAGCTTTACCATAAACGCTGGCATTGGGAATATAGCGGGTCTATGAATGTTTTCTGCGAGTGATTTTGTAAATTGCTCATTTGTAACAGGCGTCGGTGCTGTTAAGTTATAAGTACCGCAGGCTTGGCTGTTTAAGAAGGATTTAAATGCATTTATAACATCGTCTCTGTGTATCCATGAGAAGTATTGTTTTCCGCTACCAATAACACCGCCTAAACATAATTTAAATGGTGGCAACATTTTACCTAAGGCACCACCTTCTTTTTCTAAAACAACGCCAAGGCGTGCAATACAAACACGGACACCAAGTTCACGTGCCTTTTCCGACTCAGTTTCCCATTCTTTACAAAGGTTATGTGTAAATCCTTGTTGAGGCTTTGAGTTCTCATGTAATATACGGTTGCCGTCTTTTTGATTGCCGTAATAACCAATAGCAGAGGCGCTTACAAGAACATTAGGTTTATTTTTTAGACGTTTTATTAAGGCAACAATATCTTTTGTAGCATTTATCCGACTAGACAGAATTATTTTTTTATAATCATCACTCCAGCGCTTAGAAATAGGCGCGCCAGCTAAATTTATAATCGCATCAATTTTCTCTTCGTCTGACAATTTGTTTAAAGAATGAATAACACAAGAACCTTTGGGAACTTTTGCATTTTTGTGCACCAATACTGTAACTGTATTTCCCTCTGCCAGTAATTCTCTTACCAATGAAAAACCAACAAAACCTGTACCGCCTGTAATTAAGATGTGCATGATAAACCTATTTAATTAATTATAATCAAAATGATATACTAATAGATTATAAAATAACAAGCATACTGTTTATTATGCAGGTGACTTGGTTGTATACTAAAAACCTTTAATATAATAAAATACGTATGCATAGTATAGGTGCATATACAAAAAATATGTGCTCGAGTTGAAAAGTCTGCCAGAAAAATATATGCATAAATAAACCTTGGGAAGCGCCTGAAGGTGTATTACTATTAGCATGTATCAAGTTTGGAGACGATTACCCAAAGCCTATTTTCGACATAAAAAAGTCACGAAAAATAGCTTTAGAACCTTGTTTTTAAAAAAAATAAAAGAGAGATAATATGAAAAAGAACGCATTATTTTTATTCATGGCACTAACAATTTCTGGCTGTATAGGCTCTGGGGAAATATCAACGGTACAAAGTAATGGAGAAAACCACTTTCCTACACTTATTGGTATTGACCTTGTGGGTGAAGATAGAGAAATTCCTCAATCATTTACAGGTGAATATAATATTGTTGCCGTTGCATTTGAACGAGAGCATCAAGAAGCTGTTAATACATGGATAAGTGCCGTTGACTCAATATTAGAAAATCATAAAAACATCGCCTTTTATGAAGTGCCTCTTATATATGAAATAAACGCCCCATACCGTTTTTGGATAAACAACGGTATGCGTGCAGGTATACCTGACCTTGAAGCGAGGCTACGTACGATAACGGTTTACACCGATAGGGATAAATTCACTTCAACGATGAATATGAAAACCGACCGTATATACGTGCTACTCCTAAACAAGAAAGGTGAAATCTTGTGGCAAACACAAGGCCCGCTCACACCTAAAAGTGAAAGCGCCTTGTTAAACAAAATTATGGAAATAAATAAGCTTTAAATGTACCTTACATTTTGCCTGTTAAGTAAAACTTAAATTTATATGGCATAAGCGCCAACAGCTTTAAAATAAATGTAAACCTCCAAGGGAAGTGTATTTCAAACCGGCGGCTATTAATCTGCTTAACAATAGCACAGGCCGCTTGTGTTGAGCTTATAACCATAGGCATATCAAAGTCATTCATTTCTGTCATAGGCGTTTCCACAAAGCCTGGGCTAATAAGTTTGATATCAACATATTTGGGTGATTCTACATATAAGCTTTCAGCAAAATTAATAAGCGCTGCCTTTGTCGCACTATAAGGCTGGCCATTTGGTAAGCCGACATAACCTGCAACGCTGCCACACAAAGCAAGCTGACCTTGGCCTTGTTTCTTAAAGATATTCATGGCAGCATTCGTAACATAAAAAGCGCCTTTTAAATTCACATCAACCATCGTTGATGCAAAGTCCAGATCCATTTCTTCAATAGACGCAGGCTTATATAACGCCGCCATAAATATAACGCGGTCCACAGGTTTAGTTAAACCATCAAACATCGCTTTAACTTCGCCTTTATGTGAAACGTCTACAGAGCAAACAGTGTGATGCCCACCGAGTTCTTCGTTTATTTTATTTAGCACGTCTTCACGCCTTGCACATAAAGTTAGTGTTGCCCCTAATTTAGATAGTTGTATAGCCAGTTCACGCCCAATGCCACTGCTGGCGCCAATAATAACAATATGTTCATTTGTAAAGGTCATACTAGTCCTGCTTTTGTAAAAATAGTGTAAGTTCAGCCACTGTAATACCAAACTTCTTCATGTATGATCTGTTAATAACAACGCCATCATTCATCTGCCACATCCAGTCGTCTAGTTTTAAGCGATATGTTGTGCCGTCGACAGGAATATCCATTGTGTAAACCCAGCTTACAGCACTGCCTGATTCGGCACCTGTAGCGATACCAACAATATCACCTGCCTTACCCTCATAGCTGCCATCGTCGTTTTTAGTAATATGCCAAATGCGCTTTTGCTTACGGCCGTCATAGTAAACAAAGTCTTCTTCCAAAACACCCTTATTACCTTCCCATGTACCAACCATCTCAACGTCAAAACGCGTGACCATTCTGCCGCGCCAATCTTGTACAATGCCCCAAGCTTTTATTTTGCCATCAAAAAATGCCTTAATGTCTGCTTTAGGTAATGTTTCTTTGTAGTAATTTATATCTTTTGCGCAACCGCTAAACATGATTATAGCTCCTATTAATATTAGATTTTTTATTTTCATTTAAGTATCTCCAAAGTAAGTAAATTGATATTAATTTTATTAAACAAGGTATTGCTGCATAAGCTAAACTTAATGCCTGTAATGATGTTTCATTGTTTTTTAGCCCTGGCGTAAATTCATATTTATCTAATATAATAAATGATACAGCAACAGCTATAGCTAAAGCAAATTTTGCAATAAAGGCTAATAAACCGAAATAAAATGACACTTGTTTTTCTTTTTTATAATACTGGATATGATCTGCTAATATTGAAGGTGGCAGAACCAATTCGGCACCAAATGCCGCACCAGAAGCGATGCAAATTATTAAAAATTGCCAGAAGTCTCCAGCTTGCAAAAAATAAGCCCAAATAAAACTACAAACGGCCAATATCATTGCACATAACCAGATATAATGCTTGCCGTACTGATCGCTCAAGCTTTTCCATGCAGTCATAAAGATGGCGCCCGATAAAAAATAAGAAAGCAAAAATATACCTGTATAAGGCTCAAGGTTAAGCTTGTCCCTTACAAAGAAAATAATAAGCACGCCTGGAATAGATGAAGCCAACATACTTACAGCGTAAATGGTAAAGTATTTCTTTACGTTAGTCTCAACTTTCACCCACTGGAAAGAAGTAGACTTAGGCACATCACGCATCTTATTTAAATACGCATGCTTGCTGTGCCATTTATTAAAAAAATAATAGGTTAACAACATAAGCACAGCCAAAACGCCACTCATATAATGAAAGGACAAACCTTTTGACATGTAACTTTGAAGTGCAGTTGGCAAAACAACAGCGACCATGAGCCCTAAAAGGCCTAAAAACTCTCTATAGCTTACAATTGTTGTTTTGGTTAATTTGTCTTTACTCCATATACCACCTAAAGAATTTAAGTTAATTGTTAAAATACTAAACGATGTGGTCGTTAACAGTACAAAAACACCAAACCATACAAGAGGTGCAGACAATGGAGGGTTAAATAACATTGCAAAACTTATAACTAAGAGCAAAGAAGCTATTAACATAATTTTAGGTCTAAGATGAGGGTTTTTATCACTCATATATCCGATAAAAGGGTCTTGGATGGCATCAAAAAAACGCAGGAACATTAACAGTAAGCCAATGGCTGTTAACGATACCCCATGATCTGTCGCATAGTAGTCAGGTGCATGAATATATATAGGCATACTCGCAAAAGCGAGTGGTATAGCTAAGGCACCATAAGAAAGTAAGTCTTTTATGGCTAATTTAATTTTCATTGTTTAGGCCGAGCAATTGTCGTCTCAGTTTTGGTTCAGATGTTTTTTCATCGAGCCATATACCAAAGAACCATTTACCAAATTCTGGATCATTGACAGTGCCTATAAATGCATTGTTTTTGTAAAATTTTGTTGGTTGATTCGGTTTATATAGTCCGCTTAAGATCACACCGTCAGAGACATCAGGGAAAATATTTTTCATAGCAAGATGCCATTTTTCTAAACGGGCAGAGTCTTCAAACCCTAATCCTTTAATCTCATCTATAGATCTACGCGCAATTTCATGGCCACTAAGTTTCATTTTATAGCTTAAATTCAACGTAAAAGGTTTTTGGAATGTGAAGTTTTCATTTGCATCAAGGCTAATGTCATAAACATGCCAAAAAAGATAATGTAAACTACCTTCACCTATACGTTTATTAAAGTTGTCAAGTATATTTGCATGTGCACTTAGGCCAATAACCATTGAAAAACAAACAAGGGCGCACAGGCGCTTAAACATTAAATTAAATATCATTTTATAAAACCATTGTTAAAAGAACTGAGTATGCTGCATTTATAGCATTAAAAATTTAAGTATAAAATATTAATTTCAATTTTGGCTCGTTACAGTTAATGGTGTGCAGGGTTTATGGAAGATATTTATGCTGCATTGTGGGCTTTGGTCCAGAGCTGTATTATATGGTTTATTGACATCCATGTTTTGGGGTTCTTATATTTTGAACGGTTATAATCTCTGTTCATGATCAGCTATTTGTATCGCTAGCACGGCAAAGACTATAAATACAGCAGTTGAAATATAAATCTTTATTTTTTAAATAAATAAAAGGGCTGTTTGAGTATGTTTCACTTCATTTATTATATGAAATTCAGTAGGTTGTTGCTTTGGTGGTACGATTCTTGCTTGACAAACAAAGGTAACTTGTTAGTATGATTGCCTGCGTATGTATACAGGAATAAATACCTGTAAATTATATGATCGCGACTCATTTAAAGGAGATTGAAATGCCAAACCCAGAAGACAGCCGAAATATTGTACAAGAAGGTGGAAAAACTCATTCATCTCAACAGCAAGCTCAAATGACCCTAGAAGAAATAAATGAGCTAGCTAATTCAAACGAATTTTGGAATGTTGAACCGGCGGCAGGTCCTGCTGACGACGCAACGGGCAAATCACATAATAAAAATGTGGAATATGCTGAACATGAAGACCTTTTTTCTACAGGGGGCACGCCTGAAGCTGTCGTTTCTAGTGTTCAAAAAAGCTTAAAACGCGAAGAAGAGTCAGATGAAGAGCCTGAAAGAGAATTACTTCAACAGCCAGTTGCAGAAAAAATTGAACCTGTAGCAATACATCCTATAAAAGAGGAGCCTGTAAAAATTGAAGCACATGAGGCGGTGAGAACGGCTGAAATTGAACACACGAAAGCTGAAATAGCGAGATCATTGGTTAAAGAGGCTAGGGCTGAATTGAAAAGTGAAGCATCTGAAGCGCGAGCTGCAGCAAAGGCTTCAAAAAACGATAGAGATGAGGCAAGAGAAGCTGCAGAAAAACACGACCAAGCTGAATCAGACGCTCAGGCGGCAATGAAGTTTGCTAAAGCGGCTGCGGCGGAAGCGGCGGAAGCTGTCAAGGTAGCTGAAATTGAAGCTAGTGAAGCGCGTGATGCGCAACACAATGCTAAGTCTATGTCTGCAAAGGCGAAAGCGGCTGGCAAGCAATTAAGAATTGAAGAAGCGGAAGCGAAAGCGGCTGAACAAGAAGTTAAAGACGGTAAGATTGAAGTTAAAGTTGCAGAAAAATCTTCGAAATTAGAGGCTTTTGAGGCAAATGAAGCGAATGATGCGGCAGCGGGTGCGCAAAAATTCTTAACGGCATCTAATGCGAAAGCACTTGCGGCGTGCGATTTAGCAGAGCTTGCGACTGCAAAAGCAACATTAGCGGCAGCCACCGCAGCTGAGGCGCAATCTATAGCGCTTGAGTTAAGGGCTATAGCTGATGAATCTTCTACGCCACCAGAGTTTCCCGGTTTCCCTCGTGAATTCCCAGATTTGCCACCAATTCCAGGTGGCACAGACCCTATAGCTGAAGCTGCGGCTCAAGTTGCTGAGAGAATTGCACATGAAGCATCACGCTTTGCGTCTAAAACAGCGAGAAAAGCGACCGAAGCTGCTAAACATGCCGAAGAAACAAAGGCACAGGCTGATCAAGCAAAAACGGCTTCTGAAAAAGCTGATGAACGTGCTTTGTTGGAAACAGCAGAAGGACAAGCGGCAGCAAGACTTGCGAAGCAGGCAGCTGTTGATTTAGATGAGGATGTTCGTTTAGCTAAAATTGAAGTATCTGAAGCGAAAGAAGCCGCTATATTTGCTAAAGCTGAATCTCATGCGGCGAAAGTTGCAGCAAAAGTAGCTGCAAAAGAAAAAGCTGAAGCGCAAAATGCCGACAAGGTAGCAACAAAAGAGACGGCAGAAGCACATAAGGCAGAGAAAGTAGCGGCAAGAGAGACGGCAGAAGCGCATAAGGCTGAAAAAATGGCGGCAATGAAAGCGGCTGAAGCTAAGTTATCTGAAGCATTGGCCAATAAAGAAGCTGACGAAGTAAAAGAAGATAAAGCTGATTTACGTGAAGCGCAAGTTGCTGCACATAAAGCTGTGGCAGAAGCAAAAGAAGCTCAAGAAAGAGCTGATGAAGCGGAGGCGTTAGAAGCAAGAGAAGCTTCACCGTCAGCCACTATTATAGGTGACGGCTCAACAAACTTCTTATCCGGTGGTGATGAAGGTGATTATATTTACGGCCGTGGCGCGACAGATATTTTATCTGGCCATGACGGCCATGACCATGTTTATGGTGGAAATGGTAGGGACATCCTATTTGGTAATTTAGGCTCTGACATTATTGAAGGCGGTAAAGGTCATGATGTTCTTGTTGGTGGCGCTGGTGATGATATTCTTTATGGTAACAATGGTGATGACATTCTTGTCGGTGATCAAGGTGCTGATATTTTAAGAGGCGGTAATGGCAAAGACACACTTCATGTTGATGCAGATGACCTGATTGTGGATGGCGGCAAAGGTATTGATACTGTTGTGATCGGCGTACAAGAAACGATCTATATTGCAGAAGGTGCTTTTACAAATATTGAACGTATAAACATGGATAATTATTCAGAAGAATCTGTTTATCTTGATATTAATGACGTTGTTAAATTAAGCAATAACGATGAAATATTTATTGATGGTAATGAAGGCGACAATGTTTATGTTGACGATATTAATACGGCGACAAGAAGTGCTGACGTTCATGTGAACAATAACACATATGCACATTATTCAACGGGCTTTAACGACTTGTTTGTCGAGCTTGGTCTTGAATTAAATAATGCGACTGTCAATGCTTTAAGTGCCGATCGATAAGTTATAATTCTTTCAGAAAGACGATGATAAAAAGCACTCTGCGGGGTGCTTTTTTATGTCGGTAACAGGGGTAGTTTATATGTTGAAAACAAAATATATATCCCTTACAATACCCCCACAAATAACGTTTAAGGTCATGATAAAATGAAATGGAAAAATAGTAACAATACATGGGGCGCTATCGCCATGTTTTTTCATTGGTTAACAGCTTTGGCTATTATTAGTTTGTTTGCTCTTGGTTTTTGGATGGTTGACTTAACATATTACAGTGAATGGTATAAAACCGCACCTTTTATTCATAAGAGCATTGGTATTTTGTTGCTGATATTGACATTGTTAAGAGTACTTTGGCGCTTGAAAGAAAAAGTACCTCAACCGCTTGAAGGTCAAACTTTGATAGAGCGCAAAACAGCGCATATTGTTCATGTATTACTTTATATTTTAATATTTGCAGTTATTCTGAGTGGTTATTTAATGTCGACAGCGGCTGGACGTGCTATAAATGTTTTTAATGTATTTGAAGTAAGTGCCTTACCGTGGATTTTTACAGAGCAGGGTGCTATTGCAGGCTTCTTACATGAATATCTGGCTTATGCTATTATAGCTCTCGCTTCACTACATGCATTGGCGGCGCTAAAACATCATTTCGTTGATAAAGACAATACGCTTAACCGCATGATCGGCCGTATTAAAAAATAATTTTAAATGACAATATAGAGGATGACTTTATGACTAAAACGATTAAAATTTCACTCATGGCACTTGCACTTATGGTTTCAAATGCCGTTTATGCTGATGAATATAAAATTGATGATAAAGGGGCTCACGCATCGATTGAATTTAGGATTAAACACCTTGGTTACAGTTGGTTAACAGGGCGTTTTAATACCTTTGACGGTAATTTTACCTATAGCAAAAAAGACATGAAAACACTGGTAGCGTCTGTGAATATTGACCCTGCAAGTGTTGACAGTAACCATGCGGAACGTGATAAGCATTTACGCGGCGAAGACTTTTTAGATGTAAAAGCCTTCCCTAAATCGTCTTTTGTCAGCACGTCTTATCATGAAATTGATGAAAACACAGGTGTGCTTTCTGGCGACTTAACTTTACATGGCGTGACGAAGTCTATTGACTTAAATGTACAACGTGTGGGTGAGGGGAATGACCCTTGGGGTGGTTACCGTGCTGGTTTTACAGGGTCTACGAAATTTAAATTGAAAGATTTTAACATCGTGCGTGACTTAGGCCCAGCTTCAACAGAAGTTGAAATGACACTCAATGTTGAAGGTATCTATGAAGGAAATTAAGCCTTTGATGCTCTCTTTTAAAAGCTGGTATATTTGCCAGCTTTTTTTTATATATAAATAGGGTGTGTGTTTTTATCGAAGATTGATGTATTATCTTTAACAAATAAAAAATAAGAGGTTTTCATGCTAACGAAAAATACGATTGATCTTTGGAAAGAGTCTTACCCTATCCCCGATGAAACAAGCCATAAATATACAAGGGGACATGCTGTTATTGTTGCCGGTAAAATGGTGGGTGCCGCAAGGTTGGCATCGCGCGCGGCGCGTCGTGTGGGTGCAGGGCTTGTAACAGTTGTATGTGAACCAAATGCTTACCCTATATTAACGCGTGACTGGCCAGGGACAATTGTGAGTGCCTTGGGCGAGGGTAAGCGTTATACAGAACATTTGGTCGACGATAAGAAAAATGCTTTTCTTTTAGGTCCAGGTGGTGGCCTTGATAGTGATTTGAAAGCGAAAATTTTATATACCCTTGAAATGGGTAAGCGCAAAGGCGCTGTGATTGACGCCGATGGCTTAAATATTTTTAAGGCTGATATTGAAAAAATCTTAGAATCATTGCACAGTAATTGCGTTATAACGCCACATGCAGGCGAATTTACAAGAATTTTCCCTGATATTACAGGCTCACGTGAAAAGATGGCCATGGCAGCGGCAACGCGTGCAGGTTGCGTGGTGGTGTTAAAGGGCGCTAAAACAATTATTGCGTCTCCTTGTGGTCAGTTAGTAGAGAATGATCATACCTCTCCTTATCTTGCGACAGGCGGTACGGGTGACGTTCTTGCGGGTATGATTGTTGGTTTTATGGCTTTAGGCGTTTCAGCCTTTGATGCGGCGAATATGGCGGTTTGGTTGCATGGTGATGCTGGTAAACGTTTAGGTATAGGGCTTGTAGCCGAAGATATTATTGATATATTACCAACAGTTTTAAGAGAAGTTTTTGAAAAGTAAAGGCTTTGTGTCAGTTTATTGACGGTTTTACTATTGGTGTCGCTTATAAGTGACTAGAAGTTTTAAAAAAATATAGGGTTTTACGGGCAAATGAAAAAAATAATATTCGGGCTAATACTTTCTTTTATGGTAACGGATGCTTACGCTCAGTCGAGTGCGGTGGTTCATAACCAAGGGTCACAACGTGGCTACATTAAAGTACTGGAAGATAAAGTTGTTGAACTCAATGAACTTATTGCTGATTTAAATGCTAAATTGGCTGACTATGGCCCGCGTTTGTTGGCTGTAGAAAATACAAATCAAGCTATTAATGTATGCGCAGGCAAAACACCGCCAATGCTTTATGCTGGGGCAATTAAGGGTTGTGTAGAGTTAAGACCAGCGCCATGTGAGTTATGTGATTCAGTGGAAGAGGTTCCTACAGAACCTGCTATATAAAGGAAGATGGGTGTACTTATGGGTAATTTTATCAAATTTTTAGCCGTGTTTTTATTGGTTCCTTTTGTCTCTTTACAGGCAATGGAATTTCAAGCCGTTAAAGGGGCCGTTGGTAATACTTTTACTTATCAATCAAAGGTGTTGAGTAATGCTCTGATTAAGGCAACTGAATTGACGGATGACCTTATTCGTCGATTGGAAACAATTGAAGATAATCAAAAAGAAATTATGTCATGTGCTAAGCAAGATGCGCCCTTTGATCCAGATAGTTATTCTGTATGGGATAACGGTATAGGTCAATGTGTGACCATTACCAGAGCCTGTGTCGATGCGCCTGAAAACCCTATTGAATCGAGAGAGCTAATCTTTATTTTTGATGCATCTTCTTCGATGAAATCAACCTATACACCACCAAAAACTGCACATGAGTGTAAGTCATATTACGCCCGATATCAGGACGAGTGCGGTAGTAAATATTACCCAACATTTAAACAAATGCATCCAACAACTAAATCTTGTGGTAGCAACTCTAGGTCAAAATACTGTAAGTGGTGTGGCTATAAGCCTAAAGCACCTCAAAAGAAAGTTGTTATCGGCACCAAAGTGGATGGTGAAGGTATAACCCATGACGTTTATGGCACTGTTTATGTGACAGAAGGCTCAGAATGGGAAAAATATACTGCTCAAAAAGAAAAGTATGAAACCTGCTTGCAGAAGAATTTAGATACACAGTGTGTCTCGAATTTTAACACCTGTAAAACAAATTCTGCTGTGGAAAATGCAGAGGAAATTGCAGGGTGGAATACGGCTTACGCCATTTGGAAGGAATCGACTTATATACCGTATAGAACTTGTCGTTACCAGCAGTACAATGAATATTTGACCTGTGTAAATGACTTTAACTCTATATGGAACACAGCCAAGTCTGAATCGCGTATCGAAGCCGCAAAAGCTGCCGTTTCTGCATCGATTAAAAGTGCGCCAACCTTTGTTGACTTAGGTCTGGTGGTCTTTAATGGCTGTAATGAAATTGTGAATCATGGTTTTTATCTTGATGCCGATCGCACCGATCTATTAAAAGCTGTCGCTGCTATTGAAGCCACAGGGACAACACCATTGGTTGACTCTATGATTATTGCCGCTGAAAATATGAAAATAAAAGAAGAAGGTGTGAATGCCGAAGGCTATATCGTGCTGGTAACAGATGGTGAAGATACCTGCGTGAGTAAAGACTCTGCCATTTCTATGAAAGCCGTATGTAACACGGCCAAGGCCTTGAAAAAGGAAAATGATGGTCTGGTTATTAATGTGCTCGATTTATCGAACAACTCGAAGCTTTCATGTATCTCAGAATACACAGGTGGTGTCTATGCAAGTGTTTCTGGTGAAGGTACAATGCTCACAGCTATTGTGGAAGAAATGTCTAAAATATCAGACGTGCCTGAATATTGCTATGCACCGACTGATTTAGAATGGCCAGAATAATCAAAACTTAAAAAGAAAGCGCTGCGGCGCTTTTTTTTATTCATTCTTGTCTGGTTTAAGGGGGTGTTTTTTAGTATTATGCGCCCATCATATATAAAGGAAATAAAAAATGTTTATACTACACGAACGTTTAAAGGCGGACACATTTAAGGTCTGTAATATGGCGCTTTGTCAGGTTCTGCTGATGAATGATACAACTTATCCTTGGCTTATTTTGGTACCACGCCAAAATGATATTGTTGAAATAACCGACTTAACGTTGGCTGATCAGGCCTTGTTGATGGTTGAAATGTCAAAAGTAAGTGCTGTTTTACAAGAAATGACAGACGCTGATAAAATGAACGTTGCGGCCCTTGGTAATATGGTGCCTCAGCTTCATATGCATGTCATCGCACGCTTTAAAGACGACCCTTCATGGCCGAACCCTGTTTGGGGTAAAACAGAAGCAATAGCTTATGGCGAAAATATTAAAAATGAATTCTTGAAGGCTTTATCAGAAAAACTTACGTAAAACAATTGAATATACTTGACATTTAGCTGTTATTTACCTATTTTGCCCGATAGGTATACGACACCCTTGGAGGTCGATATCAATTAAATTTTATTAAATGAAAGATTAAAGACATGTCTGATGTATATGTAATGGAAGCACAGGTACGTGAAAATGGCGGTAAGGGGATCGCGCGTCGTTTGCGTAATGAAGGAATGGTACCTGCAGTTGTTTATGGTTCTGGTAAAGAGCCTAAAAAAGTAGCGGTAACAGCTCACAGCCTAAAAATGGCTATTCAACACGGTGGTTTCTTGACTTCGGCTCAAGAACTATTGATTGAAGGAAAAACGGAACTCGTTCTTCCACGTGAAATTCAGTGCGACCCAGTATCTGATAAAATTACACACGTAGATTTTCTACGTTATGACGCTAAGCGTATGGTTAAAGCGACTGTTCGTATTGAAATGACAGGCCATGATAAGTCTGAAGGTGTTAAAGCTGGTGGTATTGCTTCACTTCAACGCTCTGAAGTTGAACTTCTTTGCCGCGCGGACTCTATCCCGAACATTCTTTACGTTTCTCTTGAAGGCTTGAATGTTGGTGAAGCTGTTAAGTTCTCATCTATCACACTTCCAGACGGCGTTGAACCTGCTATCGCTGACCGTGACTTCACTGTTGCGTCTATTCTTTCTTCACGTACAACGAAGACAGATGAAGATGATGCAGATGATGCAGCAACAGCTGACGGCGATGCTGAAGGTGAATCAGTTGAAGGCGCAGAAGCCGAAACTAAGTCAGAAGACTAAAGAGGCTTATGATATGTTTCTTATTGTAGGGCTTGGAAATCCAGGAACTAAATACGAAGAAACACGTCATAACATAGGCTTTAAGGCGGTGGACGAAATTGTCCGCCGCTTTTCTTTTTCAAGTTGGTCGGACAAGTTTTCGGGCGTTATATCAAAAGGCACGATCGACGGCCATAAAGTGGTTGTTCTAAAACCACAAACATTTATGAATTTAAGTGGTTTATCGGTCAAACTTGCGGCGCATTTTTTTAAAATTGAAACCAAAAATATTATTGTCATACATGACGAGCTTGATTTACCGCCTCTCAAGGTACGTATTAAAGTCGGCGGCGGTAATGGTGGCCATAATGGCCTCAAGTCTATCCAGCAAACCATGGGCACGGCTGATTTTATCCGTATACGCCTTGGCATCGGTCATCCAGGAGATAAAAACAAGGTCTCTGCCTATGTTCTCAATGCTTTTGCAAAAGCTGAAATAGTAGATTTTGACATTCTATGTGCACACCTGGCCGACAAAATACCGATGGTGATGGCAGGTGAAGGCACACGTGTGGTCAGTGATTTAGCACAGGTATTTGCCCCACAAAAATAATTAACTTTTATTCCTATTGCTTGCTTTTTTCTCTTTTTATAGTCATTCTTTTTTTAGAGTTTAATCAATAAGGGCCATCAGTCATGCAAGATATCATAAGCGCTATATGCTTCGTTATGGTTTTAGGTGTATTGGCACAATGGGTTGCTTGGCGCGTTAAAATACCTGCAATCATCCTTCTTTTCTTTGTAGGTTTAACTGTCGGGCCTTTAACAGGTTACTTTCAACCGACCGAAATTTTTTCAGATCTACTCAGGCCGTTTATTTCAATAGCTATTGCTATTATTCTTTTTGAAGGTGGTTTAAATCTTAAATTCCAAGAATTAAGAGAAACCAGAAAGGCCGTGCGCCGCATGGTCATGGGTGCACCCGTTTCATGGTTTTTTACCGCCATAGCCGCACATTATGTTGCAGGCCTATCTTGGGAAGTCTCTGTCTTGTTGGGGGGTATTATGGTTGTCACAGGGCCAACGGTTATTATGCCTTTATTGAAACAGGCACGCTTGAATATGCGTGTGGGTTCAGTATTGAAATGGGAAGGTATTGTCAATGACCCTATTGGTGCTTTATTTGCCGTATTAGCCTTTGAGTATTTTACCGTTTTTAAAGAGGCTGGTAGCACTTTTAGCCATGTGTCATTTTTCTTTGGTCATACTTTAATTGTGGTACTGGCTTCCTATGCCTTGGCAAAATTAATTGCCTGGGTTTTTGTACGCGGTTTTGTGCCCGAGTTTTTAAAAATCCCCGTTATTTTAAGCGCTGTTATTGCGTCGTATGTCATCGCCAACCAATTGCAAGAAGAGGCAGGGCTTGTGGCTGTCACTGTTTTGGGTGTGGCCTTGGGTAACATGCGTTTGGCTTCTATTGAAGAGATTCGCCGTTTTAAGGAAGTGGTGACCCTCATGCTTGTGTCATCTGTCTTTATCCTTTTAGCCGCGACATTGAAAATGGATCAAATTCTTGGCCTTGATATAAGAAGTATCGCCTTTATTGTTGTTTTACTTATTGTCATTCGCCCTTTAATGGTGGCGATTGTTTCTATTGGGACAGGTTTGACACTGAAAGAGAAAATTCTCATCGGTTGGATAGCGCCGCGTGGGGTTGTTTGTGTGGCTGTGGCAGGTATTTTTGCGCCAACGATGCTGGCTTACGGCTATGAAGACGCAACGCAATTGGTGCCTATATGTTTTGGTGTAGTCTTTGTGACGGTTGTTTTGCATGGCCTTTCTATTCGCTTTTTAGGCAAGCGTCTCGACTTAGTCGCAGAAAAAGAAAATGGTATTTTAATTGTGGGTGCTTCACCCATGGCACAGGACTTGGCGGAGGTTATTCAGTCACGTGATCTTCCTGTGATGATTGCTGATAACAACTGGCGACGCCTGCGTCCTATTCGTGTGGGTAATATCCCCACTTATTATGGTGAAACTTTAAGCGATGAAACAGAGCATAATTTAGAATTTAACCAATTTTCATACTTACTGGCATTAACCGATAGCGTGGCCTATAACGCTTTGGTTTGTGCTAAGTATGTGCATGAATTTGGCCGTGATAACGTGGCCCAACTGGCACGTGAAAATGAAGACGAGAATGAGGGCGAAAATGACCCTGCAACTTATAGCCATACATTGCGTGGTAAAACGCTTGTGGGTGAGCAGATGTCGTTTGATAAGTTTAGTCAAAAATATGCCAAAGATTGGAAATTTGTGAGTTCACGCTTAAGCGACACCTTCACCTATCAGGACTATCTTAAACAAAAAGGTGAAAATTGCATTCCGCTGATGGCGATAACGTCATACGGTAAGGTTATTTTCCATACGACTGACAGTGACTATACACCGATGAGTGGCGATGTTTTAATTGCCTTTATTAAACTTGAAGTCGGCGGTGTCGAATCAAAGAGCGGTGTTTATTTATAAAAAAATCCCCTTTAAAAGGAGCTTTTAAGAATACTAATGGTTTAATCAACGTTGCGGACAACCGTGCACTGGCTTAGGTCGTCTATGTTGATGATAAAGACATGACCACAGGTAGAAATGACGGTATGCGTAGGCGTGATGCTATAGCCTTCTTCTTGGCGACGCTCTACGGCTAATTTAAGCAACTGCACTGCTTGGGGGTCACTCTTGAGTGGCGCGGCATAGTCTTCTTCATCATGTAAGCTAAATACACCATAACCATTCTCGCTAAATTCTTCGAGGCACTCGTGCACTTCTTCACTAGAAGAGCTTTTGGATTGCTGCGCAAGCTCAACAAAGTGGCGGCATGTTTCAAGTAGTGACTCTAATAGATAGGCGCTGTCTGCAGTTTCTTCTAATGCTTCTTCAAAGTCTAAATTCTCATCCATTTTTATCACTCTTTAAATTTGTTTGTTTTTATTCATTTGGCATATATTTATTATATGTTGCCTTTTAATTATAGAACAGCTTAAAAAGATAGCCATAAAATAATCTGACACCACTTTTCTTCTTCGCTTTAAAGGCCATTTTTGTATATAGTCAATGACATGGAAAAAAATATTCAAAAACCTTTTAAAGGGCCAATGCTATTATGCATTGTTGACGGCTTCGGCTTGCGTGAAGACGCATATGGAAATGCCGTTAAAATGGCAAAAACACCCACATTAGACCAATTGCTGAATGTGCACCCGCATAGTGCTTTATTGACACACGGCGAAGTTGTCGGTTTACCCAGTGGACAAATGGGCAATAGTGAAGTGGGGCATATGACCATTGGCAGTGGCCGCACCATATTACAAAGCCTCGACCTGATTCAGCAAGAGCTGAAAACAGACATGTCACAAAATACGGTTTGGCAAAAGGCCTTAAAGACGACTGAAAAATCTGATAAAATTCACCTTATCGGTATGTTGAGTGATGGCGGTGTCCATAGTCATAGTGACCATCTTTTGGCTCTGTGCGAAAAACTACAAGTGCTTGGTAAACCTATTTTAATTCATGTTATTCTCGATGGTCGTGATACAAAACCAAAGGCAGGCTTGACGCAGTTAAAAGCATTTATTCATAAAATTAAACATCTCAACAATGTTCATATTGCCGACGTTTGTGGCCGTTTTTATGCAATGGACCGTGACAATAATTGGGACAGAATTTCAAGTGCCTATAACCTTTATACCAAATCACAAGCAACAACAACGCCTGTGCTTGATGTGATGGAGGCGCAATATAACAAAGGTAATACAGACGAGTTTATCGACGCAACGGCTTTTGAGCTACCTGGTGGTTTAACGTCGACTGTTGAAAATAACGACAGCTTGTTCTTCTTTAATTTTAGAGCCGACCGTATGCGCCAAATTGTCCGTACATTTATAGATACTGATTTGAAGGTTGAAGGCTTAAAGCGTTCTGAAAAATTAAATGTGCATGTTATTTGCATCACAGAATATGACCAGACGTTTAACAACCGCGTTATTACGCTCTTTCCACCAACTTTGCCTCAACATACCATCGGTGAGGTTGTCGCAAGCTTGGGCGGTAAGCAACTGCGTATCGCTGAAAGCGAAAAATATGCCCATGTGACGTTTTTCTTGAATGGTGGCATCGAAAAACCCTTTGTCGGCGAAACACGTATTGTTATCCCATCGCCCAAAGTTAAAACCTATGATATGGTACCTAAAATGTCCTTGCCACAAGTGAAGGACGCACTGTTAGACGCGATAGAAAATGGCGATTTTGATTTAATCGTGCTGAATATAGCCAATGGTGACCAAGTTGGTCATAGTGGCAGCCTTGTAGCGTCGATAGAAGCTGTTGAGTATATCGACCAGTGTTTGGGCGAAATAACCGAGACTTTAAAAACGGCAGACGGTGAAATGGTGTTAATTGCAGACCATGGTAATTGCGAGGAAATGTTAGATGCAAACGGCGGCATTTGTACATCGCACACATTAAACCCCGTGCCATTTTTATATGTCGGGCGTACAGGTTTTAAAGCACAAAACGGTAGCTTGAAAGACGTCGCACCGACGATATTAAATTTAATGAATATAAAAGTACCTGCCTTAATGACAGGGAAAAATTTACTGATGAGGAAAGATGTTTAGTTTGATACGCTTTTTAAAAACAACCGCTTTTATAATGTTAATAGCGATAACACCTGTTGACGCAGCAGACTATACAGGACTTTCAGCGCAAGAGAAAGCCACGGCTATAAGTGCTGAAAAGCTTGCAGAACAGCAGGAAGCTTCACGTTTAAAACGTGTCAAAGTGCGCGAAAACAAAGCGAAAAACCTACAAAAGAAAATTACAAAAATTGATCAGAAGATTTTATTGATCAACGATGATATGAATATTTTAAAAGGCGAGATGGAACTGCTTGATGAAAAAGAAGCCGCCGCACGCAAACGCCTTAGCCAAAAACTGGACACCTTTAACGAAACGGCTATTACCATTGCAAGGCTTGAACGTATGCCCATAGAAGCCATGGCAGCGGCATCTTCTATGCGTGCGGCACATAGCCGTAAAGGTATTGTAGAAGGTGGGCGTAAGTCACTTAGCGGGCAAATTTCTAAAAACCGTGCCGATATTTACGAATTACAAGACATACGCACCGAACGCAGTGAAAAGGTGAAACAAACAGAAGTTTTACAAAATAAAAGATTGAATGAGAAAAAACAGCTGGAAAGCTTGTTTGAAAAACAAATTAAATACTTAGCGGCTGACGATGCTGAAAAAGCAACCTTGCTTAAAAAAGCGCATGCCATGAAACAAAAAAAGACGCTTAATGAATTGTTGCTGAGCTACAAAAAAACAGATGCCTATCTGCCGCAATCACAAGCCAGTTTAAAAGTTTTTCCTGTGCAGGGTAAAATTGTCAGAGGCTACAATGAGGCGGATAAAAATGGCGTTAAGTCGCACGGTGTGACCATTACCAGTACGGCAAGTGAGCCAGTGACAGCTGTGAAGGACGGTCGTGTTATCTACAGCGACCGTTTTCGTGAATATGGCTACATTGTTATTTTAGAACATGCTGATGGCAGTAACTCGCTTTACAGTGGTATGGGTAAAAGTGATAAAAAATTGGGTAACTTTATTTACGCAGGCAAAAAAATTGGCCTTATGCCTAATAACAGTAAACCACAACTTTACCTTGAAATACGTCAAAACGGTAAAACCGTCAATCCGTCAAAATATCTCATGGAAAGCTGAAATAAACATCTAAACATAAAAGAATTCCCTATTTTGGCCTTTGTCTTGCATATGAATTAATGTAGAATACATAATTCTTCAAAAGTTATAAAAACTAATAAAAGAAACGAAATGATACCGATGAAAAAAACACTTATTTCTTTATCTCTCGCCCTTACGGCAATGGTTACAATTTTCTCTAGTAACGCTTTAGCACTTAGTGAGGAAGCTTATGAAAAATTAGACATTCTAGCCAATGTATTTGAGCGTATTAAATCAAGCTATGTGACAGATGTAACTGACACAGAAGTTCTAGAATCGGCTATTAACGGTATGCTTGTTTCTCTCGACCCACATTCATCCTACATGGCCAAAGACGGCTACAAAGACATGCGTGAGCAAACAAGCGGTGAATTTGGTGGCCTTGGTATTGAAGTAACGATGGAACGTGGTGTGGTGAAAGTTGTTTCTCCTATTGATGATACACCTGCTGCTGAAGCTGGCCTTGAGCCTGGTGATTTTATTATTAAAATTGACGGCGAAGATGTCCAAGGACAATCTTTGGGTGAAGCTGTTGATAAAATGCGCGGTAAAGTCGGTACAAAAATTGTGATTAAAGTTTACCGTGAAAGCGAAAAGAAGGCATTTGATGTCACTATTGTGCGTGCAAAAATTAAAGTAACGCCTGTTAAATCGCATCTCGAAGATGATGGTGTGGGTTACCTGCGTATCACAACGTTTAATGCCAAAGTAGACTCTGATGTTGAAAAGGCGATTAAAGACATGGTTAAAGCAAATGATGGTGAGCCACTGCGTGGCCTTGTTCTTGACTTGCGTAACAACCCAGGTGGTCTTTTAACACAAGCGGTTGCGGCGTCTGACGCCTTTTTAGAAAAAGGCCAAATTGTTTCAACAAAAGGCCGTGTTTCAAGCCAAAACCAAGAATTTAACGCAAGCAGCGGTGACCTTATTAACGGCAAACCTATTGTTGTACTGATTAATAAAGGTAGTGCTTCAGCTTCTGAAATTGTTGCGGGTGCCTTGCAGGACCACAAACGTGCAGTAATTATTGGAACAACAAGCTTTGGTAAAGGGAGCGTGCAAACAGTTATGCCATTACCAGGTGGCAATGGTATGCGCTTAACCACAGCCCTTTATTACACACCTTCAGGGCGTTCTATCCAAGCGGAAGGCATTAAGCCTGACGTTGTTGTGAAGCCAGCGAAGGTCGAAGAATTTGACGCTGGAGACGAAAGTTTTGGTGAAGCGGCACTTAAAGGACATATCGAACTACCAGACGATATTGACGATAAGAGCAAGGACGCTAAAAAAGACCGTGAAAAACGTGTCAGCGCTAAACAAAAAGAAGTAGATGAGAAAAAGCTTGAGCGTCGTAAGAATGACTTCCAACTGCAACGTGCCATTGGTATGGTGAAAGCGTTGAGTATTTGGTCAGAAGCGAAAAAATAGTTTAAGTGAAATCCTTTAAACCTTACATACTCGCCATAGCCGCCACATTGTTGGCGGCTGGCTCTTATTGTATTGCATGGGTGAATATGCAAGACCTTAAAGACTTGCGCGCGTTACCTATTGCTGAAACGGTCGTTGTTTCTGGTATTTACGCGTCAGCCCCTGTGGTTGTGGATGAAGTGCCTGTTACTTTAGCCATGAGCCAAAGAGAGGTGAGTGCCACGATTGAAGCTGTAGGCTTACTCACATCGACGCCTGCGCAAAAACACTGGCAAAAAAATAGTAAAGCCGAAGCACTAAAGCCAGGTAAAAGTTATATCGCTATTGTTATTGATGACGTTGGCGTTGTGGCGGACCGTTCTAAACGCTCGATTGAAGAGCTGCCCAAAGAAGTGACTTTGTCATTTTTACCTTACGGTGATGCTACAGCTGAGCTTGCAAAGCAAGCTTATGACTTAGGGCATGAAGTGATGATCCACCTACCAATGCAGCCAAAGCTGAGCGCTGACGGTTATGTTGTCGACCCGGGTGAGGGCGCGCTTTACACAAATTTAGAAATATCTGAAATTGCACCGTTGACGGCGCTGAATTTTAAAGGCCTTTCTTCTATCGCTGTGGGTGTCAACAATCACATGGGTTCAAAGTTTACTGAGTGGGCTGCGGGCTTAAGTGAAGTGTTTAAAGTGGTGGAAAAACATGAGTTGATGTTTTTAGACAGTGTGACAACCGCGAACAGTGCGGCTGAAAGTACGGTGCGTCAATACGACATACCTTTCTTAAAACGCAACGTTTTTCTTGACCACGTCATTGAAACAGATAAAATTCTACAGGCACTACACAAAACAGAACGTGTGGCAAAGTCTACGGGTTATGCCATTGCCATTGGCCACCCACATGACGAAACGACAGAGGCTATTAAGCTCTGGGCTAAAGGTTTAGAGGCAAAAAATATACAGCTGGTACCTATTACTGCGCTGATAAAAGGGAAATAAACATGAGTGAACAAGAAAAAACAATCGAAGATTACCTAGAAGATGATACTTACCGACAAGGTGTTGGTATTATTTTGTATAAAGGTGGTAAAGTGTTTATTGCTAAACGCAGCGACGTAAAAGATGCTTGGCAGTTCCCTCAAGGTGGTACAGAAGAGGGTGAAGATCTTTTAGACGCCGCCAGACGTGAACTGTTTGAAGAAACGGCTCTGGTAAAAGAACAAATGGAACTGATGGCTGTTTGCCCTTTATGGATGGCATATACATTGCCTAAAAAGATGCAAAAAGACGGTTTTAAAGGACAGGTTCAAAAATGGTTCCTTTTTGAATTTAAAGAAGACGATGCTGTTATTGACTTATCAAAGGCGCAAGATAAAGAATTTAGTGATTGGCGTTGGGAAGATAAAGACGTTGTGATTGAACAAGTGGCTGACTTTAGAAAGTCTGTTTACACAGAAGTACTTAAAATATTTGCAAGCCGTATCGATAAATCAGCAGAGCCTGCCTAAAGTTTTGATATAAAAAAAAGACCACCTATTGGGTGGTCTTTTTTTTGTCGATAGCTATTTTTTAATCAAGGCCCATTTGGGCCCGTTGTAGCGCAAGGTATAAAATAGTATGGTCGCTGCAAGCGCAAGCGTAATGCTATTCCACATCACCATCACCCATTGGTTAATGGCAAAAGCATAGACTATCCATAATGAAATACCGAAAATAAAGACGATGTACATCAGCAACGATATACCCATGGTAGCGGATTTTTTGTCGGCTGTGCGTATGATTTTTAAAACCTGCAAGGCAAAGCCAACGGTGGTTAGAAAACCTGCCGCTAAGCCAAGTATGTTAAGGTTGTTTTGCGCAAGTTCAATGATGAATTGCATAGAATTCTCCTAAAAGAGATGTATGTAAAAGAAAGAGGTGTTGCGTATTTATAAGTAAAGGTATGAAGCTTTATAGCTTTAATTTCAAGCTTTTTGTTTCATTTTTTTCATTTGTATTATTTTGATGGGTGCTGGGTATGCAAGCCTGGGCTTTGGCTTTGCCTGCCGAAAAAAACACGGTTTCTAAATGAAGGGTGTGGGCATTTTTTGCTAAATAAGAAAATAGGGGCACTTTTGTATTGGTAAAACTTTGTACTGCACAAAAATAAAATAGGTTGGCAGTCGTCTTCATATGCCTTTATACGCTGACATTGACCGTTATGATCTCTTTCGAACATCGTATAAAATTTTGTTTCATCGTCAAAATATGTTTTGTAGGTTTCTGAAATTTCACATTTATCAAGTTTATGTTTTATTTGATTGTCGGGGCCAAAGGCATGGATGGTGACATCGGCCATGGCCGAGGACGTGGATAATAACAGCAGGATAAAGGTGAAAATACGTAACATTAGCGTCTGTCTTTATCTGTGATAATTTCTTGCATAGGGTTGCCTGTTTCACGCCATAAATATGTCGCCAGTTTCATACTGTCTTTGTAATAATGTTTGTCACCAGACCAGCTGGTCACGGTTAAAAAGCCATTACTTGCTTCTATGTGTTTTGGCCAGCACATCTTTATTTTGCTTTCGCAGTACTGCTTGTCGTCACTGTGTATGAGTTCAATTTTGCCTGAAAGGGGTGTCGTTTTAACTTTGTCTTTTTTTACTTCTTTTGCTTCTAATATGAATTTTGGCAAAATACGCATGGCACGTTTCGTTAGGTTAAATGATGCTTGCGGTAGTGTTTTTGCTGTTGTTAGTTTGACTTCGTAAGTAGGCATACCAATCAAAAATGTGGGCAGCGCGCTGGGCTGCGTTTCGCTGTCGTCAGCAAAGGATGCGGCACTAAAAAGGAAAAGAGCGAGTGCCGCTGTTAATAATGTTGTTTTAAAAAACATAAACACTGGCTCCTTTCGGTTGATATTTACATGCAAGAAGTAATTTGTTCACCAAATTCACTGCATTTCACTTCTGTGGAACCGTCCATAAGGCGCGCAAAGTCGTAAGTAACATTTTTAGATTCAATGGCACCTTCAACGCCCTTGATAATAAGGTCAGCGGCTTCTATCCAGCCAAGGTGGCGTAACATCATTTCACCCGAAAGAATAATAGATGAAGGGTTTACTTTATCGAGGCCTGTGTACTTAGGCGCTGTACCATGTGTGGCTTCAAAGATAGAGTGACCCGTGATGTAGTTGATGTTTGCGCCTGGTGCAATACCGATACCACCCACAGTGGCCGCAAGTGCATCGGAAATATAGTCACCGTTTAGGTTCATCGTCACAATCGTGCTGTATTCGCTTGGGCGTGTTAAAATTTGTTGTAAGAAGGCGTCTGCTATACAGTCCTTCATCACAAGTTTACCTTCAGGGATATTCCAATTAACGTCTTCTGCTACCACAACACGGTCGCTAAATTCGTTACGTGCAACATCAAATGCCCAGTCTTTAAAGGCGCCTTCTGTAAATTTCATGATGTTACCCTTGTGAACAACAGTCACAGAAGGGAGATCATTTTCGAGGGCAAATTTAATCGCTTCACGGACAATGCGTTCTGTACCTTCTTTTGAAATAGGCTTGATACCGATACCAGAAGTTTCAGGGAAACGGATTTTAGTGGCACCCATTTCATTTTGTAAGAAATCGATAACCTTTTTCACTTCAGGTGTGCCGGCTTTATATTCAATGCCTGCGTAAATGTCTTCACTGTTTTCACGGAACACGACCATGTCGGTTAGTTCTGGGCGCTTAACAGGGGAAGGTACACCTTCAAAATAGCGTACAGGGCGTAAACAAGTGTAAAGGTCTAGCTCTTGGCGCAAAGCCACGTTTAAAGAACGGAAACCGCCGCCCACAGGTGTTGTGAGAGGGCCTTTGATACCAACAAGGTATTCACGGAAGGCTTCAAGTGTTTCTTCAGGTAGCCATAGGTCTTCGCCGTAAACTTTATTGGCTTTTTCACCCGCATAAACTTCCATCCATGAAATACGACGACGACCACCATAAGCTTTCATCACGGCAACATCTAGCACGCGCTGTGCAGTTGCCCAAATGTCAGGGCCAATACCATCACCTTCAATAAATGCAATAATGGGCTTATCGGGCACATTTAATTTGCCGTTAACCATCGTAATTTTTTCGCCACTGTCTGGTAGTTGGATTTTATTGAAGTCCATGTGTCTCGTTACCTTCTTGTTAATTAGGTATCTAATATAGCAAATTTACGCTTATTTTTCAGCAAAAATATTTTCTTGCTGTTTTGAAGGAGTTAGGTATACTGACGTTTATAAACAAGTAACATCTTTTTTCTTTTTATTCCTATATTTATAGGTAAGGAGGGCGCATATGACGCCTCGATTCCGACAATCTGTGACATTGCAAGATCTTGAAGCTTTTGAAAAGCATAACCATGAGGCTTTTCTTGTGCTCATGCGTTTTTATACCAAAGTGGATAGAAATATTCCTGATAAATACAAACCAGTACTTTTAGGAGAGGCTGATTATGCTTTTTCTCATATACCAAAGGGTTTTTTAAGCCAGTTGGGTTATGTGGTGGCCAGTATTTTTCTTGCCGTTTTAGAGGTGAATATTAGTCATACATTTCTTTTTGAAAAAGAAAATGGTGGTTTTTTAGTTTCTGATTCTACCAGAATAGCCCTTAAAGCATATATAAAAAAGTATAAACCTTTGCCTATAAGTTTTCATCAAACAAACAAGTAATGTTTCAATTCAATGGCTTATAAAAGTCGTCATGGTAAATGAGCTGGTTTTTAACCTGGTGAGGTAATTTTTATGATTTATACATTTAACCTTAAATGTTGCTAAGGGTGAAAGCTTAAAATTTAGTACAAATTCATTGCATGTTTCTATTAAAATAAAAGGTGCTGGTACAAAACCTTTTGATATTAAGTTTTTTAACGAATTGGCCTTAAACGGCAAAAAAACACCTCATGGGGTGTTTTTTTTGTCTGAATGTTGAATTACTGCGCTAAGTCGAGAATAACAGCCACACGAATACTCACAGCAACACGTTCTTCACTGCCTTCGACAACAGGAGCGGCCATGCTTTTACTATCCATAGCCATCTCTGATATCATGTTATGACGCATTTGTGGTCTTGTTACTTGTTGGTTTGAAACGTCGATGGAGCCAATATGAAATGTGCTTGCACCTAATTGCGTTGCAACACTTTTGGCGCGGTCTTGTACACGTTTTAAGGCTTCGTTGATGAGGGCGGTGCGGAAGCTTGCAGCTTTTTCACGGCTGAGGTAATAGTTGATACCTGAAATGTTAAAGCCTTGCGCCTGTAATTTTTGTGCAACGTCAAGGATAAGTTCCTTATTGGCACTATCGAGGATAATTTCTTGGCTCCCTGTCCAGCCATCATTCTTTTTAAGAGCAGCGTTCCAGCGTTGGTTAACACGGTAAGCGCCGGTTGAAACTTTAACATCTGTATATTTTTTGGCAATAGACACGGCGTATGTCATTTTTTCATTGATGCGGTTTTGTAGTGTCGTGTTTATTTTTGACTCTTCTTCTATGCGTAAAGTCGCCTTTATGCGGTCTTGTTCGACCTCTTTCTCGGCTGATTCACTTAAGTTAAGAACGGTCTTGTTGTCAATAAACTGATAATAGCCTGTATCCTTTGCGTTGGCTGTCATTGTAAATGCCATGGCGCAAGCAAAGAAAGTGAAGATAGTCTTTTTCATGAGTTTTATAGCCTTTTGTTGTTTAATGAAGTTTAGCAGGTATTGAGAAAAAGAAAAAGGCCGCTTAAAGCGACCCTTTTAAAATTTTTAAGAAAGACTATTTAGCTTCAGTTGTTTCAGTAGCTTCAGTCGTTTTCTTGATAATAAGTTTACGTAAACGTTTTGCAGCAATTGAGAAAGTCTCAGTGTTACGGTTTTTAACGTTTAACATGAAAGCATCAAATCCACCGAACTTGTCAACAGTACGCATAGCGTTTGTAGAAAGACGTAGAGAAATCATACGGTTTAGTGTTTCACTAAACATAGATTTTTCTTGAAGGTTTGGTAGGAAACGACGTTTTGTGTGTCTCATTGAGTGAGAAACGTTGTTACCTGACATTGGGCTCTTACCTGTAATTTCACATACGCGAGACATTTTGCTGCTTCCTTAATATTCTATATCTTTAATCAAAACTTTTTGTGACGTTTAGCCACTTGTTGGGCATTTAGCCTTTTATTGCGCAGTTTGTCAACAATATTTTGAACAAATATACAATTTTTTCATTAATAGGCCATTTTAATTATTCAGGTGCGGTATGTTGTGATGAATACTCGAAGGTATCCATAACGTTGCTGTGCATGACAAATCGTGGAAAATACCAAGCTTTGTTGTATAGGAAATATGGCCATTGTCATTGACAAGGTCTAACCATTTTTTAGGGCCACCTGAGCCTGAAAATTTAACAGACACCTTATAAGGGGTAAGTGGAGGCGCAACATTTATATTCATTTTTTCACAAGGTATATTAAATGATATCTCTTTTTCTGTGGCCGTGAGTTTAATGGTGCGCGTAAAAGTGTTAAACCAAGCAAGGCAAAATATCACAAAGGCGATAAAGATCAGAATATATCTTGTCTTGATGACTGTTTTTTCTTTAATAAAGTAACTCCCTATGGTTGCTGTAAGTGCAACGCAGGCAATGCCCCAGACAATATCTGTAAAGAAGTGTGCGCCATATATCATGCGACCATAGCCCATAAGGACGCCCGATAAAATACCTGCACTTAAAAAGGCTTTGGCCAGAACAGGTTTTCGACGTCTGAGTATAAAGAAGGGGACAAGGAGCATGGCAGCCGTTGCCACGTGACCTGAAGGGAATGATTTGTCGTGGAATTTTTGTGGTGCTTTGCCATTAAGGTTAAAGGGCAGTGTATAAGGGGCGGCTCCATTTAAAATAACAGTGGTACGTGGGCGTGGTCTTTCAACGCTGTCTTTTAATATACTATGCACCAGTAGCCCTGCGCCAAAGACAAGGGTGAATAACCAAATAAGTGCTGTGTGGTTAAGAGTGGGATACTTTTTTCGTAAAGGCGGTATAAGTATAAATACCAAGAGGGCAATGCTTATTGCAATAAAGGGTGTTGGTGCGTATTCTTTAGCCAGCCATGCAAAGTGACTTTCTGGGTTATGGCTTAGGCGTGCAAATGTTTGGTCGAGGTCAAATATAATGCTTAAAGCTGTTATGAAGCTAGATATACCCAGTATTATAAAAACGTCTCTTTTTAAAGTGGCGAAATTCATGTGCATTGGTTATCCTTAGTTTTAATTGCGTCCACTATAGATAAAAAAATAAAAAGAAGCGACCCTTAATATGAAATATACATCTGATGAAAATTTAAAACCTGTTCTGTTAACGGTGTTTGCTTTATTTATATTACGCCTTGTTTTTGTTGCCTTTGGCCCTATAGACCTTTCACCTGACGAAGCCCATTACTGGGAATGGTCACGCTACTTAGATTTAAGCTATTATAGTAAGCCACCTCTTGTGGCTTGGTTGAATTATATATCAACATCTATTTTTGGTAACACACACGTTGGTGTACGTTTTTTTAGTTGTTTGGCTTTATCAGTATTGAGTTTTGTGGCTTACTTAATCGCACATCAGGCGGCGGGTCAAAAAGCAGGTTGGTTTGCCTTGTTACTCATTAACTTAACGCCAGAGTTCGCTGCGGGTGGTCTGATGATGACACCTGACGTGCCTTCATTAACATTTTGGGCGCTCGGGTTGTATATGTTGACTAAAATTGACTTTGAAGCTGCTGACGTACCTTATAGGAAGTTTGTTATACTCGGTGTTTTTCTAGGATTTGCAGGTTTAGCAAAATATACGACAGCCTTGTTTTACCCCATGCTTGGCCTTTATCTACTTCTAAGTAAACAGCGCCGTGCATGGCTTTTAAAGCCTCATATTTATATTGCAGGGTTTGTTTCGCTTGTAATGCAAGCGCCTGTTTTATATTGGAACTATATGCACGATTTTATTGGTTTAAAGCATGTTATGGGTCAAAGTGCGGGCAGTAGTGACTTTTCAGGATTTAAAAGTTTAGGCAATTTTTTGGGTGGTCAATTGGGTGTTGTTTCGCCGGTTACCTTTATATTATTGCTCTGTGCTTGGGGCGCGGTTGCTTGCTTGTTGTGGCGAGGGCGTGCGGTCAAAGCACAAACACAAACACAAAAGCAAAAAACACTCGAAATTCTATGGTATTTTTCAGCGCCTATATTTTTGGCGTTTCTTATTAAGTCCACAGGTTCTAAGGTTCAACCTAATTGGCCTGTTCTTTCTATATATGGTGGTTTTATATTACTGGCTATATGGGTTTCTGCTGCGGGTAAAGGGCTAAGGCGTACCTTTATTGCAGGCTTGATTTTTTCTACCTTATTGACGGTTATATCACACGATACATTCATTGTGCGTAAGGTTTTAAAAATGGCAGGGTCTGATGTGGTGGTGCCTTTTAAGCGTGATCCTTTAAAACCCGCTTTGGGTTGGCGTGGTTTAGGGCAGGCTATTTCAGCAAAGGTTGACCCTGTATTAAACGGTATTGAGCCTATTATTTTAATGACCCGTTACCAAACGGCGAGTGAGCTTTCATTTTATATGAAGGGTAACCCTAAAATTATTTACGTCAACCCTGGTTATAGACGTCAAAACCAGTATGATTTGTGGCCTTGGCCAGAAGGTATGGGCGAAAAACCAGTGGTATATATACGTGAAAATGGTGTAATAGAGCCTTTCATTTTTAATGCTTTTGAAAATTGTGCGCATTTGGGTGCTGTGGCTTCACGCCGTGATAATGTATTGATGCGTCAGGCTAATGTATATTTATGTTTTGGTTATAAGGGGCTAGAAAGACCGCGCCCAGAAAGATACTAAGCAAAAAAAAGACCTCCCAAGGGAGGTCTTCTCAATTCGATGTTGTGGGTTAGCTTTTGCGAGCCATGTATTTTTTGCGGATAACTAAGCCGATAATAGCTAAACCAAACAGAAAAAATGTTGCTGGTTCTGGTACAGATGTCGATGGGCTGTATGTTCCAGAGCGAATATTTTCCCACGTCACGCCAGTGGCGTTGAAGTCAGTGAAGTTTTGACCAGCGATGCCTCTCATCGACATAGTAACGTCTTGAAATTTAGTGGCACTATAAAAAGCAATTTCTTGATTTCCTGTAAGGTCGTTGACAGGGGTGAACATTGTTTCACCAAAATTTAAGTCAAAGCGTGTGATTAAGTTGTAAAAGAAATCAACGTCAGGCACTTCAAAAATAATGACATTTGCTTCATTTGCAAGCGAGAAAATTCTATCAAATTGGCCTGCAAAACTAGCATTTGCAGTAAACGTTTCGTTGCCGTGAAGTGTTAAGGTGATGTTGTTGAGGGGGTCGTAAACGTCCGCAGCGTCAATCATGTGCGTATAGCTTGTGTTAATTAAACCTGCAAAAGCAGATGTGGTTAAAGCAAAAAATAAGCCTAAAGTAAGGATTAATTTTTTCATATTATGGGTATTCCTATGAGTATCTGGTCAAAACTGACCGTAAAAAAGGTATGAAGGGTGTTTCATCGTGTGTTCAAAAGTATATATAGGGTAATTGTATGCAGATTTAAAGTCTTTTTTTTTTAAATATGCATTTTTTTTATTTTTCCTTTAATTTTATTGCTTTATATACGTGTTTTCGTTAGTTTGAGCCTTGTTAAACACATCTTTTACTGTTTTCTCCTTTTATAGGCATTCCAAATGAAAAAACCATCAGTTATCTGGCGACCTTCGCCTAATTTTGGTGAGCGTTCTTATGAAGGCTTCCCTGTACCCATCAATGCTATTGTCATTCATGGCACCGGCATGAAAACACATCATGACGTTTTACGGCGTCTGCGTGACCCTTATTTCGAGGTAAGCGCCCATTACTATATTTCAAGCACAGGAAAGCTTTATCAGCTTGTTAAGGATGAATATAAAGCATGGCACGCAGGCGTGAGCGCTTGGGGTAATATGCACCACTTAAATTGCAATAGTATTGGTATTGAGCTTTTTAACACCACGGCAGGTAATAAAAAGCCTTACACAAAAGCGCAATATGAAACATTGGCGCAGTTGCTTCATTATTTAATAGAAACTTATAAAATACCGCTGGAGCATGTGCTTGGTCATAGTGACATTGCCAGTATCCGTGAAACAAACCACAGGACAGACCCTGGTATGTTCTTTGATTGGCAATTTTTATACAGAAAAGGCCTTGCAAAACCCTTGCCTCGTTATAAAAACCCAAGCGCCCCTCTTTTATGGGGCATGGGTTACCGCGGTAGCTATGAAAACCGTATGCGGGCTTATATGTTACGCACAGCAGGCATTTTAATGTGATATATCGAAAACAAAAAACCACCTCAGCTGAGGTGGTTTTTTTATGCGCTGTGTTTTACCTTATTTCATTTAAAGCTCAAAAATTCATGGGTTTTTATGGGTATTTGTCTCTTTGGTCACAGTGCTAAGCTATAAAAACCGCCATTTATAGCTGAAATGGGGGCCTATCTGTTACCTTTATACACAAAGTTATCCACAGGCACAGCCTTAGAAATATATACATATTTAACATTTTGGTGTTGCTTTATCCCATGGAATCCCATATCATACCATTGTGTCCCAAATACCACCCACGGTTTTTTCAGGGTGAGGGCGCAAAGTTTGTTGAGGAGCGGTATATTGTTTGGCTTGTTTTATTGAGCTAAACAAATAATGAGGGAGAAGAAATGACGGTATTTCTGTCATCTTATGTAAATGCGGTAGACAAGAAGGGACGTGTCAGCGTTCCAGCTTCCTTCCGTGGTGAGATGATAAATCATAGCCGTCAGGTAGTTGTTGTGTATGCTGCGCCAAATGAAGGTTATCTCTATGCTTGGGGTTACGATGATTTTGTTCAGTTTGCAGAGCGTATTAAAAAACTACCGCCAATGTCAAAAGAGCGACAGCGTTTAGCTCGAACGATTTTGGCAGCTGCAAGACCAGTTAATTTTGATGGTGAAGGGCGTATTTTATTGCCAGAGAACTTATTGAAAGAAGCGGGTATTGAAGGTGGAAGTAAAGCCCTTTTTGCGGGTCAAGGTGATTATTTTACGATATGGAACCCTGAAACATACGAAAGTAAGCAGAAGGAAGACTTTACGCACTACGACGAAGATATTGAAGCATTAAGCGCAGGGTGGGATGTTGAGTAATCTTAAACCTACAGTGCATGTTTCAGTCCTTTTAAATGAGGTGGTTGAAAATGCTGGTTCAATTAAAGGTAAAACTTTTGTCGATGGTACGTTTGGTGGCGGTGGTTACGCCCGTGCTTTACTAGATGCAGGCGCTGCATTGGTGATTGGCATTGACCAAGACCCACTTGCAATTAAGCGTGCAGAAACGATGCAGCAAGAATTCGGAGACCGATTGGTTTTGGTTAACGGGTGTTTTTCTGAGTTAAAAAAAATAACAAAGGAGCTTGGCAAAAATGAAATTGATGGAATCGTCTTGGACTTGGGTTTCTCTTCTGATCAGTTGGATGATTATGAACGGGGTTTTGCTTTCAAGTATGATGGTCCGCTAGATATGCGCATGAGCAGTTCGGGTGAAACCGCTGCTGATGTATTAGCGAACTATGAAGAAGAAGCGTTGGCGAACATATTTTATAAATATGGGGAAGAAAGGAAGTCGAGGCCTATTGCGAAATTGATCGTAGAGCGTCGACAAGAAAAACCTTTAAAAACAACGCAAGAATTGGTGGACTTGGTGCAGGAAGTAATACCAAGTTGGCATGGCCAAAAGAAAAACCCAGCAATGAAGGTTTTTCAGGCCTTGCGTATCCATGTAAACCACGAACTTGAAGAACTTGAGCGAGTTCTTCCAGACGCATCGGATATCTTAAATATAGGTGGTCGTTTGTGCGTGGTAACTTTCCATTCCCTAGAGGATCGGTTGGTTAAAAATTACTTCCGTGAGGTAGGGAAACCGGTGGCCAAGAATAAATATTCTTCTTCCACAGGGGAAAAAAGTTTTGAGCGAGCACAGCTGCCGGAACCTGCAGGTGAACAAAAGAATAATAAAAAATATACAATGGTCAATAGAAAGCCCATATTACCAACAGCGTTAGAGGTTACAGAAAACTCACGTGCAAGGTCGGCTAAGTTGCGTGTATTAGAAAGGATTGTGTGAAATTTTCCGTACTATTTACAGTTTTGGCTTTTTCCCTTCTTTCTTTTGTAACAATGTTGCATATCAAAACAGATGTCGCACGTTTATACGATGAACGTGAATATTTATTAGACCAACAACTCACATTTAGAGATTCGATGAAGGTTCAGCAAGCTGAACTTGCGCACCTTACAGGGCCAGACAGGCTAGAGTATTTTGCTGACTTAGCAGGTATGAGCACGATCGAAGCAAATCAAATTTCACCTATGCAGGCCTCTTACATTTTAGGGGGTCGTTTGTGATCAAGAAAGCCCGCCCACGCCGTCGTTTACGTACGCAAGGCAAAAAATCAAAGCAGGCGTTCCTTGCCGAGGTGGCTTCTTTTCGTTCCCTACTTATCGTTCTTCTTGTTTTATCTGGTTTTATGTTTACAGGCGTTAACCTTGTTTGGTTAAGTTTAGTACCTGTCGATGAGCCTGTGAATAAATTTGCCCGCAGCAACCAAGTAATGCCAAGCCGAGGTGCTATTTATGACCGTCATGGTGTTTTGCTGGCAACTACATTAAAGGTGCGTTCTTTGTATGCGGATCCTAAGATGATGCTCGATGTGAATGAATCACTCATGAAGCTTGCCATCGCTGTACCTTCTCTTAACTTTGAAAGGTTGGCACCACGTTTACAAAATAAAAAAAGACGTTTTGTCTGGTTAAAACGTAAGTTAACCCCGACACAAGTGAAGGCTGTGAATGATTTGGGTGTACCTGGTGTTTTCTTCCGTGAAGAATTTGCGCGTATTTACCCGCATAAAAACTTGGCGTCACACGTTTTGGGTACGGTGGATGTTGACGGTAAAGGTATGTCTGGTGTTGAAGGGTCTTATGATGAACAATTGGCTCAAGGCGAAGACGTTCACCTAACGCTCGATATACGCTTACAAGGTCAATTACGCTCAACACTCTTAAAAAACATTGACCGTACAGAAGCAAAAAGTTCATGGGGTATTGTGACCAACCCGATGAACGGTGAAATTTTAGCGCTTTCGAGCCTGCCCGACTACGATCCAAACCATTATGGCACGGCTGAAAAGGCTTCATGGTTGAATAAAGCTGTTTATGGTTCCTACGAAATGGGGTCAACATTTAAAATATTTACAATGGCGCAGGGTGTCGACCAAGGTTATGTCAATGAAGAAACACCTTTAGATATTCGTAAACCTTTGCGTGTTGGTAAATACACAATTAATGATTCACACCCACGCTATAAAATTATGACAATGAAAGAAGTGTTTAGACGCTCGTCAAATATTGGTGCCGCAAGGGTGGCAGACATGTTTGAAAAAGGTTCTCAAGAAGCCTTTTTTGGCGAATTGAATCTACTGTCATCTGTTGATATTGGGCTCAAAGAAATTGGCCATCCACGCTATACAAACCGTTGGGGGCGCATTCAAACCATGACACGTGCTTACGGGCATGGGCTTGCTGTTACACCGGTACAAATGATAGGTGCGGTGGGTGCGGTGGTGAGTGATGGAACGTATAAGATGCCACATATTGTTAAAGGTTTTGAAATGGAAGAGCCTCGTAAAGTGATTGAACCAGAAACAGTTGCCGTTGTGCGTGACCTTATGACGGACGTTGTTGAAAACGGTACAGGACGTCGTGCTCGTTTAGACGGTTACAGTATTGGTGGTAAAACAGGTACCGCAGAAAAAGCAGAATATGGCCGTTATTCACGTGATAAAAACGTGGCCTCATTTGTAGGGATGATCCCCGTCGATAACCCTCAGTTACTGGCACTTGTTATGGTTGATGAGCCAAGCGCGCCAGACAATGGCGGTGGTTCAGCCGCGGCACCCGCATTCCGCAACTTTATAAGCCGTGCGGCACCAATGGTGGGTATAAGGCCAGAATTAAACCCAATGAATATTAACAGTTTTGAATTAAAGAGAATGGCAGCCAATGAAACTCTCCGAGTTACTCGATAAGAAAATAGAAAATGACTGCGTTGTAACAGACGTGAAAGATGACTCTCGCCAACTTGTAGCTGGCGATATTTTTGTTTTTGACCGTCGGGTTTCTGACAAAGGGGAGGCCTTTGTTGCACAGGCCAGAAAAGCAGGGGTTACGGCTATTATTACCAACCTTGACGTGGCGGGTGATGATATTTATACCCTTGAAAATCCTTTTGACGCCATGGCACGTTTTGCGCAAAATAAATACCCGCAAATGCCCGCCTTTATTTGCGGTGTAACGGGCACCAACGGTAAAACATCGGTAGCTTGGTTTTATAACTGCATCTTACGTGGTGCTGGTAAAAACGTCGCTTCTATCGGTACGCTAGGTATTTACCTTGGCACAGACTTATTGGCAGAAACAGGCTATACATCGCCCACCCCACTTGTGCTTCATAAGCATCTTCACGACTTGGCCAAAAAGGGCGTGACGCACTTGTGTATGGAAGTTTCAAGTCATGCGCTTGACCTGCACCGCGCCCATAGCGTGCCATTTAAAGCGGCCGCTTTTACCAATATAAGCCCAGATCACCGTGACTATCATGGGTCAATGGAGGCTTATATGTTTGCCAAACAGGCACTCTTTACAGAATGTTTGCAAGACAAAGGTTCGGCTGTTTTAAATATTTTACACCCTGCATCATGGCCACTGGCTTCTATTTGTAAGCAACTTGAAATGGATGTTTTAACCGTGGGGGCAGGACAAGCAGAATTGGTTGTGAAGCAAAAATCATTATCGGCAGCGGGTATGTTGGTCGAAATTAAGTATAATACTCATGTCACAGAAATAACTCTGCCACTGGTGGGTGCTTTTCAGGCGGAGAATATGGCGGTTGCCATCGGCCTTGCCTTAAAAAGCGGTCTTTCATGGGCTGAAATTGAAAAAGGTCTTGGCGCTGTTACCAGTGTACCAGGCCGTATGGAAATGATTGTCGAAGCAGGTAAACCATTGGTGGTTGTCGATTATGCACATACGCCCGACGCCTTAAAAACGGCCATTACAGCCATTCGCCCACAAGTTAAAGGGAAGTTATGGACGGTCTTTGGTTGTGGCGGTGACCGTGACAAAACAAAACGTGCCGAAATGGGTAAAATTGCGACAGATTTAAGCGACATGGTTATTGTAACAGACGATAACCCACGTACAGAAGACGCAGCACTTGTACGAAAAGATATTATGCAAGCTTGCCCAGATGCGTTAGAATGTGGCGATAGGTCAAAGGCTATTCAGCTTGCCATTGAAAAAGCCAGTGTAGATGATGTGATTTTATTGGCCGGCAAAGGACATGAATCGGGACAATATATTAATGGGGAAGTGGTAGCATTCGATGACCGTGATCAAGCTAAAAGATATCTTAGAGGCGCATAAAAAAATGGACTATTTATGGACAGTTAAAGAAATAAGGCGCGCTTGTGGCGTGGCTACTAAAGGTGCTGATGATGAAGTGCACGGTATAAGTATTGACAGCCGTACGGTTAAAAAAGGGGATGCCTTTATTGCCCTTAAAAATGAAAAAGACGGACACGACTATGTTATAAAAGCTTATGAACGTGGGGCTATATGTGCCATTGTTGAAAAAGAAATTGACTGCCCTATTGCGCAAATTGTTGTGGCAGATACCTTTAAGGCACTTTATGCCATGGCCGACTATCAACGTAGCCATAGCCAAGGTAAACGCATCGCTGTGACAGGGTCTTGCGGTAAAACGTCGGTTAAAGAACTTTTAGCCACAGCGCTCCAATGTCATAAAAGTGAAGCAAGTTATAACAACCATTGGGGTGTGCCTTTAACGTTAGCGCGTATGCCAAGGGACGCTAAGCAATCCGTTTTTGAAGTGGGCATGAACCATGCAGGTGAAATCGCACCTTTAAGTAACCTTGTAAAACCAGACGTTGCTATTATTACTAATGTCGCACCTGCTCATATTGGCGCCTTTGATTCTTTAAATGACATTGTCGTTGAAAAAACGGCTATTCTTGAAGGTATGAAAGATAAAAAGAACGTTATTGTACCACTTGATCTTTATACAAAATATCCACATTATTTCGCAGAAAAGCCTTATACTTTTTCTTATACACCGAATACACAAGCCAGCAGTTATGCCGACGCTGTTCAGTCGGGGTTATCGGGGCAAAATATTGTCGCTAATATTATGGGTGAAATGGTTAGCTTTAGCATCACCTTGCTGGGCGAACACCAGGTGTTAAACGCCTTAGCTGTTTTAACGGCTGTTAAAGTTGTCGGTGGTGACGTGCAAATGGCGGCGACCAATATGGGCAGCCAACAGGCAGTTGAAGGGCGTGGCCTCATACATAACATTCACGGTGTACTTTTGGTGGATGAAAGTTATAACGCCAACCCTAAGTCGATGCAAGTTGCGCTTGAAATGTTGAAAAAACGCCCAGGTATGGGGCGTCGTATTGCTATTTTGGGTCAAATGTTTGAATTGGGTGACAAAAGCAATGACATGCATGCGGCATTGGCACCTTTGTGTGAAGAACTTGATACGGTTATTACAGTCGGTGATGACATGAAAGTGTTGTTCGATCGTTTGCCAAAATCAGTGCAAAAAGTACATTACCCAAGCCAAAGAGAAGTTAATATCCAAAAACTAGCAACACAGCTTGAAGTGGGGGATATGGTTATGGTAAAAGGCTCTAACGGTACTTTTTGGCAATGGAAATTTGTACCACGCCTAATGAATGAAATTGAGCGCCTTGCCAGTGTTCTGAAAAATAAAAAAGCTTAGAAAAGTGAATTAATTTATGTTTTACAATGTTATTTACCCGTTTGCCGACCAATTTACTTTTTTGAACGTGTTTCAATATCTCACTGTACGCAGTGGTGCGGCCTTGGCTACCAGTTTCTTTTTAAGTTTAGTCTTCTTTCCTTGGGCTATTCGTAAATTACGTGTTTTGCAAGCGGGACAAAAAACAGTACGTGACGACCACCCTGAAGGTACAACGTCTTCAAAACAAGGGACGCCCAGCATGGGCGGGCTCATGATTGTGGCGACATTACTTATTTCCACTCTTTTCTGGACAGACCTTTCAAACCCTTATGTGTGGTTGCTTGTGTCAACGGTGCTTGGTTTTGCCACCATTGGCTTTGTTGACGATATTTTAAGCTTACGCGGCCATAAAAAAGGTATTCCTGGTAAATTACGCTTGTTGCTAGAAACCATTATTGTGGGCGCCGTTGCTTATGCGGTGACTTACATAGGTGCAGAAAATGCAACCAGCCTTTATGTACCATTTTTTAAAGACGTTGTTTTCGAAATGAGCTTATTTGGTTTTATATTCTTTTCTGTTTTAGTAGTGGTTGGTAGCGCTAATGCCGTGAATTTAACCGATGGCCTCGATGGCTTGGTGAGTGTACCAGCAGCCGTGACGGCGGCAAGTTTCGCCTTGGTTGCTTATATTGTTGGCCGTGTTGACTTTACCGATTACCTTCATATTCCTTATGTTGCAGGGGCAGGTGAAGTGGCTGTTTTTTGTAGTGCTTTAACAGGTTCAATGCTTGGTTTTCTTTGGTATAACGCACCGCCTGCGCGTATTTTTATGGGCGACACAGGCTCGCTTGCTATTGGTGCTTCACTCGGAACATCGGCCATTATTTTAAAACAAGAATTTTTGCTGGCGATTATTGGCGGCTTATTCGTGCTCGAAACCGTTTCGGTGATTGTGCAGGTTGTTTCCTTTAAACTTACAGGTAAGCGTGTGTTCCGCATGGCGCCTATTCATCACCACTTTGAGCATAAAGGCTGGCCTGAATCAACAATCGTTGTACGCTTTTGGATTATTTCAATTATCCTCGCACTTGTAGGGCTTGCAACGCTTAAAATTAGATAGATAAATAGAAAGTACCTTAAATTATGTCTGAACTTGGTTTCGCAGGAAAAAAAGTATTTGTTTACGGCCTCGGCCGCAGTGGTTTTGCACTGGCAGCAGCGCTCTATGCAGACGGTGCAGAAGTACATGCCTACGACAAAAAGGGCATTGATTCTGTTTTGTCTGTGCCGCAGGGGCAAAAACTTTTTGCAAAAAATACTGTTTATTTTGCAGACGAAGGGTTGGCTGATTTTTCGAGCTTTGATGCCTTTTTTAAATCACCAGGTATTCCTATGGATGACCCTTTGGTGCAAAAGGCGATAGAAGCTAAATTACCTATCATGGGTGATATTGACCTTCTCTTTAGGCGTGAACCAAATGCCCTTTTTGTGGGTATCACAGGGACAAATGGTAAATCGACAACCACAGCACTTATTGGCCATATTCTCGAGAAATCTGGTAAAAAAGTGGCTGTAGGCGGCAACTTAGGTACGGCTTGCCTCAACCTTGAAAAAGAGCAAGATATTTACGTTATTGAACTTTCTTCATATCAATTAGAAACCATGTATGAAGCGAAAATGGATATTGGTATTCTATTAAATTTAACACCCGACCATTTGGCGCGACACGGCGACATGGCGCATTATCTTAAAGAAAAACTGCGCATATTCAACCAAGACGAAAATACAGTGCGTGTTATAGGTGTGGATAATAAAGAACTTAAAGACATTGCAGCGACATTAAATGCGACAACCGTCAGCGTTGATTCAACGGATGCCCATATTATTGTGACAGATGATGGCCTGCTAAAGGAAGGTGATGCAACATTGCTTGATTTTCGTGAATTTAGCCACCTACCAGGTAAACATAACTGGCAAAATATTGCTTGTGCTTATGCCGCTATAAAAGGGCTTGTTCACCTTAAAACGTTTAAGGAATCGGTGATGAGTTTTTCAAACCTCGCACATCGCATGGAAAAAATTGCCACTTATAAAGGTGTTACATTTTACAATGATTCAAAAGCGACCAACCCCGATTCTGCGATCCGCGCCCTAGAAAGTGTGTCGAATGTTTTTTGGATATGTGGTGGCGAAGCGAAAGAAGAAGGTATTAAACCCTGTTTAACACATTTAAGTAATGTCAAAGCGGCATTTGTTATTGGTAAAAACCGTGAAGAATTTATGCATGACCTCGACGGTAAGGTGCAAGCGTTTGACTGTGAAACCATGGAGGCGGCTATTTATAAAATATGGCAGCGCTACGAAGTTTCTGGTTTAGATACAGCAACCGTTTTACTATCACCAGCCTGTGCATCATGGGATCAGTACAATAGTTTTGAACACCGAGGTGACCAGTTTGTAACGCTTTGTCATGGGCTCATTGGAAGGCTACAAGAGCAAAATGGCTAGCCGTATCAACCGCAATTCATCTCACCCGTTATTACGTTGGTGGCGCAGTTTAGACCATACGGTTTATACGTTAGTGGGCGTTTTGATGGTGTTTGGTCTGGCTTCAGTTATGTTGGCTTCTACAGGGGTAAGTGGTACCTATGAACTGGGGAGTAATGACTATCATTTTGCCAAAAAACAATTGGTTTTTGTTATACTGGCCTTTCCTCTTATGACGCTTCTGTCAACTTTAAATGCTAAACAAATTAAACGTATCGGTGTTGCTTTGGCGTTGTTTTCAGGCCTTGCTATTGTGCTCACTTTGTTTTCAGGCGATGGTGTTAAAGGTGCAAACCGTTGGGTGCGGGTCTTTGGCGTATCACTTCAACCAACAGAGCTGATGAAGCCCGCTTTGGTTATTTTAACCGCAGCATTACTGGCGCCTATTGAAGCGAGCATTCGAGTGAGGAATTTTATTTTGTCTTTGCTTGCACTCACGGCGGTGTGCGGCCTAACATTCCTTCAGCCTGACTTTGGTATGGTTATTATGTTTTGTGGTGTTTGGTTTGTGCAGGCCTATTTGTCGGGTGTACCACTGACTTGGGTGATGTTTATGGTGGTAGGTGGTATGTCAACGGTTATAGGCGCTTATAGTTTTTTACCGCACGTGAAATCACGTATTGAAAGGTTTTTTGACCCGTCTTCTGGTGATTCGTACCAAGTTGACCAAGCACGTGAAGCCCTTTTAAGTGGTGGTTTTTTAGGACGAGGACCTGGTGAGGGTGTAGTTAAACATCATTTACCCGACGCCCATACTGACTTTATTTTTGCTGTCATTGCTGAAGAGTTTGGTATTTTAACTTGTCTGCTTTTATTGATTGTTTTTGCGGTGATTGTTTTTAGAGGCTTTAGCTCTATTCTCGATCAAAAAGACCGTTTTATATTTCTGGCAGGTTTTGGCTTGCTGACAACGTTTACAATGCAAACATTGGTGAATATTGGCGTGGTGATGAATGTTTTACCTACAACGGGTATGACGTTACCCTTTATTAGCTATGGGGGATCTGCTATGATCGGTGTGAGTTTTACAATGGGTTTCTTGCTTGCATTAACGAGGATTAAGGGGAAAAAGAATGTCAAAAAGAACTAAATTAGCGATTATTGCAGCAGGTGCTTCAGGCGGCCATATTTTCCCTGCATTGGCTGTGGCCAATGAGCTTAAAAAGCAAGGTTTCCGCTGTATATTTGTTGGTAGAGGTGGTGCATTCTCTCGTATTGTGAAGGAAGATGGCTTCGAAATAAAAGAATTACCCGCCAGTGCTTGGAATGTTAAAAACCCTGTGCGTAAGCTTATGGCTATTTTTAATTTAATGCGTGCGTTTATACAGGCCTTTAAATTAATTCATCACGAAAAAGCTTCTGTTGTTTTTGGTACTGGTGGTTACGCAACAGTGGCTGCCGTTTTAGCCGCTAAATTAAGCGGTGTACCAACAGTCATCCAAGAACAAAATGTACTGCCAGGGCGTGCAAACCGCTTCTTGTCAAAATGGGCTGACCGTGTTTGCTTATCCTTTGAATCTTCACGTCACTATTTGCGTTACCGTGAAGACGTAATGGTGGTAACGGGTAACCCTATCCGTGAAAAAATTATTAAAGTACGTGATAAAAAGCGTCATAATGATGGTAAATTCCGTATTTTAATCGCTGGGGGTTCACAAGGTGCGCGTATTCTGTCAGACGTCGTGCCACATGCTGTTAATTTATTGCCACAGGCCATCAAAAAACAAATTGAAATTATTCAACAGACCCGTGCAGAAGACAAACAGCGCGTGATTGACCTGTATCATAAATTTGATGTACCCGCACAGGTGGCGATTTTCTTTGATGATCTTGAAAATCAAATGTTGCGCAGTAACCTTGTTATTGCACGCAGTGGCGCAAGTACCGTGAATGAAACATCATTGCTTGGTCGTGCCGCTATATATGTGCCTCTTAAATTGGCCGACGGCCATCAGATACAAAATGCACGCGCGATGGAAAGCCTTGGCGCCGCCATTGTGATGGAACAGGCATGTTTTACAGCTGAAAAACTAGCAGAAAAATTAACTGAACTTATTGAAGATAAGGCATTTCTTGCTAAAATGGAAAAGTCCGCCTATGATTCAGCAAAAGTGGATGCCGCTAAAAATGTTGCGGCAGAAGTTATAAAGTTAAGCGAAGAAGACCTTTTACACCTTGGCGAAGAATTTAAATAAAAATTTATAAAGAATGAGACAATAAAAAAATGATAGAACTTTTTGGTAAAAACCCAAACACAATGGGGCTGGTACACTTTATTGGTATTGGTGGTATTGGTATGAGTGGTCTCGCTGAAATTTTACACGACAATGGTTTCACTGTTCAGGGGTCTGACCTGAGTGAAAATGCTAATGTCAAACGTCTCAAGGCCAAGGGTGTCGAAATTTTTTATGGGCACGGTGCCGCTTATATAGAAAAAGCATTTCGTGTGGTCATCTCATCCGCTATTCCTGACGATAACCCAGAACTTGTTGCCGCCAAAAAACTTGGCCTACGTGTGATGCACCGCAGCGAAATTTTGGCTGAAATTTTAAGTAAACATAATTCTATCGCCATTGCCGGCACACACGGAAAAACAACAACAACTTCCCTTGTTTTTACCTTGCTTGACTATGCAAAAACAGGTGCGGGTGTGATTAATGGTGGCGTTATATATGCCATTGGCAGCAATATTAAAGCATCGACAGAAAAAGGTGGTTTAATGGTAGCAGAGGCCGATGAATCGGACGGTTCATTCACTAAAATATCCTCAAAAATTGCCGTGATCACCAATATGGACGCCGAGCACATGGAATATTATAAGTCGATGGATAACATGCGCCAGGCTTATGAAAAATTTGCGACGAATACACCAGAAGGCACAGGTACGATTATTTTAGGCATTGATCACCATGAAGTGGCGGCTTTGGCACAAAAACTAAATGACCGTAAAGTGGTGACTTATGGTTTCTTGGCAGAAGCTGATATTTCTGCAAGAAATCTGCGCCAAAATGGTGCGGCAATGGTGTTTGACCTGATGGTAAAAGGGAAAGAATACACAGACTTTCGTTTAAATATGCCAGGTAAACATAATGTTTTAAACTCACTTGCAGCGATTGCCGTGGCAATAGAATGTGGTGTTGATGTTGATAACTTGCGCCCCGGTTTATTATCTTTTAAAGGTGTTGGCCGTCGTTTTATTAAAATGGGTATGGCACATGGTGCCTTGGTTATTGACGACTATGCGCACCACCCCGTAGAAATAAAAGCGACCATCCGTGGTACAAAACAAGGTTTTATTAACAATAAAGTTGTGGCTGTTATTCAACCACACCGCTATAGCCGCTTGCAGGATTTGTTTGAAGAATTTTCAAAATGTGCTGATGACGCGGATGAGGTAGTAATTGTTCCTGTGTATGCGGCGGGTGAAAAGCCAATTGACGGTATTAGCCATGAAACGTTGGCTAAAAAAATGAAGGAAAATGGCGTTAAAAGTGTTCACACTGTGCAAGATCATAAAGAATTATCTGACCTTATACCGTCACTTGTCACAGACGGCGACATTATTCTTTGTATGGGGGCGGGTAACATTAACGCTTGGGGCCAATTTTTAGTAAAGACATCACGCTCAATTCAATGATAAATATAGAAAATCTGCCAAAAATTGATGGCGAATATCAATTTAACGCGCCTCTTGCACCTTACACAACCCTAAAAATTGGCGGTAAGGCGGACGTTTTATTTACCCCTCAAAGTCTCGACGAACTTACCAACTTTATGAAGAATCTTTCTCTTGACGTACCTGTGACTTTGCTGGGCGAAGGCAGTAACATGATGCTGCGTGATGGTGGTATCCGTGGCGTGGTTATTCGTTTGAATGAAGGTTTAAATGATGTGACTGTTTTGGGTAATATCATCACAGCAGGTGCAGGTGCAACGGGCGGTAAGGTAGCCAGAGCCGCAAGGGAACATGAGCTCACAGGCATTGAGTTTTTATGCGGTATTCCAGGTTCTGTTGGTGGTGCTTTAAAAATGAATGCGGGTGCTTATGGTCATGAAACGGCCGATATTTTACAGTCTGTACGTGTTTTAACCCCAACAGGTGATATTAAAACGCTTTTACCAGAAGATCTTGATTTTTCATATCGTCTTAGCCACTTACCAGTGGGTTGGTTGTTTTTAGAGGCGACATTTGTGCTTAAAAAAGGCAATAAGCAAGATATTCGCCATAAGATGCGCCAAATTAATAAAGACAGAGCCACAAGCCAGCCTTTAAATAAACCCAGCAGCGGCAGTTGGTTTAAAAATATTACTTTAGAAGATGGTGAAAAAATACATGCATGGCAAGCCGTTGACGAAGCGGGTTGTAGAGGAATGACTTTTGGCGGTGCGCAAGTGAGTGAAAAACACTGTAATTTCTTCATTAATGCCCATAATGCGACAGCAACGGATATGGAAACCCTTACCGAAATGGTTGAGAAACAGGTTTACGATAAGCTTGGTATCGTCCTTCAGCGTGAAGTACGTTTTATCGGTGAACGCTAAATAAATTTTTATCTCTATTTTCGCTACCATTTTATGTATGATATTCTAAGTTTAGATTTAAAAAGTGAGATCAGTGATGCAAGAAAATATCGTTATTTTATTTGGTGGGCCAGGGGGCGAAGCCGAAGTTTCTAGAAATACAGCTAAGTCAATTGAAACGGCAATGGTCGACCTTGACCTAACTTATTCGACACTAGAATTTTGCCCCAAAACATGGGTGCATGACCTCATTTCACTTAAACCCACGTTTGTTTTTATTGCCATGCACGGTAGCCCAGGTGAAGACGGTACGGTTCAAGCTGTTTTGACAAGCTTGCAATTACCATATAACGGCAGTGATATGCGATCCTCAACACTTGCAATGGATAAGTCTATCGCTAAAAAACTGTTTGCAACGCAAGGGTTGGATGTAGCGAAGGAAGGGTTTATCTCCGAAAATCAAGCTATTCCAAGTGACCTATCGGCTTTGTCTGTGGATTTACCCGCGGTTTTTAAACCCAACAATGGTGGGTCCTCTGTGGGTATTGAAATTGTTCGCAGTCAAAATGAATGGCCAGCCGCCTTTGAACGCTTGTCTGCAGCACAAAAAGAAAATAAAACGAACTGGCTTGTGGAAGAATTTATTCACGGACGTGAACTCACTATCCCTGTGTTGGGAAATAAAACTTTAGGCGTCATGGAGATAACAAGTGACGGCCATAATTTTTATGACTATAGTGCAAAATATGAGGTTGGGGGGAGCCAACACATATACCCTGCTCCAATTGCAACAGAGGTCAGAAAAGAAGCTGAGCTTTTGGCTTTAAAAGCGCATAAAAGTTTAGGTTGCACTGGCGTTAGTCGGGTAGACTTTAGATATGATGAAGAAAAGAACCGTTTGGTTGTTCTCGAGGTAAATACATTACCAGGGATGACAGCAACAAGCCTTGTGCCAGAAGTTGCAAATTATAACGGTATATCTTTTTCTTCTTTAATTTCGTGGATAATTGAGGACGGTAAGTGCAGACAAAAGGACAAAAACTAAAGAGACCCAAAAAGCTTCAAAAGAAGCTTGTTATACGTGTGCTTTTAAGTTTTGTTGCTCTGGCTCTTGTCTATGGTGCCTCTATTGTTATTCCTAAAGTTTCTGACGACGTGAGCGAATTCGTGGCACGTAGTATTGACGCCAAGCTCGAAAAAATTCTTGTTACAGGCACAAAAAACATCGATCACAAAGAACTTTTAACATCTCTTGGGCTTGTAAAAGGTGATTCCCTTATTGGTTTTGACGCTGCGGCTGTCAGAGAAAACATACAAGATATTTCATGGGTCAAAGAAGCCGTTGTTGAACGTCAATTACCATCTACACTTAAAGTGACTATTTATGAATATACACCCATTGCAAGGCTAGAAAGCGACGATGGCCTATGGTTGGTTGATTCTAACGGTCATGAAATTAACGCAGTGGCCATAAATGATTTTATGCATTTACCGCTTTTACGTGGGGAAAATGCTGCAGAACAAGCGGCTGAGCTCTTTGGTTTGCTTATGAGTAAAAATATTAAGCTTGGCGAACAAGTTGTTGAGGCACGTTATATTGGTGACAGACGTTGGGACATTGCCTTTCATTCAGGTGTATGGGTTCAATTACCAGAAAATAACCCCGAGCAAGCGCTTGATATATTAAAAAAATTAGATGCTAAAAAGGGTGTTTTAGCAATGGACGGTGGCGTGGTGGATTTACGTCTCGAAGACCGCATTGTATTGCGATTACCACCACACAAAAAGTTGAAAGAGAGGATTTTATAATATGGCTAAAGGGAACTATATTGCAGGTTTAGATATTGGTGGTAGCAAAGTGACCTGTTTTATTGCAGAGCTGGACGACTTTTATAATCCTCGTATTATTGGTTATGGACAACATGTTTCGCATGGTATGAAGCGTGGCATGATCATTGACATGGACCGTACTGAAACGGCTATCCGTGAAGCGGTTGCTGGTGCTGAAGAAATGGCAGACGTTTCTATCAGTGGTGTTTACGTTAGTCTAGGGGGTGTTCACCTACGTAGCCATATGACCGACGGTTTGGTTGTTCTGAACCAACATGAAATTACAGACGTTGACATTAACAAAGTTATTGACGTTGCAAGAGCGAAGCAGCTTGAAGGCGACCGTCAAATTATTCATGCACAACCTGTGCGCTATGTTCTTGATAACCATACAGATATTCGTGACCCACGTGGCATGACAGGTTCACGCCTCGAATCAGAAGTACATATTATTTCAGCGGCATCAAACGCTGTGCGTAATGTTGTGCGCTGTGTTGAACGTTGTAACCTTGATATTGAAGATATCGTTGTTCAGCCTTATGCATCAGCCATGGCTTGCCTTGTGCCTGATGAAAAAGAATTAGGCGTTTGTCTTGTTGATATTGGTGGTGGGACTTGTGATATTGCTATTTACGCTGAAGGTGTATTGCTTTATACAGCCGTATTGCCAGTAGGTGGTAACCATATAACAAGTGACATTGCCCGTGGCTTGTCAACACCTATCTCCTATGCAGAGCGTATCAAAAACCTTTATGGTTGCGCGCTTGCTTCCTTGGTTGCCGCAGACGATAACATCGACATTCCGCATGTGGGTGAAGACGAAGATGCTGCCACTGGCCACGTTACACGCGGTGCACTTGCAGGCATTATTCAACCACGCTGTGAAGAAATCCTTGAAATGGTACGCGACAAAATTGAACAATCAGGCTTTGAATCAGTAATCGGTCGCCGTGTTGTTTTAACAGGCGGTGCATCTCAACTTGAAGGTATGAAACAGCTTTCTGAAGTGGTTCTCGACAAAAATGTGCGTCTGGCACGCCCTGTTGAGCTTGAAGGTTTAACAGATATGTCTTCTCTGCCACAGTTCTCCACAGTTTCTGGTTTGGTTGTACATGGGGCAAAAGAGTATGCTTCACAGCAAAGAAACAGAGCTGTAACCCGCAAGTTTACTGATTTGTTTGCACATTTAAATAAATGGTTAAAGGACGCTTTTCACACTGGCTAAAAATATTTTTTTAGAGTATTATTTTAAAAAATTAGTTACTCTCAATGAATAGTAAATAACACAGCACAAGGAAGGTTTAACTATGTCGTTAAATATCAGTATGATCGAAGAACAACCACATCAACCACGTATTGCAGTTATTGGCTGTGGTGGCGCAGGTTGTAATGCTTTACGCAATATGATCGAAGCCGATCTTCAGGGGGTTTCATTTATCGCCGCAAATACTGACCTTCAAGCGCTTGACGTTAATCCAGCCGAAACAAAAATTGTTTTAGGTACAGAAATTACTGAAGGCCTTGGTGCTGGTGCAAACCCAGAAGTGGGTGCCGCCGCTGCAGAAGAATCATACGAAGAAATTTCAGAAGCTATTCGTGGCTCACACATGGTGTTTATCACCGCTGGTATGGGTGGCGGAACAGGGACAGGTGCTGTACCCGTTGTTGCACGCGCTGCGAAAGAACAAGGTATTCTAACTGTTGCTGTTGTTACAAAACCTTTCGGCTTTGAAGGATCACGTCGTATGCGTGTTGCTGAAGCAGGCATTGAAGAACTACAAAACTGTGTTGACACTGTTATTATTATTCCTAACCAAAACTTATTCCGTATCGCAACTGAACGCACATCACTACAAGATGCCTTCAAGCTTGCTGATGAAGTTCTATACAAAGGTGTACGTGGCGTAACTGACCTTATGATCGTTCCTGGTTTTATTAACCTCGACTTTAACGATATTAAAACAGTTATGTCTGAAATGGGCCAAGCGCTTATGGGTACAGGTGAAGCTGAAGGTGAACGTCGTGCAATTATGGCAGCTGAAATGGCTATTTCAAGCCCATTGCTTGATGGTATCTCTATGAGCGGTGCACGTGGTGTGTTGATTAACATCACAGGTGGCGACGACATGACACTTTACGAAGTGGATGAAGCGGCTAACCGTATCCGTGAAGAAGTTGACCCTGATGCCAACATTATTTTCGGTACAGCATGTGATCCAAAACTAGGTAGCAAAATTCGCGTCAGTGTTGTTGCAACGGGTTTACAAGGTAGCTTACACGGCCGCCGCCCAACAACAAGCACATCCTTGAACACAAACGCTATTGCAAAAGCAAAAATTGAAAAAGCAAAAGTTGAAAACACAGTAGAAGCAGCACTTGAAGCAACTGTTGAAGTTTCCCCAAATGTTAAAGATTTTGGTGCAGCTGCGCAAAAGCAAGAAGAGAAGAAATCATTGTTTGATGATATCGACCTCGATATCCCTGCCTTTCTACGCAGGCAAGCTAACTAAGGCTATTAATTCACTTTTGTGCGGTCGCGTTTAGGTAAACTAAACGTTGCCCTGCAAAAATAAATTTCTAACCTTACTTATTATTGCCTGAAATAATTAAGCGTTTGCGAATAAAAACAATAACGCAAAAAAAAGCCCCTCATTGAGGGGTTTTTTCGTCATTACTAACTAATTTATTTTAAGTTTTTACATCTGTAGTTCTTATGGCTATATGAAGTTTTATGGACATATAAGTAAAAATTGAAATAGCAGTTATCATAGTAATTGTAGGAAGTAATCTTGCAGAGATATTTTGCTGTATTGTAGAAGAGAGAGCTGGGTGTGCTATAATTCCTGTGATTAAAAGTAATAAAATAGACCATTTCCAGTTGTTGTAGGTTTTGCTAAAGTTTGATTTAGGCATAATCATTCTCCATTTGCAGGTTTGGGGAGTTTTTTAACGTGAGTAACCTGTTTTTGGGTTCCTCCGCTATGTGAACATGGTAAATCAAAAATATTCGATTCACTTACTCCATCTTTGAGTAGTTGATGTATCTTGTCAGCGCCTATATCGGGACGAAAAAAATAAATAGATTCTATACGCTCGAACAGTTCAGGATCAACATCTTTTTCTGAAAGTGTAATGCCATGGCTAATATGTATGTTATTAACCTGGTAGCAATGGCTTGATATGTTCATGGGCTATGCTCCAAGTTCAGGTTTAGGTGGCGGGGTGAATTCATCAAAGGGTTTTAGGGGGTTGCAACGGCTACACATAGGTAACTCCATGGTTTAAGAAAAGAAATAAAAATGTTTCGGATACTACTGAATAATATATAATGCTTACTGTTTCAAGTCTTTGTACAAAAAAGCCCTCAAATAAGGGCCTTTTAGTTCGATATATTAATGGGTGGAGGTAAATGGCCTGATTTAACCATAATGTTTGCTACCTCTGGTAACCATGAGCAGGGGTGCAAATGAATTTCATTATGCTGTATATGCATAATGGCTTTCACTTCAGCTTTGTCCTTTGCAATAGCCAATTTTGCCATTTTTTTGCTTATTCTAAGTGTCCAGATAAGCTGAATATTACTTTGCATGCCACCAGCAGGGTTTTGTTCGGCGCAGTGGCGAATATAGGCGACGTTTGATTGTGTGAAGGCATTTGGCTTAATTGCCTTTTCAAACGGAACACCAAACTCTTCACGTATTTCACGGCGTAAGCCAGTAATGATATTTTCAGGCGGTTTTTTAGCACATGTTTTTCCGTTTAAATAACCACCTGTAATGCTGATGCGGCTATCAGGGGTACAAAGTGCATCACTGCGTTCTTGTAATAAGAGTATAGTGCCATCATTGGTTTCGTAGTAAAAGATGACGCCCGTTGCAACCGAGTGCATGGGGAAGTTATATTTGTACATAGCTGTACCTCAAAAAGAGAAGAAAAAGATATAAGATATTGTTTATGCATCGTAGTGTAGTGGTTCTGCATTTGAAGCCAATAGTTTAAATAGAACTACCGTTTAAGGTTAAAATTTGTTATACATAAAGGGCTATAAACCTAAGGAAAATATATAATGACAATGCAACGCACGATAAAAGAAACAGTATCAATTTCAGGTATTGGTTTACATACGGGTAACATGGTAAACGTAAAATTAAAACCTGCAGAAGAATACACAGGTATTGTTTTCCATCGAACTGACGTAACACCGGGTGCGGGGTCTGTTACTGTTTGCGCGTCTGCCGTGACGGACAGTGACCTATGTACAGAGCTTGAAAATGAGCACAAAGTGCGTGTAGGTACTGTAGAACACTTGATGGCGACATTATACGCGCTTGAAATTGATAATATTATTATTGAACTGGATGGTGAAGAATTACCAGTCTTAGACGGAAGCTCTGAGCCTTGGGTGGTTTTACTAGATAAAGCAGGCGTTGCGGAACAGTCAGACCCACGTAAGTCTATTAAAATTTTAAAAGAAGTTGTTGTTAAACAAGGTAACAGCGTTGCAAGTGTTAAACCTTCAGGGCACTTTAACTTACATGTATTTATTCACTATGGTGCCGATATTCCACCACAAAAAGCTGATTTTACAGCCAGTGCCTTTGAATTTAGGCGTGAGCTTTCTAAAGCACGCACATTTTGTTTTGAACGTGATATCGAATACATGCGCTCTATGGGTAAAGCCAAAGGTGGAAGCCTTGAAAATGCCCTTGTTTTTAATGAGCAAGGTGTGCCATTGAACGAAGAAGGCATGCGCTATGAAGATGAGCCTTTACGCCACAAAGCATTAGACGCCATTGGTGACTTTTACATTTCAGGTTACCGTATTGTCGGGAGCTTCAATTTAACGCGCCCTGGCCACGAAATGAATAACATGCTTTTACGCGCTATCCTTGAAAATCCAGCAAACTGGAAATGGATCTAATATAGTTATTTTCGCATATTTCTTAAACCTATAAATAATATAATACTACCCAGTATGATTAATATCGTTTGGAATAAATAGCTCCACAAGCCCTGGTTAATCATGGCATCGCCATGGTTTTGAGGGGAGTAATAAATAGGTAATCTGTCACCTATTTTTTCTGAAGGGTGTGAACTACTCATTTTACTTGTGTGTTTGTATGTTTTACCATTGACGGTATATCTTACAATGGGTGCATAGGTGTAGCCAGAGCTGCCAGAAGTTGAAGAGGATCGACTTTCTTTCATGGCAATAATTTTACCTTCTGTAAGGTGCGCATTGTCAATAAATGTATATGTACTGTGTGCCCAGTAACCACCAGCGCCAAGGCAGACGACAGCAATGGCAAGTGAAAGCGGCGCGAACTTACGGTAAATTTCTTTTTGTTTTGTTTGCGCTTTTTTAACATTGTCGTTTATGAGTATTTTCTCACTTTCCTTTAAAGGCTCTGTATTGGCTGCCATGTTTTCTATGAAAAGTGTATGAGGGTTTAAGCCATCTTTCCACTTAGGTGCTTTTTTCATACGCTGCATCAATTTAAAAATAAGATATGCAATCATACTTGTAACACTTAAAAAGGCGATAATGCCAAAATCTACCTTGTTTAAATACCAAGTGAGTATAAATAGACCGAAAGCTAATAATGCGGCACCTATAATAAGGTAAAGATTATTTGCAGGCTTTGCTAAATTTGGTTTTTCTTTTGAATAACGTATTTTTTGTATAGAGCCAATAGGCTTTTTACTCATCATAGAACTTGAAACACCCGAACGACAAATACGTTCAACGCCATCGTGTGCCACAAAGCTATATATGTTTTTATACATATGGTTTACCTTGTGTTTTGTATGGTTTGAAACGATAACACCTTTAAATAATCCATTGGTTATAATCGTATTTTTAGAAATATAATAATGTACAATAAATAGTAAAAAACTAACGATAATGGCAATAAGCCCTATAGCACCCAAAGGGGCGTGATAAAGTGTATTAAATAAATCCATATATAAAATGACCTGTTTTTTTATTGTTACCTCTTCTTATAGGTATGGCGGTTAATTTTTAACTGACAAAAATAAATACCTATAAACATTAGAAAAGGGAGCCCGAAGGCTCCCTATCATATTCGCTATTAGTTTGTAGCTAACTCAACTTTCAAATGACCTTTTTTAGGGTGCACATGAATAAGTTTAACTTCTAACTTATCACCAATTTTATAAACTTTTTTAACTTTAAGCTTTGTACTGGTGAATGTTTTATTGCTATTACAATAAACGTAAAAACAATCTTTTAAGCTAGAAACATGTAGCGAAGTTTCTGTACCGTCTTCTAAAGTAACGGTGAGTCCTTCAGCAAAAATATCGGTAATTTCACCGTTGAATTTTTGCCCTATTCTACTTTTGTAGGTGTTGTTTGCGCGTCTTTTGTTACGAGGCTTGTTCGCATGTTCAACAATAATACCAGCAAGTTGACCTTTTTTCTCATCGGCTTTGATAAGTATAAGGTTTACTTCACTGCCCGTTTTGATAACTTTTTTATGTAAAGTTCCAATCAGGCTTGTGCCGTCTTTAGAAACTTTATAGCTATCATCCTTCATGTTGCTAATGGTTACATAAGCTTTACCAAGGCCATCGTCAAAGTTCACAAAAACGCCTTTTGCTTTGTTTGTTTGAGGGTTCACTAAAATATGTGCAACTGTACCAACAAAAGCACCGTTGTTAACACGTGGCTTATAAAAGCTTGTTGTTAATCGGTCAGTAACCTCATAACCTGCTTTTTGCGCATTTTTTTCAGATTCACTATTTTGTTCACAGATACGAGCAAATTCTTTTGCGTCGGGCAAAATACCAATATCTTCCCAACCTGGGAATTTATATAATAGGTAATGTGCACGATGTACAAGAATGTCCGGGTAGCGGCGAATAGGTGACGTGAAATGAGCATACCATGGCAAAGCAAGGCCAAAATGACCCGTTTCTTCATGGGTATAATAAGCTTTTTCAGATGTTAACAGTAATGCATCTTGAAATGCTTCACGTTTATCATCTGGTACAGCAGCTACATAATCATGCATAAGTTCAGGCGTAATACCTGAAGCAGGTAAAGGCTTAAGGTTATATTCACTAATCAATGCTTGCAAACGTTCTCGCTTTTTATTCTCAGGGTTATGATGCACACGGTTAGCGCAAAAAATATTTGCTTCGTCTAGCACTTTACCAGCGTCATAATTAGGTAAAACCATAGATTCTTCAATCAGTTTATTACTGTCGAAGCTACGTGCTTTTTCTAATTTAGATACACGGCCTTTTCTATTGATTGTAAAACATTTTTCAAAGCTGTTAAATTCAGCCGTGAAGCGGTTATGACGATCAATAAGTCTTGCATGGTAAGCACCACTTAAATTTTTAAGTGATTTACGTACCTTACTTGCTTGAAGCATACCTTTAGGTAAGGCATTTTTATTGCCATCCAAAAAGGTTTGAACTTGCGTATAAGTAAGCCTTGCATGTGAATGTATAACAGCAGCTTCAGTACGGCTATGCTTAAGTTCGCCTGTTGCATTAATATATAAATGCTTCACGATAACCAAACGGTCAACCTGTGGTTTAAGAGAACAAATATTGTTCGATAAATTTTCAGGTAACATCGGGATACACTTATTTGGAAAATAAGCGGAAGTACCACGTTCTTGTGCTTCGTCATCGAGTACAGTACCAGGGCGCACATAGTAAGAAACGTCGGCAATAGCTGCAACAACGTAATAACCATCTTTGCCCCATCTTTCGGCATAAACAGCATCGTCAAAGTCTTTGCTATCGTCACCGTCAATGGTTACAAAAGGTATGTGTCTTAAGTCGACACGGTTCTTTTTTTCGGCCTCAGTGGGTTCTTTTATGCTGTTCGCTTCTGCAAGACAAGCAGCTGAAAACTCACGAGGGATTTTATGATTTTGAAGAGCATCTTCAATAAATTTTTCAAGGGCCATAATAAGGCCTCCTTGGGTGTGATGGCACGAAAGTGTGCACTAGTGGGTTGAAATCGCAGAGCTTATAAAGCTTGCGGAAAAAGTTACATTAAATGTGACAGGCTATAAAGTAAGCCTTGTAGTGTTATGTATACTATATTGGGTTCTTCACTGCTTTTTGTCAAGGGCAAACGGTTATTTAGTTTGTTTGTGATAATGGGTTTTTTTAAGTGGTAACAAGGGCTTTGTTTAGTATATCATAAATATAATAAAAAAAGGCTTTACATAAAAAAATGATTTTTTACAAAAAAATATTACAAACGCTTTGCTGTGTTATACTTTTAAGTGGCTGTTATACTGATGTTCAAACGCCAGAATTGTCAGAAATGCCTACAGCTTCAAAGCGCCCTGTTGATAATAAAAATATGGTCATAAATGAACTTGAGGCCGCCGCTATAGAAAATGAAAAACGACAGCAGAACTTAAAAAAAGAAAAATAAAAAATGAAATTATTAAATGTCGGTATTTTAGGCCTGACAAAAACAGCTAAAATATTTGCAAAGCAGTTATTACAAGCATCCAAAGAAAAAGATAGTTTTTTAAAGT
>JBLILN010000002.1:0-121119 GCA_047635695.1 Alphaproteobacteria bacterium
TACAAGAAGGCGGTGCTTCATTATATTCCCTAACCAATGGGTATGCCTGTTTAGCTCAGCTGGTAGAGCAACTGATTTGTAATCAGTAGGTCGGCGGTTCGACTCCGTCAACAGGCACCATCTATTTACACAAGGGCTTCAGAGCAGGAACACTCTGGAGTCCTTGTTTTTTTGTGGGTACACCACATTTTAATTTCTCAATTTACAGAATATTTCCCCGAGTTATGTTTTCTTTGGTGCTACGCAGGTGCTACATGGTCTGTTATATTTAAATGTAGAAATAATTATTATTTACATGTAATACAATATCTTTATTAAAGCAAAAAGGTTCGGGCATGAAGCGTATATTGGGGTTAATATTACTTGTTGTAGCTATGGTTGGCACAGGTGTATATTTTTATTTTGCAAAGGGTATTGAGGCAAGAGACGTGCCTTTGGAGGTTATCGCAACTGAAAATGCAATGGCCCTTCCTGGAACTATGGCTGTTGCTAGCCTTGACGTTAAGTATATACGACGCATTAGCAAAACTCTTTATGGGAGTAGTGACCCCATGCCTCTTATTACTGAGGGTGATGAAAATTTGTTAAATGCTTTACGAAAGCAAGGTCATAACATTTTTGAACAAACAGACTATGCATTGTTAGCAGCAGGTGCAAACAAAGATGATATGTTTTTTGGCGGTATTTTACTTGGTAAAGATTACCCTGTAGATGCCATAATAAAAACGCTTAAAGATAAATATTTAGTGCGAACAGATAAAAGAACGGGCTCTTTTCTTATTAAGAAAGAAAGCATAGAAACTTGTAAAATGTCTGAAGAAGTTGCAGTTTATATTGAACCTCATGCTATCCTTATATCAACGCCTAAGGATATGCATCAAATACTTTCCCGTTTAAAAACAAACGCTGCTAGTGAAGTTAATCTAACTGCATGGCGTGATTTCCGTAAAAATAAAATAAGTGCCATAGGTGTTATTGCCCCTAAGGAAATAGAAAAAAGTGTTAACAATGGCATGGCAAAAATGATGCTCAAGGGTTTTGAGGACAAAAAGAATGTCGATTCAGCCTTTCTTGGAGCGCTTGTTAATTTAACCTCACCGCAAGGTCTAAAGCTTGTTGCTGAAATTAGCACAAAAGATCATGCGTTGTTAAATAAGGCAGAAAAAGGGTTTTATGAATTGAAAGAAAACTTTAAAGATAGTTTAAAGAAAGACTTTCCAACCCTTTCAGGGCTTCAGAGGTATTCATCTGTTCATGTTGAAGACAATAAACTTAAAGCGAAGTTCATTGCAGATAAAGACTTTATTTCTGATGTGAAGAAAATCCCTGAAGAATTTATGCGAATGATGTTTTCAGGGTTTGCTGTTAAATCAGGAACCTCCGCCAACTTAGCTGAAAATGTTGACAGAATACTAGAACCAAATAAAATTATGAAATTTAAAGAAAATGCTAATTTCACCAACTTAAGGAATTATGAAGATAAATATGCTGAAACCCCGACACTAGTTCAAGGACCTTTTAGTATTAATATAAGCAGTATTGGTATTTCACCTGATAGCGATAAAGCTATCGAGCTAAAGCTAGAAGTTAAAAGTGGCCCTCTCGTAAATATACCTGCAATTTCTACACATTTTTCAGAAGGTGGAAGTTTTGCAGAGTTTAATATTAATAGAGTTGAAGGTGCAGATGGCCATAATCTCCTTAAAAATGAAAGATGCGGAAGAAATAGAAATTCAAAAACAGCAATGTTGCATGCTAATGCGAGTAACAAACACGTAGATGGAAAAGTTATACCTTATCAGTATGTTATCGGCGACAAAAAAATACGTCTCAATGAAGGGGCTTCTTTATATGACATTTCAGCGATTAAAGGTACTATTAAGCTGTCTCTAGCTACAAAAGTGAAAACAAAGACGTTTAAAAAGCCTTTTGATAACCAAATTTTTGAAACCGAGAATGTGAGAATGTTCTTTAAAGATGGTGGAAGTGATAAAATAACTTATCAAATAACTGGAAAGCCATACTATATATTAGATGTACGCCCTTTAAATGCGAAAGGCCAATATCTTGTTACGAGTGGTTTTACTCGTATGGGAGAGAATGTTTCTATTGACGTAATAGGTACTGTATCGTCTGTAGAGATAGTTTATGCTGAAGAAATGGAGAGTAAGGATTACCCCTTTGTGATAAGAGATGTTTTGCCAAAATTTAATGGGAAGAATGAATTCTATAAGCCTCACAATTCAGTTTTGTTAAGTAAGAATCAGTTTATAAAACAGGTTTCTGTTCCATTTGAGAAACCAGATAATTTATGTATAGAACAAACAAAAACTAAAGCTGGTGAATTTCTTGTTTGTGCAAACAAGTTTGATTATACAATGCAAAATCTAGGCTCTTGGTTTAAACTTTACGCACCTTCGAGCGATGCCTTATTGGCAAGTATTAAAAACACAACTGTAACTTTAAATTCTATGGTTGATGATAAGGGATATAGCCATGATTTAAATATTAAACAAAGATTTAAATTCAAGGAACAGTTTGATAATAAAAAATTAATTGTTTCAGGATCTTTGAGAATGGGTACAGATAATAAGGAACTTGCAGATCTTAAAGTTAAACAGGTAAGTGGAGTTATTCAAGTGAGACTTCCAAAAAATTTGACACCAATCGTTTTGAATGCCCAAAAATTTGGAGAAACTAGAGCAGGCGAAAATGGGTTTAAGGTTAAATTAGTTTCCCTAGAAAATAAATCTTTAACTATTGAATTTGAAGGTGATATCAGTAATATTGCAGATGTAAGAGCTAAAGATATAAATGGAGAATATTTAGCCTTGCAGCAGTTAGATATTAAAGAGAAAAGTACTTTTGGATTAACTCTTAAACAGCGTAAAGCCCTTGAAGGCAATGCGAAAAAATGGAGTATCTATCTATATCCCTACGGAACACCTGAAACGATAGAAATATATTATTCAAGTGAATTTGAAGAGGTCGATTATCCGTTTAATTTGAAGTTTTAAACGAATAAAAGAAAGAGGGGTAAGCCCTCTTTCTTTTGTGTTTACATGGCGAGTTGTTTTTTTCGCCTCCTTGCTTCACCGCTACGTTTGCCCATGTCGGACATAACCTTGCGCCTCATTTCTGCTTGAATTTCTTCATCTGTGAATGATGGAACATCAATTTCCGTTACGGAACTTTCCGTATTTAACCGTTCGTTAACTGTTGCATCGAACGGCTCATGAACTGTTGGTGAACTGTATGCGTACGGTTCGTCTAACTGTTCAACTTCTTCCGTTTGAACTGTTTGAAGCGGTTGTTTAACCCCTTCGGAACTGTTCGCAACCGTTTGTTCATCTTCTTCCTCTTCGTCGTCATCTTTAAATATTAAATAACAACTCCCAAGAACTGCTGTTGTAACTGCAACTGGTACAAAAAATGGGCTTGCTACCAATCCACCAAGTATGGCAATCACACTTGGGTTTTTAACTGTTTCATTAAACATATTTTAGTCTTTCGTAATAAGTTGCCAAGTTGCCGACACTAGGCACGGCAACTTAATATGAAAGACTAAAAATTATGTACGAAAACTATAATAATGGGTATCAAAACCTAAAAGAACCGTTAGTTAACCGCTTATTAAGCGCTTGGCAACAGCATAAAAAGCCTATAACTATTGTAGGTGTAGGCATTGGTGGCGCTTGGGTTTTAACGAAATTAGCCACTGCAATTTTTAATAAGATAAAATCCAACCGTACTGAAGCCCCTAATAATGGGGTAAGCACCGTTACTTCCACCGTTAAAGCAACGGTGGAAGCACCGTACGAGTCCACGGCTGATTTAACCGTTGAAAATCCCTTAGACACCATTACCGATGAAGTGATTGATGAGGAATTAATCCGCATGACAATGTCAAAACTCGGTAAACGCTCCGCTGAAAAACGGAGATTAAAGAAACTTAACAGCGAATAAAAGAAAGAGGGCTAAGCCCTCTTTTTTTTCTTGGGATACCTCTTTGTCTTAAGAAATCCCTCATCGATATTAATCTTAATGAGCGAGACATTGTAGCCTAATGTTTTCAATTTTTTAAGTGAGTTCTTTAGGGTTATTTTAGAAAAAAATGGCAGCTCTATAGGGATGTTTTTCTTGGTAGCTATAGCATAAATAATGGAGTAATCACTAGAAGTAGGGCGATTATCTGGGTTCGCAAGCTTAATAGAATCATCTAGCTTATCATTCAACTTATGTCTATATTCGGCATCACCAACAAATGCTTCGGCAGAAACAAGTCCTTGTGAAAAAAGGTGGCTCAATGTGCTTGAACTTCTGTACATTTTTACATGAATAAATTCTTTCCCATCCTTAATTAAATCACAATGCTCAACCTTATCGTATACTCCGCCTATTTGTATAGTTTTCTGATCCATGAATAAAATATTACCCTTAGACGCTGTTTTGTTATAATCAAACTCCTTATCGTGTTTATATATTGGTAAATTAATATCATAATCATCTAATTTTGTTAAATAGTTGTCTATGTCATTAACAAAATTACTATCAATTTTGTACCAAATGCCATTCCTTAAAATATATTTGCTACCCTTGTAGTCTATTTCACCATATAGACATCTATAGACTGACCATTTTTTCATTGAGTTATATGCACTATCATTGACATGAACTGTATGGTTTTTCATGCTGTCTATATTAAGATCATCTCCATCTAGATGTGAAATATAGTGTTCAAGAGATAGAGTTGTATGGCGAGGTGTTCTAGGGTAAAGATTGAATGAATATCCAATTTGATCTTCCCAGTCTACAATTTCTGGTTCACCTAACCAAAAGCTAGAGTAATCACCTTTATCTAAAAATTCATCAACTTGTGCATCTAATGAAGATTGTAACACTAAATCTTTTACTTCATTGATGTTATCAACCCATTCAAACTCTTCAGGGATTTTAGCTTTGTATTTATCCAATGCTAGTGACAATATTTTTGCTATATCAGGTAAATTTGTCTCTACATTCATTGTTAAAGCATCTCTACCTGATATATACTCGCCAAACTCTGGAACATTAGACAAGCCTGTAACTGCATAAACAATTTCTCTTTCCGAGTCTAAATTTAAATTATAAACGTCTACGGCTTTTGAGCTTTGAGTTCTTGAGTTTAGTGGGTTGCTTTCATAACTTGCTCTATCAAGGCTTTTCAATTTATTAGGATGAATTGAGTTTAGTGTAACTTTTAAACCAAAGTTTCTCTCAATATATTTTAAGTTTATTAGATGAAACCCTGAGCCAAACGATAGAATGAACGTTGCATTTGAAGCTCTTAAAATTAACACAGCTCCTGTAGTTGCTCCATGTCCGAAAACTTCTTTAGTTACATTTCCTCCCCTTGTAAATAAATTAGCCCACTGAGGAGTAGAAGAACTGCTTTTTTTAATATATAAACAAGCCTTTTATAGATAAAATAAATCTTCCTCTATAAAAGGCATGTTGGGTTTAAAATTAATTATTTTTGCAAATTGGCGCCTTTGGTGTAATAACCACCGTTTTTAGTTTTGAAAAATTCTTTAAGAGAAATATCTTCTTGTTTTATGAAGCCCTTGCTTGGTAGCACACCTTTTTTAACCATTTCAATCACAGCGCAAATACTGGCAGCAGTTGTCCATGAAATGGCACGTTGCTCTTTGCCACAAATTTCTTGTGGATAATAAGCCTCTACAAACTCTTCTCGGAACATTTGTCCTTTTTGCTGGCCTTCAATGGCTGCGTGAACGTAAACAACATCGTCATTTACAGGTGGTTTGGCATTGACGAGTATATCACCTGCTTGTTGACGATTGTCTTGCATATGTAACTCATGGAAGAAGAAGCGCATTAATGCACAGTGCCCAGGGTAACGCATTGTTTTGTAATTAAGCTCTCTCACTTGGCCTTCAAATGTTTCACACATGGTGCCAAGGCCGCCTGATGTTGTAAAGGATTCAAGTTCATTACCGTCAATAACAATTGTTTCCAATCCTTCCAGTGCAGGTACCACGGCACGTTCGCCATTTTTAATGACTTCACATGCGTTTAAATATTCATTCACAACACCCTCAGCAGACCAGTTGAATGCGTAACCAAGCTTACCGCGTGGGTGTTGTGGTAAAGCACCGACACGTAATTCTACGCTACGTAAGGTTTCAAAACGTGTTGAAAGGTCAGCGCCAACAATGCCGATAAAGCCAGGTGCTAGTCCACACTGAGGTGCCATAACGCCTTTGGATGTTTTTGCAAGGTTGCGAATATGGTTTGTTGTCGTCACATCTTCTGTTAAATCAAAATAGTGAATACCTGCTTCGTGAGCCCATGTTGAAAGGTCAATGTTTAGGTTATAGGGAAGGCATGAAACAACGGCATCATTTTTCTTTAACTCGGCTATAACGGCATTTTTGTCGGTAACATTCAGGTTAATCGTTTTGAAGGCGAATTTTTTTTCATCAGTGTCAACACCGGTTACGTTAAAATTTGTATCATGTAACATGTGACCAACGAGTTGTCCTACTTTACCCATACCCATAACAATAATATTCATAGCTGTTACCCTTTATTTGTTTTGTTGTTCTTTTTCATAGATGACGAAGTCATAGTCAGTACCATTTTCGGCTTGCGGGTTTCGACTGACTTCTTTAAATATTTTTTTATCAAAAGTAGGGAAATATGTATTGCCTTCCGCAGAGCTATTGATCTCGGTAAGGTAAATACGGTGCGCAAATAATAAAGACTGTTTATAAATTTCACCGCCACCGATAACCATAATTTCTTCGGCTGTATGCTCTCTCGCGAGTTTTAACGCCAGTTCTAGGCTATGAGCAACTTGCACCCCTTGTGGTTGATATGATGTATCACGTGTGACAACAATATGTGGGCGTTTAGGTAAAGGTTTTTCGCCAAAGCTTTGAAATGTTTTACGCCCTAAAATAACAGGTTTCCCTAAAGTTTTTTCTCTGAAATAGGCCATTTCTTTAGGGAGCTTCCACGGCAAGTTATTATCGTTCCCGATAACACGGTTACTTGCCATGGCTGCGATTAAAGAAATTGTAACCATTAAACAGCAATTTTAGCACGGATAGTAGGTGCTGCTTCATAATTTAAAAATTCGATGTCGTCGTATGTGAAATCGAAGAGGTCTTTAATTTCAGTATTGAGTTTGATTTGTGGTAATGCCCCTGGAATACGGCTGAGTTGTTCGTCTACTTGTTCCATGTGGTTGCTGTAAAGGTGTGCGTCGCCCAGTGTATGAACAAAATCGCCAACTTCAAGGCCTGTTACCTGTGCAAGCATATGCGTCAATAAGGCATATGAAGCAATATTAAAAGGAACACCCAGAAATATATCGGCGCTACGTTGATAGAGCTGGCATGAAAGTTTACCGTCGGCAACGTAAAATTGAAATAGACAGTGGCAAGGTGGTAGTGCTTGCATGCCTTTAGCCGCATATGCCTTAGGCTCCGTCTCGCTACCATCGGGTAGAAGTGCAGGGTTCCATGCGCTGACAATGAGACGACGTGAATTATGATTATTTTTAATGTCATGTATAAGGGCTGCTATTTGGTCAACTGTTTCACCGTTTGCACCTTTCCATGAACGCCACTGTTCACCATATACAGGGCCTAGCTCACCGTCTTCATTGGCCCATGAATCCCAAATTTTTACACCGTTTTCTTTTAAGTAAGCAATATTTGTATCACCGTTTAAAAACCATAATAGTTCATGTACGATAGATTTAAGATGAAGTTTTTTCGTTGTGAGTAATGGAAACCCTTTGGAAAGGTCATAACGTGTTTGGTGGCCAAACACACTGTATGTGCCAGTACCTGTGCGGTCATCTTTAAAAGTACCGTTTTCTTTGACATGACGAAGAAGGTTTAGATATTGCTGCATGAATCACCTCTGTATTGCAAATTTTTATTTGTATTTATTGTAACAGGGTAGGGGCGTTAAGTGAATTTGAATTTTATAAAAATATAGATTAAATAACAATAAATATAAAACCCTCTCAGTTCCTAAATTTCTTGCTCTGTATGGGCATAAATCACAAAAAAAACACCTTATTAAGGTGCTTTTTGGTCAGTATGTTTTTTTAAAACTTCATACTGAGGTTGAAGGATAGGATATCAACACTTGAGTCAAATGATCCACTGATAACACCTTTATTCGCCGCGCCATCATCTTCTGTTGTTTTTGCTTCATCGACAAATACATGTGAATAGCCAAGGCTTAAGCTGTTGCCTTTGCCCCAGTCATACAAGTAACCAGTTGAAATCCAGTAGCGGTCTTCGCCTGGTATGCGGAATGTACGGTAATCGTCTGAGATAGGCGTTTTGTCATAAGCGACACCAAACTGGAAGGTTTTGTTATCACAGTGGCATGGGTGATATTCAAAACCAAGTGACGCAAAGTAACTATCGTCCCATTCTTCTGCAACGTTTTGTCTGACAAGGCCATTGTCACGGTTGGTGATTAGTAGGTTTTTAAATACAGACCAGTTTGTCCATGCGGCGTCCGCAAGGACACTCCATTGATCGTCAACTTCATGGTAAAGCCCAAGTGAGAGAACATCAGGTGTTTGAATGCTCGCTTTAATTTCTGAATGTTGAAAATTAGGGTTTGTTGCTAAAGCACCTACATTTTCAAAGTATATATCACCTATAAGTTCATGCCTAATGCGTGATTTATAAGAAAGGCCAACACGGGTATTTTCATCAAATTCATATAATGCTCCCAGTCTAAAACCAAAGCCAATATCATCACCTTTCATACGTGTGAAGCCGTCTGATGCACCACCACCAATAAATGAGTCTACATTAATGGCGCTTGAAAGCTCCGCTTCTATGTATTGAAACTCAGCACCGACACCTAAAGAAAGTTTATCGTTAAATTTATAAGCGAAGTTTGGAGAGATGTTGATCGTTAAAAGGTCTGATTTTAGGGCGTAATATCGACCAACCCAGCCTTCGTTGTAATTTGTACTTAAACCAAAGGGCGTGTTAACCGAAAGGCCAAATTTTACACCGTTGTCGAAAGTTGTAAGGCCATAGAGAGAGGGTACGGCATTTATTTTGCTAGGGTCACCACCATTATCATCGCTAGATATAGGGAAGCTTGCACCACCACCAGTAGCGGCTGTAACACTATCAACATTGAATTCAGATGTTGGCTTGATAAAACTTACGTTTCCTAAAACTTCTTTTTTGCCGAGCCTTGTCATACCTGCGGGGTTAAAAAATATAGTACTTGCATCATTTGCTTTAGCTGTAGCACCTGCAAAGGATAAGCCTTGTAAGCTTGCAGATTGTTCTTTTAGTTGAAAGCCTGCTGCTGCTGCATACGGTGCGACAACTATAAATGCAGTTGTGAGGCAGAGACATTTTTTGAATGAAATCATGGATAAACACCTTATTAATTAATTATTATTAATACTATACCTTAAAGATAGTTAAATTCAAAGGATTACGTTAAATTGATGATACATTAACATTTAAATTCAATGGTCAGACATATCATATTATATAATCGGAACAAAAAAAGCCCACCCTAAAGGTGAGCTTTTATATAAGAGGTATAGCTTAATTACGTTTGAAACGTTCGTCCATGAATTCTTTAATGAATGGGTTTGTTGCTTCATTCATAATTGGAGATTCAACCAACATTAAAATAGGGTCTCGCGCTTCAATGTCAAATTTCGCAACCAGAAGGTCTCTGATATCACAATAAAGATCGATGTGCGCCTTTAGTTCATCTGAAACAGTGTCTCTTGTCATGTGCCTTGTGACAGATATTTCTGCCATGCTACAAAATAATTCAATATCCGCATCAAAGCGATCGAGTAAAGTTTCGGATTCATCTGCTGAAACAACAAAAATATCGGCCATTGTCACGTAGTCTTCACGGCGTCGCATTGTGAGTGGTGTAATACGTGAAAGTACGTTATGCAACCAACCTGCATTGCATGACTCTTCAAGTTTGCTTACAGCGTCGTTTGTTAGGTTGCGTTTTTCGATAGCAGTTTGATCTTTTTCCACGATATTTCTTTCGAGCTAATAATTATAAATTTTTTCTATATATAGAAAGTCGTATTAAATGGCCTCTACAGCGGTAACTTCTGGGCAATAGTGCATCAACATACCTTCGACACCTTGCTTGAGTGTGATGCTAGAGCTTGGGCAGCCACTACATGCGCCCTTCATTTCAAGGTACACTATACCATTTTCGAAGCCTCTATAGGAAATGTCGCCACCGTCTTGTGCAACGGCAGGGCGTACCTTCTCTTCGATAAGTTTTTTAATACGTGCAACCAGTTCAGGGTCGGCTGTTTCTGCACCAATCTCTTGTTCTTCGGCAGGCGCAGATCCTGTTAAAGCGCTGTCACCAGATTCAAAAAAGCTTTCAAGGGCAGGGGCTAGATGTTCATTTATGTTTTGCCAGTTACATTCTTCGCCCTTGGTGATTGTGACAAAGTCAGAACCAATAAAAACACCTGTAACACCATCAACTTTAAAAAGTCTTTTTGCTAAAGGTGAACGTGATTCACTGCTTTCAACTGTTGGAAAGTTTGCGCTACCGCCAGGGATAAGGACGCGCCCTAAGTTATATTTCAAGCTGTTAGGGTTTGGTGTGCGTTCTGTACGTATTGTCATGACTGATTCTGACATTTTTCATTTTCCTGTCTTAGTTTTTTACTTGTGCTTCTTAAGTATGCTTGTATGGGATGAATATCAAGCATAAATAATTTTTATTTAATTTTAATCTGCAGAGTGCACATTGAGTGTTCCCATTGCAGACAGTAGATTGTACGCTTGTATGATGACACTGCCTTTTCCTTTTGCAACGTTTACACGTGCTTCAAGAAGTTCTTGTCTTGAGTCTAATAGCTCTAGCACGGTACGTTCACCTAACATTTGTTCTTTTTCAACACCTTCATCTGCACGTTTTGCGGCTTGTTCACCATCTTTAAAGGCTTGGAGTGATGCTAGGGCTGTAGTGTAAAGTTCGATAGCGTCTACAAGGTTTGTTGTTGTGTCACGTTTTATTTGTTCGTAATTCTGTAACGCTTGCTCTTTCGAGTAATTGGCAGCACGTACAGCGCTTAAAATATTACCGCCTTGAAATAGAGGGATTGACATTTCCACACCAATTGTACTGTTGTCATAGTCTCCAGCTGCGGTGTCATTATTGTTTGAATAACTTGCAACGGCATTAATTTCTGGATAGTGAGCAGCCTTGGCAACTTTTACATTATATTTTTTACTGCTTAGGGCTGAAAGCGCTGCAATGACATTGGGATGTTTATTGAGTGTTGCTTCATTCAGTTCCGCATTATATTCTTTAGGTAAGTCTAGGTCAATTTTAGGCCAAGTGATGTTTGACACAGGTTCGCCAACTAGGTTAGCAAGTGACGTTTGTGATGTACGGTAATTACCAGCAGCTTGGATACGCCCTGCATTTGCCGCCGCCAGCCTGGCAGTCGCTTGCATAACGTCTGTTCTTGTTACTTCACCCTGAGTAAAACGAGCGTCGGTCATTTTCATTTGTTGCTGTAGAAGTTTAACTTGGTTTATTTGCAGGTTTAATACTTCTTCTGCTGTTAATACACCAATATAAGCGCTTACAAGGTTGTTAAGTGTTGCTTGTACAGTGCTATCATGTGTTGCTTTTGTAGAAAAATAGCTATTACGTGAGGCGCGGTATCCTGAAACAACGCCACCGCCTGCAAATAGTGTTTGTTTTAGGTTCACGCCAACAGATTTAGGGTAATTGTTCGTATCTGTGCCGTTATCGTTGCTCGTATTACTTTTTTTTGTTGAACCTGTTGCTGTAATTGTAGGAAAAAAACCACCTTGGGCTTGCGCCATACTTTCTTTCGCAACGTTAATGCCATGACGGCTTGCTAAAATTGTAGGGTTTGTTGTGACGACTTTATTAAATACATCACCTAAAGTATCTGCATGTGCTTGGCTTACTAATAGTGACGCAAATAGCATGGCGCTGTACTTATTAATTATTTTACCCATGCCAGCATTCCCCCTGTAAGGTTTGAGACGTTTTGATAACCCTGTGAAATAAGATACTCACAAACTTTTGCACTTCTTCCACCTGCAAGGCAAAAAACAACAATCATTTTATCTTCGTCAATTTGAGAAAGTTGCTGCGGTACGTCATTCATAGGGATATGCACAAACGGCATACCAGCCATTGGTGTAGATGCAACTTCATCATGTTCTCGTACATCGAGAAGGAATAAGTTTTTATCACTCTTTATATTTTTCAGTTCTGCGACTGCTATAAGCTTCATTAAAGAGAAAACTCCTCTTTTTTCTTAAACCCTTTATGAACGGGCATTGAAACAACTTCTCTAATAGATTTAGATGTGAGGACGTTATTTAATTTAGTGAAAACTTTTAATGTGTAAATATCAAATTTATTTTTAACAACTGCAGCCACTTTGCCGCCTTCGACAAGCTGGTTTAACAAGCTGTCGGGTATAAATTCAACAGGTACGTCGATCATAATTTTATCGAATTTGGCTTTTTCTTCTAGTCCTTTGCTCGGAGCTCCCTCACAAAGGGTAACGCCTTTACAAGATGCATCTAACAATGCACGACGCGCCATTTCAAGTAAACTTAGGTCATCTTCGACACCATAAACGTTATTTACAAGCCCACAAAGAATAGACGCTGTATAACCCGATGATGATGCAACGACAAGCACGTTGTCTGTTTCAGTTAAATCCAGGCTTTGGAGAAGATGTGCACATACAAGGGGTGAAAACATTTCGCGTGAGCTGCTAACACGTGTGGGGCTATCAACATAAGCGGCATGTTTATTAGCAACATCAACAAAGGCTTCTCGTGGTATATTTAAAAAACTTTTAATAAGTGCGTTATTGGTAATTTTATTTGGTGTTAACTGTCCGTCAACCATGTTTTTACGAGCTTGAGAGAAATCCATTATATGTTTTCACTTATTATTGTTTGTTTGCTTAATGTACCTTACACTTCTTTAGATGAATCGCCAAAGAAATTCCCATTAAATCAAAAAAAAGTAAAAAAAGTAAAAATGTGTATTGACGCGTGATGATATATGCCATATAACTTCACTCAGTTTTGAAGCGAAAGCGGATAGCGGCCAAGTGGCGAAGTGGGAACGCTGGGGATTGCAAATCCTCCATTGAGTCGGTTCGACTCCGACCTTGGCCTCCAAAACTAAATACGTGTTCCGGCGTAGCTCAGTTGGTAGAGCACCTGACTGTTAATCAGGTTGTCACAGGTTCGAGCCCTGTTGCCGGAGCCATTTATTCCAAAACACCCTTCGGGGTGTTTTTCTTTGCCTTAGGGCTAATTTTCACACTCAGTTTTTTCAAGTTACTAAAACACCTTAAAATCTCGAGTCATCAATAAGTCACCACCAGAAACGTATATAATGACATATTTGCAAGTAGTTTATACATGGTGTATACAACGTATAAACTTGACATTTAAAAATATTTAGGTTAGTCTTTAAAAGTAAACAACAGCTGTACAGCTTGTTGGCTTTTTTGTTTTTAGAGATAAACAATTATATGCACCTCAAGAGATGGAGCGTGTACAAGAAATTAAAGAAGGGATTTATGATATGATCATAGATGAGGGAATAGGCGGTGTATCAAAGCATATAGACTCTATGGTGTCAGTTCTTGAAAAAGAAGCACTTGGACAGGAAAGGGATCAACTACTCTGATCATTGATGATACTTGCGTATTTTGTGCTCTTGCAGTACTTTATTTTTTTGATGGAAATAAATTGAATGAATGAACAGTTGGATGAATAATAAATTAATAACCTTATGTCTTTTTACCTTATTTACGCAAAATGCATTTTCTGTGGAAAATACAAAAACTTTTAAAGAAAAATTACCAGCTGAATTATTAGTAAGGCACGATAAATTTTTAAGCCTCACATATGAAAATGATGTGTTTGCAAATAATGACGCTAATTATACAAACGGCATACGCTTTACATATTTTGATACCAATGCAGAGGTTCCCCAGTTGGTTAAAGATTTTTTCAATATGGCGCCTATCATTGAAATTGATAACTTTACGTCGGTTTATTATTCATTTGGTCAAAACCTTTACACACCTAAAGTTATTACGGCACGCACGCCAGACCCAAGTGACCGACCTTATGCAGGGTATTTATACGGATCTGTTGGCTTAAGGGCTATTTCTGGAGACCATATTAATGATCTTGAACTTTCATTGGGCGTTGTAGGGCCTTCCTCTTTAGGTGAACAAACACAAGAATTTGTCCATGATATGATCGATGCAACTGACCCTTCTGGATGGGAAAACAACCAATTAAAAGACGAACCTGCGATTATTATTGCTTACAATCGCCAGTGGCCTGAAATGTTTGCAACTGATATAGGTCCTTTCCATTTTCGCGTTTCTCCAAACCTTGGTGCTGCGATTGGTAATGTTTATACATATGCTTCAACTGGTATGACATTTCAGTTAACACCTAAGGCTTATAAATGGCAAACAACACCTTTGCGTGTGAGGCCATCTATGCCTGGGTCAGGTTACTTTATTGTGCCAGATAATAAATTTGCATGGTCAACATTTGCAGGGTTTGAACAACGTGCTATTGCGCGTAATATATTTTTAGATGGTAACTCCTATAAAGACAGCACATCGGTTGATAAAAAGACATTTGTCGGTGATGCGAATGTTGGATTAAGTTTAACCTATGGACGCGTTCAGACGTCGTTTACGATAAACTGGAGAGGTCGAGAGTTTCAAAATGGTCGTTCAACAACCTTTGGTGCATTATCCGTTGGCTATCGGCTCTAAGAATAAAATGAGACATAAAAAAAGCTCTGATATTTCAGAGCTTTTTTTATGGTGACTCTATTTATTTTGTAGCCACGTAGTCGCGTTTTGCATGCCCTGTGTAAAGTTGGCGTGGGCGACCAATTTTCATTTTAGGATCTTCGATCATCTCTTTCCAGTGGCTAAACCAACCAACTGTACGTGAAAGGGCGAAAATGGCTGTAAACATTGAAGTAGGGATACCAATAGCACGTAAGATAATACCAGAATAAAAGTCAACATTCGGGTAAAGGTTACGTTCAACAAAGTAAGGGTCTTCTAGTGCAATACGTTCAAGTTCCATAGCGACGTCAAGCATAGGGTCTTTCACACCTAAAGCACCAAGTACATCGTCACATGCTTTTTTCATCAGTTTGGCACGAGGGTCAAAGTTTTTATAAACACGGTGACCAAAGCCCATAAGCCTTGTTGCATTTTCTCTGTCTTTAACTTTTTCCATGTATTCAGGGATATTGTCAACACTACCAATTTCTTCAAGCATTTTAAGTACGGCTTCATTTGCACCACCGTGGGCAGGGCCCCATAAGCAAGCAATACCAGCTGAAATACAGGCAAATGGGTTTGCACCCGAGCTACCCGCGAGGCGCACAGTTGATGTCGATGCATTTTGTTCATGATCAGCATGTAAAGTGAAAATCAGGTCCATCGCTTTAGCAACAGCTGGATCAATTTTATAATCACCTGCTGGTGTTGAAAACATCATATGGAGGAAGTTTTCAGCATAGTTGTAACTATTTTTAGGGTAAACAAAAGGCTGTCCAGAATTGTATTTGAATGCCATTGCTGCAAGTGTAGGGAGCTTGGCAATAAGGCGGTGCGCACAAATTTCACGGTGCTTAGGGTTTGAAGCGTCTAAGCTGTCGTGATAAAAAGCGCTCAGTGCGCCAACCACACCTACAAGAATAGCCATAGGGTGTGCATCACGCCTAAAGCCTTTAAAGAAGCTGTTTAATTGGTCATTCACCATTGTGTGATCACTGATGCTTTGTGTAAAGTCAGCAAGCTCTGCTTTTGAAGGTAGTTCACCGTTTAATAGAAGGTAGCAAACCTCTAGGTAGTTTGATTTTTCTGCCAATTGTTCGATTGGGTAACCGCGGTATAAAAGAATACCGGCGCCACCATCAATGTATGTAATTGAAGAAGAGCAGGCTGCGGTTGACATGAATCCAGGATCATATGTGAAACAACCAGTTTCGGCGTATAGTCCTGTTACGTCTAGTACATCAGGGCCAATAGATCCGCTATATTTTTTAAGTGTGATTGTTTGTTGTGCTTGTTCTTTTTCTTTTTGTGCTGTCGGCATAAGGTCTTTTCTCCATAAAACGCGTTAAATTATAAAGATATTATAGCTATGAAGAGGTTATATTACAATTTTTATTCTTTATATATTTTTAATTCAGGGCTATTTATGATGTTTTTTTTGGCAACATTTAGGTAAAAAAAATAAAGTATGCTTGTATATTGTACGTTTGATACCTATAATATATTTTACATGTTTATAGCATTTAGGGTGTTATTGATTATAGTGAAATTAAGGGTGTGGTATGAAAAATTTGTCTATTATAATGTTGTTAACTCTTGTGTTGGGCGTTTTTTCGTTTGTACCGAGTGATGCATCGGCAAATGTAGTTGTGAACGCAGGCGCTAGCATGAAGTCATGTGCCATGAATTCTTTAAAGCTTACAATGCAAAACACAACAAGAAAAGTTGAACGTTACGGAAGTCGTATGCAGGATTCGATGGCAGGTGTTCTAAATACGCCTGAAAATGCCATTGACACCGTTAAAAAACCATTTAAAGACCTTGGTGGTAGCACTACAAAAATTACACAAAATGTTGTGAGGCCTATTAATCAAGCTTACGGCGCGATTGATAGAACTTTAAACGGTAATATTGACAGTTTGCTTCGTATGTCTGAGGCTATGAAAAAAGGCGAATCCTTCTCAGGTTATGTCTATGATGGCGCTAATAAAATATCAAAAAAAGTAAAATCGAGTGATCTTGCAAAGGCTATGAATGACGTCGTAGCTTATGTACCGAAAGTGAGTGATATTGCAAACGGACAAAGTGACCTAAATAGTAAAAAAAAGACGACAAATCAAGAAGCTATTAATGGTACCTCAAACGCATCTCAAGCTCTTTCATCCATTAAAAATATGGAGAGAATTGCTGGCTATGCAGGTTATGATGGATTTTCGGTCAACGGCTTAATTAAAGATACTGTCGACTTTAAATCAACTAAAGACTTTATGAACTTAGGTAAAACGGATTTACCTGCAGGTCTTTCTACTGCAATTCAGGGTATGAATCTTGCCTCAAATATTTCAAGTTTTGTCAGCGAAGGCACGGGCCAAATTCAAAATATGCAAAGCGTTTTGCAAATGGTTACAAGTGTTCAGGCGCTGCAAAGTTTACAAGACGGCGTTTTTACTGCGATGGAAGCGTCCACTCAACTTGTTGCAATGTATAAGTCTATTACTGATATTTATAGTATGTTTAGTGATGGCAATTATAGTGCGAGTAGTTTTAAGAACAGCGTAAAAAGTGCGGTAACTTCTTACAAAAAAGTAAAAAAGAGCGTCGGTAATATTCAAAAATCTGCTAATAAGCTTCAAGATATGGCGAAGTCAGTTGAAAAGCTTAAAAATGATGTCACAAAAAATATAAATAGCGTTAAGAATTCATTTAATAAATCTGCTGACTTGGCTGATTTATTTAAGAAAGTAGGCGACTCTTTACCTATTATGAAACCCGTTGTTGCAACTTATGAAAAATATATTGATGTTGAAGGTAAAGCCAAGGATTATGTAAAATCTTTATCAAAATTTGGTACCAGCACAAAGAATACAAATAAAGTGCTTGAAAGCCTTAAGCCTTTCACAGATCCTGCAAAGGATAGACTTTCAGGTTGGGGAACGGACTTAAATGCGTGGTATCAAAATAAAAATGCTGACGCAAGTTCAGATATTGCTGAAGCTGAAGTTGAAAATAGTCAGGCCGATGATAACTTTTCAAAATTAAAAAGCAATGCTGGTTCATTTAAAACTAAGGTTGCTCAATTTAATAGCAATATTAATTTTCTTAAAACGACTTATGCTGTAGGCTCAGTCGCGCATAACCGACTTTTAAGCCTGGAGTCTGCAATTACCAAACTACCAAGCTCTAGCCAAATTTCAAAATTTGCAACGGATGGTTTAGGTATTACTCAAACAAGTAGAACGTTAACAAATGCCTATAGAAAGTTGAACGCATTTAACCCAGACAAGCTGACGAAGTCGTTCGAAGGTCTTTCTGGGCAGTTTGAAGAACTGTCGGACATTCAAACATATTTAGATGATTATAATGATACTGCCGAGCTGTTTAAAAAGACCCCACAAATGGTTAATGCACTTGCGGGTAATATTAAAAACTTAGGTGGTTTTATTAAATGTTTCAACATTGACCCCGAACGCATTGCAAGAGACCTTCTTGTTCGTACTCAAGACCGACTGACCGACAAAGCAAAATTATATCTATGGGAAACTGTAGGTAAGGCGACAAGCGGTATACCTTTCCTTATGTTACCAAGGCAGGGTGATAAAATTGATAAAATGCCAGGTTTTGAAAACCCCTTTAAAGGTGTAAAATTAGAATCAGACTCTATTTATAAATCGACTAATTTCTTTACTCAACCTCAATTGGCGACCACTGAAATATCATCTATTGAACGTATCGCTGGTATAAACTTTGACGTTGTTGAAGATATCCACCCACAAGCGGGATTACGCTTTGCTGGTATTAATCTAGGTAATACAAAAACGATTGAGGATATTACAAATCCCGTTTCAATACCAAGCCCTGACATGAGCTCTTTTGGTGACAAAAGTAGCCTATTTCTCGATTATACAGATACGATGGGTGCATGGAAATATGGCGCTCCAAAAGTTAAAGTGGACCTACAGGGGATAGAATTTGACCATGGAGACTTTAAAGCTAAATCTTATATGCCTTTTGCTTTTAAATGTGGTTTTGACTTTAAAAAGAGTTTTTGCTGGCACTGGAAATGGCATTCATGCTTTATGATAAAAAAATGTTACCCTGTACCATATATACTTCCATCTTGTGAAACAGGCATAAACTATAAAGAGCCTACTGTTCATGTTGAAATTTCACCAAGGGCTGCAACCAGTCAAATTGGTAACTTTAGTTTCTTGAAAGACATTCCTTCTGGTATTAAGGCACAGTTGAAAAAATATAATTCAACATATTTATCGGGCGCAGAAAACCCTGTCCCTAGTGCGCATGTTATGGGTATTAGCCCTGTGGCACGTTATATGTCAAAATTAGGTCCATTCTTCGGTAACCATACAATGGTTTGCGACCTAGCACCTAAATGGGATAAGTTTGAATATATTCAAATTTATGGTGCACCACTACCTTCTATTAAAATTGGTATGAAAATGGGTACAGCCCTTCTTGAACTTAAAGACTGGAATAAAGACTGGTTCAGTGAAAGCGCTCCATTGCTAGGGGCTTACCCTGCACCGTTAGCGGCACTTTACGCGAGTGAAATTGATAGAACACATTGGAACCCACGAACATTCCCTGGCGGCATCACACCTTCAGGTGAGACTTACCCTAATTTTGAGGTGTCACGTACAGAGGCTTATCAATATGCATTGCCGTACGAAGCATTTGACGATGTGAGCGGTATTATTGCAGCTGGTAATCTGAATATGAATAAATGTGAAGCTGGTTACCCTGGTGACGGCTCAAACCACTGTATTGGTGATTGGGGCGCAATATTGCCACGTAATGGTCAAGTATCTACACATAATCCACGTTGGCCACTACAACAGTATGCGCAGTTAGGCTACCGTGCATATGACCGTGTTTTAGAAGGTAAAAAAGACGAAGATGGTAATGTGGTCAGAAATATCGACAATGCTAAAATTGCTGACGGTACAGGTTTGTATGGTATTGGTTATGAAAATACTGACTTCAGCTTAGAATGGCCATATAAAATGAAAAAACGAGAGGTTGTTGGTACGCACCCGAACGAATGGCAAGAAGGCTATTTCGGTAAAGGCCCGACCACTGGTGGTATGGTGATGACTTACTGGCGTGATACGTCTTGCTGTGTAAAAGCCTGTTGCCCTGTTCCAGGATTTAAGCCAGGCTCTTCTTACCCTTGGGGTGGCGGTGGCGTCTTAAGAGCTATTATTAAACTTGAAGTTGATAAATGGAAAATTACAGAAGTAGTTCAAAAGCAAGTTCCTGGTGAAGCCGATTTTAAAACGGCGATGTTGAATGATCCTGATATGAAAAAACGTGTATATAAATCATGCCGTAAGTCATACGTTTATTCATACGATGCGAACAACAAATTATCCAAAAAAAAGAAAACAAAGGCTGAATGTAAGGCACTGACAAATACAAAGGGTGCTGATGCTAACCTTGTGGATGAAGATTTAGGACAAATGGAAATAGCGTATAATCAATGTACGATTACGAAGAGTGAAAAAGTTTGTATGTACGATATTTATGGTATTATGACTAAGGCTAATTGCTTGGCACGTGGTTTTAGTAACGCTAAATGTCAACAAGTATACCCTGAATATAGTACGATGACAGCCTGCTTAGGCGATGGCTATAGCTATGCTACTTGTAAAACCCTTGGGGCAGGTGGTATGGCGCTGAATTTCACAGGCGTGACTGAGTGTATGGCTGTTGGTAATCCATATGCAACATGTTCTGGTTACGGGTTTAGTTATTCAAGTCATGCAGCTTGTGTGGCCGATGGTAGAACCGCTGCTGAATGTACTGGTTTTGGTTTGTAAACCACGTTATTTTGCGGTATAAGAAATATAAAATTAGAGGGTTGGTTATGTACTACAAAAAGTTGTTAAGTCTGTTATTACCATTGCTGTTTTTGGCAATACAAGCGCAAGCTGTAGAAAAGCACAGTCAAGATGTGGGGCCATCGGGTACAGTTTATTTCTTTATGAAAATGGCTTACCCTGTGCCTATTGAAAGTCTTTCCTTTATTTCTAGAGTATACAATACCAAAGGTCTGGATGTTTACTCAGCCTATAATGAAATGTCAGAACAAGAAATGGAAGCGTACAGAAAGAATGCACTAGACTATACAGCTCAGTTCAATGCGCCTGACAGCTATAGGCCGGATCCTGAAAAATTACAGGAACTTGCAGCTACCATTCAAGAGTTTGATATGAAAGAGGCTGAAAAAGGCACTATACAAAAATATAACGTACGAGACTTTCCAAGTATTCTATATTTAACGCCGGACGGTTATGTTTATAGGTACCCTTATAAGGCATTTGCAGGTGCAAAATCTGAGAAGAAATTTTGGAATGACTTAAGAAAACATAAAGACGAAAAACCACAAAAGAAAATGTGGGAAAACAAAAAATGGAGCCAATAAACGGCTTGTAAAAAACCTTTGCGGAGGTTTTTTTTCTGCAGAGAGAGACTAAGAATGATTTTATACGGTATTAAGAATTGCGATACAGTTAAGAAGGCACGCAAGTATTTAGAGAAGCATAATATTGCTTATACGTTTCATGATTTCCGAGCCGATGGGTTATTAGAAGAGAAGGTGGCAAATTGGCTGTCTATGGTGGGTATGGATGTTCTTGTGAATAAACGTTCTACCACTTGGAAGTCCTTAAGCGAAGATGAAAAGAATGCTGTGGATATTCGACTTATCTGTGCGCAACCAACACTTATAAAGCGCCCCGTACTAGAACTTGATGACCACATTATTATTGGTTATCGTGAAACAGAATATGGTGATATAGTTTCTTCTTGAAGTTTAGGTGCTAAAGGTTCACCGTCTTCCTCGTCGCTGTCGCTTGGATCATCGATCACTATGTCGACGTAGATAAGGCAATGGTCGCTGGTGATCACGCAAACTTTCCCGTTACCTTTTGGTGCTAGATTGAAGCTGGTTAGAATATGGTCTATAGGTGCAGCCGGAAGTGGGACAGGCCATGTTGCATCACCTTTTGTTGCAACGCGGAGGCCTTGTTCAATAACTATTTTCTTAATTGGGTCCTGCCAGTGAACAGCATTAAAATCACCTAAAAATACCTTGTATTCCCCAAGTTCAAGTTTTGATGCAATGTCTAATGATATATTACGTCGTTGAGTGAGATATTTACCTAAAGGTGGCGTTGGGTGAACTTGTACAATGCTAATTACTTTACTTGGTAGCTTTATACGGTGCTCTCCAATATGGCCAAAGTCGTGGCTTATTGATTGTTTTATGGGGAATTTACTTAACAACATGTTAAGGCCAACAACATCATTTGACCCACTGCCTTCAACTATGTGAACAAAGGGGTATGTTTCGCTATAATCTTTTAAGCGATGTCGCCATTCTTTATTGACTTCGATAAGGCTTAAAATATCTGCGTCAACCTTTTCAAGGATATCCAGTTGTGCGTCTAGATCTACGGTATTAAAGTAATTTACATTATAACTTGCAATACGAAGGCCTTGTTTTGAAATGTTTTCATTTGGGATAGATGTAGATAGGCGGACGTAAAAAACTAACGGCATTAGTACAATTATCAAAAATTTAATGGTTTGAATTATTGATTTTTCACCACGAAGACGTATAGCTAAAAACAATACAAAAAAAACAGCAGGGGCGGCGTAAAGCAAACTACCGAGTATACCGAATAGGTAAATATCTTCTCGTGTATAGGCAAAAAAAGAAACAGCCATGGTTACTACAGCCAATAATACACTGAATAAGTTTTTTCTTGCCTGCATTTGTTTCAACGTTGCCATGGGTTTCTTTTTATTTTTTGATATGCGTTTTTTATAGGCTAAAGCTACTACCACAGCCACAGCTAGATGTCGCATTTGGGTTGTTCACCACAAATTGGCTGGCTTCGAGGCTTTCCTCAAAATCAATGGTCGATCCTTTTAGATATCCGTAACTCATCATGTCGATAATCACTTCGGTACCTTCAACGCTGTCGTTTGTTATAGAGATATCGGAAGGCGATTTGTCGCTGGTTAATTTAAAGCTGTATGAATAACCGCTACAGCCACCACCTTGCACACTTAGGCGTAGATATAAGTTGTCTTCGTCTTTTTTAGACGCAATAATTTCTTTAATACGTTTGGCCGCACCAGCAGTAAGTGTAAGCGGTGCATTGCTCTCAATTTTTTCAGCTACGGCTGGCTCATCTTCTATGTCGAAACTAATTTTAACCATGGTTGGTGCTTTATATAAATTTATCTCTACTCTATTTATAACCATCTTACCCACAGTAAGCAAGGAAGATACATTGTTTTTTTAACCTTTTATTAAGAAGAAGGGTTTAAATTTATCACGCTATAGGCTATAAAGAATACTACATATAAAAGAGGTAAGGAACTTCCTATGACGAAACCGGAAAATATTATGCATTTTAATGAAAGCAAGCTTGCGCCATATGCAACGGACTGGCGTGAATCAGTAGGTCGTATTTACCCTGAACCAGAAGCTTTTGACCGTTCACCGTTTCAGCGTGACCGTGACCGTATTATTCATTCTGAAGCTTTTCGTCGCTTGCAATATAAAACACAGGTTTATGCAAACCAAAACGCTGGTGACCACTTCCGCACAAGGTTAACGCATTCCATGGAAGTTGCACAAATTACTCGTGACATTTGCCGTTACCTCAACTTAGACGAAGACTTAGGTGAGTGTATTGCTTTGGCACATGACCTTGGCCACCCACCATTTGGTCACGCAGGTGAAGACGCTTTGCACAAATGCATGGAACCTTATGGCGGCTATAGACATAATGACCAAACATTACGTGTTGTTTTAAAACTTGAACGACGCTACGCACCATTTGACGGCTTAAATCTCACGTGGGAATCTCGTGAAGGTATTGCGAAGCACAACGGCCCGATTAAAAACGCGGATGAAGACTTATACGATGGCTTAGACCCACGTACACATTGTGGCCTTGAAGGTCAAGTGGCAGCTATGGCTGACGACATTGCCTATAACCACCATGATATTGACGATGGTATTGGTATGGGTAATTTAAATATTAAAGACATGTGTACAGTACCGCACTTTAAGCGCATGTACGAAGAGGTGGTTGCAACATACCCAGGCGTTGAAGAATATAGACTTCTGAAGGAAACTTTAAGAAGGTTGATTTCTAAGCAAATAAAAGACCTGCTCATGACATCAAAAACAAACTTAACAAAATCAGGTGTTAAAAACGTCGCTGAAGTTCGTGCGTACGGTAAGCCTCTTATTGGTTTTAGTAAAAAAGTTGAGCAACAAACTGTCGAGCTTAAGCACTTCTTGTATAATAATATGTACAGGCATTTTAAAGTCAACCGTAGTGCATTTCGTGCGCACCGTATTATTGGTGACTTATTTGAAGTTCACATGAAACACCGACGTATGTTACCAGCTCACGTACAAGAATTTTTACCGAAAGATAAAGAAGATAAAACAGGTAAAGCGAAGGTTGTGGCCGATTACATTAGTAGCCTTACTGATAGAAGCTGTGTACAAGAACATGCACGCTTGTTCGGTATTCGCTAGTTTTTAAATAGGCTTATCGTTTAATTAAATTTAACAGAAAAATTATGAAGAAAAATATGAAAAAAGATATTTACAACAGTCTCAGCCAACAGGTTGAATGCGCCCTTAAAGCCCTTAAAACAGAAGGTTTTTTACCTGATGATTTAGATACTAAAAATGTTGTTGTTGAACAACCTAAAGACCTGTCACATGGAGACTTTGCAACGAATGCCGCAATGGTACTTGCAAAGGCTGCACGTAAAAACCCACGTGAGATTGCAATGAAATTGGCTGAACTCTTAGAGGGCAAGGCGGGTATTGCATCTATTGATGTTGCAGGCCCTGGCTTTATTAATTTTAAAATGGAAAACAAATGCTTCCATGAACAAATTGAAACTATTCTAGCGCAAGGCGTTGACTACGGTAAAAGCAATATTGGTGCAGACGAAAAGGTTATGGTTGAGTTTGTGAGTGTCAACCCAACAGGTCCACTGCATGCAGGGCATGGTCGTGGCGCTGTTTATGGTGATGCATTATGTCGTCTTCTAACCAAAGCGGGCTATGACGTTTATCGTGAATATTTGATGAACGATGCAGGCGGCCAAATGCGTGTGATCGTTAAATCAGTTCACTTGCGTTACCTTGAGCTATTTGGTCAAAAAATTGAAATGCCAGAAGGCTGTTACCCTGGTGACTATGTCAAAGATATCGCTCAAACGTTGAAAGAACGTGATGGCGATAAATGGCTTTCAACAACAGACGATGAAGAATTATTTAAAGCTTTGCGCGCCTTTTGTGTGGAAGAGTGTATGAATATGATTAACGACGCCATCGTTCATGATATGGATATTAAATTCGATAACTACTTCAGTGAATACGACATGCACGCACGTGGAGAAATGGATAATGCCATTAAAAAATTAACCGAAAAAGGTTACATTTACAAAGGTGTTCTTGCACCACCAAAAGGTAAAGTTATTGAAGACTATGAAGCGGAAGAGATGACACTTTTCAAGGCCGAGCAGTTTGGTGATGACTGTGACCGTCCTGTCTATAAGAAAAATGGCGAACCAACATATTTTGGTGCTGACGTTGCTTATCATAATAATAAACTCGAACGTGGTTTTACAAAGCTTATTAACGTTTGGGGCGCTGATCATGCGGGTGCTGTTAAGCGCTTAAAAGCAGCCTTGACTGCGCTTACAGGCAATAAAGACGCCCTGCATATTCAATTAATGCAAATGGTTAAGTTGGTTAAAAATGGCAAAGAAGTTAAGCTTTCTAAGCGTGCTGGTAATATTATTGAAGTTTCAGATGTGGTGAAAGAGGTAGGGGCTGACGCTTTCCGTTTTCTCTACTTGTTCCGTAAGCATGATTCTCAATTTACTTTTGATCTTGCTAAGGCTGTTGAGAAAAACAACGAAAACCCTGTTTTCTATGTACAGTATGCTCACGCTCGTATTTGTTCTATTTTCCGTCAACAAAAAGAACTCGGTATTGATGAAAGTACAAGCGATGTGAATTTAGCATTGTTAGATCAACCTGCTGAGTTAAAACTAATTAAACAGCTTTGCCTATTCCCTCTTGTAATAGAGAAGGCGGCAAAAATGCTAGAACCACACCGTGTGGCATTTTATGCGCATGAATTGGCAAGTCATTTCCATAGTCTATATGGTGCCGAAAAATTCCTTCTACCAGAGGATGTTGCGCTCACACATGCAAGGCTTAAATTGGTTAAAGCAGCACAGGTTACGCTTAAAGCTTCACTTGAAGTTCTTGGTGTAAACCCTGTAACAGAAATGTAATAGGTATATAAAATTATGAAAAAATCAACATATTCAACATATTCAGTTTCAAACGGTACACCCTGGTTTAAGTGGTTAGGTGCTGCTTTTGTTTTTGGTGCTTTCATTGCTTTAATGTGGTTTGCCACAAGCAATAAAGACGCGCTTATGCAGGACGATGAAGACCTTGAATTGATACTGCCACTAGCGGGCCCTGTGAAGGTGCGTGCCAATGAGCCAGGTGGTATGAAAGTTGCCGACAGGGACAGACAAGTGTTTGATTTACTTGACAGTACATCAGCTGATGCTCTATCAAATGAAACCCTTTGTGACAGCGCAGAAGGTAAAATTGTTTGTAATGGTAAGTTGCCTCAGGTGGCACATTTAGCGGCTAACCCCGAAGCGGTAAAAAAGGCGGCAGAAGAAGCAGAAGAAGCGAAATTAAAGCCTAAAAGTGCAGATATAGCCTTGTTAATTAAAGGGTACGAGCCAGTTGTTGTAACGCCCGTTATTAAAGAACCTATCTCAAGTAAGCAACCTGTGGCTGTGGAATTGAAAGCGAATGAAAAGCGAATTGAGGCGAATAAAGCAGGCACTGAAGCGAACGAAAAAGGAATTGTAGTGGAAGTAAAAACGCCAAAAGAGAATATAAAGCAAAAAACAGCTAAAACTTCATCAGATGTTGTCGGTATCGAAGTGATCGCCAAGGAAAAGCTTTATACGGGCGGTGCTTGGGGTGTGCAATTGGCTTCCTACAAAACCCTTGAAAATGCAGATACGGGGTCAAAAATATTTTTAAAAAAATTCCCTGATATTTTGAAGACACTTACTTACGTGACAGAGAAAGTTGATATTAAAGACAAGGGTCGTTTTTACCGTGTTCAATTTATTGGCTTGAAGGATAAAGATTCGGCTAAAAAAGCGTGTGATAATTTAAAAGGCAAGGGGCAGGGGTGCTGGTATGTTAGCCGCTAACCCTTTGCAGAGCCAAATGACTAAAATTAATGACAGTGAGGTATAAAATGTTAGCTATTAAAAAACCTACACCGCTTGTTTTATCATTGTCTTCTACAGTGCTGGACGATGAAACGAAATCTATCTTTCGTCACTTGGCACCGGTTGGTTTTATTTTATTCAAGCGTAACTGCGAAAATGCAGCGCAGCTTAAAAAGTTATGTGCCGACTTGAAAGAAGTGAGCCCTCTCGCCGACCCTTTGATATTCATTGACCAAGAAGGCGGCCGTGTGAACCGTATAGACTGGGAAGAATATATGGCACCTGCGGGGCGTACCATTGGTGAGCTTTTCGAAAAAGACATTGCAAAAGGTTTAAAAGCGGCGCAATTAAATGGCTATGTTTTGGCAGCCCAGTTGCGTGAATATGGCATTAATGTAAATTGCCTGCCACTTGCAGACGTGGCGACAAAAGATATGCATGACGTTATTGGCGACCGCGCCTTTTCAACAGATCCAAAAACAGTGGCAGCACTTTGCGCTTCCACAATTACAGGTTTGCTGGCAGGCGGTGTGTGGCCTATTATTAAGCATGCACCAGGGCACGGCCGTGCTTTAAGTGATTCACATAAAAATCTGCCGGTGGTAGATGCGTCGGTGGACGAATTACGTACACGCGATTTTTACCCCTTTATTATTAATAAGGAATGCCCTTTGGTGATGACGGCTCATATTCTTTATCCACAAATTGATGCTGAAAACTGCACAACAAATTCATCTAAAATGATCACAGATGTTTTAAAAGGTGAAATGGGCTTGAAAGGGTTAATTGTCAGTGACGATTTAAATATGCAAGCTTTAACAGGTAATATACGTGTCCGTGCCGAAAAAGCTTTGAATGCTGGCTGTGATTTGTTATTACATTGCAGTGGTAAAAACGAAGAGATGCGTGAACTTATTGGCCTGCGCGATACAACGGATATTACCTTAAAGGCACTTGAAAATTTACCAGCATTGGGCAAGCCTAATACTGAACTTTTAACAGCGGCTAAATTAGAACTAAAGGAGCTTTTGGCTTAAATGGATTATGATATAGCAAGTATTATTCAAACAATCTCAATTTGGGGTATTCCTGTTTTATTGGCCATTACTTTGCACGAAGCAGGGCATGGTTACGCTGCTATGAAATGTGGTGACCGTACAGCTTATATGCTGGGTCGTGTTACTTTAAACCCGCTTAAACATATTGACCCTTTTGGTACTATTTTATTGCCACTTGTTTTAGTGGTAACGGGGGCACCTTTTATTATTGGTTTTGCAAAGCCAGTGCCTGTAAATTTTCGTAACTTACACAACATAAGGCGTGATAGTGTTATTGTTGCCTTTGCGGGGCCGTTCATGAATATTGTTTTGGCTATTTTAAGTGTCGCTCTTATGTATATTGCGGTGATGTTACCTGCAGGTTACGCTGTGGCTTTAATAGAAATGTGTAAGGCGTCTATTATTATTAACGTTATTCTTTGTGTCTTTAACCTCGTGCCTATATTGCCATTGGATGGCGGGCGTATTTTGGCGGCGCTACTACCAGGGCCTCTATCTTACAGATTCGGACAAACGGAACGTTATGGTTTTATAATCATTTTGATTTTGGTGTTCTCTGGGTTATTATGGCAAATTATAGGGCCGGTTATGAGTGTTATTTTAAATATTCTTAACCAATTTACGCCAAGATAAAATAAAAATAAATAAGGTGAAATAGTTTTATGAAGTCTCTCGTTATTGCGTTTTTCATGCCGCCTGGTATCGGCATTTTATTGGCCTTTTTTGCGTTTTATTTCATTGCGATTAAAAACAAAACCGCCATTGGTAGTATATTTCTCTTTCTAGCCATTGTGATGGGCTGGGCATTTTCTAGCGAAGCTATGGGACGTTTTCTCACCGTTAGTCTTATTTCTCAGGTGGAACATAGGCAAGACTTTGGCGTTAAAGACGTCGATATAATGGTTGTCTTAACAGGCGGTATGCGCTACACAGGCCCTACGGCTGGTTGGCTCCCTGAAATGGATAGTTACCAACGTATGGTTTCAGCACTTGAAGTGCACGCCCAAGTTAACTCTCGCACACCTATTCTTATTAGTGGCGGTAAAACAGCGGGGCCACATTACCCTTCAGAAGCAGCTGTTCTACGCACACAGTTTGATAAACAAAGTGCCCGTATTCTACCTATTAAACTTGAAGAGATTTCTACAAATACTTATGAAAATGCATTGCAAAGCGCACACGAAATTAACAGGCGCGGTGCAAAAAAAGTTCTGCTTGTAACGTCAGAGGAACATATGTTGCGTTCACTGGCTGCGTTTAGAGGGCGTGGGATTGACCCATTACCTTTACGTGTGTTCACAATGGATAGGGGCGCACTTGCTTGGGACGACTTTTTCCCTTCCTATACAGGGGTGAGAACAAATGCACGCGCACTTTATGAGATTTATGCTATTGTAGAATACCTACTTGCAGAGCGCATACGCATGGACGATGTGTTTTATATAAAAAAAGAAATGAAAAAGGGATAGAAAAATGGGCTTTGGTGCAACTGAATTAATTATTATACTGGTTATTGTACTTGTGGTGTTTGGTGCAGGTAAACTGACAAGCGTTATGGGTGACTTAGGTAAAGGTGTTAAGTCGTTTAAAAATGCGATGGATGACGACGACGGCAAAACAAAAAAGAAAACGCCTGTTAAAAAAGCAGTGGCTAAAAAAGCACCTGCTAAAACGACTGTAGCTAAAAAAGCCGTGGTTAAAAAGGCCGCTGCTAAAAAGGTGGCAAGCAAAGCAACGACAGCTAAAAAAGTGACAACTAAAAAAGCGGCACCTAAAAAAGTTGTGAAGAAAGCGCCTATTAAAAAAGCTGTGGCTAAAAAGCCTGTGGCAAAAGCCGCTGTTAAAAAAGCAGTGACAAAAACAACAGCCGCTAAAAAGCCTGCTGTTAAAAAATTAGCGAAATAAGTTAAATGTTTGGTATAGGCATCATAGAAGTTTTTATTGTTCTGATGATGGCATTATTTGTTATCGGGCCTGATAAAATTCCTGAAGCGGCTGCATCTGTTGGCCGCTTTATCCGTTCTGCTAAACAATATATCAACGAACTTAAACGCTCTGTGCATGACCATCCATTAAAAGATGAAATGAGAAGTTTGCAAGATCAAGTTCATTTTGACATGCCTGAACTTAACCCCGAAGATGACCATATTGAAGGGGAAGGTAAATGAGCGAACAAGTTCAAACTCAAGCCGTACATAAAACGCCCTTGGTCGCACACCTTGTTGAATTACGCCGCCGCATGATGATCGCTTGTTTTGTCATTGTTGCAGGGGCAGGGGCTTGTTATTTATTTAAAGAACAAGTTTTTCTCTTTTTAGTACGCCCACTGGCAGGGGCTTCAAACCCACCTTTGCAAATGATATATACAGGCGTCCCTGAGCTGTTTTTTACTTATTTAAGGCTGTCATTTTTTACAGGGCTATTTGTTGCTTTGCCTATTATACTATGGGAAATTTGGGCATTTGTTGCCCCTGGTTTATATAAAAATGAACGCCGTGTTATTGCACCATTTATCGCCGCTACGCCTGTTTTGTTTTATGCTGGTGGGTCTTTTATGTATTTCATTGTGATGCCTTTGGCGATGAGCTTCTTCTTCGGATTTCAAACTGATACCATTACAGCACTTCCTTCTGTGAAGGAATACTTGGCCTTTTTAATTAAAATGTTATTCGCTTTTGGTTTTGCTTTTGAATTGCCTGTTCTTCTACTTTTACTGATGAAGTTTGGTGTGGTTAGTGTGGGGGCGGTTAAACGTTTTCGTCGTTATGCCATTGTTTGTATTTTTATTGCGTCGGCACTACTTACACCGCCCGACCCTGTGTCGCAACTTATTTTGGCGGTGCCGCTTGTGCTTCTTTATGAGCTTTCAATTTTTATGGCGAAATTTTTGCGCATTAAAGACAAATAAAATAAATTTTCTAAACTATTTTGTAATTTAATCACAATTACTGCGTTTTTCTTGTAAATATTATAGTAATTTTTTAACGTATTTGCTACGATGCAAATGAGGATTTTTCCTACGATTTTAACGTGAAGAAGAGAATGTAAAAACATGCTTGATATCAAGTGGATACGCGAGAATACTGAAACAGTCGATAAAGTTATGATGATGCGTGGCGCCAAGCCAGTTTCAGAAACGCTGATTGCTATGGACAGTGGCCGCCGTGAAGTTATGGCCAAACTGCAAGAATTACAAAGTAAGCGTAATAGCCTTTCAAAAGAAATTGGTCAGGCAAAGTCCACAGGCGCAGACGCCGCACCTCTCTTCGAGAAAATGAAAGACGTCGGCCCTAAAGTAAAAGAATTAGAAGAAAAAGAACGTCACATTCAAGCGGAAATGAAAACTTTTGTTGAAGCTTTGCCAAACATACTAGACGCTGACGTTCCAATTGGTAAAGACGAAGACGATAACGTTGAAGTACGCAAGTGGGGCAAGCCAAAAACATTTAATTTTGAACCTCAACCGCACTACGAACTAGGTGAAAAATTAGGCCAACTTGATTTTGAAACCGCTGCTAAAATTAGTGGTAGCCGTTTTTCATGGTCACAGGGTGACATTGCTCGTATGGAACGTGCTCTTGCCATGTTTATGCTCGACACACATACAGCCGAAAATGGTTTTACAGAAGTAAACCCACCAGTTCTTGTCACACCAGAAAGCATGTACGGTACAGGGCAATTACCAAAATTTGGCGATGACGCTTTTTATACAAATGACGAACGCGACTTGATGTTGATACCCACAGCTGAAGTACCATTAACAAACTTCATGCGTGAAAAAACAATTGCTGAAAATGATTTACCTATAAAGTTTTGTGCATGGACACCGTGCTTTAGAAAAGAAGCGGGTAGTGCAGGGCGTGACACGCGCGGTTTAATCCGTGTACACCAATTTAACAAAGTTGAAATGGTACAAATTGTTCACCCTGAAAAAAGTAACGAAGCGCTCGACTTTATGTTGAACTGCGCTGAAGGTATTTTGAAAAAACTTGATATTCCGTTCCGCACAGTAAAACTTTGCAGTGGCGACATTGGTTTTGGTGCCAGAAAAACATTTGATATTGAAGTGTGGTTGCCAGCGCAAAATACATACCGTGAAATTTCATCCTGTTCAAATTGTGGTGATTTTCAGGCGAGACGCATGAACGCTAAATTTAAAAACGCTGAAGGTAAAAACGAATTTGTTCACACCTTAAACGGTAGTGGCTTGGCCGTGGGTCGCACACTTGTAGCGGTGATGGAAAATTACCAAAATGAAGATGGCACAATTACTGTTCCAGATGTTCTTCAGCCTTATATGGCAGGTAAAAAAGTGATTGAGGCTGTGAAATAATATGAGTATGTATAAAGCTTCTTTTGATCTACAAGCGGATAAACTTATTAAAACGCTTGCAGGTTTAGGTATTAAAAATGATGTACTAGAAGCGATGCGTAAAATTCCACGAGAAGTTTTTTTATCGGCGGCATTTAAACATGAAGCATATAAAGACAGTGCCTTGCCTATTGGTGAAAGCCAAACAATTTCGCAGCCGCGTGTGGTTGCTTTAATGACCCATGCGCTGGACGTGCAAAAGGGCCATAAGGTTTTAGAAATTGGCACAGGTTGTGGTTATCAGACAGCTATTTTATGTAAAATGGGCAGGCGCATTTTTACCATAGAACGTTTTGCAAGCTTGAAAGAGACTGCCGAAAAGCGCTTGCACGGCCTTGCTATTAGTAATTTTGTGACACAAGTGGGTGACGGGTCTCTTGGTTGGTCAGCGCAAGCACCTTTTGACCGCATTATGGTAACTGCAGCGTCACCAGAAGCACCAAAAGCATTGCTGGATCAGCTAGGCGAAAATGGTGTGATGGTTATTCCCATCGGTAAACAAGAAGATGATTATCAAAAATTAATGCGTTATTACAGACGCGGGGATGGTACTATCGGTGAATATTATTTGGGCGATGTACGTTTTGTGCCCTTGGTAGGCGAGCAGGGCGTTCGCGTTAAGGCGACGGGTTAAAGGAAATTAAGGGGTCACTCAATGTTACAGAATTTATATAAAAAACTTTTAAAATATGCAGACCATCCCAAAGCGGAATGGGTGTTATTTTTAGTGGCTTTTATTGAGTCATCTGTTTTTCCTATTCCGCCTGATGTTTTACTTATTCCTATGGTTATTGTTAACTTTGACCGTGCTTTCCGTTATGCCTTTATTTGTACAGCTGGTTCTGTACTTGGTGGTATTGCAGGTTACGCACTTGGTTACTTCTTTTTCGACAGTATTGGGTCGGCTATTATCGACTTTTATGGCGCTGCTGACAAGTTCACATCGTTCCAAGGTTGGTACGCAAAGTACGACGTTTACATTATTGCCATGGCGGGTATTACACCAATTCCATACAAAATTGTAACCATTGCAAGCGGTTTACTTCATGCAAACTTCTTTAACTTTGTGATGGCTTCTATTGTGGCAAGGTTTATCCGTTTCTACCTGATTGCTTGGTTGTTATGGAGAGGTGGCCCAGCGCTAAAAGGTTGGATTGAAAACAACTTGTACCCCATTACAATGGCGGCCGGTGTGGCGTTTATTTTAATTGTTGTCTTATTTAAAATTCTATTTGGAGGTTAATAAAAATGCGTTCTATTTTTTCGTTAGTTGTTGTTGTTGTTGTTGTTGCACTTTCTGGTTGTGGTAAACAGTCACCTGTTGCTGTGGTAGATGGTTACAATAAACAGCGTACTGTTTACAATAATACAGCACCTGTTAATGCGGCTGATCGCGCATTTAATATGCAGAGCGAGGCAATTGTAGGCTTTCAACAAGAAGACACTTATTACGTTCATGGTGGCGATAAATTAGAACAAATTGCCAAGCATTTTGGTGTGCGTGAAGAGGCTATTTTAGCCCGTAATAATTTGATAAGTGAGGCCGATGTAACCGTTGGGGAATATCTAACAATTCCTTCACCTAACTGGCAGGCGAGTAATATGCCAAGTGATATGGGGGCAAGTTATAGGCTCACCGATAAATACAATACAGCTGTTGCACCTCAAGAAGACGCAGTTGTTCAAAATAATGTGACATCGCAGAGGCAAATTAATTTAATGCGTCAGCACACTTTAAGTGAAGGTGAAAATATTTACCGTGTGGCGTTAAGGTATAATGTTTCTCAGTTCGATATTTTGGCGGCAAATAATATCCGCAACCCATCAGACTTGAAACCAGGTATGGTCTTAAATATTCCACAAGCGGGTGACGTTGTAACAGGGCGTGATGAGTATCGCTATCTTGCTCAGGAAGAATCACAAGCGGCGGTTCAGTCAAATAATGTTATCAAGTCAAAAGTTCAAAACGTACCTGTGCAAAAAATGCAGGTAAACAGAGATGTTCAAGTGATAAAGGCGGACACTTCCTCTGTGCAGTTAGACGCTGAAAAAAGCTATTACGATGCTCTGGCTCAAAAATACCGTCACCTGTCGGTGAGTGGTAAAGGTATGGTATGGCCTGCCAATGGTCAGGTTATTAAAACCTTTGGCGATAAGGGGCAGGGTGTAAACCATGCGGGTATTAACATTGCTTTAGCAAAGGACGCACCTATTCATGCGGCTGAATCGGGCACGGTTATTTATGCCGATAATGGCTTAGAGCTTTATGGTAATTTAGTACTTATTCAGCATAGCAAAGGCTACGTGACCGCTTATGCGCATAATAATAAAAACATTGTTAAGCGTCACGATAAAGTGACTAAAGGGCAGTTGATCGGTTTTGCGGGTAATACAGGTAATGTGAGTAAAACGCAGCTTCATTTTGAAGTACGTAAAAATGCGCAGGCTATCAACCCGATGAAGGTTTTGCCAAGAAAGTAATTATACGAGCTGAGGAAATGGGTACCTAAGGGTGCCTATTTTCGTTTTACCGTTTGTGTGGTGTGCCTTTTTAGGGGTTTGGGCATAAAAAAACGCCATTGCGAGCGTTTTTTTTTCGAGGTGAGTGTTTATACTGGGTCAACAACTTTAACTTTGTGACTGTAAACGACCACATTGACGACCGTTCTGGCTTTATGTTCTAGCATGCGTCTTTTAATTATTTGTGTGGCTATACATAGGGCGTAAAGGGCAGCCGGAATGTAAAGGCCGTTTCCTAAAAAGCTGATGGTCACTATTAAATCAATAAAAGAAATGCCTTTGAATCGTGGCTTGTCAAAGATTGCAAATAATTCTGTGCTTTCAAAAAACATGCGTTCTTCTGTGTAGCCTTTAATTTCCTCATGCCAACTATAAACTTTATTGCCTTTGTTGATGAGTATTAAGTTGCTGATAGTATGATAGACGGCAAATAGACAATAGCCGATGACAATAAAATCTAGTTGCTCCTTAAAAGCGAAATAGCTTGCAACTAAGGCAAAGATTACAGACAAGTTACCGTCATTGTTTGAACATCTAGCACAAGGTTTATGTTTGGCACTCAGTGCTTGGTTTAATTCTTCAACTGTGGGGGCTTTTTGATTTTCGGACATAATATATGTCTCCTGTGGTGGTGGTGGTGCGAATGCACGGTGCCAATAAGCATAAAACTTAATTTTTTAAAAATAATTTGGTGTTTCTGGCTTTTAAAGCCAATATTTCTAACGTAGTATAAAACCTTATTTCGTAATTTGTCAATGAATTGTATGCAATATATTGAATTTGAATAAGGTTTAATATTTGTTTAACTGTGACTTTACTGCTTATGTTTTAGGCATTACTTTTGCATGTGCTTTAGAAGAAGGTTAAAATACATTGATTATCAAGGGCTTTGAAACTGTGATGTTGTGGCAACATAAAGTTGTTTTACCGCCCCACATGCGTTGACAACGTTCATAAAAAGCATGATACTTATAACAGAGGGTGAAAAAGCCCGTGTTTTAATGTATAATAACGTAAACATATTAAAAGGATGCCTTAATGACCCGCATTTCTGATACAGACACAACGAACAACGGTACTTTGTATTGCTCATTCTGTGGTAAAAGCCAACATGAAGTGCGCAAGCTTATTGCTGGGCCAACTGTTTTTGTGTGTGATGAATGTGTACGCTTGTGCATGGATATTATCCGCGAAGAAGAACAATCAGGCCCTGTAGGCGCTGAAAAAGACGGTATCCCAACACCAAAAAGTATTAAAGATACACTCGACGATTATGTGATTGGCCAAGAACAAGCTAAACGTGTTTTAGCTGTTGCCGTACATAACCACTACAAACGCCTTGAACATATTGAGAGCGAAATTAGTGAAGTAGAAGTATCAAAATCAAACATCATGCTTATCGGCCCAACAGGTTGTGGTAAAACACTGCTTGCTTCAACACTTGCACGTACGCTTGACGTACCATTTACAGTGGCTGACGCAACAACACTTACTGAAGCTGGTTACGTGGGCGAAGACGTTGAGAATATTATTCTTAAACTTCTTCAGTCGGCTGACTATAATGTAGAACGTGCGCAACGCGGAATTATTTACATTGATGAGATTGATAAAATTACGCGTAAATCTGAAAACCCATCCATTACACGTGACGTTTCTGGTGAAGGTGTTCAACAAGCGCTTCTTAAAATTATTGAAGGTACAGTTGCTTCTGTGCCGCCCCAAGGTGGTCGTAAACACCCACAGCAAGAATTTTTACAAGTTGACACGTCAAATATCCTTGTTATTTGTGGTGGTGCCTTTGCTGGCCTTGATAAAGTTATTTCACAGCGTTTGCGTAAAAAATCTATTGGTTTTAACGCTGAAATTTCAAGCCAAGACGAAAAGAACGTCGGTGAATGGTTGTCTCAAGTTGAACCACAAGACTTACATCAATTTGGCCTCATTCCTGAATTTGTTGGACGTTTGCCAGTTATTGCAACGCTTGAAGATTTAGACGAAGATGCATTGGTTCAAATTTTAATCGAACCTAAAAATGCACTTACAAAGCAGTATCAAGAATTATTCAACATGGATAACTGTAAACTTACATTTACAGATGATGCGCTTAAGGCTGTTGCAACGCGTGCCGTAGCACGTAAAACAGGGGCACGTGGTTTACGTGCTATCCTCGAAAGTATTTTGTTAGACACAATGTTTGAACTTCCTTCTACTGAAAATGTTGAAGAAGTTGTGGTTAACGCAGAAGTGGTTGAAGGAAAAGCAGTTCCTTTGATTATTTATAGTGATGCTGCTAAGCAAGATGCCGACGCAAGCTAACTAAATAAAATTTGGGGCTGTACTTTATAACGAAAGGCCCGCAAACTAAATATATAAAAACTAATAAAAACTGGGAAATTATCCAATGTCAGAAAAAAAATTGAGTCCAGATACGGTTTTACCAATACTACCTTTACGTAATATTGTTGTATTTCCTAACATGATCGTGCCACTTTTTGTTGGCCGTGACAAAAGTGTTGCCGCTTTAGAAGATATCATGAGCAATGATAAACAAATTCTATTGGTCGCTCAAAAAGATGAAAGCCTTGATGATCCTTCTGTAGATGATTTCTACCGTATTGGTTGCGTGGGTAATGTCCTTCAAATGCTTAAATTGCCAGACGGTACGGTTAAAGTACTTGTTGAAGGTGGTGAACGCGTACGTTTTATCGACGTTGAAGATACAGGCGAAATGTTTACAGCCCGTGTTGAATACGTAACAGAACGTGAAGGTGGTGCACAAGAAGTTGAAGCTTTGGTGCGCGCTGTTGTAACTGAATTTGAAGAATATGTGAAGCTTAACAAAAAAATACCACCAGAAGTATTGGTGAGTATTGCAGCGATTGATGAACCGTCACGCTTGGCCGATACAATTGCTTCACACCTAAACTTGAAAATTGACGAGAAGCAAGAGCTTCTTGCTATGGACCTTGTTGACGACCGCCTTGAAAAACTTTACCAACTTATGGAAAATGAAATTGGTGTTTTACAAGTTGAAAAACGTATCCGTAGCCGTGTGAAACGTCAAATGGAAAAAACACAACGTGAGTACTACTTGAATGAGCAAATGAAAGCCATTCAAAAAGAACTTGGCGAAGGTGAAGACGGTGGTGACCTTGCTGAATACGAAAAGAAAATTGAAGAACTTAAGTTAAGCGAAGAAGCTAAAGAAAAAGCTGAAAGCGAACTTAAAAAACTTAAAATGATGAGCCCAATGTCTGCAGAAGCGACAGTGGTACGTAACTATCTTGATATTCTTCTTGAAATGCCTTGGCAGAAAAAGACACGTATTAAGAAAGATCTAAACTTTGCTGAAAACGTTTTAGACGAAGATCACTACGGTCTAGAAAAAGTTAAAGAACGTATTATTGAACACTTAGCTGTGCAGCAACGCGTTAAAAAACTTAAAGGTCCTATCCTTTGTTTGGTTGGTCCTCCAGGTGTTGGTAAAACGTCATTGGCTAAATCTATTGCACGTTCAACAGGACGTAAATACATCCGCATGGCCTTAGGTGGTGTGCGTGATGAAGCAGAAATTCGCGGTCACCGACGTACATACATTGGCGCTTTGCCAGGTAAAATTGTTCAAGGTCTTAAAAAGGCTGAATCATGCAACCCACTATTCTTGCTTGATGAAATTGATAAAATTGGTTACGATTCACGTGGTGACCCTTCCTCTGCTTTATTGGAAGTGCTAGACCCATCACAAAACTCTACATTTAGTGACCACTACTTAGAAGTAGACTTCGATTTAAGCGACGTTATGTTTATTTGTACAGCAAACTCACTTAATATTCAGGGGCCACTACGTGACCGTATGGAAATTATTCACCTTGCTGGTTACACAGAAGATGAAAAAGTTGAAATTGCAAAACGTCACCTGATTGAGAAAAACATGAAGGACAACGGCCTTAAAAAAGGTGAGTTGACTGTTAAAGATGAAGTGATTCACGATATTATTCGCTACTACACAAGAGAAGCGGGCGTACGTAACCTAGAACAGAAGATTTCTGGTTTATGCCGTAAAGCTGTGAAAAAACTAATCTCTGCCAATGCGGGTAAAAACCCTAAAACGAAAAAAGGTGCAAAATCTCCAAGTATCACAATTTCAAGTAAGAACCTTGATGAATTCCTAGGTGTACGTCAGTATGACTTTGGTAAGCGTGAGAAAAAAGATCAAGTTGGTGTTGTAACAGGACTTGCTTGGACATCTGTTGGTGGTGATACATTACCTATTGAAGCTGTTGTGCTTGACGGTAAAGGTCAACTTAAAACAACTGGTAAACTTGGCGACGTTATGACGGAATCTATCCAAGCAGCGTCTTCATATGTACGTTCACGTTGGGATGACTTTGGCTTAGAAAAAGATTACTACATGAAGAAAGATATCCACATCCACGTACCTGATGGTGCAACACCTAAAGATGGTCCATCTGCGGGTATTGGTATGGTAACAGCATTAGTAAGTGCTTTAACAGGTAACCCTGTGCGTAACGAAATTGCCATGACGGGTGAAGTTTCTTTACGTGGCCACGTTATGCCAATTGGTGGTTTGAAAGAAAAACTTCTTGCGGCACACCGTGCGGGTATTACTAAGGTTATCATTCCGATGGAAAACAAAAAAGACTTAGAGGATATCCCTCAAAATGTACTCGATGGTCTTGAAATTGTACCACTTGAATTTGTGGGTGATGTGTTAAAACACGCACTTACACTTGATGTGGATGCACAAAAGAAAAAGTTGGTAAAAGAACAAAAGTTAATCGCTAAGAAAAAAGCGGATGATGGTAAGGTGGTTTCCCACTAAACTAGGTTATCTTTTATGAGACAGAAATGGACGCCTTCGGGCGTCTATTTCCGTTTAAGGTATAGGGTCAAGTGCAGGGGTAAGAGATACAAATATGCTGTGACTATTTATATAAGCCGAGGTTAACCACTTTATCTAAGGAGAATTGTCCTTAGATGGCCGTTGCTATAGCTATGCGATTTATGCTGATGACTGTCTTTTTGATAGGCTTTTTGAAGTGGATCTTTAGCATATAACTGTGATTATACCCTTTTATTTTGGTGTTATTTTGTTGGTATTTAAGGCTGATAAAGTGCTTGTAAAATACATTTTTCATCTCTTGCCATGGGCTTTAAACAGATTTTTACTGGCTAAAAGTGTTTAATTTTAGGTGGTAACGGTGTATTTATCACTGCTGATTGCATAAAAAATAGGCATTTTTTAAATCTTGTTTTTTTTATTTGGATGCGCTGTAGCCCTTAAATAGAGCCAAAAAAACATATTTAAGTGTACACAATCAAAAATAATTAAAAAAAACACAAAAAGTTTAAAAACCGCAGAAAACCGCCATTTACTGTAAGTGATTGAAAAGTATCATGTTTTGAACCTTGTTTCAAAAAACAAAAAAGAAATCAAGCGAAAATGTTATATAAATTAAACATTTAGATGCTTGACATGGGAAGCCGTAAGCGGTTTAATTTCTATCACAAAGCGGGAAAGATAATAATAAACCGCTATCCTAAGTGGGATAGGGCCTACTTCGGAAAACAAAATTCAAATTTTAAGGATAAAGCTCGTGAACAAAAATGATCTTATTTCATACGTAGCAGATAATGCTGACATGACTAAAACTGACGCTGCTAAAGCTGTAGACGGTGTATTCAACGCTATTACTTCAACACTACAAGGTGGAAACGAAGTACGTCTTACAGGTTTCGGTACTTTTTCTGTAACTGCTCGTAAAGCAACTACAGGCCGTAACCCACGCACTGGTGAAGCTATCCAAATTAAAGCTTCTAACCAACCTAAATTCAAAGCTGGTAAAGGTCTTCGTGAAGCTGTTAACTAAGCCTTTAGTTAATATACTTTACGTTGCTTAACAGTAATGTATTTTAAAAAGCTCGCTTTTAGCGGGCTTTTTTTTGCTCAGGCATATGTTAAAGGTCTTTAACGACACTTTACCGATGGCTACTTTATCCCTTTTACATCAACGTATGACAGTAATTATTAATACGAGTTCCCATAAGTAAATAATTAGGCCTCTTATGGTCAAATATTTTGCTTTATGCTTACCGTTTAATAAAAAGCTCCCAACTTTTGGGGCTGTTAAACTTGTAAGCTTTTTTTTATGCCGTAAGGCTGGAGAATATTATGAACAACTTCACAAACTTTGTATTTTTTACATTAAAAATGCTTACTGCAATATATGTATTGATTGTCGCACCTGCGATGTTTTTCTTTTTTGGATTAGACCTTAAAAGTTTATCTCTTATTTTTATTGCCTTAGGCATGTCAATGCTGGTTGTTGCATTACTTGCGCCATCATTGAATTTAGTTATGAATAATAAAATTCAAAAAGCTTAGTCATTTATAGCGAATAAAAAGCCTCCTTGTGGAGGCTTTTTATGTGCTTATAGGTCCCAACCTAACTTGGTGCGGATAAGGTCGAAGAAGTTTCGCTTGTTATTATGCAGTAGGCATAGGCTGTGAGGACTTTTCTTGATGGTTACAACGTCACCTTGCTCAAGCACCATATTGCGGCGTCCGTCGAGGCTTAGGTGGCCTATGTTGGTTTCAAGTGTTATGCGTAATTCTTCAGGCGGAATAACAATAGGCTTGAAGGAAAGTTTGCTTGGGCAAATAGGTGACAATATAAGGGCATCAAGCAATGGATAAACAATAGGGCCATTGGCGCTAAGGTTGTAAGCTGTTGAACCTGTCGGTGTGGCGATAATAAGGCCATCACCACGTGTATTGTTGGTTACTTGCTTACCGCCAACTTGCACACTGAATGACACCATTTTCTCGTCACTGTTACGCTGAATGATGGCGTCGTTCATAATAGGGCGGTCTTCAATAAATACTTTTCCTTTACGTTCAACGCTGACCAGGAAGTAGGGGCGCTTCTCTTCAATTTCTTCGCCTTTTAAAATAGCACCAATATGTTCCGTCACATTCACAGCTTCTGTTTCTGTTAAAAAGCCTAGGTTGCCAAGGTTTACACCCGTAATAGGGCATGACTTACCGTGAATATAGCGTACCGCACTTAAAAACGTACCATCGCCACCAAGGACAATAACAAGGTTATCGTCTTCAGGCACCTTGTAAGCGTCGACTGTTTCAACGCCTTCAATTTTGGGCGTGTCCTTAAAATAACCTTTCGGGCTTTGTGCAATGATAGGATTGACGCCATTTTTTTGTAAAAACGAGCAAAGATGTATGCCAATTTCGCTGTTGCCATCTGTAAATGGTTTTATAAAGATGGTGGCTGTTTTAAAGATTTTGCTCATTTATTTATCACTTTGTTTAATTGTTAATCATTTTCTAATGCTTCTTATAGACTTTAAAGGGATGCCCTGTTATTGTATAGCAAATTTTAACAGAATAATAAAACTAGGAAAAAATTAGATGTTTATTTCGGAAGCACATGCTCAAGTAGAAGGCGCACTTTCTGCCTCAAATTCAGGTACAAGCTCGTGGATTATGTTGGCTGTTTTAGCTGCAGGGTTTTGGTTGCTTATTGTACGCCCACAGTCAAAGCGTCAACAAGAGCACACAGACTTAATTACAGGCTTAAGCCGTGGCGATAAAGTTGTGACCGATAGTGGTATCTACGGTGAAATAACAAAAATTGTTGATGAAGGCATTGTAGAAGTTGAAATTGCGACGGGTGTTAAAGTACGCCTTGTACGTAATGCTGTTTCTGCCGTTGTAACAACGGAAACGTCTAAAAAAGTTGTAAAACCTGCTGCAAAAAAAGTAGTGGCTAAAAAAGCAACAACGAAAAAAACGACTAAGAAAAAGGCTTCTTAATGTTACAGTTCTCACTTATTAAAAAGCTGACAATCCTTGCGATTGTTCTTTTAGGATTTTATTATGCTTTACCGAACGTGCTTTCAACTGAAACACGTCAGAACCTGCCGTCATGGATGAGCAAAGACACTGTCAACCTTGGCCTTGACCTTCAAGGTGGTTCGCATATGGTTTTGCAAGTTGACCTAGATACTGTTTTTAAACGTGCTTATGAAAACTTAGAAGACGAAGTGCGACAAGATTTACGTGGATTTGAAGAAGTTGACGTACGTTACCGCAATTTAGGTGCGCATGACAAAAATGTAAGTTTTACACTTAATGACCCTACACAAGCGACTGCTGTCAATGAAATGCTACAACGCGAAATTACAGGTGTTGAAACTGTTCATTCTGATGGTAACTTCGTTTTAACGTTTACAGAGTCTCAAATGGCGCTCATGCGTCGTAGTGCCCTTGGTCAAACCCTTGAAATTTTGCGTTCACGCGTCGATGAATTTGGTGTGGCTGAACCTGCTATCCAACGTCAAGGCGACGATCGTATTATTATTGAACTGCCAGGTATTGACGACGTTGAACGTGCAAAATCAATTATTGGCCGTACAGCGCTTTTATCGTTCCACCTTGTGGATGAGCGCGATGCTTCTCAGTATATTAATAGACGTGCACCGGCTGGTTACAAAGTTTTGTTTGAAAAATCACGTAGCCCTGATGGCCGCGAGACTAAAATTCCGTACCTTCTTAAAAAACGTGCAGCACTGACGGGTGAAAACCTATCGGATGCGTCGAGCGGTTTTGACCAAACAGGTCAAAATGCGGTGCAAATTAGCTTTGACGCTAAAGGTGCTAAGCAGTTTGCAAAATTGACAACAAAATTTGTCGGTAAGCGTATGGCGATTGTTTTGGATGGGCAAGTTTATAGCGCGCCATCACTGCGTGAACCTATTTTGGGCGGTAGTGCTAGTATTACAGGTAGCTTTACTTCCGCTGAAGCGCAAGACCTTGCGATGATTTTACGTGCGGGTGCTTTACCTGCGCCTGTACAGTTTGCAGAAGAACGCTCTATTGGCCCTTCTTTAGGTGCTGATAGCGTGAGTGCTGGTAAAAACGCTATTGTTATTGGCTTTTTTGCAGTGATGGTATTGATGATGCTCTTTTATAGAGGCTTTGGCCTTGCAGCAAATATTTCATTACTTTTAAACGTTGTTTTAATTGTTGGTTTCATGAGCCTCATTGGTGCGACCATGACCCTGCCTGGTATGGCTGGTATTGTACTTACCATTGGTATGGCGGTTGATGCGAATGTGCTTATCTTTGAACGTATTCGTGAAGAATATCGTGCGGGTAAAAAATCAGTATCACGTGCCGTGGACGAAGGTTTTAAATCAGCCGCAAGTACGATTATTGATGCAAACGTGACAACGCTTATTGCGGCTGTGGTTCTATTCGTTATGGGGTCTGGGCCTATCAAAGGTTTTGCTTTGACGCTTAGCGTTGGTATTGCGAGCTCTATGTTTACAGCTATTATGATCACGCGATTTATTTTAACGACGTGGGTGCTTAAAAAGCAGCCTAAAACTTTAGCAGTATAGAAAGATTGGTAAAATGATTCTTAAACTTATTCCAATGAATACCAAAATTGATTTTCTTTCTAAGCGAAAATTATGTGCAGTGTTATCTGCTTTTTTCCTCGTGGCGACGGTTAGCCTACTTTCAACCCTTGGCTTAAACTGGGGTATCGACTTTTCGGGCGGTACGTTGGTGCAAATTCAAACTGAAAAAACTGTGCCTATTAATGAAATGCGTCAAGCGATTAAGAACGCAGGTATTAAAGGCGCAACATTACAAGAGTTTGATGGTAGTGAAGGCGAACTTTTAGTCCGTGTACCAGAAAAAGATAAAGAAAATGCTAACGCAAACGTAACTGCACAAGCTGTTTCAACAGCGTTAGCGCCGCTTGCTGGTGCAATTGACATTCGCCGTGTTGAATTTGTTGGCCCACAAATTGGTGACGAGCTACGTATTCAAGGTCTGTTGGCTTTGGTCTTTTCTATGGTGGCTATTTTAATTTATATCTCTATGCGCTTTGAAATGCGCTATGCCATTGGCGCTATTGCGGCATTGCTACACGATATTATTTTGACTGTCGGTGCTTTTTCATTGTTACAAAAAGAAGTGACAATGACCGTGCTTGCAGCTTTATTAACCATCATTGGTTATTCATTAAATGATACGATCGTTGTTTTTGACCGTGTGCGTGAAAATATTAATAAGCATGGTAAAAAATCACTGAAAGACGTTTTAAACATCAGTGTGAACGAAATGCTTAACCGTACTTTAATGACCTCCTTAACAACGCTTGTAGTATTGTTGGCATTGTTCCTCTTCGGTGGTGGTGTTATTCATGACTTCGCATTTACTTTGATGTTTGGTGTGATTGTGGGAACATATTCTTCTGTCTTTGTGGCGGCACCTGTTGTGCTGGCAATGGAAGGTTACTACCAGCGTGTGAAAAAAGAAGAAGCAACAAAAAGCTTTATGACTTCAGCTGAAAAATAAATTTAATAAAAGGACGAGTGAATATGACATATACAGCAAGAGAAGAACTTAAACCTTCAGGTTTAAACGGTATCAGTGAAGAACAAATTAACGACCACTGGAACCTTTATGCGGCTTACGTAACGCAAAGTAACGCACTTAAAGCGCAACTTGCAGAATTGCGTGCAGCAGGTAAGGGGGCGAGCCCAGAATATATGGACCGCCGTCGTCGTTTTGGTTTTGAATTTAATGGTATGGTTTTACACGAATACTACTTCGGTAACCTTAGCGCTAACGTGGCTATGGATGAAACTTCTGCTTTTGCACAAGCGCTTATCAAGCAATTTGGTAGCATTGATGCCTGGAAAGAAGACTTTGCTAACACGGGTAAAAGCCGTGGTATTGGTTGGGCTATCTGCATGATGGACCCTCAAACAGGTGACATTAACAACCACTTCGTACAATTACACGAAGACGGTAACGTTGCAGGTTATCACCCTGTTGTTGTGATGGACGTGTGGGAACATGCTTACATGGTTGACCATAAAGCTGGTGGACGCCCTGACTACATTGGTGCGTTTATGTCTAACATCAATTGGAACGTGGCTGAAACACGCTTTAATGATGCAACAGCTCAAAAGACATCTAAGCGTTTTGTCGCTTAAATATCGTTTTATATTCTAAGTTTAAGCCTCCTTTTTGGAGGCTTTTACGTTTGCGTTTGTTATTTGTATTATTGTTGAAATTCATGTACATTGGAGGTTGATTTTAAATATTGCGAATGAATAAGAAAAAATATGAAAAAAATTATTTGCCTATCTTTAATGCTTGTTTCATCGGCGGTGCCAAGCTTTGCGCTTGATAAAGACGTGGACATGGAAATTCGTCGTGTTGAACAACGCATGATGCGTATGTTTGAAACAAACAAACAGCTGCTTCAAGACGTACGTGACCTTCAACGTAAAAATGACAAACTGACAAAAGGCTTTGAAGATGTCTCAATGAAATATGACGCTTTAAACGACCAAGTTTTAAAACTACGTAACGTTGACATTGCAAATTTGCGTGTAGGCCAAAAAGGCTTGTACGACCAAATACCTCTATTCACTTGGGGTGAAGACACAGAAGACTGTGCAGATATTGAAACCAAACATCAACAAATTAACACGCAAAAAAGTGCCGACGGCAGCCAAACTATGCGCTTTTTATGCTTTGACGGTAAGGCCGTCCACATGGGTACTGAATACCATGGTGTACCAAAATAAAAGTATTTTTTAAGGCTTAACTTCCTTTTATCCGTTCTGCATGTGCGCTTTGTACGCTTTGAACAATTAAAATAAAATTAAACCTTAAAATTTACACTTATTACATCTATATAAAATATTAAAGGGAAACTAAAATGAAAAATTGTAAATGTATCTTTTCACAAGCATTTTACTATGCGGTGATTTACTTACTTCTTGTACTTATCGCTTTTGGTATCGGCTTTATCAATAATATATTTGCTTGGGACTTTGAAGTGCTGAATGTTATTGGTTTTGGTGCCCTTGTTTTCCCAACCGTGCCTTTCCAAGGTTTATTATTGAATAACGACCTGATGATAAACGCTGGCGGCATGATCATACCAAGTGACGGCGGCCTTTTATTGGCGCATGGTATTTGGTTTACATTCTTTTATGTGACTTATTTAAGCTTTTTACTGTTTAAAAAGAAGTGTTGCTCAAACAAAAAATAGTAAAGGCCGTTATTAAAGGTTTTTTATATGACAGTTATGGATTAATGTCGCTGACTATAAGTATATAATTAGGTAGTTTACTACCACAACATTTTGCTTATAAAGCTTACCGTTTAATAAAAAGTTCCCAACTTTTGGGGCTGTTAAACTTGTGAGTTTTAATTTATGCCGCAAGGCAGGAGAAATACCATGGAACTATTAAATATAAATGTATTAATGATTGTTGCTACTACTTTAACTTTGGCGACTATTTTAGGACATATGTTATTTAAAAATAATTCTAAAATGATCTTTAAAACTCTTAAAAATGATTTAGATAATATTTAATTATTTTTTTCAGCGAACACTCACCCTAGCCTTTGCTGGGGTGTTTTATTTTGTGATGCTGATAGTTTTATTTTTACTGGTTTCACCGTGAATAATCGTAAGTTTGCTTTTAGCAACGCCTAGTTCTTTTGCTAGTAGGGCTATCACGGCCTTATTGGCTTTACCGTCCTCAGGGACGGTGGTTATGTAAATTCTGATAACGTCACCATCAACCTTTATGGCATTGCGTGACGCTTTAGGTGTCACACGTACGGTAAATGGTTTATCAATGCCTTTTAAATGTTCAAGCATTCTTTTTCGCTTGAAACAGCTGATTCAAGTAAAAGCCTGTGTGGCTGCCTTTAACTTTGGCAACGGCTTCTGGTGTGCCTGTGGCCACAATTTCACCACCACCGTCACCACCTTCAGGGCCAACATCGATAATATGATCGGCAGTTTTAATAACGTCGAGGTTATGCTCAATAATAATCATTGTGTTGCCCTCAGCCACCAAGCGCTGTAGCACTTTAAGTAGCATTTCAATATCGGCAAAGTGAAGGCCTGTGGTCGGCTCGTCAAGAATATACAAAGTTTTACCCGTACTGCGCTTTGAAAGTTCTTTTGAAAGCTTAATACGTTGAGCTTCACCGCCACTTAATGTTGTGGCACTTTGACCAAGGCGAATATAGCTTAAGCCCACGTCCATGAGTGTTTGTAAACGCTTGTGAATAATAGGTACGCTTTTAAAGAATGCACATGCTTCTTCTACTGTCATATCAAGGACATCGGCGATTGACTTAAACTTATACTTCACCTCTAAAGTTTCACGGTTAAAGCGCGCACCTTTACAAATATCGCATGGTACAAAAACGTCGGGTAAAAAGTGCATTTCAACACGAATAAGGCCATCACCTTGGCAGGCTTCACAGCGTCCACCTTTGACGTTAAAACTAAAACGACCCGCCTTGTAACCACGTTGTTGCGCGTCGGGTAATTTAGCAAACCATTCTCTGATAGGGCTCATAATGCCTGTGTATGTTGCAGGGTTACTGCGGGGTGTGCGGCCAATGGCACTTTGGTCAATATTGACAATTTTATCAATATGTTCAAGGCCTTTAACCGCCTTGTGTTCAGCTGGTACGGCTTTGTTGTTGTTAAGCTTACGTGCCACGGCCTTTGTAAGTGTTTGCATAACCAATGTACTCTTACCACTACCACTGACACCTGAAACGCATGTCATACAGCTTAAGGGGAACTTAACCGTTACATTTTGTAGGTTGTTACCATTTGCACCTTCAAGTGTTATATATTTTGTTGCTTTGCGGCGTTTGGCTGGAATGGCAATTTCACGTTTACCGTTCAAAAATTGCGCCGTGATAGATTTTTCGCTTTTTAAAATATCATCAAGCGTCCCTTGTGCAATAATTTCACCGCCATGTTCGCCGGCACCTGGGCCCATGTCGATGATAAAATCGGCATTGCGGATAGCGTCTTCGTCGTGTTCAACCACCAAAATGGTGTTGTCGAGGTCACGCAGTTTTGTGAGAGATTCAAGCAAACGGTCATTGTCACGTTGATGCAAGCCGATGGACGGCTCGTCGAGGACATACATCACACCTGTCAGGCCACTACCAATTTGTGAGGCCAGGCGGATACGCTGTGATTCACCACCACTTAATGTACCAGCCATGCGTGAAAGCGTGAGGTACTGTAACCCCACATGCTCTAGGAATGAAAGCCTTGCCACCACTTCCTTTAAAATAGGTTCTGCTATGATGGCACGGCTGCCGCTAAGTTGCGTTTGTAGTTCCTTGTGGTGTACGAGTGACTGCTTGATAGACAGGCTACAAACGTCATAAATGTTCATGCCTTTTACCTTAACAGAAAGGGCATTTTCATTTAAACGCTTGCCTGCACATTTAGGGCAGGGGTGGCTTGCACGGTAAGCGTTTAGGTCTTCACGTGCCATAGGGTTGGCCGATTCTAACCAACGGCGTTGTAGGTTTGGTATAATACCTTCATAAGTTTTTGTGGTTTGGAAGTTGGCCTTACCACCTTCAAATACAAACGGTAATTCTTCTGCGCCGCTACCATATAAAATAATCTCTTTAATTTCTTGCGGCAGTGCTTTGTACATGATGTTGAGGTCAAACTTGTAATGGCTGGCAAGGGCTTTAGCATAATAGCTTGTGCCACCTTCTTTCCATGTTTTAATAGCACCATCAAAGATAGATTTGTTGTGATCGGGGATAATAAGGTCGGGGTCAAAATAAATCACCTCGCCAAGGCCGTCACATTCCGCACATGCACCATGAGGGCTGTTGAATGAAAACAAACGTGGTTCAAGGCTTGGTATAGCGTGGTTACAAATAGAACAGCTATATTTTTCGCTAAATAATTGTGCTTCTGGTAGGGGAGTGTCATCGTCTTTTTTAGCGACAGGTTCAACCAAAACCATGCCGTCTGAAAGTTTGAGCGCTGTTTCAATGCTGTCCGCTAAGCGTGCTTGGTTTTCAGGTTTGGCGGCTAAACGGTCAATGATAATTTCAATATCATGTTTGATGTTTTTTTCTAAAGCAGGGGCGTCGGGTATGCTGTAAAGTTCACCGTCAATACGTACACGGCTAAAACCTTGCTTTAACCAGCCCAGCATGTCTTTTTTATATTCACCCTTACGGCCACGTATAACAGGCGCAATAATTTGCAAACGCGTTCCTTCTGGCCATGCGTTAATGGCGTCGACCATTTGGCTAACGGTTTGCGCTTCAATTTCAATATCGTGCACGGGGCAGTGTGGTGTCCCTGTTTGGGCGTAAAGCAATCGCATGTAGTCATATATTTCAGTAATAGTACCAACAGTGGAACGTGGGTTTTTTGATGTTGTTTTTTGTTCAATGGCAATGGCAGGGCTTAAACCGTCAATGCGGTCGACGTCGGGTTTGCTACCAATGTTTAAAAATTGGCGGGCGTAAGCACTTAAGCTTTCAACGTAACGTCTATGACCTTCTGCGTAAATGGTGTCGAAGGCAAGGGACGACTTACCAGAGCCCGATAAACCTGTAATAACGGTGAAGGAATTACGTGGAATATCAACGTCCACGTTCTTTAAATTATGCTCTTTAGCACCTCTAACTGATATAAATTTAGCCAACGTTTTAAAATTCTTTCTTTAAAATACTTGCATTGAAGGTAGGTTTTCATATAATCCTTGTTCTACGTAACACATAAATGCGTTACATGTAGGTATTAATATAGTCGAGTACTATAAAAAATCAACCATACAAAGTTGTAGGAGAAGTAAAAAATGGCTGGAAGTCTAAATAAAGTTCAAATTATAGGTAACTTGGGTCGTGACCCTGAAATTCGTTACACTGGTGACAACCGCGCCATTGCTAACCTAACGGTTGCAAGTACAGAAACCTGGAAAGACAAATCTGGCGAACGCCAAGAAAAAACAGAATGGCACCGTGTTGTTATGTTTGGCCCACTTGCAGAAGTTGCTGAAAAATACCTTAAAAAAGGTGACAGCGCTTATTTTGAAGGTAAACTTCAAACAAACAAATGGGAAGACAAAGACGGTAACGAACGTTACACAACAGAAGTAGTGGTGGACCGTGGTGGCCAAATGCAAATGCTTGGTTCTCGTTCAAGCGGTAGTTTTGACGATTCTGGTATGGATCAGTCAACGCCAGCTTCAAAGCCAAAGGCTAAAAAGTCAGCGGCAGCGGCAGCGGACGAAGCTTTCGACGATGATATCCCATTTTAAGTTTATCTATTTTCGTGATTTTAAAGAGGTGCCTTTACGGCGCCTTTTTTGTTTTTTATCTATGCGATAAGTGACTGGTATGCTTTTTGCATTTAATAAATTAAATAATAAAAATAAGGTTTGTTTTATGAAGCGTCTTTTAACTTTTTTGGTTATAGCTATTGTGCTTGTTGCTTGTGGTGGGCAGATAAAAAAACCTTTGGTAGAACATAAAAAACCTACCGTAACAGTACCTGTATCGGAAAATCTTTTTCCACCATTATTAGAAATGCTAACACTGGGTATTGTGAGTGACAAAGAAGACGATATTAAAGCTGCACGCCAACAGCACTTGCAAGAAAAATATGTTTCAGATGAAAATGATGCACGTGGTGTTTTAAAAAAATCTCTGGGGTTTTTAACTTTAGGTCTTTTTGGTGGTAAGGAAACAAAAAAACAATATGAAGCACGCTTAAAAATGGAAGCTGAATTAAAAACGACCTTGGTAAGTGACGCAGATGATGAGCGCGGCCTTGTTGCACATACTTTTAACACGTTAACTTTAGGTGCTTTAGGTCAAAAGGAAACAAAAATTGAACGTTACAATCGACTTGAAAAAGAAGCAAAACTTAAGGCGCAGTTAGACCAACGTGGACTGGCGATGAAGTCTATCGAAGTTTTTAGTTTTGGTGTTCTTGCACCTAGTAAACCCGACCCTATTTATAGCGAACGTGCCATTATGCAAGACCCTAAATTGGGTTTACTTGAATATGATGTTTCTACGTATAGTGACGCTGTAAGGCTGTTAGACCGACCGATTAAAATTGTGACGCATGTGGATGGTATGAAGGTCGCCATTTTTAAAGTGTATGAAGAAACCTATAAACATATACCTTATATCGGTACGCCACAGCAAGACGTACACCTTCACTTTAATCAAGATAATTTTTTGGTCAAACCGCAATAACAACCCCTTCAAAATAATATTTTCTAAGCGTTTTGTTGCGTGTTGTTTTTGTATACAGCGCTTAAGTTCTTTTCAATTTAAAAAACCTTTGTAAATAGCGGGAAAATGTTTCCCTTACTTAGGTATCTGCGTTAACATATTCACTGAATTCTATTAATAAAAAAGTAAAAGAAAATTTAATGTCACAGTTTGATCTCATTGTTATTGGTGCGGGCCCTGCGGGTTATGTTGCCGCTATTCGTGCTTCACAGCTTGGTTTAAAAACAGCGCTTGTTGAAAAACGCACAGAGCTTGGTGGTACTTGCCTTAACGTTGGTTGTATTCCTTCTAAAGCGCTTCTTGCATCTTCAGAAAAATATCACGCTGCAACGCATCATTTTAAAAGTCACGGTATCCTTTTAGGGGATGTTAAGGTTGATATTCCAACCATGATTAAACGTAAAGACGGCGTTGTAAAACAAATGACGCAAGGCATTAACTATTTAATGAAGAAAAACAAAGTGACCGTTATTAATGGTTGGGGTACAGTTGCAGGGCCGCATAGTGTGCTGGTTGACGGCAAATATACCTACGAAGGTAAAAATATTTTACTGGCCACAGGGTCGGATGTTATTGAACTCCCTTTTGCTAAGTTTGACGGCAGTAATATTATTGGTTCTACTGAAGCATTAGAACTAGAGTCTGTACCGAAGCATTTAATTGTTATTGGTGCGGGTGTGATTGGTTTAGAACTAGGGTCTGTTTGGTGCCGCCTTGGTGCAAAAGTTTCTATCATCGATATTGCAGATAGGCCGCTTGCCGTTATGGACGCTGAAATGGGTAAAGAAGCGCATAAGCTCTTTAAAAAACAGGGTATTAATTTTCACTTAGAATCTAAAGTGAAAGAAGTTGTGACGGCAGCCGGTGCCACAAAAGTTTCATTTACCAATAAAAATGGTGAAGTTGAAACACTTGAGGGTGATAAAGTTCTTGTCGCAGTTGGCCGTAAAGCCAATACAGCTAAGCTTGATCTTGATAAAGTTGGTGTTAAAACCGACGAACGTGGTGTTATTCAAATTAACAACGCATATCAAACGTCAGTACCTTCTATTTACGCTGTGGGCGACTGTGTTCCTGGGCCAATGCTTGCACATAAAGGCGAAGAAGAAGGTGTTGCTTGCGTTGAAATGCTGGCAGGGCAAAAACCACATGTTAATTATGACTGCATTCCTTCTGTTGTTTATACCGCACCAGAATTTTCAAGTGTTGGTAAAACAGAAGAAGAATTAAAAGCAGCAGGTGTTGAATATAATACGGGTAAATTTAGCTATATGGCCAATGGTCGTGCCGTTGCTATGGCTGAAAGCGATGGTTTTGTTAAAATTTTAGCTGACAAAAAAACGGATAAAATTTTAGGTGTGCATATTATTGGACATCATTCATCTGAGATGATCCACGAAGCTGTTGCTGTTATGGAATTTGGTGGTAGTGCCGAAGACATTGCACGTATGGTACATGCTCACCCAACCATGAGTGAGGCGACGAAAGAAGCTGCTATGGCGGTGGACGGCCGCGCAATCCATGCTTAAGTATACCGCTGACGAAATAATACAAATCCTCGCGAATGAAAGTTGGCGAGGATTTGCTTTAGAAAATCTTTTAGAACTCGAAAAAGATATTAAAATACATGTCGATAACGGCTACGATATGATGGGTGAAAATTATGCTCATATATTCGAAGAATTAAGCGCCCCCTCTAAAAAGCAAATTGAAAACTTTGCTATAAGAGTTAAAGATACTTTCCCCAAAAAGCATCAACTACAAGTTTTAGATGTTGGTGCAGGCCATGGTATGAGAACCGTGCACCTTGCCGCACAAGATAAGGTTAATTTAAAAGCCATTGAACTATCAGAATATTTTTACGGCAGGCACTTGTTAGAGCTTGAACGTGAAGGTAAACTTCCTTTTGGTTGTGCCATGAAGGGTGATATGTGCGACCTGCCCTTTGAAGCGGCAACATTTGACGCTATTTATTGCAATGCTGTGCTCCATCACCAACTTTATTTACCCGGCAAAAATATTGGTATTGAAAAAGCCTTTACGGAATTTGCGCGTGTATTGATGAAGGGTGGGCAGCTTTATTTGCTGACGCTATATGGCGAAGATCTGCATATAAGACATGAAAGTTTTTTTCAGTCACTCAACGAACAAGAAATGACAAAACTTGCACATCGTAATCTTTTTCAAATTGATGAAATGAAGCAAATTGAAGGCAAGGGGCCTTTTGGTGACCAAACAAGATGGTTGGAAGTTTATTTAACGAAACGCAATATTTAATATTTATACTGCATCACAACAAATGAAAAAACCCTCAACTTGAGGGCTTTTTTTTTGTGCGTTCTTAAACACGGTTGCGTTCGGTACAGTCTATCATAAAATTTCTAAACACTGTCCCTATGGCTGTGCGCAAAGCGCTCATTACATACGGGTTAGGGCTTTCAAAATTATGAGGTGCATATTCAATTGTCACATCACTGCTTAAGTTTTTAATGTGCGTTACAAGGTCGTCAGTAAAATGTTTTTTAACCACTTGGTCATTACCTGCACGAATAATAGAAGTTTTAGTATTGTTCTTAGCCATGTTGGCATTAGAATTGAAGTTATGATCTAAGATGCCCTCAACTTGTTCTAAAGTAAGCTCTTTCATCTTATGCACTGACTTTATAAGATCATGCGCTTGGTGTGCCATCGTATTAAAAGGTGTAACAAGTAATTGCGCTTCAATTTTACGCTGACTCGAAAGGTATGTAATAAGTGAACTCCCCAAGCTTATACCTGCGGCATAAAAGTTTTTCATTTTATGGTGTTTTTTAACATAGTCATAAACACGTACAATATCTGCTTCTAATGCTTTTGCTGAAGGTACCCCCTCGCTGCCACGTGATTTTTGTTTTGTGGTACCATTTTCAATACCGTAACCACGAAAATTAACAAGTACCAAATTAAAATAATGCAATAAGCTTTCAGGGATATAATTCCGTGCTTCTTCTACGTTTTGATTTTGCCCCATAGCAAAAATAATAGTAGGTGAGTTACGCATAATTGATTTGCATAAAACGCCACGTAAAATGGCGTCGGGTTTTTTGTTTTTATCAGAAGGGTTGTCAAAAACAGGTATTTCAATATCAATACGGTTGTGGAAGGTTTCATCACTGCGCATATCGCAAGCTGGAACTTCGTTTGTTTTGAATATAATCGACGCTTGTCGCCATTGAGACATTTTGAGTTTAATTTTATTAAGTACCATAATAGGTACCTCCGTTGAAGAGTAGGCATACGTTATGTATGTAGACAGGTTAAAGTGCGCTTAAGCACATAAAAAAGTTAAAGTGTTAATTTTGTATACTTATTTTAATACCATTTTTTTGTTTTGTAAAGAGGTGTCTTGCCTTTGTGTATTAACGCTCTTTCTTTTATGCTGTAATGCAAGGTAAAGAATGACAGAGCAACATACAAGATTAACTGTCGTTACAAATTTAAGTACAGAATCACTTATAACGTAAAAGGCATAACATGTACTGACAGCCGAAGTATATGTACAAACTATCCAGCTTTTAATAGAAATACCTACACAGCTATTATTTTTTACAAGTGTTATAATTTGAGGTAAATAGCCAATTATGGCAATAATACCGACCATGCTGTACATTATTGTAATAAACTCAGTTGCATTCATAGGCATTCCCTTTTATAAATGATCTATATTCTTATAAAGGGCGGTACAAAAAAATAAATGACACTATTAGAAAAAGTTGTTGGTAAAAAATCAAACAAAATATCTAAAGATGATTTAGCTACATTTTTGGCTGACTATAAAAAGGTGCATATTGACCTTGGTACAGGTGACGGCCTCTTTGTTTGGCGCTTAGCGAAAGAGGAAGTTGATACCGCAGTTATTGGTATTGACGCCGCGCGTGAGTCTCTTAAAGAAGGCAGTGCCCGCGCCGTTAAAAAACCTGCCAGAGGTGGTGCGCCTAATGCCATGTTTTTATGCGCAAATGTTTTAAAGCTTGATGATAGCTTTAACAGCACGGCCGACGTTCTTTCAGTCAACTTCCCTTGGGGCACATTATTGCAAGCGGTAAGCATTCCATTTAACGACTTTATTGAAAAAATGGCCGATATTTTAAAAGAAGGTGCAAGGCTTGATCAACACATCAACATGCATGTTTTTAATGACGAAGAACAACGTATAGCACTTGGCTTACCTGTTTTAGATGAAGATTATTTAAAAAAAACACTCTTCCCTGTTTATGAAAAATATGGTTTAAAAGTGCAGGGGCATCATTTTATTCCTGCGGGACAAAAAACAGAAGTTGCCTCTACTTGGGGTGGCCGTTTAACCAGAAGAAGTAGCCGACCGACATTGGTATTTTCTTGCATTAAAGAAGGTCAAAAATAATGGAACTCGGTAAACTTTATTTGGTTGGTGTACCTATTGGTAACTATAACGATATGACCTTTCGTGCTATTGAAACACTGAAAAAAGTAGATGTTGTTGCAGCGGAAGACACTAGAAAAGCCAAAAAACTTCTCACACATTTTTTAATAAAAGATAAAATCACATTGGCCCATGGTAGCCATAACGAACACAGTAGCGCTAATGGCTTAGTATCACTTTTACAAAAAGGTCAAAGCATGGCTTATATTAGTGACGCAGGCATGCCAGGTGTTAGTGACCCTGGTTATATGTTGGTACGTGCAGCATTACAAGCCGGCATTGAAGTCAAAGTTGTGCCTGGTGTAACGGCGGCGGTAACCGCTGTTTCTATTAGCGGTATCCCTTGTGATCGATTTACATTCCAAGGCTTTATTCCACGTAAACAGGGAGAACGTGAACGTTTTTTGAATAATTTAGAAAAACGAACAGAAACACAAATTTTTTATGAAGCGCCGCACCGTGTGGTTGAAATGGTAGAAGCATTGGCTAATATATTTCCTGAACGTGCTTGCACTATTGGCCGTGAAATTACAAAGATTCATGAAGAGTTTATACGTGGTACTGTGGCAAGTGTTTTGGAAGATCTTCAAAACAAAGAAGCTATATTGGGTGAGTTTACAATTATTATGTCTGGCCATAGTGGAGAAGTCGAAATTGACTTTGAAGCGATAGATAAACAAATTATAGAGTTCTTAAAAGCAGGGGAAAGGGCAAAGGCCATTCGAGATGTCATTGCCAAGGAAACAGGTCTTGCAAAAAGTGAAATTTATACGCGCATTTTAGATGTTAAAAAGACCTTCTCATAAAGGTAATGTGGCGCGTAAAGCTCAATTTTATATAATGTGACAATTATACATATGGGTATTGTTGTGAGTTTTTAACCGTTCTTGCCTATTTATGCCCCTTATTTTATTATGACGTACATCAAGAGTTGTAAAAAATAATAATAAAAATATCGGAACTTTAAATGCGCACCAGAGCCTCAATGGGTAAAATGGTTAATAAGCTCACAAAACGTGAACTGCAAGAATCATTTGCTATTATTGACCGTATCGCTCGTGGATCTAGCCAACCATATACACGTGATTTTGTGCCGCAAATTGTTGCTATGAACAATAACCCTGCGCATATTAACACGTTGCCTGCAGTCGCTCAGCATGAAAATGCCTTCCAAATTAAAGAACAAACGGCAGATAACGTTATCGTGATGCGCAGTAATAGCCAAAGATCACGTTCAGTAAACGCTAGCCCGATTATTTTCCCTGATGCCTTTTATGAATATTTCGAAGTTATCGACAACACGCCTTCTAAGGTAGGTTAGTCGAGGGAGGGTCGCTCAATCCTCCCCTGTGGATAAAAAAAAGCCCCTATTTATGGGGCTTTTTATTCGATTAAAACAAGTTTGTTAAATTGAATGTGAGGCACGTAGTGTCTCCACGTCATTAGAAAGTTTTTCTAATATTGCCATATAACGAATTGTTTTTTTTGTTTCATTTTTTAAAGCTGCATGTAGTGCCATAACTTTTTCTGATGCTTTATTACTTTTAATTGCGTTTATATAATGTGCTTGTAATTTAAGCATTTTTTCGACTTGTGGAAGCAATGCGTTATATAATTTATACGCCTTTGCCGGGTTAAAATTTGCATCGTACGATACAAGGTATGCCACGTCGTTATAAAAGTTATTAAGTGCGTATTGCTGTGCTTTAACAAAAATATCTGTTTTGGCATCTTTCGCCGATTGACCTTTTAGTATCACATTTATTAAAGAGATAGACCAAAATATAGGTGCTCTTTCCTCTTCAATAGAAGGTGCGGTGGTAGTTGATTGAACCATAGTCGCAGGGCCAGGTCTTTTTTCAGTTTCAGCAAAAGTAGAAACACTTGTAATGCTCATAACACTTGCAATGATTAAAGTTTGAATATTCATAGGTAAATTTCCTTAGCGTAGAAAACGCTGTTGGTGTAAAAGAATAGGTATATTAAGTTTGTATATAAATTATAAGTACGCTCTTTAGCAATTACAAGCAGATGGATATATTTCATAAAAAAAGAGCCCACAAGGGGCTCTTTAAACGTTCATAACTATTCGTCAGAACTTCGTTTGCCAAATACGTCGAGTATTCTAGGACAATTAGGCGTTCTTACATCTAATGACGTTAGCTCCACATGGAAGCCTGTGTAATCTTCAATCCCGAGAGATCGTGGACCACGCAATAAAACGTTGATGTGTTTCATAACTTCCCTAGCGTTTCTCTCTTCTAGAGGCACACCATCTTCTGCTAAATGCTCTAAGCGAAAGACTTGATCACCTAACGGGTCAAAAGCAACCACATTAATGTTAGGTTGACGCGCACTTAAGCTATATTGCTTGCTTAAACTTTGGCGTATGATTTTAAAGTTTGAAAATTCGGCATCTTTATTGGCACAGCCAATAAGTGAACCAGAAAATTCAATAAACTTCTTACGACTAGAATCATTGATACTCATCATTTGAAACTTTTTCGCGATGGCTGGTGATAAAAACTGACGCACAAAATCATCATCACGATGATTTTTCATAACATAGTGAATCGTATCAAGCCAGTCGGTTTCAAGCAAGCATGTGGCCTTTCCATCTTTGTAAATGGTGGTGTCTTTGAAGGTTTCGGCATATTGATTTTCATCAAAATACTTTTGCTCTTCAGTAGACTTAGGGCCGTCAGCAGCAAACATAATGTCTAGATACATTTCCCAACCTAAACGATAAACGTTAAAACCACTATAATAGCGGCTATTATAGGCGGGTTGTGCAACAACACCTGTATGACTTGCAAGGATTTCTATTAATTGACCTTCGGTTAAGTAACCTTTTTTCCGTGCAACATGCGCGAGCGCATAATGCCAAAATGTTGCCCAGCCTTCATTCATGAGCTGAGTTTGCATTTGTGGATAAAAGTATTGCGAAACTTTACGGGTAATACGCATAATTTCAATCATCCAAGGTGAGCCTTTAACACGTTCACTAGCTTGCGCAGCAGGGCTTAGTTTTTCTAGACAGTATAGAAGGTTTTCATGACCTCCACTGCTAAAATCTATTGGCTGCTTTGCTTTGTCGCGTTTACGTTTAAGACGCTCCTTGTTTGATTTTGCGTCAATCGTTGCAAAAAGATGGTTTGTTGTTGTACCGTCGTCATCGGTGTCGTGCAGTTTTTTCATATGCGCAACATCGTCTGCGCTAATGATAGACGGTGAATGACGGTGATAACGATCAACACCATGGCTTTCAACGGCTTTACAACTTGTGATAAACTCATTAACTTCTTGAACGCCAATGCGTTTTTCAGCAGCAGCAACATAATCATAAGCATATTTTAAGTAGCTTTTAATACTGTCGGCAGCGCTCCAGTCTCTAAACAAGTAATTGCCTTTAAAAAAGCTATTATGTCCATAACAAGCATGGGCAATAACAAGTGCCATCATAGAAGGTTTGTTGTCTTCCATTAAATAGCTGATACAAGGGTCTGTGTTTAACACAGTTTCATAGGCAAGGCCCATGTGACCTGCATCATACTTCTTTTTATTGCGCAGATATTCTACCGCGCGGCTATAATGGTTGTTCCAAGGTGGCATACAAACCGTTGCGTATAAATCTAACATTCTTTTGTTACTTATAACCTGCAACGAGTTTTTGTACGTGTCCAAATTATAATACTTGGCTAAGTCACCAAAAACAATGTTCATTTCATGGAGCGATTCAATCGTCCAGTCTTCACCATCTTCAACAAATGGTTTTTTGGCTTCAGGGTAATCATTACATTTTTCCATTAATAAGGATAAGAAATGATCGTGCTTTTCGCTTACCTGTAAAATAATAGGCGCTTTCATTTTAAATTCTGGTGGCTCTTCTTCTTGTTGAGCTTTTAGAATGGGGGGGGATTGATTATGATTCATAAGGTGTACCTCCGAAAAGGAATTGTGGGTAGATAAATAAAGTAGAAGGGTTTGTCACGTAAGTGATTGTCACGGATTGTGACGTAAAAAATAGGTGTTTCTTCATATATTGTTGTGGGGAGTATACAACTAAAGACATGTGAGTGCAAATGTTTATCATTATTTTTTTTATAGATAATTTTGTTTGCTAAATATAGTGGAAAGCACTAAACATGAATTAATTATTTATGACAAAAGAAAGCGCTACCTATGACAGATTCTACACTAGTTTGTTTTTGCACAGAAAAAACACAGGCCGACGTTAAAGAATTTATTAAAGCGGGTATGAAGCCAAGCGATGAAGTTAACAATGACCTTTTGTATAAAGTACATAAATCATTCGCAAATGAAGCCCTTATTGGTCGTTGCTGCGGTTGTATGGACGAAGTTGAGGAAATGATGGTTACTTACAAACAAGGTAAGTGGTCATAATACTTTAAGGGATAGACAGGCAATAAAAAGTGATTGGGAAGGCGCCAAAAGTAAAAATTGTAATGCCTAACATAATCCAACGCAAATTATCACTATCTCTTCTTCCATTTCTCCGTGAAAGCCAGCTACCAAAAAGGGCGCCAAATACAAAGTAAAAAACGAAGACAACGCTCCAAATGCCTATGCTGAATACCACGTCTATAATTTCTGTTATCATGTTTATATTCCTAGTGCTTGAATTTTATCAATTTAATTCTATTAAAAGGCCTTAAAATAATATATCTTATTTTATAATATTTAGTAATAAAAATGAAAATAAAAATGCAAGTTTTTAAGAGTAAAATTAATGGCGTCTTTGTTGTCGAACCTCAAGTGTTTGGCGATGAACGCGGTTATTTTATGGAAAGTTTCAATAAAAGTAAACTTGAAGAAGCTATTGGCTATGACATTGACTTTGTGCAAGACAATGAGTCGATGTCGTCTAAAGGTGTTTTAAGAGGCTTTGCCTTTCAAAAAGCACCTTATACACAAGCCAAGCTTGTGCGTGTTACAGAAGGCCAATTATTAGACGTTGTTCTCGATATGCGCGCTGACTCAACAACTTTTGGTCAATACGCTATTCATAAGTTAAGCGCAAAAAACAAAAAACAAATTTTTATACCACGTGGCGTGGCACATGCCTTTATTACTTTAAGCGAAACGGCAACCCTTCAATATAAAGTTGATCATTACTTTAACGCCGCAAGTGAAGCAGGTGTTATTTATAATGACGCAGATTTAAAAATTGACTGGCAAATGGACGCATCTGAAATTATCGTTTCAGAAAAAGACTTATCTAGGCCAAACTTCAAACAAGCAGAATATTTTAAAGAGGGTTTTTAAAACATGAAACACATTCTCGTTACTGGTGGCGCAGGTTTTATTGGTAGTAATTTCATTCCATACATGTTGGAAAAATATAAAGACTACACCATCGTAAATATTGATGCCCTGACATACGCGGGCAACACCGACAATGTTCACATTTTAGCTGAAAATAAAAGCCGTTATGTTTTTGTGGCAGGAAATATTTGTGATGAACCTTTGGTGAACAGCCTCTTTGAAAAATATGATATTCGTGGTGTTTTTCATTTTGCAGCTGAAAGCCACGTCGATAATTCAATTACGGGGCCTAAAGTATTTTTTGAAACAAATGTTATGGGCACATATAACGTTGTTCATGCCGCTAAAACACATTGGATGGATGCACCTTTTAAGTTTAAAAAGGATTACGAAGATTGCCGTTTCCACCATGTTTCAACGGACGAAGTTTACGGCACACTGGGTTATGAAGGTTTGTTTAGCGAAACCACAGCTTACGCACCAAACCCGCCATACGCCGCGTCTAAAGCGGGGGCTGACTTTGTGATTCGTAGTTATTTTCACACCTTTGGTATGCCTGTCACTATTTCTAACTGCTCTAATAACTATGGCCCTAACCAGCATGACGAAAAATTTATTCCTACAGTTATTCGCAGCGCCTTATCGGGTAAAAACATTCCAATTTATGGTACGGGCGCCAATATACGTGACTGGTTATATGTGCTTGACCATGGCAAAGGCTTGGACAATGTTTTCCACAATGGCCGCATTGGAGAAACATATAATATTGGTTGCTGGAACGAACAAACCAACAATACCATTGTTCACATGATATGTGACACATTAGACCGTCTTAAACCTAAAAGCATAAGCTACAAAGAATTGATAACTTATGTGGAAGACAGGGCAGGGCACGACATGCGTTATGCAATTGATTCTACAAAAATTGAAAATGAACTCGGCTGGAAAGCGGACGAAACTTTTGCGGAAGCCTTAGAAGAAACAATAAAATGGTATATACAAAAATATGATACTCAACTTCATTCAGGACATAGCCAGTCCGCATAACAATGTTATTGCACAGGCGCTCGAAGACGAACCTACGGTTGAACTTAACCTATGGTACTGCATTGATCAGCCTGAAAAATATGGCTGGAAAGAAAACTTAACCCACGCGGTTAAACCAGCCCATATCTACAACGCAAAAATACCTGACTTTAAATTTATATGGCATTGTCTCACAAAAAAATATGAGAAATATCTACTGGTCGGTTGGCAAAATATTAATACGCGCATACTGATAATATTGTTCTTTTTATGCCGCCGTGAATACGCCGTATGGTTTGACTGCCCTGAAGATAAATACCCGCGTGGTTTTATTAAAAATACGGTGCGCCTTTTTTTCTATGCATTGTTAAAGCATTCAAAGGTGCATATTTTTGGTGTCGGGCAAATGACAGTCGACTACTTTAAAAATAAAGGTTTCGCTGAACACAGGCTTAGTAATTTACCTATTTTTACTGATATCTCACAAACCGCCGCCGACTTCGCTGATAAAAAAGAAGATATACTTAAAAAATATAACATTCAAAATAACAGTTTGTTTTTAACTGCTGGCAGCCGCCTTGTTTTTGAAAAGGGTTACGATGTTTTGATTAACGCCATAAACCTTTTGCCTATGACATGTAAAAATAATATAAAATGCGTTATTGTGGGTAAAGGCGAAGAAAAAGAAAAACTCTCTCAAATGATATTGGACTATAAGCTCGAGCAAAATATTATAATGGAGGACTGGTTAGAATTTGACGATTTTAAAGCTTTGGTTGCAAATAGTGACATCTTCATTCACCCCGCCCGTTATGACGCTTTTGGCGGCACTATTTTTGCCCATACGTTTTCTACGCCTGTACTAGGGAGCATGGGGGCAGGTGCCGCTTATGACCGCATTGTAAATGGGAAAAACGGCTATTTATATGAAAATGATGATCCTGCTGCGTTGGCAAAATTAATAGAAAAATGTTTCGTTGAAAAAAGTAAACTTAAAGATCTAAGTTTAAATGCACGTCAAACAGCTGAAAAATGGTCACCTTTATCTGGCGTTGCTATAATAAATAAAAGGATGAAATAAAATGTTTGAACCACAGTTTATTAAAACAAATGAATTACGTGAACTTGGCATTAAATCAGTTGGGGAAAATGTATTAATTTCAAAGGATTGTACTATTGTTGGCCTTGAGAATATTGAAATTGGTGACAATGTTCGGATTGATGGATATTGTACAATTATTGCAAATGGCGATGGCTATTTAAAGTTGGGGTCTAATATACATATAGGTGCATACAGCCTACTCATCGCAGGTGCAGGTATTGTTATGAATGATTTTAGTGGATTATCTCAAGGTGTCAGAATCTATAGCAGAAGTGACGACTATTCAGGCGATTTTTTAACAAATCCTACAATTCCAGCTGATTTCTCAAATGTTCAAAGCGGTGAAGTGGTATTAGAAAAGCATGTAATAATCGGAACAGGGACAGTTATACTTCCAAATGTAAAAATAAAAGAAGGCTCTGCAGTAGGGGCCTTAAGTCTTGTGTTAAAAAATTTAGATGCATGGCAAATTTATTCAGGCTGCCCAGCAAAAAGATTAAAGGCACGAAAACGTGATTTATTAGAACTTGAAATATTATATTTAAAGGGGAAAACTAAATGATTAACGTATTCGGCTCAAAAACAGGGGCGCAAGAAATTGCACATGTGAGTGAAAGTTTAAAAGCGCAGTGGCTTGGTATGGGGCCAAAAGTAACAGCATTTGAAAAGCAATATAAAGAACGCTTAGGCCTTGAAAGCTTTTTAATGGTAGATAGTGGTTCTAATGCGCTTTATATGGCCATTGTTCTGCTTGAATTACCGAAGGGTTCTGAAATTATCCTGCCATCATTTACATGGGTTTCATGCGCGCAGGCTGTTATTTTAGCTGGGCATACGCCTGTTTTTTGTGATGTCGATATAAACACAATGAATGTAACAGCAGCACATGTTAAGGCTCAAATAAGTAAAAAAACAGCCTCTATTATGGTGGTTCATTACGCAGGCTTGCCTGTTGAAATGGATGAAATTCAAGCCCTGGGATATCCTGTAATTGAAGACGCCGCACATGCGGTTGATAGCCATTATAAAGGTACATACTGCGGTGGTATTGCAGACGTTGGTATTTATAGTTTTGACGCGGTTAAAAACATTGCCGTGGGTGAGGGTGGCGGTATTACTGTGAAGGGTGAAGCGCGCGCTACACGTGCAAAACTTTTACGTTATAGCGGTATTGGTAAGTCGGGCTTTGAAGCGTCTACACAGGGTAAAAAACGTTGGTGGGAATATAATATCAGCGAAGCATTTATCAAAATGAACCCTTCTGATATTGCAGGTGGTATTGCGCTGGGGCAGTTAGATAACCTTGATAAAAACCAGGCCAGACGCAAATATATTTGGGATGTCTATCAAGAAGAATTGGCGAATGTGCCTCATTTTATAAACCCTGTCGATGTCCGTGAAGGCGACAAGCATTCATACTTCACCTATTCTATACGTGTGACAAATGGTACACGTGACGCATTGGCTCATTTCTTATTTGATGCAGGCATTTACACAACTTTACGTTATCATCCATTGCATATGAATGAAATATACAAAGAAACAAATAAAACGCTTAAAAACTGTGAGCAATTGAATGAAGAGTCTCTTTCAATACCGCTACACCCTAATTTAAGTGATGAAGATGTTCAACTGGTTATTTCAAAAATTAAGGAATTTATGGGTAACTAAAACATGTGCGGCATATTTGGAGTGACAGATTTAAGTAAAGACACGCTAGAAATAGCGCACAACTCTTTGCATACGCTGACACACCGTGGCCCCGATGGTTGGGATTTTTCTTATAAAAATAACGTTTATTTAGGACACAGGCGCCTGTCCATTCTCGATTTATCTGAAAACGGTAAACAACCAATGAAAAAAGACGGTATTTACCTTACCGTAAACGGTGAGATTTATAATTTCAAGGAACTGAACACAGACCTTATTCAAAATCATCATGTTAAATTTAAAAGCACAAGTGATAGCGAAACTTTACTACACGGGTACATTCACTGGGGGCTAGAAGAACTTTTAAGGCGCATTGACGGCATGTTTGCCTTTTCAATTTATGATTCGCATAAAGGAGAAGTGCATATTGCACGTGACCACGCCGGCATTAAACCTCTGTATTATGGCATGTTGAATGGTGGTTTTTCTTGGGGCTCTGAGCTGAAGGCACTACGCCATTATTATGGTGAAAAATCACTAGAAGTAGACTATACCGCCCTTTATGACTTTATGTCATACCTCTATATTCCTTGCCCTAAAAGTCTTTATAAAAATATATTCAAGCTTGAAGCTGCCCACTTTGCAACTTATAACATTGCGGCAAAATCACTTTCAAAAAAACGTTATTGGCAATTACCTGTTAACCGTCATATTGACGACGTTAATACCGCAAAAGAAAAAGTGAAGTCAACTATTGAAACGGCAGTACATAGCCACCTTGTGGCCGACGTACCAGTTGGCACATTTTTAAGCGGTGGGGTTGATTCAAGTATTGTTTCTTACGAAGTTTCTCAACTTGTCGACAAACTGACAACTTGTTCTATAGGGTTTGATGATGCACGTGTGAATGAATCACATTTTGCGCAAATGGTGGCAGATAAAATTGGTTCAAACCACATCACAGAAAACATGGACCATGGCATTGTGAATGACCATTTTTCTCTTTTAAAAAATATGTACGATGAACCGTTTGGCGATACTTCGGCTTTTCCGACTTACGCTGTTTCAAAACTTGCAAAAGAAAATATGACTGTGGTTCTTACAGGGGACGGCGCTGACGAACTTTTTGGTGGTTACGGTACATACAAATGTTGGTATCAGGCTTTAACACCTTTGCTCGGTTTTTTATGCCCTTTAAGGCCGCTTATAACGTATATTAAAAATGCCGATATAGGCATGCTTAGCCGCTTGGCACGCAAGGCTGAAATATTCGCAATTGTTAACCCTCTCGAACGTAAAATACGTTTGTCTGGTGGGTTCCTTAAAACGGATAAATTTAAAAAAGAATTTCGTAAAAAATATAATATTCCTGAAAATTATAACGACACATGGCATAGTCAAAAATATTACCGCAAAGACCTGCCTTTAAAATCACGTTATATGTATTTAGACTTCCACACAACCATGACGGACGGTATTTTATGTAAGGTTGACAGAGCAAGTATGGCGCATTCTATTGAAACACGCGTGCCGTTTTTAAGTAAAAATGTGATTGAATCCGCTTGGCAAATAAATGAAGATATTTTGTTTTTAGATGGTGAGCTTAAGGGTTTGCTAAAATCTATCTATGTAGATGTTTTACCAAAGGCATGTTTATACCGCCGCAAGCAAGGTTTTTCACTCGGCCAAACAAAGCAAGGTGACAAGCTTCACCTAGGTGGCAAGCCACTACCACTACGTATTTTAAATGAGCTATATGATGAGGAGTTATCATGAAAGTTATGATTGCCTCAGATGGTCACGGTGGTCAGTCACATGGCTTTGCCTATGGCGATAGCTTTAAAAAACTTGGCCACAAAGTTGCACACTTTACGTGGAAAGATTATTTTAAAAACTATCAATATGCCAGTGCTTATAAAACAGACGGCAATAAATTAAAATCTATTTATTACCGTCTACAAAATAAAACAACCTTTGGCCCCGCCTTGTTAAAATTGAATAACGATTTGGTGAATAAGTGTATCGCAGAAAAACCTGACTTGCTTTTTATTTATCGTGGTACGCATATTTATGCATGCACCATAAAGCGCATTAAAAAATTAGGCGTTAAAGTTTTTGGCTATAATAATGACGACCCTTTTTCGACTGTTTACCGCCCTTATTTTTGGCGCCATTTCATAAAAAGTGTGCCTGATTATGACCACATTTTTTATTATAGGTATAAAAATGAAGCAGACTATAAAGCTCTTGGTTATTATAAAACCTCTATGTTGAGGTCTTCCTATATCAAAGAAAATAATTTTAAAATAGAAGACACAAAAAACAGCCCTTTTAGCTGCGATGTTATTTTTGTAGGTCATTATGAAAATGATGACCGTGACCTTGCTATCATGAAACTTATGGACGCAAATATTGATTTTAAACTTTATGGTACAGGTTGGCAGGCTTCAGTACATTATGACTATATTCAAAGTAAATTAGGTGACATAAAACCACTGTATGACGCTGATTATAATATGGCACTTAACAGCGCTAAAATTGCTTTGGTTTTTCTTTCAAAAATTAACAACGACACTTACACAAGGCGCTGTTTTGAAATTCCTGCTACAGGTACAACGATGTTGTCTGAATATACAAAAGACCTCGCAGATGATTTATTTATAGAAAATAAAGAAGCTGTTTATTTTAAAAACCATGCAGATCTTTTAAAGCAAGTTTACACTTATTTACAAGACGATGCATTGCGTCAAAAAATTGCCGAAGGTGGGTATAAAAAAGTGCATAGCGCTGGTCATGAGGTGACAGATAGAGTTGCTCAAATCATAAAGGAATTTGAAAGCGTATGAAGCAACGTATTGTAGATTTTACAAAACAACACATGAACAAATTGTTCTTAATGAAAATTTCAGCCACACAAGTTATTGTGAGCTTTTTAACAAATATATTGATACTGCGTAGTATTGGGTTGGGCGGTGACCTTGACGTTTTTTATATTGGCATGAGTGTTTTTGCATTTTTATACACAAGTATTAATTGGTCTATTTCTTCTATTTTGGCACCTTATTTAATTGACCAAAGAGGTAACGGTAAAGAAGGCGCTTTGTTTGTGACCGTGGCCATCATGGTATTACCTATTGCAGCTATTGTTTACCTAACCATGCCTTTTTGGGTCGATTATTTATATGTAAATTACCTTGATACGGTAGATCGTTCTAAAATAATAGCAGTACAAGGTATGCTTATCGCCGCTTATATTGTAGATGGTTTTATATTGGTTTACACAGGCATGTTGCAAGAAAAAAATAAGTACATTACCTTTAACGCCTCCATGCTGGCAGCCAGTATTATCGGTTTTATTTTTGTTTATTTAACATTGGACGATTTAGGGGTTTACGCTGCGGCTTTAAATCAGCTTTTAATGAAAACTGTTATTTTATTAATAATGTGTTTTATGTTTTTACCGCATATTTTAAAAACAATATCTTTCGACAAAGAACAATTTAGGCTCATATTCTCGCGCACTAAATATCTACTTTTAGGGTCTTTGTACTTTAGAACAGATGAAGTTGTTGAGCGTTATATTGCTTCATACTTAGCGGGCGGTTTTGTTTCGCTTGTGGGCTTTATTCAACGTGTTTACGGGGCAATTATCACCGTACTTAATTCAGCAATTGGAGTGCCTGCCATTACAGTTTTTGGTGATTTAATTTCTATGCAAAAGTTTGAATCTGCACGCCAGAACTTAATGAAATATATGGCTGTTGTGTTTTTGGGCAATGCCTTTATATTTATAATATTGGCACTTGTTGGGCCCAAATTATTTTTATTTATTATGGGTGATACCTTAACGGCTGAGCTTGAAGAGTTGCTTTATATATCTATTTTATGTTTGTATATGATGGTGCTCGGAAAAACGATAGCACAAGTACTACAGTCGCTCTTAATGGCTATGAAAAAGGTTGGTGTTTCAATTTTTTATGATAGTTTAACGTACACTATTAATGTGGCTTTAAAAATATCTCTTACTGTCATGTATGGTGTGCATGGTTTTCTTGTTGCTATTGTATTGAGCGTTGTTGTGATGGATGGAACAAAAGTCTATGTCGCATTAAACGAACTGAAAAAAATGTCTAAGAATCAATAAGTATATTTATTTATGCATCTTATAAATAGTTGTTGCACTGCCCAATATTTTTGATAATTTTACATGTGTTTTCAAACAAAGACCTAAAGAGTAGTTGGAATAGAATATCCCCGTATCTTTCGTTTCTATATTTTTCCAGTGTGAATTTTTAAAATGTTTTGCCCAATATTTATTACTAAAATAGTAAATTTCAGTGATACGGTTGCCAGTTTCTCCGTGACGTCGTGCTATCAATGTATCCATAACAAGGCTTTTAGTTGTGTGTTTGAAAAGTTGCGGGCTTTCTGACCCAGGTACTTTTACCGAAGGTTTAAGCTTTGCACATACACGTCTCAAAATAAACAAAAACACACTGTGCGGTAGGGCAATATAATGCATGAGAAGCGTATAAATCCTCCAAATGCTGTTTGGTAAAACGTGTATTAATACACCGTCATCTTTTAACACACGATTAAATTCTATTTCTAATTCGCTTAAATGAGGGATGTGCTCTAGCACATTAGAAGAAAATATAACATCGAATGAATTATCTTCGAATGGTAAGGTGTGACCATCATAGTATTGCACACCATCAACGTTTTGCGTAGCGCAAGACCCGTCTTTAATATCCACACCGATGGCGGACTGACATATAGATTTAAATTTTTCAAGGTATATGCCTTTGCCTGAGCCTATTTCTAACAGGTCCTTATTTTTTATATATTCCCCGTAAGTTTCGAGAACTTTATTAAGTTCATGTTCTCTAATTTTTTCAACTGTTATCATGCAGAGGCTTTCTGTTTTAAATTTTTTTCTTTTAATAATTCAGTGAGGGGTAATTCAATAAATCTGTATGAAATATAGCCCGCAAATACACAAATGTAATTGCAGCATTTTTACGTTAGCCCGCATGTTGAACTTTAAGTATATGGGCAATGCTTTTAAGGTATTTGCCGTAATCACTTGTTGAAAGTTCTTCTGCTAAGGTTAAAAAGGTATCTTCGCTTATCCAACCGTAACGGTAGGCCACTTCTTCAGGGCAGCCAATACGCAAGCCTTGGCGGCGGTCAACCATAGCGATGTAGTTTGAAGCGTCAAGCATAGAGTCGGCGCTACCGCCATCAAACCAAGCGAAGCCTCGACGTAATTCAATGAAGTTAAGCTTTTTGTCATTTAAGTAGATACGATTGATGTCTGTAATTTCAATTTCACCACGTTCAGAAGGTTTAAGTTTTTTCGCAATGTCTATCACTTCAGGGCCATAAAAATAAAGACCAGGGATAGCATAATTTGAAATGTACTCTGTTGGTTTTTCAACCAGATCAACAATATATGAATTTGTTGAATCAAGCTTGGCAACACCAAAAGCGGAGGGGTCTTTGACGTAAAAACCAAAAACGGTGGCGCCGTCATTTTGAGAAGCTTTTTTTAAGTGTTCCCCAAAGCCGTGACCAAAGAAAATATTATCGCCTAATATCAGGGCAACTTTATGTCCATCGATAAATTCTTCACCAATAATAAATGCTTCGGCAATGCCATTGGCTTTTTCTTGGGTTTTGTATGATATTTTTATACCCCATTGGCTACCGTCAGCAAACATTTCTTTAAAGTCAAAAAGGTCACCAGGGTTACAAATAATAAGTATGTCTTTAATACCGGCCAGCATTAGTGTCGTTAGCGGGTAATAGATCATCGGTTTGTCATAAACGGGTAAAAAGTGTTTGTTTGTCGCTTTTGTCATAGGGCGCATTCTCGTTCCAGAACCGCCAGCTAATATAATACCCTTCATTTACAAAACCCTATATATTTTTATTGTTGCCGGTAAGATACCATAATTTATAATATTAGAAAATTATATAAAAATGAAAAAAAATATATTTATATGACCATCTCTACTTGACGCTTGTTAATGGTTCTTTTAAGGTATATGTTGATGTTAAATTATAAATAAAAATAACGAAAAGAGTTCTCTTAATAATGATACCTCGTATTTTAAATATTTTCTCACCTTTTGTTTTAAGTAATAAAAGTGATGGCCCATGGGGCAAAAAACCTAGTTCACGTAAACCAGCCTCAGACTCTGGAGAACCTAACCTTGATGATATGTTACGACAAGCGCAAGACCGTATGCGTGACATGATGGGTGGCGGTAATGGTGGCAATACAGGTGGTCGCCCACCTTCAGGCTCACCAGCTTCAGCTGGAGGCATGTTTACACTTGCTTTAATTGTGGCCGCTGGCCTTTGGGTTTATCAATGTTTCTACATTGTACAACCAGAAGAGCAGGGCGTTGTTACACGTTTTGGTAAGTATATTGAAACAACCAATGAAGGTTTACACTTCGCATTTTGGCCAATGGAAATTGTACAGAAGCCAAAAGTAACGCGTGAAAACATTCTTGAAGTTGGTTTTAGAAGTTCTATGCCTACCAGTCGTTTTGGTATGAACCGTAGTATGCTTCAACAAGTTTCTAGCGATAAAGTTATCGACATTTCACCGGAGTCATTAATGCTCACAGGTGATGAAAATATTGTTGACCTAGACTTTACAGTGCGTTGGGTTATTTCAAACCCGAAAGACTTCTTGTTTAAAGTAGAAGACCCTGAAGGTGCTTTGAAGCACATTGCTGAAAGTGCTATGCGTGAAATTATTGGTCGTTATCCTATTGATGACTCTATTACAAGTAACAAGCAACGCATTGAATCAGAAGCTTTAGCGCTTACACAGTCTGTGGCTGATTTTTATGGCCTAGGCATGTTGATTAACAACGTTGAATTACAGCAAGTACAGCCACCAAAAGAAGTATTAGACGCTTTCCGTGATGTACAAGCTGCTAAGGCTGACGCTGAAAAAGAACAAGATCAAGCAACTGGTTACGCTAATGATGTTGTGCCACGTGCACGTGGTCAAGCATCACAAGTAATGCAGGAAGCTGAAGCTTATAAGTCAGCTAAAATATCTGAAGCAACAGGTAACGCTGCGCGTTTCCTAAGCCAGTTAAATGAATATAAAAAAGCGAAGGCTATTACGAAGCAACGTCTATACCTCGAAACGATGGAAGATGTACTTCAAGGCTCTCGTAAAGTTATTATGAGCGACAAGGCTGGGTCGAGTGTTTTACCGTACCTGCCACTTAACGGAAAAGGAGGGGTGAAATAATGACACCACGTAGTATGCTTTTATTGATCATAGTTGGTCTAAGTTCAATTGTTGGCGCCAACAGCTTGTTTACTGTGCATGAAACAGAACAAGCGATGGTTATTCAACTAGGTGAGGTGCGCAATATTATTAGCGAGCCTGGTCTTAACTATAAATTACCATTTGTTCAAAACGTTATCTTTTTAGATAAACGTATTATGGAAACTGACTCGAAACCTGCCGAAATTCAGTCTTCACTTAAAGAACCAATGATGGTGGATAGTTTTACACGCTGGCGCATTATCGACGCGCAGAAGTTTTATAAAGCCGTACGTACTGAAGAAGGTGCACGTAAACGTATTGACCTTATTGTCAACTCAAACTTACGTCAAAAACTGGCTTTACACACTTCTAAAGACATTGTTTCTGGTGACCGTAATAAGATCATGCAAGACATCCTTGTATCTTCTCACAAGCAAGCTTTGCCTTTGGGTATTGAAATTGTTGACGTACGTATTAAACGTGCGGACTGGCCGGCAAACATTTCTCAGGCTGTTTACCAACGCATGAACGCTGAACGTAACAAAGAAGCGAAGGAAATCCGTGCCCAAGGTGCCGAGAAAGCACAAGGTATCCGTGCAACATCTGAAAAAGAACGTACAATTATCCTCGCACATGCGCAACGTGATGCACAAAAATTGCGTGGTGAAGGTGATGGTGAGTCTATTCGTTTAACAGCGAACGCCTTTAGCCAAGACGCTGATTTTTACAGCTTCATTCGTTCACTCGAAGCCTATAAAAGAAGCTTCATCGGTAGTGATACTTTAATGGTTCTCGACCCTTCGGTTGATTTCTTTAAACACTTTAACCCGAAATAAAAAGTAAGTAGAATACAGTAATTAAAAAAGGAGTTTATTTATGAAAAACGCAACATTTACATTCATTTTATCTATAACTTTATTAATTATGCAAGACGCAACAGCCATCAATCACGGTGGCTTTGCGGACTTGGTTGAAAAACAGTCGCCTGCTGTTGTTAATGTTTCAACAACAACCAAAGCGAAAAAGAAAACTAAACAAATTCAAAAAGAACTTCGCCAAAAGTCTCCTTTCACAAAAGACCCTTTTTTCGATAAGTTCTTCAATGACTTTATGGGTGGCATGGAAGGCTTGATGGATGAACAATCAAGGCAACCGAAAAGCTCTCTAGGTTCTGGGGTCGTTATTAGTAAAGACGGTTATGTTGTAACCAATAATCACGTAGCAGGGTCTGCTGAAAGTGAAATTTTAATTAAATTCCAAGACGGTACTGAGCTGAAAGCCAAGGTTATTGGTAAGGACAAAAAGAATGACCTTTCATTACTAAAAGTGGAAGCTGACAAGGACTTACCTTTTGCAACACTTGGAGATAGTGACGCTATCCGTGTGGGTGATTGGACCATTGCCATTGGCAACCCGTTCGGCCTTGGCGGTACGGTGACGGCGGGCATTTTAAGTGCGCGTAGCCGTAATATCCAACAAGGGCCTTACGACGACTTTTTACAAACAGACGCAGCGATAAACCCTGGTAACAGTGGTGGGCCTTTGTTCAACGAAGCCGGCGAAATTATTGGTATTAACACGGCGATATTGTCACGTACGGGCGGAAACCAAGGTATTGGTTTTGCTGTGCCATCTAATACAGTCAAGCACATTATTGCGCAAATTAAAGAACACGGCCACCCTGTACGTGGTTGGTTGGGTGTACGCATTCAAACAGTCACAAAAGAACTGGCTGAAGCGCTTGGGCTTACAGAACAAAAAGGTGCACTGGTGGCAACAGTTATGGCTGATAGTCCCGCTGAAAAAGGTGGCATAAAAGAAGGTGACCTTATTTTAAGTGTCGATGGTAAGCCTCTTAAAGAGATGAGCGACTTACCTAAGCTTATTGCAGAAACACCTGTGGACAAAAAAATAAAAATCAAACTGAAACGCGGTGACAAAACAAAAACGCTCACTGTCACCATAGCTAAACTTGACGAAGAAGAAGAGGCTATTTTACTGGGTGAAGGTGATGGTCTAGGTAAAAGCGATGCCATTGCGGGTATGATATTATCTGAACTTGATAACGATGCACGTGAAGCTCTTGGTGTTGAAGTGGACACTAAAGGGGTTGTTGTTTCATCCGTTGAATATGACCGCCGCGCAGAAAGAAGTGGCTTAAGATCAGGCGATATTATTCTTGAAATTAAAAAGAAGAAAATGATGTTGATTAAGGATGTAGAGACGGCGCTCAACCTCCATAAAGAAAAATCACTGCTTATGCTTATCCTACGTGATGGTGATAAACACTTCGTTGCTTTTAAAAAAGCAGAAGCTGATGATATGTCTGATGAATAACGTATGTCACGTCATGTCATAACTATTTTTGGGCCAACAGCGTCGGGTAAAACGGCGCTGTCCATTTTTTTAGCCAATAAACTTAATGGTGTTATTATAAATGCCGACAGTCGCCAAGTTTATAAAAATATGCCCATCATCACAGCTATGCCTTCTCAGGCAGAATTTGAAGCGGCTGATCATCGGTTGTTTAATTTTCTCGAAGTGGATGAAAAAATATCATCCGACGTTTACACAAACTTAGCCAAGGCTGAAATTGAAAAAATTTGGGCTGAAGGTAAATTGCCTATCCTTTGTGGTGGCACAGGTTTTTATCTTAAAAACCTCGAGCAGGGCATTAGCCCTGTCCCAGCACTTGCACCCGCCTTGTTTGACTTGCTTAATAAACGTGTTGAAAATGAAGGTGCCGAAGCGCTGCATGCAGAGCTTGCACTTGTTGACCCTATCATGGCGCAAAAATTAGCCCCAGGTGACAGCCAGCGCGTTTCTCGTGCTTTAGGCGTTTTTATGCAAACAGGCCAACCGATGTCAACCTTACAAGCATTGCCGAAAGAAGGGGGCTTAGATGCCAAATTTATTAAAATTGCCCTAAACCCAAACCGAGAGTGGCTTTATGCACGTATACATAAAAGGTACGATGTTATGGAAAGTATGGGGCTACTGGCAGAAATAAAAAACCTTAAAAATGCAGGTTATAATAATGATGCACATGGCATTCAAAGTTGTGGTGTGAAGGATTTGTTTAACTTTGTCGACGGTAACTGCACGCACGAAGAAGCTAAAAATGCACTTTTACAAAGCACAAGAAACTATGCAAAGCGTCAACTTACATGGATAAAAGGGCAGTACAATGCCGACATGGTTTTTACGAATACGGCAGAAGGTGAAAACGCTATTGCAGAAATACAATGCCTGCTTAAGTAATAAGTCAACTGACATACGAAAATTGCTATAAAATTTCTAGTATCTTTGTGGTATATGCCCTATAGTTAAACCAATATAAAAATAATTATAAATTTGGAAGATACCACCTCATGTTAAACAAACTTTTCAGTTTCTTTTCGTTAGATATGGCCATTGATCTTGGCACAGCAAATACACTTGTGTATGTACCGGGCCGTGGTATTGTTTTGAATGAACCTTCTGTTGTCGCCATTGAACGTGGTGAACATAGTTCACGCGTACGTAATGTTGGCCATGCTGCTAAACAAATGATCGGCCGTACACCGGCTGATATTGTGGCTGTACGCCCTTTAAAAGACGGTGTTATTGCTGACTTTGAAGTTGCCGAAGAAATGATTAAAGCATTTATCAACCGTGTTCATAACCGTCGTATGTTTGTAAGCCCACGCATTATTATTTGCGTACCTTACGGTTCAACACCTGTTGAACGTCGCGCGATAAAAGACAGTGCACTTAGCGCTGGTGCGAGCCAAGTTTACCTTGTGGACGAACCAATGGCTGCGGCTATTGGTGCCGGTCTTCCTGTCAATGAAGCATCAGGCTCAATGATTGTGGATATCGGTGGTGGTACAACGGAAATTGCCGTTATTTCACTGGGCGGTATTGTTTACTCAATGTCTGTACGTGTGGGTGGCGATAAATTTGATGATGCGATCATTAACTACATTCGTCGTAAGCATAACCTTCTTATTGGTGAATCTACAGCTGAAAAAATTAAGATTGAAATTGGTACGGCTATCCTTCCTGAAAAAGGAAAAGGTAAAGAAGTTGATATTAAAGGGCGTGACCTAGTTAAAGGTGTGCCACGTAACCTAAAAATTACACAAAAAGAAATTGCAGAAGCTCTTGAGCCTCAAGTTCAACGTATTCTTGAAGGTATTAAAACAGCCCTTGAAGCTACGCCACCTGAATTGGCTGCTGATATTGTTGATAAAGGTATTATCCTTTCTGGCGGTGGTGCCAACCTTGGTGATCTTGATAAACTTATTCGCCGTGAAACAGGCCTACCTGTTTCTATTGCTGAATCACCACTTTCTTGTGTTGCTCTCGGTTCAGGGAAAATCTTAGAAGAATGGGATACCTTTGCACCAGTTTTAAAATCTAACTAGGGTTTAAAACGTGATTGTAGGAAGTTCATCCAAAAGCCATACTATTCAGTTCGCTGTTTATATGGCTTTTTGTATTGCATTGATGGCTATCTCTATTAAATTTCCGCAGGTTAATGCGTCGTTTCAGTCAATCGTTATCGACATAACAAAACCTATACTTTATATAGTTAAAAAACCGAATGAATGGGTCGATGCGGCTCAAACATCTGTTTCTGGACATGTTTCTGTTTACGAAGAAAATATCGCCCTTAAAGAAGAGCTTAGTGATAAGCAAAGGCTTAATAGAGAACTTTCTATCAGCTCAAGCGAAAACCAAGAACTTAAAAGCCTTTTAAATATGGTCGTTAAGGTTAAAGGTGAACCTTTAACAGCAAGAGTTATATCGGATCAAAAAAGTGCCTTTAGTCATACAATGATTATAAATACGGGCAATACTGGTGGCATTGAAAAAGGGCAAGTGGTTATTAATAAAAATGGCCTTGTCGGCCGTGTTTTAGAAGTTTATGACGACGCTTCACGCATTTTACTTTTAACCGACTATGCGTCACGCATCCCCGTTAAAATTCTAGAGGCAAACTTACGTGGTATTGTACGTGGTACCAACAGTTACAACCTTGAATTGGTTTTCACCGAAGATAAAAAAATTGAGCTTGAAGAGGGTATGGTTGTTGTGACAACTGGTGCCGGCGGTATTTTTGCTGAAGGTTTGCCCGTTGGTGAAATTATGACCATTGGCAAAAAAGTCTTTATCAAACCCGATGTTGATTTTAAAAATTTAGACCTTGTGAGTATTCAACGTCAAATTGTGAAAGGCATCTTATAAATGGCTATGCAGCAAGCAAATAGAGACTATAAAAATGGTACGGCCTTTATGGCGCCTGTCCTGCTTGTGGTGCTTGTTATTTTTGGTTATATAATAACCGAAATAGTAGATAGCTTGTGGTTTAAACCATGGCTTTTAACTGTCGGTGTTTTTTATTGGACTTTATACTGCCCAAGGTCAATACCTATATGGTTTGCTTTAATTTTAGGCTTACTCGAAGACGGTTTATCGGGTACACCGTTTGGTCTTTATGGTATCGGCATACTGCTCATGCATTATTTGACGTACCATCAACGTCAGTCACTTGTGCATAGCCCTTATACGATGGTTTTTACAGGGTTTTTAATTAATTCATTTGTGGTAAACCTAGTGATGGCGCTTATTATGTGGGGCGTTGGCTTGCCTTTGTTTACTTGGAGCATTATGAGCTGGCTTACCACCGCTTTCATGTTTATACCTGTTGTGACGTTGTTTGGTTATATACGCCAACGCATGATGAAAGACTAGTCAACTATGGGTATTTCACCGACAAACCGTAATAAAATCGTTTCCAGACGTACGGTTGTTCTAGGTACTCTTATGGCGATACCTTTCCCCATTTTTGTCTCACGTATGTATTACCTACAGCAAATTTTAGGAGCAAAATATAAAAAGCTCGCGGAAAGAAACCGTATTGCTATTCGTCCTATTCGTCCAGAGCGCGGTGTATTATTCGACCGTACAGGTCAAGTTTTAGCACAAGACAAACCCGCACCACGTTTGGTGATTATTCCTGAACAATGTAACAACCCCGCACAAGTTTTGGCGTCACTTAAAAAGCTTATTCCTTTAAGCCGCCGCACCATTAAAAATACTCTAGAAAAAGTAAAGTACAGGGCACCATTTACGCCTATTACCATTACAAAATCTTTGTCGTTTAATAACATCGCTAAGGTTGAATTAAACCAACCCGATTTAACGGGGATCGACTTTATTGATATCCCTCTACGTCATTATGAAAATGGTACATCAACGGGGCATTTGTTGGGCTATGTGGGCCGTACCGATGACTATAAAAAAGACAAGGCCGACGTAAAGGGTTGGGCGCCCGATTTTCCTGTGGGGCGTCAAGGTTTAGAAAAATTATATGAGGCAGAACTTGGTGGACGCCCAGGGTTTTTGCACCATGAAACAAATGCTCTGGGCCGACCTATCCGTGAACTCGAAAAGCAAGACGCTGTAAAAGGTGACGACCTACATCTCACCATTGACCATGAGATTCAACAGTATGCTTTAAAGCAACTTGAAGGCCATGTTGGATCTATTGTTTTACTAAACGCACAAACTGGCGGTATTATTTCATCTGTCAGCACACCTAGCTTTGACCCCAATGATTTTGCCGAAGGTATTGACCCCGTTAATTGGAAAAAATTGCTAAATAATGATGACAACCCCCTTTTAAATAGAAGTTTTCAAGGCACATATTCTCCTGGTTCAACATTTAAATTGGTTGTCGCACAAGCCGCCCTGGAAGAAGGCCTTGTGAAACCAGATGAAATTATGCATTGTCGTGGTAAAATTAAACTCGGTAGACGTGAATTTAACTGCTGGAAAAAACACGGTAAGGTCAACTTAAATGAAGCTATTTCAGGCTCATGTGATATTTATTTTTACGAACTTGCTAAACGCCTTGGTGCTAAAAAAATGGCTATATATGCTGCAAATTTTGGTTATGGTACACGCAGTGACATAGGTATCCCAGAGAAGGCGGGGCTTTTACCAACACCCGAATGGAAGATGCGGGTTAAAAACGAACGCTGGACAACAGGTGAAGATTTAATTGTGGGTATTGGGCAAGGTTTCTTGCTCACAACACCGTTACAAATGGCGGTCATGACTGCACGTATTGCCACAGGCATGGAAATTAAACCAACCCTTTTACAAAAATATGAAGACAAGCAAACGCAAGCGTCAGCCTTAAGTGAAGAATACTTACAAATTTTACGTCAAGGTATGCACGACGTTGTGCATAGCCGTAAAGGTACGGCTAAAAATGCCAAACGTAAGGGCACAAAAATTGTTGGTAAAACAGGGACCGTGCAAGTTGTTTCGAGACGTATCGAGAAGGGCGTTCAAATGAAAGACGTCCCTTTAAAGGAAAGGCCACATGCTATGTTTGTTGGTTATGCCCCTTATGAAAACCCTCAGTTTGCTGTTGCGGTGGTTATAGAAAACGGTGGTTCTGGTAGCGGTACTGCGGCACCTGTTGCTGCCAATGTCCTTCAAAAAGCGACGGAGATTTTTGCATGATTCAAGACATATTAAAGAAAACAAGTCGCCTTCACTTTGGTATCATCTTTTTGATCATTGCTATCTGCATCACAGGTTTTGTCCTTCTTTATGGGGCGGCGGGCGGTTCTGTAAACCCTTATGTCATAAAGCAAGTACCACGCTTTATTGTGGGTATTATTCTTATGTGGGGTATTGCAATTGTTGATCTCAAAATTTGGTATCGCTATGCTTATGTATTTTATATAGTGGCTATTGCTTTGCTTATAGCTGTTTATTTTAATGGACATGTGGGAATGGGAGCAAGACGCTGGATCGACCTTAAATTCTTTGCCTTACAACCTTCAGAACTTGCAAAAGTTTGTTTGGTTTTAGCGCTTGCTAAATTTTATCATAGTCGTTCTATTGTGGCTATCCACTCACTTAAAAATATCGCCATACCGTTTGCCCTTATTGGTGCCATGTTCGCACTTGTTGTTGTACAGCCCGACCTTGGTACGTCATTGGTGCTTTATTTTGTTGGTGTCGCTATTATGATAGCTTCGGGGTTATCTAAAAAATTGTTTGTCTGGATGGGTATCATTGGCTTATCGGCCCTCCCTATTATGTGGTTATTTTTACACGGCTATCAAAAAAAACGTCTGTTGGTATTTTTAAACCCTGAGAACGACCCTTTAGGGGCAGGGTACCATATTATGCAGTCAAAAATTGCCATTGGATCGTCCGACTTTTGGGGTAAAGGCTTTATGCAAGGCACGCAGTCACACCTTGAATTCTTACCCGAAAAACATACAGATTTTATCTTTACATTGTTAACAGAAGACTTTGGTATGTTAGGTGCTTTGTTACTTTTATTGGCTTATGCACTGGTCATTTTGTTTGGTATTCTTATATCATTAAAGGCGCAAAGCCTTTATGCAAAGCATATTGCGCTGGGTATGACGGTGTTGTTATTTGTACATGTTACCATTAACATTTCGATGGTGATGGGGCTAATGCCTGTGGTGGGTATTCCTTTACCCTTTGTGAGTTATGGTGGGACATCCATGATGACAATGCTTATCTCTATGGGATTTTTGCTAAATGTCCATGTTCACCGTGATGTAAACCTTACTGGCGGTAGTGGTCTTTCTGCTGGACGATTTTAATAAATTGTCCTTGTGGCTATGCGAGGCATTTGCTATTATTTAGCTAACTTTTTCATATAGAAAATATAAGCATATAATAAAATTAAAAAGAATTTAAAATGGATCAATTTAGTAACCTTTACGCCTCGAATTCACCTTACATGGAAGAACAGTTCTCTAAGTTTGAAACTGACCCCAACAGTGTTGACCTTGAATGGCGCACCTTTTTCCAAAGTTTAAACGCTGGTTACGATATGGTTTCTAAATCTAAAGGTAATGGCAAGGACGCGGTTATACCCGCCGCCGCACCTTCAGTAACTGCTTCAAGTGGCCAAAACCGTGTCACACGTCTTATTCAAGCTTACCGTGACCATGGCCATTATAATGCACATATTGACCCCTTATCTGAAAAACCAGTCATCCGTAAAGACCTCACACTTGAAAATTTTGGTCTCAGCGATGCTATGCTTTCTGAAACATTTGACACAGATGGCTTACTTAATAAAGAAACAGCATCACTTACAGAAATCTTTGATGCTTTAAAAGCAACCTATACAGATACAATTGGCGTGCAGTATCAAAACCTCACATCTCATGAAGAGCGTGTGTGGTTAAGAAGAAAAATGGAGTCGATTCAAAACAAACCTTTCTACGACGCTGTAACAAAAAAACGCATTTTACAAGGCTTACTTTCAGCCGATAAATTTGAAAACTTCTTACATACTAAATATGTCGGTAAAAAGCGCTTCAGTGGAGAAGGGGCTGATTCTATCATTCCTATGCTTGACACAATGATTGATTTTTGTGGCGAATATGGTGTGAGTGATGTGGTTGTGGGTATGGCACACCGTGGTCGTTTAAACGTTATGGTTAATATTTTTGAAAAACCATTTGAAGAAATTTTTGCCGCCTTCGACGAAACAGTAGTCATGGAAAATGAAATTGCATCATCTGACGTTAAATATCACATGGGTAAATCGTATGATGTTAAAACACGAAGTGGCCATGCATTACACATGTCACTTCTTAATAACCCTTCACACCTTGAAATTGCAAATCCTGTTGTTGCGGGTAGCGTGCGTGCTAAACAACAAAAACATGGTGCTGATGGCTATAAAAAAGTTATCCCGTTGGTTATTCACGGCGACGCGGCCTTCGCAGGTCAAGGCGTTGTACCTGAAACTTTGAACTTGGCAAACCTAGAAGGTTACACCAACAAAGGAACAATGCACCTGGTTATTAACAACCAAATTGGCTTTACAGCAATTCCAGAAGACGGTTTTAGTGGTGAATATTGCACCGATATTGCCCGCATGTTGCAAGTACCTATTTTCCACGTTAATGGGGACGACCCTGAAGCATGTAACCACGTGATGGAAATGGCGATGGAATACCGTAATACTTTTGGTAAAGACGTTTTTATTGACCTTGTTTGTTACCGTAAATATGGCCACAACGAAGGTGATGACCCAACATTTACGTCACCTGTTATGTATAAAAAAATTAAAGCGCATAAATCACCTTATACACTTTATAAGGCAAAACTCATCGCTGAAGGCGCTATTAGTGAAGAAGAAGCAACAGGCATGGAGGCCGCTTACCATGCAAGGCTAAGTACCGCTTTTGAAAAATCACGTTGCAGTGAAACAACTGTCAAACCCGATATGTTTGGCGGCGCTTGGGAAAACTTTTCTAAAGATGCGCAAGTTGAACCTGAAACAAAAATTACAGAAACACAGCTTAAGCAAACAGCTCAAAGCTATACCACTTACCCTGAAGGTTTTGAGCCGAATAAAAAAATCCATAAAGCGATGGAAAAACGTAAAGGTATGCTAGAAGGCCAAGATAAATTAGACTGGGGTGCAGCAGAAGTAACCGCTTATGCGACATTACTTGACGAAGGTTATAGCATTCGTTTATCAGGCCAAGACGTTCGCCGTGGTACTTTTTCACACCGCCATGTTGCCCTATGGGACAGTGAAACAGGTGAAGCGTTTATGCCTATTTCAAAATTTGAAAAAAGTGAAAATGCCTTACAAGTTTGGAATAGTTCTCTTAGTGAGTTAGCTGTCCTTGGCTTTGAATTTGGTTATTCACTGGCAAGCCCAAACACACTCACAATATGGGAAGCACAATTTGGTGATTTTTCAAACGGTGCACAAATTGTTATTGACCAATTTATTTCAAGCAGTGAACAAAAATGGGACCGTATGTCAGGCCTTGTTATGTTGCTACCACACGGTGCTGAAGGCCAAGGCCCTGAACATTCAAGTGCCAGACCAGAACGTTACTTGCAACTTTGTGCGCAAGACAACATGACCGTTTGTAACGCGTCAACACCTGCGCAAATTTTCCACTTATTACGTCGTCAGGCTTTACGTAAAATGCGTCGTCCACTCATTGTATTTACACCTAAAAGCTTACTTAGACACCCTATGGCCACATCGGCTGGAACAGAATTAACAACAGGTACCTTCCAACATGTTATTGACGATGTGGATAGTGCTGCTAAAAATGTTAAAAAAGTTGTTTTTTGCACAGGTAAGTTTTACTACGAATTGCTTGGTGAAAAAATTGCAAGAGACCACGATGATACAGCTATTATTCGTGTGGAACAGCTTTACCCAACACCTGTCGCTGAAATTAAAGAATTACTGGCTAAATATAAAAATGCGACAAGTTTTATATGGGCACAAGAAGAATCTAAAAACCAAGGTTTTTGGACATTTATCCGCGAAAACTTAAGTGACACAATCGAAAAACCACTTGTATGTGTGAGCCGTGCCGCAACAGCAAGCCCAGCAGTTGGGTCTATGAAGCGCCACACAGCAGAGCAGGCACAACTTATTAAAAAAGTATTTAGCTAAAAATTAATCTTAAAATAAAGAAGAGAATATAAAATGACCATTTCAATTGAAGCACCAACAATGGGCGAAAGCATCACAGAAGCAACGGTTGCTGGCTGGACTAAAAATGTTGGCGATTATGTCGCTGAAGATGAGCTTATTGCCGAGCTTGAAACTGATAAAATTAACCTTGAAGTCACAGCACCAAGAGCAGGGGTCATTACTAATATTCTTAAAGTTGAAGGTGATACTGTCAACGTTGGCGAAGTGATGGCTGAAATTGATGAAACAGCAACGGCAGGTACTGCGGCACCTGCGGCTGAAGCACCTGCACCTGTTGCGGCTGAACCAGTTGCTGAAGCTGCACCTGTTGCACCTGCACCTGCGGCTCAACCAGAAGCAACACCTGCCAGTCAACCTCAACCTACGGCTCAACCTGTAGCTGTTGCAACATCATCTGTCGGTGATTTACCACTTAGCCCTGCGGTTAAAAAAATGATCGAAGAAAATGCTATTGACCCAGCACTTATTACTGGATCAGGCAAAGACGGCCGCCTGACAAAAGGTGACGTGCTTGCTTATATTGAAAACCCTGTTTCTGTTATGCCTTCGGCTATGCCGGCACCAACACCTGCTGCACCTGTAGCCGCGGCAACACCGACAGCTTCGGCACCATCTGCACCCGTTGACGCTGATGCGCGTGAAAAACGTGTGAAAATGACACGTCTACGTAAAACAATTGCAGGACGTTTAAAAACAGCTCAAAACAATGCAGCCATGCTGACAACTTATAACGAAGTTGACCTAACAGCCGTGATGGAATTACGTAAGCTTTACAAAGAAAAATTTGAAAAAGAACACGGCGTGAAGCTTGGCTTCATGTCATTCTTCACCAAAGCAACGATTGAAGCTTTGAAAGCTTGGCCTGCTTTGAATGCAGAAATTGATGGCGAAGAACTTGTTTATAAAAACTACTTCAACATTGGTGTTGCCGTTTCAACCGAGAAGGGGCTTGTTGTGCCTGTTCTTAAAGACGCTGATAAAATGAGCTTTGCAGATATCGAACAAGGTATTCGTAACTTCGCTACAAAAGCACGTGATGGTAAGTTAATGCCCGACGACATGACAGGTGGCACATACACAATTACCAACGGTGGTACTTTTGGTTCTATGTTGTCTATGCCTATTTTAAACTACCCGCAAGTGGGTATTTTGGGTATGCACAACATTATTCAACGCCCTGTTGCTATTGATGGAGAAGTTGTTATTCGTCCTATGATGTACCTAGCAATGACCTATGACCACCGTATTGTCGACGGCCGTGAAGCTGTTTCTTTTGTGGTTAAAATTAAAGAAGCACTCGAAAACCCAAGCCGTATGTTACTAGGTGTATAAACAATGCCACAAACACAAATGACAGAACAAGAAGCGGTTGATAACTTTGTTTCATCCGCTTCAAATAATGATATGGCTGACTTTAACGAAGACTTAGCCTACCTGTTAGAAAACAACATCAGCATCAATGCTTTAGATGTTGACGGTGACACGGCACTTTGCCTTGCCTGCGCTGAAGCTAACCTTGAAATTGTCAAGCTTTTACTTAAGCAAAATAGTATCGACGTTAATCAAAAAGGTGACGATGGTGAAGCACCCATACACTTTGCTTGTATGGACAATAATACCAACGTTTTAAAATGCCTTTTAAGCCATGAAAATATTGATCTCGAGAATAAAAACAATGAGGAGGGTTTAACCACCTTAGAAATGTCGATTGCTATTGACGATAGAGAAAAAGTGGCCGATATTTTAATTGCGGACAAGCGTACAAATGTAAATGCTCTATCAGCGAATGGCTCAACTATGTTGATTGTGGCTGTACTTTTACAGCGTTATGATATTGTGAAATCACTCCTCGCAAACCCGTCGATTGATATTAACCTCGAAGCTAAATCTTCTATGGATATTACATCTGATAATATCAATCAGTCAGCGACATTACTGGAAGATTTGTTATCGAATGCCGATAATGCCAGTGCCAAAAAAATAGAAGCAACAAATGCCATTGAAAACGAAGCTGTTGCAGCATCGTCCACTGCACTTGGTATGGCTATAGTTATGGGAGACCCTGTGCTCGTGAAGCTTATTAGCGCGCACCGAGATATTAAAATTTCTGAAGTAATGTTTTCTGTCGCTAAATTTTTTGGCCATGAGGAAATTACAGAGCATTTAAAAGCCTTAAATATTTCATAAAAAATAAGAGTCCTGCATTGTTTTATTCATCTTCAAAAATTATTTTAGCCATGTTTGTGGTTTTATTTAGCTTACCTGCTTTTGCTTGTGACGAATGGGTTGACCCTGAAACAGGCCAGACTTATATTTCTGGACACCCGAATGATTGTGCACCACAAGATTTTGATGTACGTGATTACATTAGCAAACTAAAAAGTTACAAAAAAAAATCAGTCATGGTGACAGGTAAAATTACATTGCCTCGACCTTGCCCTGTATGCCCTAAAGGTGCTATGTGCAAACCTTGTGCCACGCGACCTGTTTTTACATTTTGGCCACTAACCGGTATAGACGCAATCGCTATTAATATTGACGGGAATAATCATCATTTAAAAGGTGTTAAAAATGGTGACACTGTGAACCTGCCATTAATTTATCATGGCAAAACGAGTTCTAAATTTTCTCATACTTCTTTGTTTGGCGTTTTTTCGCTAGCGCCATAAAAAAAGCCCTATTAAAAGGGCTTATTTTCTTCGTTATCTATTTTTTGAAAGGACAAGATCATCAAAAATTTCATACAGTATATAAATACCGCGCAGCATGATAATCATGATACCTGTGAATAAACCCAACCAATAAATAGACCCTTCATAAGCGATCATATCTACGAATTGCTGTATGGCGTTTGTAAACATATACTTTGCTAAAATTGCCATAAACAGGGCGACTGTAATTGGTAACGCCACGTCGTCATACATAAAGTCTATGAATGTCGATTTTTTACTGCACATACTGGTCACCATTAAAAGAGGTACCATAAAAGTGAGTAAAGGCATAACGCTTGTATGAAAGTAACTATCAAGATAAAAGCCACACCAGTAAGAAAGGGTCATAGCCAATAAAATGCGAATATTCATACGCAGTAAATTGTAAATTATATACATAAATTTATCTCAAAAGTGTTAAAGAAAGTCCGTGTTATTCTACACGGTTATTATTCTTTTTTAGTGAAAAGGGATGGTTTGAAAAACCGATTTTTATTATGTATTTTTATACTTTAATTATAAAGTTTGGGCAAGAAAAAAGCCCTACAAAGAGGGCTTTACCATAAGTTGTTTGTACGCTAGGTAGTTGTTAGGCTTATTTCTTCAAGCTTTAAAAACAACTGTTTAAATTCTTCAAAGCAAGTGGCAATTTCTTCTAATTTATCGGCCGTTTCACTTATAAGTTTTTGACGTTCAACTTCCAAAACTTTCTTTCGATCTTCTATATCATGAGGTTTATCAGAATGATAAGGCGCAACTTTATAATTACTAACTTCAGATCTTATACGGTTAAACTTCATATTTAGATTTAAAACTGAAAACTCATAACGCGTAATAATGTTGCGCCATGCGTCACCTTCATTTTCCATTAAGGTTATGATTTTATGCAAGGTTGTGTAATAACGTAAAGCAACTGTATTTAACGCTTTGCCATTTAAAATTTGTTTATGAATAGAACTGACTAGCACACTTTCAAGATCCAATATTTTTTCAGGCGTATCGTTTAAGTGAATAGAAAGTCCTTTTTGTGCAAGCTGTTTATTGGCAAACTGTTTTGAGGTTTGTAATCTAAATAACTGTCGAACTTCTTCAACGGTAATGTTTTTTATAAGAGCCATAATAGGTTCCTCAAAGAGAGATAAAAAAGGGATAGTTTAGTCACAGCACTTTGCGTGCAGGCTAAAACTGTTGATTTGTTGGCTGTTATTATAGGGCAAGTTTATATTGTATGCAAGTCAATATCGCGGTCATGCTATTGTAAACATTGCTAAGTTTTGTAGCGACTTTAAATATCAACCACGGCCTTAGCTGCATTTTCTTGAATGAAATTAAAGCGGTCTTCAGGGTTTTTACCCATTAAACGACTTACAATTGATTTACTGTCGGCGAGGGACTCTATAGTTATCTGCATGAGCTTGCGTTTTTCTTTGCTCATGGTTGTTTCTTTAAGTTGCGATGCGGGCATTTCACCTAGTCCTTTAAAGCGTGTCAAAGTCACATTCTTTTTGCCTTTGAATGTTGTTTTCATATGCTTGTCTTTATCTTCGTCGTCAAGGGCATAAACACTTGTTGCGCCATGGGTAAGCTTGTAAAGTGGCGGCATCGCTAAATAAACACTACCGTTTAACAGAAGCTCAGGCATTTCTTGATAGAAAAATGTCATAATCAACGTGGCAATGTGTGCGCCGTCGACGTCGGCATCGGTCATGATAATCACACGTTCATAACGCATGTTTTTGGCATTAAATTCTTTACCAATACCGCAACCAAGTGCTTGCATAAGGTCACGAATTTCAGCGTTGGCTTTAATTTTTTCTCTGGTGGCGCTGGCAACGTTTAAGATTTTACCTTTAAGTGGTAAAATAGCCTGCGTTTTACGGTCACGGCCTTGCTTGGCACTACCGCCCGCACTATCACCCTCAACAATAAATATTTCAGTACCTTCTGATGATTTGTTAGAGCAATCACTTAACTTACCAGGCAAAGTAATACGACGGCTAATGGCCGTTTTACGTTTCACTTCTTGTTCTTTACGGCGGCGGCGTCTTGCTTCACTGCGTTCAAGGGCATTGAATAGCAAGCTATCGGCACTATTAGTGTCGCTTACAAGGTAATGGTCAAACTGGTCTTTGAGTGTGTTTTCAACCAAGCGAATCGCTTCACGGTTTGTAAGCTTATCCTTAGTTTGTCCTTGGAAGTGCGGGTCAGGTATAAATATTGAAAGCAGTATTTTACAGCCACCTAAAATATCGTCTGCTGTAATGTCAGCTACCTTTTTACCACGCATTTCACCATACTGCTTAAGGCCTTTAGTAATAGCGGCGCGCAAACCTGTTTCATGTGTTCCGCCTTGGTATGTAGGGATAGTGTTTGCATAAGTTTGACAGCTGCCGTCTTCAGTTAGTGGCCAGCCAAGCGCCCATTCAACTTTACCCGCTTTTTTATCGTCAACAAAATCGTTCTTACCTGCGAAGAGTGAATTTGTAATACAAGGAATTTCTTTGCCTTCAGCATTAAAAAGTTTAGATTTTAAGTAGTCTTTTAAGCCGTTAGGATAGTGAAAAACATCGTCCTTAACGTCTGACTTACTTTCGTCGCGCCAGTAAATTGTTACGCCACTAAACAAGTAAGCTTTACTTTGTACCATACTGCGTAGACGCTTGGCGCTAAAGCGACAGTCATCATCAAAAATATCTTCAAGGTCAGGGCGGAAGGTAACTTTGGTACCCTTGCGATTTGTGATTGCGCCAAGGTCTTCTAATTTTCCTTGAACAATACCTTTAGCAAATTGTTGTTTATAAAGGTTACCGTTACGTGCCACTTCAACTTCTACAAAGGATGAAAGGGCGTTAACAACTGAAATACCCACACCGTGCAAACCACCAGACGTACTGTAGGCTTTACTGTTAAATTTACCACCAGCGTGTAATGTGCACATAATAACTTCAAGTGCTGATTTGTTGGGGTACTTTGGATGCGGATCAACCGGAATACCACGGCCATTATCACGGATAGTTAATGTATCGTTTTTACCTAGTTTAACCCAAATTTTATCGGCATAACCTGCAACAGCTTCATCCATTGAGTTATCAAGCACTTCGACCATAAGGTGGTGTAAGGCGTTGTCGTCTGTGCCGCCAATGTACATACCAGGACGCATGCGTACAGGGTCTAAACCTTCTAGTACTTCAATATCAGCAGCTGTATAGTTTGATTGTGCGGTCATGTTTTTATCCTCGGTCAACTGGGCAGGGTTTTAAATTTTCGTCTATGGCAACGTAAACAGCTTCACTTGTAGCGCTGAGAGCTTTTTCACCTGTAATAGGTTCTTCACGCCATGCTTCCATATAAATGGTCATGGACGTGTTACCCACTTTTTTCACGACGGCGTAAATAACAATGGCGTCGTTTAGCATGGCTGGTTTTAAAAATTCTGATTTATTCATAGCCACTAAAAATACACGTGACTTACTACGTGTTTGGGCGACAATAGCGCCCGCTTTGTCTAAGTAAGCAAGCATAGCGCCACCAAAAAGAGTACCATGGAAGTTTAAATCCGCTGGCATAATGAATGTCTTAAAGGCGATATTTTCAGGCTGTGCGATGTTTTTCATGACAAAAACATACATATTATAAGGGTTTTTGTAAAGAAATAAGGTGCTATTTTGAATAAAAATGGCCTGAATTGTTTATATGAAACACTTGACTTTGTATGCAACAAGCTTTAATAATGAGCTATTAAGACAAATACATACACTTTTCTTACCACTTTTTACAGAGGTCCTATATTATGGGAATCCACGAAAAACCCATTCCAACTGACGTTACAGGCTGTTGGCTTATCACAACTTTCATCCAAGACTATATAAAAAAGAATCATTTAAAAGAATTAACCGACGTTTCTTTTAGAGCGTTTGACGCTGGTTTTGTCAATGCGGCTTGCTGCTTTGCGACAATGAAACAGCTCGAAAATCAGCATAAAATATACATGAAAAGTATAAATTCTTCTCCGCGCCCACTTGAGTTTATGGCCACGTGCCTTGCTTGTAAAAGTTTAGATGACTATATAAAATCTAAAGGAGGGGGTACGTTACGAGATCGCGCTAAGGACTGTTATATAAATGGTTTTTTAACTGCTTATTACCTATTTTCATAGGAGTTAACATTATGTGCAATCAAACTAAAATTGAAAGACTTGAATCGTTCATAGGCAGCCAACCTTATGTTGATGCTTTAAATAAAATTATTCTTAATAACGAGCAAATACTTAAACGCGACCTAACTAAGGTGGAGCGTGCTTTAGTCGCAGACTCCTTAAGAGTTGCTTGCGAACTTATGATGAATATTTAAGTGTCGAAATTAAAAAGAGCCCATAGCGGGCTCTTTTTTTATAAAGTAGTTGACATATAAGTAGTTTGTATACATTATGACTAACACGAACACACACCGCTCAATTGAGAATTCTTTTTAAAAGGCGTTTCGCCTTTAATTTATAGAGGTTTCTCCTCTAAGGAAATTACTATGGTTATAGCACAAAGAGGTTGGAGAAAGCGCTGGGAAAAGAAAGGCGCTGTAGAAGTTGCGTTGAAACAATATGAAGCCCAAAATAAATTTCTATTAAGGCAAAGCACAAAATAATTGTTTAGGGAAGCATACACAGTAGCTACGTTTGCCGATGGCCCTATTTATACAAATACAATAGCTGATGCTATTATTAGCCTTGAGAGCGATCATTCTGTTAAGCTTGATGAGGAATCGCGGTCAATTTTCAGTGATGCTTATCAAATAGGCTTTAAACAGCGTGATGATGTTATTCACAAATGGTTCTGTGAAGGTATCCGGCATTAAACTATCGAAACTAAAAAAAGCCCTGTTTAGGGCTTTTTTTTATGTGCTATTACCGTAAAATTTATATAATTAAATATAAGTGTTTATGGGCTATATAAGCCTAGCCTGCTAGGTGAACACCAACTTGGCTTGCACCGGCGTCAACATGTAGGTTTTCACCTGTTACGCCGCTAGACAGGTCGCTTAATAGATAAAGGGCTGACTTACCAACTTCGTCCTGTGTTACATTACGCTTTAATGGTGATGCTTTCTCGTTTGCATCTAAAATACCTTTAAAGCCACTAATACCAGCTGCAGCAAGAGTACGAATTGGACCTGCACTTATGCTGTTCACACGGTAACCGTCACGGCCCATGTCATCAGCTAGGTAACGAACAGAAGCTTCAAGTGCAGCTTTAGCAACACCCATAACATTGTAGTTAGGTACAATTTTTTCAGCGCCGTAATAGCTTAGCGTAATTAATGAAGCGCCTTCGTTTAAGATAGGCTCAAAAGCTTTAGCAACGGCTGTAAATGAATAACATGAAACATCGAGCGTATTTTTAAAGTTCTCACGTGTCGTGTCAACATAACGGCCTGCAAGTTCACTTTTATCGCTAAAGGCAATGGCATGTACTAAAAAGTCAATTTTACCCCATTTGGCTTCAACTTGTTTTACTGTTTCGGCAATAGCAGCGTCGTCGCAGACGTCACATTCAACAATAAAATCACTGCCAATACTTTCCGCCAGTGGTTTAACGCGGCGTTCAAGTGCTTCACCAACGTAAGTGAAGGCAATTTCAGCCCCGGCTTCATGTAGTTGTTGCGCAATGCCCCAAGCGATAGAGTTTTTGTTAGCGACACCCATAATAATGCCACGTTTACCCTGCATGATTTTCATGTATTTTATTCCTTTATCAAATTGACTTAAAACTTAAATAAGTAGGGGTAGAGTACAATTCTTATGGGAAAATATCAAGATATTACGTTACCGTCTCTTTAAAGGCATTTAGGCCATAAAAAAAGCCACTCAAAGGTGGCTTTTTTTTATGCGATAGTTAAGTTAATTCAATGTATTTTTAATTTTTTCATCTATAGTTTGGTGGTGCCAATAAATATCAGACTTCAAGCGCTTCATGTTTAAAGCATAATTAAAACCGCCGTCATTTTCAGCATTTGCACAACTTCGTAATAAACAACGTGCATGTAAAACTATAAACAAGACAATACCGAGTATATTAAAAAGAACAGCTATAATTGTTGATATGAAAATAATAAAGGCAAAAGGTGCCACGCCTGTTATGCGTGGTGCGCCTGTTATTGCCATAAAAATGGTATAAATAATGGTCACTGCACAAAGTAGCATAACGGTGTGAACTGCCATAGAAATGGCGTTACAGTGCTTACCTTTTTTAAAAATACCAAATACACTAAAGTATTTAACTGCACCAGAGGTGAGTGGCGTACATGTAAGCATACCAATAGAACCCATAATACATACAAAAGCGACGGCTGATTTTTCATAAAGTAATGCCGTCAATACAACAACCGTGTCTGGTGTGAGCGTTTTTGATAGCCATAAGGCATCTCCTAAAAAGGTAAAAGAAGTAGATGTGTGTTTGTCTACTAATAGGTATATGTATTTACACACATATAATCAAGACCTAAAGGATGTTTTTTAAAATCATTTTTAAAACAGCTTCCACCGTTTGCATGCGCACACTTTGGCGATCACCTTTAAAAATAGTTTTTTGTAACGTAATGCCATTTTTATCGGCCAAGGCAAAGTGTACCAAACCAACAGGTTTTTCAGCACTGCCGCCCATTGGCCCTGCAATGCCAGAAACGCTGACGGCTATATCACTGCCCGATTTTTCTCTTGCACCTATGGCCATTTCGTTCACCGTTTGTGCACTGACCGCGCCATATTTTTCTAATGTTTCGGCTTTTACGGCTACCATGTCCATTTTAGCTTGGTTGGTATAAGTAATAAAACCACGGTTAACCACGGTACTACTACCCGAAACTTCGGTTAAAGCGGCAATAACAAGCCCGCCTGTACAGCTTTCAGCTGTGGATATTGTAATACCCGCGTCAGTGGCTTGTTTGATGGCTTTTTCGGCTAAATGTAGAATATTTTCTGAAAACATAAAGGGCTTACTTTCTGATTAATCACAGCTATTATAGCAAAAAGCTTGTATTCATATACAGTTTTTTATATAGTGTGCATCCTATTGTTTTATAATAGCAAAATTAATTTAGGGTGAAACATGAACTTATACGACGTTATGGTGAATAAAGATGGAGAGGTTATGCTGTGCATTCCTGACCACGATTTCACGATCGATAATGCCGAAGTGATGGTATACCCACAACACCTTGAAATATGGAGCGAAGGCCGTTTGCAGGTAAAACTAGGCGGTATTCCTGTGCATATTATTAAAAAGGCGATGGACTATAAAAATATCCTCGTGGGTGAATTTACCCGCATGTCCGAAATACCCAGCCGCCAATATATGGCGAAGGTGACCGCGCAACAAAGCTTGACTTAAACACATAAAAAAAACCTCCAGCGGGAGGTTTTTTTACATCGCTAATTTTATGGCTTGGACCTATCCTTTGTCATAAACAAAACAACCTCTCCTATAACCACACCTAATACAATCCCTATAATAATAGAGGGTGCCCAATATATAACAAAATCCATGGGTATCGCTGTATATATCAAAAACAAAGCCTGTGCTAACCCCACAGCAATAGGGAGCCCAAGGAATATAACTTTCGTCCATATAATGGCGTGTTTTAAAAACATAATCTAATCCTTAGAGGGGAAACCCTCTGTGGCGTAAAAAGGTAAGTAAGATTGCTACTTACCCATGAATATATACAGGTGTATACAGGTGGTCAATTGTTTTTTATGGCTATTTAAACAGTTTTGGAAAGCCTTTTAAAACAAACTTAAAAAAGCCTACTTTACCATGATGCACTTCAGTTATACCTTTGTTCATAAAACTACTATAATCTTGTGACTGCATATATTCTCTCCCTTTTTCCCTACCTATTTATAGTGGGCTACAAAATAAACCACTGACATAATAAATGACAGGGTGTTATTTTGCTGTGATTTTATACAAAGAAAGCGCTTAAAGGCTTGAAGCTTTCTACTTTTCAGGCTAATATCGTTGACAATAAATATAAATAATTTTTAATAATTTCGGAGAAACTCCCCGTGAACGGAAACGCACGTAACTTTTTATTTTGGGCCATGTTGGTTCTTCTAGCACTTTCACTTTATCAAATGGCAGCACCATCTATGAATGCCGTCCAAAAGGAAAAGGCGACTTATTCAGACATTATGAACCTTGTTGATGAAGGTGCTGTATCAAGCATTCAAATAAAGGGGCAGACCATTTCTGCACTTAGAAGTGACGGCCAAGCGCTTGAAGCACTTGCACCATATGACCCTGATTTGATCAAAAACTTACGCAATAAAAATGTTGCTATCGAAGTGAAGCCTAAAGAAGGTGAAAGCGTTCTCAAGCAAATTTTAATCAGCATGTTGCCAATTGGTGTGATTATTCTTTTCTGGATTGTTATGATGAACAAAATGCAAGGTGGCGGTAAAGCCATGAGCTTTGGTAAATCAAAAGCACAAATGCTCACTGAAAATCAAATACGTGTCACATTTGACGACGTTGCAGGTGTAGAAGAAGCGAAACAAGAACTTGAAGAAGTTGTCGACTTCCTTAAAGAACCAACAAAATTCCAACGCTTAGGTGGTAAAATCCCTAAAGGTGTTTTGCTTATGGGTTCCCCTGGTACAGGTAAAACATTGCTTGCACGTAGTGTTGCAGGTGAGGCGGGCGTACCGTTTTTCACAATTTCAGGTTCTGAATTTGTAGAAATGTTTGTCGGTGTTGGTGCGTCACGTGTACGTGATTTATTCGAACAGGCTAAAAAGAATTCTCCTTGTATTGTTTTCATTGATGAGATTGATGCTGTGGGTCGTCACCGTGGTACAGGTATCGGCGGTGGTAACGACGAACGCGAACAAACACTCAACCAACTTCTTGTTGAAATGGATGGTTTTGGTGCCAATGAAGGCGTTATCTTAATTGCGGCAACAAACCGTCCCGACGTTTTAGACCCAGCACTTATGCGTCCAGGTCGTTTTGACCGTCAAGTGGTTGTGCCATTGCCTGATATTTTAGGCCGTGCGCAAATTTTAAAAGTACACATGCAAAAAGTGCCACTAGCTTCAGATGTTGATGCGCATGTTATTGCACGTGGTACACCTGGTTTTAGTGGTGCTGACCTTGCCAACCTTGTAAACGAATCGGCTTTAATGGCCGCCCGTAGTGACAAGCGTCTTGTCGACATGGAAGACTTCGAAATGGCGAAGGATAAAGTGATGATGGGTGCAGAACGTAAAAGCAACGCCATGACCGAAGACCAGAAGAAAACAACAGCCTACCACGAAGCAGGTCACGCTATTGTAACATTGTTTATTGACGGTGAAGCTGACCCACTACACAAAGTAACCATCATTCCACGTGGGCGTGCTTTGGGTGTGACTATGTCATTACCAGAAGAAGATAAAGTGACTTACGACAAAGAATATCTCGAAAACCAAATTGCCATTCTTATGGGTGGTCGCTTGGCAGAAGAGCTTATTTTAAACCAAAAAACAACAGGTGCTTCAAATGATATTGAACGCGCAACAGAACTTGCACATAACATGGTTTGTGCTTGGGGTATGTCTGACAAAATGGGACCACAAATTTATGGTACAAAAGAACATGACCCATTCTTAGGGCGTAGCATGGGTGGCGGTGGTGCCTCTGGTTTAAGTTCTGAAACAGCAAAAGCTGTGGACGCTGAAGTGAGCAAATTTATTGACACAAACTACAAGCGTGCCAAGTCACTTCTTATCAAACGCAATAAAGAACTGCACCAGCTGAGCGAAGCCTTGCTTGAGTATGAAACTTTAGACCGTGAACAAATTGACAACCTGCTTGCTGGCAAACCTGTTATTGCTAAAAAAGGTTCTCGCCGTAAGCAAAAGGCTGAAGCCGAGCTTAAGGTGAAAAAAGAATCACGTGTGAAGCGTTCAGAAACCAAAGCAAAAGATACAGGCTCTGTTAAAGCTAAAGCATCCGCTAAAAAAACGACGGCTAAAAAGCCTGCGGTTAAAAAAGCGGTATCTAAAAAACCAACGCCTAAGAAAACGGATAAAAAATAATATGACACAACCTATCGTCGGCTGGAAAGCAACCGCGGCTATTAACGAAAATGATATCCCAACTTATGAAGAGATATTATCACCTTTAGATGCGGCGGTTGACACAGGCAAAGAAAATGGCCAGTGGATGCTCAATGCATTCTTCACCAATGCGCAAACAGAAGAAAATATTTTGCGTGCCTTTGCTATTGCCGACGATGTTTCGGGTCATAGATTAAACGTCACATTATCACCTGTACATGACGAAGACTGGCAGGAGAAAATGAAGCGGGAGTTCCCGCCTTTAGAAGTGGCTGGTTACTTTATTCATACCTTTGACGAAGTTGTGCCAGAAGGCATGACAGAACTTAAAATACCTGCAGGCATGGCCTTTGGTACGGGTGAACACCCAACAACGTCAGGCTGTTTAACTTTATTTGAAGAACTGGTAGACGAGCACACCTTTAAAAATATATTAGACATGGGTTGTGGCAGCGCTATTTTAGCGATGGCCGCAGCGAAAAAATATGGCACGCCATGTATGGCTGTTGATATTGACGCACCAAGTGTTGTTGTCGCACAAGAAAACTGCGACTTTAACAAGGTAAGCGACAAAGTCACTTGTGCCTTTAGCGACGGCTTCCAGTCGGACATCGTACAAAGTAAAGCACCCTATGATCTGATCTTTGCAAATATTTTAGCAAACCCGCTTATTGAAATGTCAGAAGCTTTATCTAACACGATGGAAGAGGGTGGTGCGGCCATTCTTTCTGGTTTCTTGGTGACACAAAAAGACGCTGTTATCAAAGCCTATGAAGACCAAGGCCTGACATTACTCAATGATATTACCATTGGTGATTGGGTAGCGGCTACGGTTGTCAAATAACAATATAACCTATTTTAAAAAGCGCTTTTTATAGGCGCTTTTTTTTGAATATAACAACAAGCCCTTGCTTAAGTTTAAGACAATCACCATAATTATATTATTGAATTATAATGATGAAGTAGGGACAGACAATATGCCTAAAGTTGCAGTTATTCTTTCTGGTTGTGGGGTAGACGATGGTAGTGAAATTCATGAAAGCGTTTTAACGCTTTTGCACCTTAAAAAGCAGGGTGCTGAGATTTTTTTCCTCGCACCTGATATTGAACAAGCCGACGTGATCAACCACAAAAGCGGCCATATTCACGCAGGTAAAGACCCACGTAATGTACTCGAAGAATCGGCACGTATTGCAAGAGGTGACATTCACTCACTCTTTAATGCCGATGTAAAAGACTACGACGCCCTTATTTTTCCTGGTGGCTTCGGTGCGGCTATGAACCTCAGCGACTTTGCTTACCGTGATATTATCGACGAAATTGATGTAGAACTACACGTTAGAAACCTTGTAGAGGGTATGCTTAAAGCACAAAAACCCATTGGCTTTATTTGTATTTCTCCTGCTTCTATTGGTGGTGTTGTCTTAAAAAATACAGGCGCTAAGCTCACCATAGGCCACGACACGCATATTGCCAAAAAATTAGAAGACTTGGGCTGTGTGCATGTACCTTGTGATGTGGACGATATTGTTATCGATGAAAAGTTTAACATTATATCCACACCTGCCTATATGTTAGCACATGATATTTTGGAGGCCGAAAAAGGCATTGAAAAACTAGTGGCAGAAGTGGTTAAACGTGCCCGTGCCACCCAAAGTTAAGATGGTGTTGTCGCTTGTTAGTGCTTGCCACTGCCATGGCGAATGCGTGGGTCTGCCCATGCATAAGAAATATCGGCAATAAGATTACCAACAAGGGTAAGTATAGCACCGATACTGAGAATACCCATGATAAGAGGGTAGTCACGCATCATCACACCGTCATAGAACAGTTTACCCATACCAGGGATAGAGAAGAGTGATTCAAAGATAACACTGCCGCCAATAAGCCCTGGAATGCTTAAGCCTAAAATTGTAATGACAGGCAGCAAGGCATTTTTTAAACCATGTCTGTAAAGCACTGCATTTTCAGGTAAACCCTTCGCGCGTGCTGTGGCCATATATTCTTGCCTAATCACTTCAAGCATTGAACTTCGCATATAGCGGCTTAAGCCTGCAATACTACCTAAAACACCAATAATAATGGGCAATATAAGGTGGTGTGCCCAGTCAAGCAGGCGCAAGTGGAATGGCCAGCTTTCACTGCCGAAACTAGAAAGACCCGAAACAGGTACCCAGCCCAGTTGCACGCCAAATAAAATCATACATAACAACCCCACCCAAAAACTGGGTGCCGCAAACATGGTAAAAACAACGACGGTGGTGGACTTATCAAAAAATGAGTTTTGATAACGCGCCGACGCTATACCTAAAGGCACAGCAATCAATAACACAATCGCTAATCCTATAACATTCATCCACAAGGTCACAGGTAGGCGTTCAATAATTTTCTCAGCAACGTCACGACCATCAGGGGCAAATGAACGGCCAAAGTCAAGCATGGCAAAGTTTTTTAACCAACTGAAGTATTGTTCATGGATGGGTTTGTCTAAACCATAATGGGCACGTAACTTTTCTTGTGCTTCGACGCTTATTTTAGGGTTAAGGTCTGTCTCCATCGACACAGGTTCACCCGGTGCAAGCTGAATAACAATAAACGAAATAAGTGTAATACCCAATAAAAGCGGCACCATTCCAAAAAGACGTTTAAGTAAATAATTTAACATAAAAACTAGTTTAAAAGCCTTGCGTGGCTTTGTCACTGAATAATGTCAGTTAATTTGTATATTTAAGTTTTAACTGTGTCCATAAAACTATAGAGTTTATTATTATAAATCAAAAGGGTTAAGGGCATGTCAGAAAAAAGATACCAATCAAGTTCGAAGCAAAGACAAAACTCATTAGAGGATATTGAATTAGATGAAAGTGGGCTCAAGGGCTTACAGGGAAATCAAAATTTCACTCAAGAAGAAGCATTAAATGCTGTGGACAATGAACAGTCAAGAGGTTACAGCGCAGAAGAAGTGTCCGAGGCGCGCGCTAAGGAACAGCAGAGAAAAGAAGAAACGCATAACGTGCTAGAATTTACAGGCGGTGAAGAACTAGAAAACCCGCTTGCAGCAGCACTTGCAAAAGCAAAAGAAAAAGACGAAGGCCCTGAACTTTAAAGAACCTAAACCATGTACCTTACAAATACAAAAAAGCCTGCACATAGCAGGCTTTTTCATTTTATTGTTATCAGTCATCAAAATAAACATCAAAATAATTGTGTATGTCTTTAATGGTTTTAATTTGCGGCATATCATCTTCTTGAATCATGTCGTCATATTCTTCACAGGCCATTAAAAATCGTGACTGCGCTAAAATTTCGTTAGGGTTTGCTGTCATTGTGCGACATGGGTTTTGACTTGCTTGTTGCATAATACTGCGCCTCGTATAAGTGTGGGGAAAAGGATATGTGCTTCAATGTTATTATAAATATATAGACTATATTTGTAATATTACAAGCCCTAAGGTTAAGAATAAGCCTTTTAAGCAAAGATTGTGTTGTGCACATAAAAAAGGGAGCCGAAGCCCCCATTTAAAATAGTCAGTAGTAAAATAGATTACTTAGTGATGTTTGCAACAACACCAGCACCTACAGTACGACCACCTTCACGGATAGCGAAGCGTAGGCCTTTGTCCATCGCGATAGGAGCGATAAGTTCAACAGCCATTTCAACGTTATCACCAGGCATAACCATTTCAGTACCTTCAGGAAGCTGGATAGAACCAGTTACGTCAGTTGTACGGAAGTAGAATTGTGGACGGTAACCATTAAAGAATGGAGTGTGACGACCACCTTCTTCTTTGCTAAGTACGTAGCACTCTGCAGAGAAATCGGTGTGTGGTGTGATTGAACCAGGCTTAGCTAGTACTTGACCACGTTCAACGTCTTCACGTTTTGTACCACGTAAAAGAACACCAACGTTATCACCAGCTTGACCACTGTCAAGAAGCTTACGGAACATTTCAACACCAGTACAAGTTGTTTTAACAGTGTCTTTGATACCGATAATTTCAAGTTCTTCACCAACGTTTACAACACCAGATTCGATACGGCCAGTTACAACTGTACCACGACCTGAGATTGAGAATACGTCTTCAATCGGCATAAGGAATGCTTTATCAACATCACGCTCAACTTGTGGGATGTAGCTGTCAACAGCGTCCATAAGTTTCATGATAGACTCAGAGCCTAGTGGGCCTTTATCGCCTTCAAGAGCTTTAAGAGCAGAACCTCTGATTACAGGGATATCATCACCTGGGAAGTCGTATTTTGAAAGTAGTTCACGGATTTCCATTTCTACTAGTTCAAGTAGTTCTTCATCGTCAACCATGTCGCATTTGTTTAGGTAAACAACAAGAGCAGGTACACCAACTTGACGTGCAAGTAGGATGTGCTCACGTGTTTGTGGCATAGGGCCATCAGCAGCGTTTACAACAAGGATACCACCGTCCATTTGAGCAGCACCGGTAATCATGTTTTTAACGTAATCGGCGTGACCTGGGCAGTCAACGTGTGCGTAGTGACGTGCTTCAGTTTCGTACTCAACGTGAGATGTGTTAATTGTAATACCGCGCTCACGCTCTTCAGGAGCTGAGTCAATTGATGAGAAGTCACGTAGCTCTGCGCCACCTGCTTCAGATAGTACGCGAGAGATCGCAGCTGTTAGAGTTGTTTTACCGTGATCGACGTGTCCGATTGTACCAATGTTACAATGCGGCTTAGTTCTTTCGAAGGATGCTTTTGCCATTTGAGTTATATTCCTGTTTTTTTAAATTTAACTTTTCACTTATAGTCGCTATAAACGACTAAACTAATAATGCTGGCATGTTAATCCTCTCGCACAGCAATGGATGTTTTATCATCAACAGTGGTTATAAGCAACTATTTTTATATTACAAGCCTATTTTTTAAAAAAAATGGTAAAAAAAGCTACAAAACACGAAAATACAACGCATTAGACACACTTCTTTTATTTTTATTTTAAGAACAGCTGGTAAACCAATGCTGAAGATGTTTGTGATAAATGCCTTAAACATAAAAAAAAACAGCCAAAGCTGCTTTTGTTCGAGGGTTAGTTTAAATTATTTACGCCACCGTTAAATTAACGCGCCATAATAAAATATCAAATACAGCTTGGCTATCCACGAGTGCGCCTAGAAATATAATTATACTAAGCGTAAAAGTGGTAAATTGTATAGGGTATATGATGTACCTTGAAAAGGACATCTCAAGTGGTTTATTTATATTCATCACCTTTTGACAAATATCTGAAAGTTTGTGAGAACTGGCAAACAAACAAATGCTTAATAAAATTAAAAGTAACATAATTTTCTCCTTAAAGAGAGTAAGTAAGCCAAACACCAAAACGGTGGGCTTAAAAAAGGTATGTGCAAAAGCACGGTGTTTAACATTTTGATAGTATAAATGTAGGGCGTTATTTACATATTACAAGCCTTTAAAGCATAAAAAAACAGCAAAGCTGTTTTTTTATAAGTTAAAGTACAATAACAATACCAAGAATATTGGCGACTATTTGCGGGATGAACATAGAAGCAATACATATTGCAAGGCCGCCAAACCTTAACAACAAGAAATATACAGCCATTGCCCACGCGATAAAAAATTTAATAAAACCATGTTTTTTTATTGTGGGCGGTACCTCTGGTAATAAACTTTCGCAGTAAGTACCTAAAATGGTAAGCTTAAAAAAAGGTATGTGCTCTACACAATATTTACATCTGACTATAATAAAGAAAGACCTAAAAATTGAGCTACAGCATTAATATTATCTAAAGATGACATTAAAAATATAAGCCCTATAATAGCTTGTGTAAAACCAAAAAAATAAAACAAATCTCGAAGCTTTTTTGATATATTTTGAGCATAGGCATTCGTTAGTGCTGTCGTTGTAAAGCCGAGCAACATGAGCATAAAAAATGCAGCAATGATAAAATACATAATTTTCTCCTTAAAGAGAATGAGTAAGCCAAACACCAAAACGGTGGGCTTAAATAAAGGTATGTGCCAAAGCACGGTGTATCCATTACTGTCGTATACAATAAGTGAACCTTACTTTAATTGCAAGGACTTTAAGCGATTTTTGTCTACAATAAAGTTTTGTAAACGAATGAATGACGTCAATACATAAAAAAATATACTTAATTTCAATTCCACAACTTTAAGGTAAGGAGAATCAAAAGGCTGTTTTTACCAACAAAAAGTTGTGTTTTTGTGCATATATAGAGTAAAACAGTCTATTTTACGCATTTGATTCCACTTCTATTCCACTGATATTCCGCCGTAGTTCCGCTTCAATAACCCTTAAATTCGCCCCTATGAGGCGTTTACACTTATTGGTTGTGCTAAAAAGGCGGGTTTTAGCGTTTTTATGAAAAATTAAAGCTGTTTAACGGCCTCAAAAGCTTTGATAGCTTGCTCGCTTGAAAAACCACGACGCAGTAAAAAATTAATACGCTTTGCTTGTTGTTTTTGGCTTTCCTTCAATGCTACTTGCTTTTCGTCCCAACCTTGCGCCTTGTCGATAGCTTCTTTTATAGTCGCTGGCCATTCACCATATTTGCGCAAAAGCAGTTCAGTTGCCTCGGCTTGCCAGTTAAATGTTTCGTTTAAGCGTTCGTCAGACCCTTCTTCAAAGCGTTCAAAACCCTCAATAATAAGTTGCTCAGGCACGCCTTTATTTTTAAGTTCCGTGTGGATACGACGCTTACCCCATTTAGAGAGAAGGGCACGGGTACGAATGCGCTCGTAAGCAAAATCACGGTCATTCATATAATTATATTCAAGCAAACGCGCCACAGCTTCGGCGGCAATATCTTCGTCAAAACCCTTGGTCACAAGCGCTTTGTACATTTCTTTTTCCGCATAGCCACGGCGACCAAGCATAAACACCGCACGCTCAAAAACGTTCATACGAGGCTTGCGTTTTTTAGGTTTAATTTCTTCTTCCATGGGGCAGTATAATATAAGCTGTGCCAGCATACCAGAGCAAAAAACAACCCTATTAAACACTAAAATAAATGAAATAGTTTATTTGCGCTTTTTATAATGCTAAAGTGACAGCCATGAAAAGCATAGAAAACAAGCAAGCATTAGAAAATGAATTAACGACGCTCGACGTGGTTGATAGCCTCGCCGTGACCTTTATTCATGGCAGTTTAGATGTGCAAACTATTATCGCTATTCGCAATGCAGACAGGCTTTGTGACCGAGTTGTGGTGGTAAATTTATCCAACACAAATTTTTCTGATGCGCAAAAATCAATTGTAAAGCGTGCAGGCGGGTCGTACTTTTATCAAGGCGAAAATACACAGGGAAAATGCATTTTAGACGTGGATATTCAAGGTATTAACGGCACTTTTATAATGCAAACATTAATAATCATTATGCCGCTCACAGTTACGGTTGCCGAAAATAACACCCACCTTATCAAAGCACTTAAAAATATTCAGCAAACCTTTGGTGAATTCTTTGCTTTACAAATAAAAGCAACACCCATTCATTTACTTTCCATCGCTCATCGGAAATTAAGAGAAAATCTAACCCCTATATTGCTCGATATTCAAGACGGTGAAAATGACGTTGAAATTTTATCAGCCGGCTGTACCTCAAGCCTGAAGGGCGCCGGCTTTAAAATTGAACGGCTTTCCTTTATCGACAGCGACACGCTAAACGAACATGTTGGCGTTATATCTCCAACCTCGTTATTACTGGTCGAAGCGACTTTAAATGGCCAGTCGGTTAAGGATATTTTATCACTCATCGAAAAATAATATACTTTTTTTGATGAATAACCTTGAAATTTGCGCTTAAGTTCCCTATAAACAATCTATGCGGTTATGAAGACTGCACATTCATTTAAATATATAGAGGTAATCATATGGCTCGCGTAACAGTAGAAGATTGCGTTACAATTATTCCAAACCGTTTTGAATTGGTACTTTTAGCATCACAACGTGCACGTGATATTAGTGCAGGTGTTCCACTTACAGTGAGTCGTGATAACGACAAAGACGCTGTTATTTCACTACGTGAAGTGGCTGAGCAAACTATCGATTTCGAAGAGCTACGTCGTCACATTGTTCACGGCGTTAACCGTCACGCTGACCTTAACTTCGAAGATGATAACATTCTAGCGCTCACAGAAGAAACAATGAGTGACGCTATTGGCGAAGCCAGCGATATCACTGAAGTTGCTTTTGAAGTAGAAGAAGTTGCCGAAGAGAAAACGGAAGAGTTTTCAGCTGATGATGTTTTTGCTTCTAGCGAAATGGGTGAAGACACCGTTGCTGCCGCAGAAGAAGACGCTTTAGACACAGCTGCTGCTGATGCGCTTAAAGCTCTTGAGAACTTAGATGAGACACCTTCAGAAGAAGAAGACATTCCAGCGTAACTAATTACGTTTACAACAGTGGGTCGCTCTATGAAGAGCGGCCTTTGTTTTTTTATTTGGGTATTTATTATAGTTCTGCCAGAATAGCAGTGTAATTTAAGTTATAGACAGGGAAGTATATATGATTCGTCAATACGAATTAATCGAAAAAGTACAATCGTTTAACGAAAAGGCTGATGTGGCCTTACTTAATCGCGCTTATGTCTATTCCATGAAGGCACATGGCAACCAAAAACGCGCATCGGGCGAGCCTTACCTTATACACCCTCTAGAAGTAGCTTCCATCATTGCTGATTTACACCTAGATGACGCCTCTATTGCTGCCGCTTTATTGCATGACACCATTGAAGATACACTTGCAACCAGAGAAGAAATTGCCGAAATGTTTGGCGAAGAGGTTGCGAACATTGTTGAAGGTGTAACCAAACTTTCGAAGCTTGAATTTAACAATAAGAAAAAAGAACAAGCAGAAAACTACCGTAAACTCTTCCTTGCGATGAGTAAAGATATCCGCGTTTTGCTTATTAAAGTAGCCGACCGTGTTCATAACATGCGTACTTTAAAAGCCATACCAAAACCTGAAAAACGTCGCCGTATTGCTCAAGAAACCATGGATATTTTTGTCCCACTTGCTGAGCGTGTGGGTTTATATGCGTTAAAAACTGAACTAGAAGAAATTGCTTTTGAAGAACTGCACCCAGAAGCCTTTGAGCGCATAAAAGAGCGTCTACAGTCGTATAGAGAACAGGACAATCTTATTGAACGTGTTCTGGTTGCTTTAAAGGCAGAGCTTGAAGCTGAAGGTATTGAGTGTGAAGTGAAGGGGCGCGAAAAAACAGTGTCGTCTATTCACAAAAAAATGGTCAGTAAAAACCTCACATTTGACCAGTTAACAGACATTGTTGCCTATCGTGTTATTGTGAAAGACAAAGTCAACTGCTACCAAGTTCTTGGACAAATTCACGATATATACAAGGCTATCCCAGGGCGCTTTAAAGATTATATCTCTAACACGAAACCGAATGGGTATCAGTCGTTACACACGTCTGTTATTGGCCCCTTCGGTAACCGTATGGAAATTCAAATCCGTGACAATGAAATGGATGAAATTGCTGAAAGTGGTGTGGCGGCGCATTGGCTTTACAAACAAAAAACAGGCGCTGCATTGACAGAAGGTCTTCAATACAAATGGCTTAAAGGCCTTATGGAGACATTGCAGGATATTGAAGATGCCGACGAGTTTATTGAAAACGCCAAGATGGATTTATTTGGTGATCAGGTATTTGTCTTTTCTCCAAAGGGAGACCTTGTAACACTGCCGCATGGGGCAACACCTTTAGACTTTGCTTATAATGTCCATTCTGAAGTTGGTAATAAATGTCAAACAGCTAAAATAAACGGCCGCGTTGCACCTTTGCGTACACCGTTACAAAACGGTGATCAAGTTGACATTATCACCAATAAAAACCAAATACCGACAAGGGGTTGGTTGACTCTTGTTGTCACAGGTAAGGCTAAGTCTGCTATTAACCGTTTCTTGCGCTTACAAGAGCGTGACGAGCTTATTCGCCTTGGCCGCGAAATGATCGAAAAATCAGCCAGACGTGAAAGTTTGTCTTACACTGAAAAGAACTTAAACAGTAAAGTTTTAAGTGAGCTAAAACTCAAAGATCTAGATGATCTATATGCAGGAATTGCACAGGGTAATTTATTCCCTAAACAGGTGTTTGACATTCTATTCCCCGACCGCAATGTAGTTGAACAAAAAAGTGAAATAGCTGAAACGAAAACCTATAAAGGTAAAAGTGACAGGCGTGATACCCGTGTTGGTATTGATGGCCTCACACCTGGTATGGCTATTTATATTGCGAAGTGCTGTAACCCACTACCTGGTGAAAAAATTGTTGGTATTATTAATACAGGACGCGGTATTAGTATCCACGCGACACACTGTAAAAACCTAACAGCTCTTTCTGACCAACCAGAGCGTTGGATAGATGTTCACTGGAGTGGTATGGGTGATGAATCTGATGATGACAGCCTATTTATTGCTAGACTCAAAGTTGACATGATGAATGATCGTGGCGTACTTTCAACATTCTCAACAGCTATTTATAATGCTAACGCCAATATTGAAGACCTGTTCATTGAAACGAAAAATACCGACAATTGCACTGTACGTGTGGATGTTGAAGTGAAAAATATTAATCATTTAGACGATGTTATGAACTCTATTCGTAACTTAAAATGTGTGACTAATATTGAAAGACTGAGAAGTTAAAAAAAGGCAAATATTAAATATATGAAGATTTTTTTTCAGGTTAATAAAAAGAAACGTACCAGAGGTCGTCACTCTAAAAGACGTCTAGAATGGTTACATCATATACAAGAGTATGTTTGGCCATCTATTGGTGTAAAAGCTTTTTTACGATACATGGAAATTAAATTAAAAAGAGCACGCGGCTCTGCCCACACCATCGCTTTAGGTTTTTCAATGGGCGTATTTGCGTCCTTCACACCGTTTATGGGTCTTCATGCACTTATAGCCATTGCACTTGCCGTACCTTTTGGTGGGAGTGCCATTATGGCGATTATTGGCACTATTATTGGTAACCCTTGGACATTTCCGTTTATTTGGCTTTCTAGTTATAATTTAGGTAATTTTTTATTGGGTCGCGCTGAGTTTGAATCCTTACCAGAAACATTTTCTTTCGCCCATATCTGGGAAAATATTAGTATGTATAGTGACGCATATATTTTACCAATGTTTGTTGGTGGTGCGCCCATGGGAGCGTTGGCAGCGACATTCTTTTATATTCTCTTATTTACGCATTTAAGCCACTACCGTACAACCCGAGAAAAATACTTAAAAGAACGCCGCTCTAAATTGTCTTCTATTAAGCAAAAAGCGGTGACACTCAGTGAAAAAGCACGTTTACTTAAGGTAAAACTCATCGTTAAGAAAAAAAAGGATGATGAATAATCATGGCAATATTCGGTATTGGCACAGATATTTGCCATATAAGTCGCATAGAAGAAACACTCCAAAAATATGGGCATTCTTTTATTGAAAGATTACTCACAAAGGCAGAGCAAAAAATTGCCAAAAATCTTGAAGCACCGTTTATAGCACGTCGATTTGCAGCAAAGGAAGCCGTTTCAAAAGCACTTGGTACAGGTATAGGGAAAAACCTTTCTTTCCAAGACTTTGAAATTGCGCGTGTCGGTAACGAAGCACCAACTGTTATCATGCATAACAAAGCTTATACTGGTATTAACATTCATCTTTCTATAAGTGATGAAAAAGAGTATGCTGTGGCCTTTGTGGTTGCGGAAAAATAGAAATTTAACAAGTTAAAAGTATAAAAGGCACTTCTGATGAAAAAAGAAACGATTAAGCAAAGTTTTATGAAATCAATTTTAGAGTACACAAAAGTTATTTTGGGTGCGCTTATTTTAGCTGCAACTGTACGCTCTTTGTGGTTCGAGCCTTTTAAAATCCCATCCACTTCAATGGCACCAACTTTGCTTGTTGGTGACTTTCTATTTGTCGATAAAAACAACTACGGCTGGCGTAACCCATGCACAGGTGAACGTTATAACGGCAACGAACCTAAACGCGGCGATATTGTTGTTTTTGAAAAAACAAAAGGGTATGTCTGTGGTTTAACGCTTGGTCTTGGTAGCCTTAACTTTATTAAACGTATTGCTGCAATACCAGGCGACCGCGTTGCTTATAACAACAAGGTACTCTATGTAAATGGAGACCCTGTAGATACCATTTTTGAAGGTATGCAAGAATATGAAGATGCTTCCAGTCAACTTCATTCAGTCAAGCGCTATGGTGCAAACTTCAGTGGCATTCAGCACAAAGTACTCCTTGACGAAGATAGACGTGGTTTTAATTTAGAAGAAACTGTTGTACCAGAAGAGAGTTACGTTGTTATGGGTGATAACCGCGATAACAGTTACGATAGCCGTTTCTGGGTTTACCCTGACTGGGGCTTCGTAAAGAAAAAAGACATTGTAGGTCAAGCGAAAAGGCTTTTCTGGTCATGGGATAATAGCTTTGTACCACGCTTTGAACGCATTGGCGGTTCACTTGTTGCACCGGCTATTGAGGTTAAATAAACATTGAATAATAAACTACAGCAAACAATTGGTTACATGTTTAATGACACTGAACTACTCGAACGTGCTTTAACACATAGCTCTTGCGATATTAAACACGATGATGTTGTTTATGACAACGAACGCTTAGAATTTTTAGGTGATCGTATTTTGGGTCTTGCCATCGCTGACAAGCTTTTTATCGAGTATCAAAATGAACGTGAAGGCATGTTGGCAAAACGTCATACATCCCTAGTACGCAAAGAAACACTTGCGGAAATTGCATTAAAGTGGCATTTAAGTGAGTATATTCGCATGAGTGATGGTGAAGCGCAGTCTGGTGGACGCGAAAAACCGTCTATCCTGTCAGATACAGTAGAGGCCATTTTGGCTGCTATCTATCTAGACAGTGATTTTAACCATGTAAAAGACATTATATTGAAACATTGGCAGGGTTTAGAAAGTACACTGCCGCTCAAGGACGCAAAATCTTCTTTGCAGGAATGGTTGCAAAAAAGAAAAGAGCCCTTACCTATATATGAGCTAAAGCACACTTTAGGTGATGCACATGACGCCACATTTATTATCGAGGTTGCCGCCAATGGTTACGGTACAGCTTTAGGTCAGGGAACATCGAAACAACAGGCAGAACAAAATGCTGCCACAAACTTATTAGAGAAGATAGAAAAGTAAAGCATGACAGATAAAACAAGAGCTGGATTCGTTGCTATTATTGGTGCTCCAAACGCCGGTAAATCAACATTAATGAACCTATTTGTAGGTCAAAAAATTGCGATTGTTTCGCCAAAAGTGCAAACAACACGTGTTAACATGCGTGGTATATTAACACGCGACAACACACAATACATATTTGTCGACACACCTGGTATATACAAGCCCGATAACAAACGTCTACTTGATAGGTCAATGGTAAGTGCTGCATGGCAAGCAGGTGGCGATTCAGATGTTATCCTTCTGTTGGTTGATTCACGTTCTGGTTTCAACGACCGCGTCATGGCTATCGTTGACAAACTAAAAGAATCTAAAGTTAAAACACCTATATTTTTAGCCTTTAATAAAATTGATGCTATTGAAAAAGAATTTTTACTACCGCTATTGGTCGAAGCGCAAGAAATGGATATATTCAAAGAAATATTCCTCATTTCTGCACAGGAAAATGATGGCGCGGATGCCATGCTTGAACATTTTTCAAAATACCTGCCTGAAAGCCCATACCTATATGATGAAGATCATTTAACAGACGTACCTATGCGCCTTTTGGCCGCAGAAATTACCCGAGAAAAAGCCTTTCGTTTGTTGAATCAAGAAATTCCATACGGCCTTGCCGTTGAAACCGTTAACTACGAAACAAAAGATGATGGCTCTGTTAGAATTGACCAAAATATCCTTGTAGAACGTGATGGTCATAAAATAATCGTAATCGGTAAAAGTGGCCAAAAAATTAAAGATATAGGACAAAAATCACGCAAAGAACTCTGTGAACTTTTGGGTTGTAAGGTACACCTATTCTTAAAAGTGAAGGTGAACGACAAATGGGCAAACAGCCAAAGCTTTATGCGTGAAATAGGTTTAGACCCAGTTAAATTAACTAAAAATTAACCGTACACATTTAATCTAAGGAAACTTTAATGACAACATCTATTGACGGCGTTAAACATATTATAGCAGTAGCTTCTGGTAAAGGTGGTGTTGGTAAGTCAACAACTGCCATGAACTTAGCAGTCGCTCTAAGTGTTCAGGGCTTAAAAGTAGGGCTTATGGACGCTGATATTTATGGTCCTTCTCAGCCGAGAATGATGAATGTTATTGATGCCAAACCTGAAAGTGATGGTGAACGCATTGAACCTGTTGTCGCAAACGGTGTTAAATTAATGTCTATTGGTTTTATGATGGCAGAAGACCAGCCAATTGTTTGGCGTGGCCCCATGGTACAAAGCTCTCTCATGCAAATGCTCTTCCAAGTAAATTGGGGTGAACTTGATGTTCTTGTTCTGGACATGCCACCAGGCACGGGTGACACACAGCTTTCAATTTCACAAAAAGTTGCTTTAAGCGGGGCTATTATTGTGTCAACACCACAAGATATTGCTTTGATTGATGCAAGAAAAGGCCTGAACATGTTCAAAAAAGTCAATGTGCCTATTATTGGTTTTATCGAAAACATGTCGACATTCATCTGCCCTAACTGTGATCATGAATCACATATATTTGGCAATGGCGGCGCTGTTAAAGCAGCTGAAGAATTGGGCGTTGATCTACTGGCTCAAATCCCTCTAGATCTTGATATTCGTACACAGACGGATACAGGTAAGCCTGTTTTATTGACAATGCCAGACAGCCCGCAAGCTGACATTTACCGTCAATTAGCCACAAAGGTTTCTGCTTATTTAGGTACCTATGAAACGGCCACAAAAGGTCCTGTTAAAATAGTATTTGAAGAATCGGCTGCCGTATAGTTTTTTGATTTTTTAATCATGGAATATATATTGTACTAGCCAGCGTTCATCATTTCTGTTGCTTCTGCTTTTTTGAAGATTTGAAAGAGTATTTCAATATCGGGCGTTTTACAAAAAACATCAATTTCTTTATGTGTATGGGCGAGATCACGTGCTTCGGGAATAATATCACTATGTTCTGCTAAGTCTGCAAGCCTTGTAAATAAACGGCCCGCTTGCGCTGTACCCAATGCTTCTCCGGGGCCACGTAGTTTTAAATCTTTTTCAGCAATAATAAAGCCGTCACCTGTGCTACGCATCACGTCTAGTCGTTCACGGCTAAAAACACCAAGTGGTGGCGCATAAACAAGCAAACAGGTTGACTGTTTACTACCACGACCCACACGCCCACGCAGCTGATGAAGTTGTGATAAGCCAAAACGTTCCGCATGTTCTATTACCATGGTTGTGGCATTAGGAATGTCGACACCTACTTCAATAACCGTTGTTGAAACCAGCACTTTAAATTTTTTATTTTTAAAGTCGTTTAAAACTTGTTCTTTTTCTTTGCCCTTCATTTTTCCGTGTAACAATGCAACGTCGTCACCGTATGTTTTTTGTAAGTATTCATGTCGTACCGTCGCAGCGGCAAGGTCACTTTTTTCACTTTCTTCCACCAAAGGGCAAACCCAATAAACTTGCTCACCGCGGTCAAATATACGCTGTAAGGATTGTGTAATTGTTGCTAGTTTCTCAGTTGAAAATACACGTGTATCAATCTCTGTTCGCCCTGGTGGTTTTTCACGTATAACAGAAATATCCATATCACCATAAAAGGTGAGGGCAAGGGTGCGCGGAATAGGGGTGGCGGTCATAACAAGCAAGTCAGGTGCTCTATTTTTCGTTAAGGCTAAACGTTGTTTAACCCCAAAGCGGTGCTGTTCATCAATCACTACAAGGCTACAGCTTGGCAATAAAACGTCGTCTTCTATAAGGGCATGTGTGCCGATAAGTAGATCAATTTCCCCTGCAGAGATTTGAGCTTTAATTTCTCTTTTTTCTTTGGCCTTAAGCTTTCCTGTCAAAAGACCAAGACGTACACCCAAAGGCTCTAACCACTGCTTAGCATTTTCGTAATGTTGGATCGCTAATATTTCTGTAGGCGCCATCATCGCACCTTGGTTGCCATTTTCTATGGCGGTCAACAATGCCGCAAAGGCCACAACCGTTTTACCACTACCAACATCACCTTGTGCTAAGCGTAGCATAGGTGTCGGTAAGGCCATATCATGATCAATTTCTTGCACCGTTCTTGACTGGTCCCCCGTTAAAGTGAACGGTAAGTTTTTGTAAAATTGTGTCCGTAAATCACCTTTACGCAAATCATGTTCTACACCATCAAGATGGCTATTTTCATTACGTGCTTTAATTAAAGCAAGTTGCCATGCATAAAGTTCGTCAAAGGCAAGGCGACAACGGCTAGGACATAATGGGTTGATAATATCTTCATTTTCAGGGAAGTGGATAGCCTTTAAAGCGGCCATAAACCTTGGCCAATTGTAGCGTTCTAGCAATTCATCTGGCAGCCATTCATTAAAAGGTTGTTGCATCGCCATCTTCAAAACAGCTTGAATGGTGTTGCTTAACACTTTATTTGAAACACCTGCCGTTAACGGGTAAACAGGGCTCACGCCACAAATTTCGTCGAGTGTTTTGCTCTTCCCCCAACTGTCTGGGTGATGCATCTGCGCACCTGAAAGTGTGCGCACAATAGTACCACTTATAGTCACTTCACTCCCCACAGGGTAGGCCGTTTTTAACCAAGCCCCACTATTAAAAAATACAAGTTCTAGGCGGTCACCTGCGTCATCAGCCACATATATCTTATAGGGCATACGTCTACTTTTACCTGTTTTATGACTAAGTACCGTCACAATTAAGACAGATATTTCATCATCTATACAGTCATCGCATGTTTTTCTATATGATCGTTTTTGAATAGCCACAGGCATATGCAGCAATAAATCAATATAGCGTAGACCACAAAGTTTACGAAAACGCGGCACAAGTTTTTCAGGCACCCGTGGGAGCTTATCAAAGTTATCGAATAAAAAGTTTTGTTTTATTGTCATGTATGCATACTTTATAATAGTAAAAACCCATAACCGGGCTTGTTATTTTGTGTATAAATTGTATTATAGAGCCTAACTTATAATAAAGAAAAATGGAATAGTAATTATGCCTATGGAAATGCTCAAAAAAGAAATAAATTTTAGAGGTTCCAGGCGTGGCATTAAAGAACTTGATATTATATTCGGTACTTTTATTGATGCGGAGCTTAACAATTTAAACGCATCTGAGCTTGAATTTTTCCGTGATTTTTTACTAGAGAGTGACCTTGACTTACTTGAGTATTTTCAAGGAGAGAAAAAATTACCACAAAATTTAAACACTGCAATTTTTGAAAAAATAAAGGTCGCAAATGCTAACTAAAAACCTGAGTCGCCTTTTAAAAAAAGAACAGGATATTTCTGTTCTTGGTATTAGCGAACAATCATGTGCGTTTTTTGCTGGTGCAGTTCAAGACAACTTAAAAAACATTACCGTTCTTATAGCTAAAAACGCAGAGCATATGGAAAGTATTCTAGAGGAACTTTCTTGGTTTTACCCAAAAAAATATATTTACCCATTCCCTGCTTGGGACGTTCAACCCTATGATCGTTTAAGCGCTGACGGAAGCATTCAGGCCGCAAGATTACGTGCATTAAGTGCCTTAAAAAAAGATAAACCTTGTCTTATTGTTACAACTGCTAACGCCCTTTCTACTAAAGTACCTACACTGGATGACTTACCAGAGACACTACACCTCACGGTGAATGACACAGTGGACCGCGAAAAAATAATCACCACCTTAACTGGCTGTGGCTATATGCGTGTGGGTACCGTGATGGAAGCGGGGGAGTTTTCTGTGCGGGGTTCCTTGCTTGATATATTTATTGCGACAGAACCTGACCCTGTGCGTATTGATTTTTTTGACAACGAGATTGAAAGCATTAAAACCTTTGATCCAGTATCACAGCGCACGGATAAAGATCAAAAAACTGTCAACATTCAAAGTGTCACTGAAGTTGTTTTAACAGAAAAAACAATTACAAATTTCCGCCAAGGCTGGCGTGAACATTTTCCCAATGGCACCATGGATGCTATTTATAAAGACATTACCGAAGGCCGTATCAATGATATGATGGGGCACTATTTACCTTTATTCTACGGTACAAAAACGCTGCCAAGTTTTATTGATTTACTGCCTAAAAATGCTCTTATTATTCGCTCAAATTTGGCAGAACAAGCATTTGAATCGCGTTCAAATGCTATTAATGAAGCTTATGACGCAAGGCTTAATGCGATAAGTTCAGAAAAAGGGCTGGATGGCGAAGTAAGCGACCCATACAGACCATTAAAACGTGAATACCTATATTTACAAAATGACGAATGGCTTAAAAAACATGATCAGCACAAATGGTTGCTTATGGCCGATTTTGACGATGGCAATGACAATTTAGAAAAACTAAATGTCAATTCACTTACTTTTAGTTTAGCCGACAAACATGAACATAAAAATGTCCTCGATAGTGCTATTTCCTTAATGAAGGAAGCGAGGAAATCTGGCCATCAGGTTCTTTTAAGCGCCCTTGTACCTTCTACACTTGTGCGTATGGAACGTGCACTTGAAGAGCATGGATTACCCATGCCTCAAACGGTCAAAAATTATAACGAGTTTTTAAAATCTGACGGTCTTACAATGTCGGTCACACCACTGGCTTGGGGTTTTTACGATAAAGAACTTGGTCAGCTTATCATTACCGAACAAGATTTATTTGGCGAAAAAAACAACCGACCTGTCAAACGTAAAAAACGTAAATCTGAAGATGTTATATCACACTTCAATGAAATTGAAGTTGGCGGCTTAGTTGTTCATGCCGACCATGGTATTGGTCAGTTTGAAGGCCTTGTTACCATGGAAATCACGGCCAGCAAACAAGATTTTTTACACCTAACATATGACGGTGGCGACAAACTTTATGTACCCGTTGTTTCATTGGATGTATTATCAAAATATGGCGGTGATGCTGATAATACAAAACTTGATAAATTAGGTGGTGCTGCCTGGCAAGCCCGTAAAGCAAAAGTTAAAAAAGACCTGATGGCCATGGCGGGTGACCTTATAAAAGTAGCCGCCGAACGAGAAACAAGAAAAGGTCACAGATACAATAAGCCAGACGGTATGTACGATGAATTTTGTGCAGGATTCCCCTTTGTACCAACCGTAGAACAGCAACAAGCTGTACACGATGTTGAGGACGATTTGTACAGTGATAACGTAATGGATAGGCTTGTTGTCGGTGACGTTGGCTTCGGTAAAACTGAAGTCGCTCTACGCAGCGCTTTTATTGCCGCAGCTGACGGTAAACAAGTAGCCGTTACAGTACCCACAACTTTACTGGCAAGGCAACATTATGAAAACTTTAGCAACCGTTTTAAAAACTTCCCTTTACGTGTAGCGCTCCTTTCTAGGCTTATCACCGCCAAACAAAAAACAGAGGTTCTCGCAGGCCTTAAAAATGGCGAAATTGATATTGTTATTGGCACACATGCCTTACTTGGTAACACCGTTAAATTTAACGACCTAGGGCTTTTGATTGTGGATGAAGAACAGCGTTTTGGTGTGGCACACAAAGAAAAATTAAAACAGCTTAAAGCTGATGTTGATGTTTTAACATTAACGGCAACACCTATACCACGTACGTTACAAATGTCATTATCGGGCTTACGTACACTTTCTATGATTACAACACCACCTGTAGATAGGTTAGCTATACGTTCTTATGTAATGAAATTTGATCGAAAAGTAATGCGTGAAGCTATTTTGCGTGAAATTTTCCGTGGTGGTCAGGTTTTCGTGGTCACACCAAGGGTGGATGGAATCGATAAACTGGCTGAAACCATTCAAAATCTTGTACCAGAAAGTAAGGTACGCATTGCGCATGGACAAATGCCAAAGGACGCCTTAGATAGAACAATGACTGATTTTTATGATGGTCATTTTAACGTTCTTATCGCAACAACTATTATTGAATCAGGCATTGACGTACCAAGGGCTAACACGCTTATCGTCCATAGAGCCGATAGATTTGGCTTGGCACAATTGTACCAAATCCGTGGCCGCGTCGGGCGTTCTAAGGTACGTGCTTATGCTTATTTCTTGCTACCGGGTATAGGGCATATGACACAAGACGCCATTAAACGCTTACAAATACTTCAACGCCTAGAAGGTATTGGGGCAGGGTTTACACTGGCTTCATACGATATGGACAAGCGAGGATCAGGGAATATTCTTGGTAAAGAACAAAGTGGCCATGTTAAAGAAGTGGGCTTTGAACTTTATAATAAACTTCTGCACGAGGCTGTTGCCATAACTAAACGACAAAAAGAAGAGGGGGCAAGCATTGATGAAATTCATGATACAAGCTTCACACCGACATTAAACCTCGGTATTTCATTCCTTATTCCAGACCTTTATGTGACAGACCTTGGCACAAGAATGTCGCTCTATCGCCGCCTATCTAATTTAGATTCTGCTGAAGATATTGATGACTTTTCCGATGAGTTAATTGATAGGTTCGGTGACCTACCTCAAGAGGTATCGTCATTATTACAAGTTGTTATGCTAAAAAATAGATGTAAAGCTTTAAATATAAGCAAGCTTGATATTGGCCCCAAAGGTATTGTTATTACACTGCATAATAAAACTTTTGCAAACCCTGTCGCTCTGTTAAATTATGTGCAAAATAATGCAGGCCTTGTTACAGTGAAACCCGACCAAAGAATTATTATGCACCGCGCAATGCCAGAAGGACAGGCAAGGTTGCTAACCATTGACGCAGTCTTAAAAACATTAGAGGGGTTACTATAAATGAATACAATGTGTAAATTAGCAAGGCTTGTAACGGCTATTTTTATATTTATGACGTTTATTGCTGCGTCGTGGCCTTTTATCATGATTATGATACACGGTATAAACGCAACAACTTCAGCTATGCTACTTGAACACTTACCTTACTTACTTGTTTTAGTTTTTTTAGCGCTCAGCTTTCGTTTTATGGATAAACGTGAGACGTTAAAAAGGCGACGTATAGGGCTTGGTATGTTTTTCGTTATCATGACGCTTGTACTTATTGGTAGTTTTTATCTAGAAACGGCTTTAATGGAAGAGCAAGAAAGACATGTAGCTGAACAACGGAAAATGCAAGAGATGCACCTTAAAATACGTCAAGAAAATGCCATTAATAATGCTATAACAGGCATGATAAATAGTATAAAAGAAAAGAAAACGCTTGATGTAAGTAGAACTTCAAAGTAAATAGAGATATGGCTAAGAAAAACAAACCAGATAATACCAACCTAATCGCGCAAAATAAAAAGGCGCGTCACGACTACGAGATTCTCGAGACATTCGAATGTGGGCTCGTATTAACGGGTAGCGAAGTAAAGTCCTTGCGTGAAAAGAAAGCGAGCATTAATGAATGCTATGCTCAATTTGACCGTAATAATGAACTTTATCTCATTAACAGCCATGTTTCTCATTATAAAAATGCAGGCTACGCTCAGCACGAAGAGACAAGAAGCCGTAAACTTCTCATGCATCGTCTAGAGCTTGACAGGATAGCCTTAAAAAAAGATCAGCAGTCATTAACACTTGTACCTCTTAAACTTTATTGGAAAGACGGGCGGGTTAAGGTTGAAATTGCACTTGGACGTGGGCGTAAAAAACATGATAAACGTCAAGTCGGTAAAGATAATGATTGGAAACGACAACAGTCAAGGTTACTAAAGGGGTAAAAATGGCAAAACTTTATTTTTATTATTCAGCGATGAATGCAGGTAAAACAACGACTCTATTGCAAGCTGATTTTAATTATAAAGAACGTGGTTTAAATACGATCCTATATACTGCCGCTATCGATAACCGCTTTGCAAAAGGTAAAATAACCTCACGTATTGGCCTCGAAGCAGATGCACATATGTTTGATAGTCATACAAACCTACTATCTGAACTCAAAAAACATCACAAAACCACACCTCTTAATTGTGTCTTAATCGACGAGGCTCAGTTTTTAACGGCGCAGCAAGTTGACGACTTAGCAAACTTTTGTGATACGCACTCAACCCCTATATTATGCTATGGTTTGCGTACTGATTTTAAAGGCGCCTTATTTAGTGGAAGCAAACGTCTACTAGCTATCGCAGATGAACTTGTTGAGCTAAAAACTATCTGTGCATGCGGTGCAAAAGCTACGATGAACTTACGTGTTGATAGCCAAGGAAAAGGACTTAAAAAAGGCACACAAACTGAAATTGGCGGTAATGAATCTTATACTTCGATGTGTCGGAAGCATTTTTACGAAGCTTTGTCTTAAAATTACGCATAATAATAGTTGCTTTTCATGGCATTATTCTGTAAAAGTTGCCTAAAGGGAAAGCCTAAAAGGTACCCCTAAATGTAATTTGAATAAAGGTTTTTATATTATGGCTATTGAACGCACACTTTCTATCATCAAACCAGACGCAACAGAAAAAAACATTGTTGGTAAAATTTTAACGCGCTTTGAAGACGCTGGTCTTAAAGTTGCAGCTATGAAAAAAATGAAACTTGACGATGCTCTTGCTGGTGGTTTTTACGCAGAACACAAAGAACGTCCATTCTTCGGTGAACTTGTTGGCTTCATGACTTCTGGTCCTGTTGTTGTGACTGTTCTTGAAGGCGAAAACGCTATTAACACAAACCGTGACCTAATGGGCGCTACAAACCCAGCTGAAGCTGAAACAGGTACTATCCGCCGCGATTTCTGTGAAAGCATCGACGCAAATGGCGTACACGGCTCTGACTCTGCTGAAGCAGCTGAACGTGAAATCAACTACTTCTTCAAATCGGAAGAACTTGTTGGCTAGAGACTCGTCTCTTTTTAAGCCCATAGTCATTATATTATAATTATATATTGTTCGACGGTCGCTTATTTTTAAAAGGTCACTCCGGTGACCTTTTTTTTATGCTTATAAGTTTATATAAGCATAAAAAAAAGCCCCTTAAAAGGGGCTTTTTACTTCGATAGTTTAATTAAAACTAAGCTGATTTACGAACACGTAAGTACCACTCAGATAACAAGCGTACTTGTTTCTCTGTGTAACCTTTGTCCACCATACGAGAAACAAAATTACTGTGTTTCTTAAGGTCTTCGTCAGACGACTTGCTGTTAAACGAAATAACAGGCAACAAGTCTTCAGTATTTGAGAACATTTTCTTCTCAATCACAGTACGAAGATTCTCGTACGAAGTCCATTTCGGGTTAGTGCCGTTGTTTTGTGCTTTTGCACGCAAGACAAAGTTCACAATTTCGTTACGGAAATCTTTCGGGTTACTGATACCAGCAGGTTTTTCAATTTTTTCAAGCTCGTCATTTAAAGCATGACGATCGAATAATTGGCCTGTATCAGCATCGCGATATTCCTGATCTTGAATCCAAAAATCAGCATAAGTAACATAATGATCAAAAATGTTTTGACCATAATCACTGTACG
>JBLILN010000003.1:0-117943 GCA_047635695.1 Alphaproteobacteria bacterium
CAGCAAGGGTGCTGTTATGTTCACGTTTCCAATCTCCCGACAATACTCTACCAAAGCTATTCAAGTCTGTGATGCGGTCACCACCAAAAGTTTCTTCGCTTAAAATACCCTGCTCTGTTTCAGCCGTATTGACCGTATTAACAAGTTCGACAACGTGAGGGCTTTCTTCAAGTTGGCCACCTAAAGACCCATTATCATCGGCCATCATATCAACTGCTTCTTCTGAAGCGAACATCTCTGTCAGACTTGTACGACCTGCAGGCAAGCCAGCACGCGTCACTGCAGGTTTTGTGCGGCCTTCAATATTTTTAGGATCTTGGGGCTTTTGCTGAGCCTTCGCGTTTTTTTGTTCCGTATCAGCAGGAGCGTCCACCAACGCTACACGTCTACTTTTAACAAGTTCTTTTAATGATTTTTTCTTTTCTTTAACCGCCACTTTTTGAGCAATGGGCTCTGCTTTAACTTTAGCCGATGTCGACTTTTTGGCCCCTTCTAGGCTTACAGCACCATTAAGCTGCATCAGCATAGAAAGAGGTGCGGGCTTTGGCTGTGTCACTGTACCATTTTCAGAAACACGGCTAAATGTATTAACTTGTTTAAGCTCAACAGGCGCAGCTTGCCCACCTCTTGCCGCAATATTCAAACAACACTCCGTCATATTTAAGGTTGTTTGCCCCATAGGCTCAACATGAACAATACCACCCGAACCACGGACACCAATAGTTGCAAAAGGCGTATTCACCTTGACCTTTTCGGGGTCTTTTTTAGCAATTTTACCTGTAAGGAATTTAAATATACCCCTTGTGACTTCTATAATAGATGTACCGTCACCCGTTTGAGGGTCGTAAGCGTATTTATCGAGAATAACTTCGGCATTTTCACCGACGGTGAAAAGTGATTTATCGTTAAAAACAACTTGTACCTTTGAATTTTGACCTGTGAGGATTTTTTCATTTTCATAAACAGCGGAAGACAATGTAAGCTTTGCTCTTACAGTACCGTCTTTTTGCACGGCTTGAACGTCACCCTTTACAGCAAGTACCTTACCAATAGGCTCAAGCGCAAACGCAGTAGGCGTGAACAACACCATTGTTAAAATAAAAATTAAAGTTCTCATTATATTCCCCAAAAAAAATTAATAAATTTAATAGCCTTTACTTATAGAGGTACCTACAAATAAAGAAGATCTTCTCACTGACAGTTAAATAAAAAACTGCTTTATTATTTAAAACCGCCAATTCATGGAGGCTGTTACACGTTCATTGCTATATTCATAGTTTTGAATATTGGAACGGATATCCTTGTTTTGATAGATCATGCTACATGACAAGCTGTCTGTAATGTTTTGTCCAATACCAAAGGTGACTGTACGTTCATTATCTTTTCTTTTAACATTGGGGTTGACGAAATTATCGACGTCTTTATATTGCGTACGCCTATACAAAACACCCGCATTGATAAACACCCCCTTATTAAAGAGGTGTGTATAGTTTAAACCTGCCGATACGGAACGATTTGTATAATAGTCAACGCCTGTATGTTCTCTTTTTGTTGAGAAAGTTGTGTTGAAAATATCTTTCGCTGTTAACAGCGACGTGAGCGTTATTTTATGCGCCGTCGTGTAACCATTACGGTCTTCATAGGTTGTGGCTGTGGGGGTATTTTTAAATTTGCGCTCTTCGCTGATATAACTGGTACGTATTTTAGCCTTTTGCGACAATATATAGTCCATAAAAACCTCATAACCTAAAGTGTTTAAATAGGCGTGTTCATCTAAGTTAACACGTGAGCATGTCGCATTTACACCCAGTCGGAAACGTTTTGATTTTGTATTAAACACAGGGCCTGTTTTAACAGAGTAAACAGTGGTATTTAAGGCGGATGCATTGTCTTGAACCGACTTGTAAAAACCAAATTCCGTATTCCATGAGTGCTTAAGCGCACTGGGCATGATGTAGGAATGGCTTATATTGGCATAAACAAACTTCTGCTCATCGGAAGCTGCGCCTGTGGCATCATCAATGGGAATACCCACGCCAAAAACATCCACAGCACCAGAGTTAGGTGACGCGCTGGGATTACTGTCAGATGTATAACCTAATGTTAAATTAGCTGATAGATGATGCTTCTTCACACCTTTTTCTATACGTGCGAGCATGTTATTAATATTTTTCAGCACAGCTTCTGGTGGGTTTTTGAGTTTAACTTCAAGAAAAAGGCGCTTAGCCTCCACAAAGTTACTCATTTTCATATAAGTCAGTGCCAGATCGAGCTTCACACGGTCAAGGCTGGGGTCGGCCATAAGCATACGCTCATAGGCCGCAATAGACGCATAATACTTGCCCAATTTCTCTGCAAGTTTAGCATAGCGATAGTTGCTGTTTAAGTTGTCTGGATTATTAGAAATATTATCGAAAAGTTCTTCTAATTCGACTTCCATTTTCGCCTTAAGGTCTTCTTCTTGTGCCCCTGATGACAACGGCATTAAGGCTAAAAATATAAATACATATAAGAAGTATTTGGATGTCACAGAAACACGGCCTATATTGTTTTCAACATTTTTATTTCTTGGCGTAGGCGCTTAATTTCAAACAAAAGATCTGTACGTTCAACCATGGCGCCAAGCACTGTGATTAAACTTTTCATTTCATCAACGTGATTAAAGTCAAATTGCTTATAGCGCGGATTACCTAAATCGTCCACACCATCAATATGATTTAGAAGCTGTACAACACCAATAACATTGCCTTGGTAGTTTTTAAGTGGAAATGCCAACATTGATGTTGAACGGTAACCGTCCCTATCATCAAATGTACGGTTAAACTTATAAGGCATCTCATGAGGGATATCGTAAAGATCATCAATTTTGAGTACTTCGCCCATTGATGCAACATAACCAGCGATGCTTTCTTTGCTAATCGGCATTGAAAACATTTCTTGGTTAATTTGAATGCGGTCGTTTTGCAAGGAGCAGACTTTAAGCTCAACAGGCTCATGCGCGCTTGGGCGTACGATGAATATGCTACCAGCCTCGGCTGAGGTATGGCGCCTTGCTTTCGCAAGAATAAGATCCATCGTTTTCTCTAATGTCATAGCGCCAGAACGTTCACCAAGTTCAAGTGCTGAGATAAAATCTTCTATGATACTCATTTAAGGCCTCTAAAATTATAAAAATATACTTCTTAAAGATTAGAGGAAAAGGCAATCCGTTGTCACACACAAACCGATGCTTTGCACTTTAGAACGGCCAGAAAAGCGGTATGAGTGTGACAGAAATGGCGAAGAAAATAATATTCAATGGTAAGCCCACTTTCAGGAAATCGACATATTTATATCCACCAGGACCATAGACCATAATATTTGTTTGATAGCCTACAGGTGTACTAAAACAAGTTGACGCAGCAAAGGCCACTGCCATTAAAAATGGTTTAGGGTCAACAGCAAAGCCATCGGCAATCGCCAGCGCCAAAGGTGCCAGTAAGACAGCTGTTGCAGCATTGGACATTAAGGCTGTTAACACCATCGCCAAAAGATAAATAACCGCCATAGCCACTGTCGGCCCATATTGACCAACTTGCAAAATAATAAAATCTACCGCCATATCGACCATGTGTGTTGTCTGCATGGCTGTTCCTAATGGAATAAGCGCGGCTAAGAGTACAATAACTTTAAAGTCGAGCGACTCATAGGCTTCGGACGCACTTAAACATCGTGTCACAATCATACCAATTGCACCGATGAGAGAAGCAGCAAGGATCGTCAAAAACCCTGTAGAGGCTGCTAAAATAACCCAAAGTAATATCATGAAGGCAATAACACTGCGGCGTTTTTTTAAACGTAGGACTGATAAGTCTTGTAGCAACATAAAATCTTTTTCGTCGGCCAATTGCATCAAGTCTTGCTTATGCCCTTGTAAAAGCAGTGTATCGCCTTCTTTAAAGTCAATTTTTGCAATACGTTCATGCAAAACCTCACCGTGGCGCCTCACGCCCAGCACTGCTGCATGATATCGCCAGTAAAAATCGAGTTGCGTAAGGGTGCGTCCAATAATATTAGAGCGCCCCGGCACCACTACTTCTACCAAGGTAACGTCGTCACCTTCTAGGTGAACATCATTCAAATTACCTTCGGCCCAATCTTCAATCTTTAATAAGCCTTCCGATTCCATAACCTTACCAACATCACCGCGTAAAAGTAGAAGATCGTTCTCTTGAATTTCAGTCGCCTGCGGTGCCCATATCATGCGGTCATCGCGTATAATTTCTAGTAAACGAATCGGGTCAGTTTCGTCACCCAGTTCGGTTAAATCATTTTCACCACCCTTTTGACCAATAAGGGGCGAGCCTTCGAGTACACGCATTTCCGTCATGTAATCTTTTAAACGATATTCCGCTGTTGCATCTGACGTTCCCGCACGGTCTTTTAAAAGGTATTTACTAGCAAAGACCATATAGACAGTACCCACAAAAAAACAAACAATGCCTAATTGAGCAAATTCAAACATAGAAAAGCCTTCTCGCCCTGCATCGATAGCAACAGCATTCACGAGTAAGTTTGTTGTTGTACCTACAAGCGTACAAACACCACCAAATTGCGCCGCAAAAGACAAAGGCATCAACACGCGTGAAGCGTTTATATTACGTTCCTGCGCTAAGCGCAACGAAACAGGTAAAAGCACAGCTACTGTGGCTGTGTTGTTAGTAAAGGCACTGAAAAAACCACAGGTCACCATTAAAACACCCGTTAAACGTTCCTTGCCCTGCCCGACAAGAACATGCAAGCGGTTGGCAATAAAACGCACAATACCTGTACGCTGTAAGCCTGCACTAATAATAAACATGGCGGCGATCGTCATTGTAGCAGGGCTTGAGAAACCGTCTAATATATGACGTTCTGGCACAATACCTGTGAGAAGGAGTGCTAAAAGCACAAGCATGGCCACAAGGTCCACACGCACACGGTCGGAAACAAACAGCACAACCGATCCTGCTAAAATCATCATTACTTGTATAGCGGCAGAAAGTTCCATAAAACCACAGTGCTTCTTTTAATTTATATCTACCAAGCATTCATCACAAGGTAATCACTTCCATTTAAGCAAAATATAACCATAATGAAAACAACCAAATACAATATTCAACATAAATAACAGGTATAAGCATGAGTAAAAGACGCCGACCAGCCAGAAAAGCCCCTATATTACCTGGAGATATTCGTATGACGGCTATTAAGCGCCGCAAACTGAATAAAGTTGCATTTGTGCTCATGTGCCTGTGTTTTTTAAGCGCAGCTTACCATTTATACCCAGCTTATCAAACACTACAACCTCAAAGCCAACCTCAAAAGCAAGCACAAAAATTAAAAGCGATTATCATTACTGAAAATGCAACACTATACCCTTTACCTTCTATATTATCGGGTGACCATGCCGTCACGGCGTCTACAGGTGTTGAAGTTGTTATTACCAATCAAGCAGATGGTTGGTTTCAAATTCAAACTGAAGCAGGTAAATATTGGATAGAATCGGCACATCTTTTACTCGGTAGGCAAATATAAAATTGGCAAAGCAAGACCTTAAAGACCTTTTTATCAAAGCCAATACAGGCGATGAAAAAGCATACCATCAATTTTTAGAAGAAATACTGACCCTTGCACGCGCGTATGTTGCCTATAAAATATCGAACGCCAATCAACGTGAAGATATTGTACAGGAAATTCTTATTTCTGTGCATCGGGCACGCCATACATTTGAAGAAACGCGTGCGTTCAAGCCTTGGCTCTACGCCATTTTTCGCTATCGTACGCTAGACTATTTACGTCAAATATACCGCAATAAAGAAGACTCTATCGAAGGCTTTATTGAGAATACGGCCGATGATACAAATAATAATGTAACCAAACAGGTAGAAGCCAACGAACTATTAAGTAAGGCACTTGGACAACTTAATGAGAAACAGCGTCGTATATTAATACTTATAAAATTAGAAGGTTTTACCACCGCCGAAGTTGCGCTTAAGATGGATATGAATGTGAGCGCCGTTAAAGTGACCGTTCATAGAGCCATACAAAAGATAAGGAAGACTTTAACATGACAAATGAACAGAAAACAGCCGATATTATTGCTAAACTCAGCTCAGAGGCAGCCTTAAAAACGCCCCCGTTTCCTTTAAAAAAAGCCTTTGCAGGCCTGTTGGTTTTTTCATTTGTATATATAGCCTTTGTGCTTCACTTTTTTTATGGATTACGCCCTGACTTTATGGACAAAATTTTAATGACAAGCTTTCTCGTTGAGCTTGCCGCCGTCTTTGCACTTATTGCGGTCACTTATAGCCTCACCGTTTACTATGCGCCACCAAGAAAGGCCTTCAAAAAACAACAATTTATATTTGTTGCCCTTATTATTGCAGTAATTTGTGCCCTTGTTTGTACCTTTTCAGAAGAAAGTATGACGGCTTTTGATTTAAACCTTATACATTCAAGCTGCTTTGCAAGCATTATTGTTTTTGCCCTACCTACAGCTGTTATAGGCTTCATTATTCTTAAAAAAAGCGCGACCACAAACCCGGAATGGCTTGGCTTTACAACGCTACTCTTGGCAGGCACAATGGGTTATTTGGGTGTAAGGCTTACCTGCGCTATGGAAACGATGCACCATCAAATCTGCACACACCTACTGCCTGTCGTTCTTTTTACAGCACTGGGCTACTTTATGGGGCGCAAAATTCTCAGTTGGTAAGCCTACCTATTAAGGATAAGTAAGCCGTTAAACACTTGTAACACCCCTTTACCGTCTCTATAATATGAACATAATTGTTACCTTATAGGACATAATGTTTAAACGAGAATTTAAAATACTTGTGATGTTAGTATGCATATTTTCTGCAGGGTTTAGTCATGCAGACATAAGTAAAACGATCACAATTATAACGTCATCTTCTATCCCGCCTTACGTTATTTCAAAAACACATAGCGGCATTGCCATCGACCTTATTCGTGAAACCTTGGCACTAAAAGGTTATCGGGTTAAATTTTCCTACGCAACCAATAAACGTGTAGAACAAGAAATAAACAATAAACGCGTGCACGGCGCCTTTAATATTCCGCATACCGCTCAAACAGACCTATTCGAATCACATTCAATTGTCACCTATAATAACGTTGCTATCACCCTTACATCTAAAAATATAGAGATCAATAAAACCGAAGACCTGCAAGGAAAAAGCATAACCGCCTTTCAAAAAGCGGCTGAATTTTTAGGGCAACAATATAAAGACGCGACCAAGAAAAACTTACGCTATAGCGAAGTTACAAAACAACACTTACAAATACTCATGCTCCATAAAGATAGATCTGACGTTATTGTTATGGAAGAAAATGTTTTTTATTACTACAAGCAACAACTACAAAGACTCAAACGTATCAAAAAAAGCCCACACACTATTCACCGTATTTTCCCACCAGCGAAACGTTTTGCCGTCTTTAAAAGTAAGCAAGTACGAGACGATTTTAACGATGGCTTAAAGCAGTTACACTCAAACGGGCGCTATAAACAGATTGTTGCCCAATACATCAGCAACGACGAATAGCGAGCAAGAGCATATGTTAACCTAGGTCAATTCAGTCGGTTTAAAGTGTATAGATTTTATCATGAGACGTATTAAAGCTTATGGTGATTCCACCGGGACTCGAACCCAGATCTACGGCTTAGGAGGCCATTGTTCTATCCAGTTGAACTATAAAACCTAAAACTTATACTAAAAGAATGTCTGGTAAATCTAACTCTCCAGAAAGCTTATCACCCACGCCCAAGTCCTTCACAAGCAGTGAAACAGGTGGGTTACCCGCAAGCGTAAAATCTAAATCTTCCGCAAAAACAAAACCGAGGGCCGATAAATCATCTAGCTCTGCCATTAAGAATACATAACGGCTACCTTGCGCTGTAACTTTTTTAAAGGTTTCTTCTAAAAATGAAACAGTGTCAAATGCGCTATCTTTTGTATCAATTGCAAGCGGTGCAAGTATAACAGCACCAGGCTTCTTAGCCACAGTAACAGGTGTGTAAAGTGAAAAAGCTTTCACCACACCATCACCATCCGACACCAATGAAATGTCGTTATTATACGATGAAAGGGAACGCAAAACGCTTGTTTGTTCAATAGTTGAAGCACCATCTTCTAGATAGCTTCGTGCAATCAATGTAGCAATAGCGCTTTTATCTTTTGCTATCTCTGGGCGAACAGGCATTAAAAATTCCTTTATTTTGTATGTTTTTACAAGGCACATTTTGCCTGTGTTTTTAATAAAGAGCAAGCTTTTGTCATTAATTTCATGCTAACATCATGACCATGATAAAAAATTCAATAAAAATGCTTTTCATTATAGGCTTGGTGCTCAGCACGCAATACACCCTTGCTTTTAGCCAAGGTGTTACATGGAAAAAAGTGGATCATGTCATTGATGGGGATACATTTGTAACCAAAGATGGGAGCCATATCAAGTTATTAGGTATTAATACACCTGAAATCGGCAGGCGCGGCAAAAAAAACCAACCCTTTGCCAATGAAGCACGCCTAAAACTGACAGAACTCATATTTCATGAAGATTTAAGGCTGGAATTTGGCGATCTTTACAAAGACCGTTATGGCCGCCTGCTCGCCCATGCCTATAAAAAAGATGGCATTTGGGTTAACGCTAAACTTATCGAAGAAAGCCTCGCGCATGTTTACAGCTTCCCTGACAACCGCGGACACACCAGAGAACTTATTAAAATTGAAAATAAAACGAAATTAAACAAACAAGGCATGTGGGGACATGCGCGCTGGAAAACGCACAGCACCGACGATAAAATACCCGACACAGCCATAGGTCAATTTAATATTATAGAAGGTAAAGTACACCATATCACTAAGGTTAAAAATAAAACCTACTTAAACTTTGGTGCCGACTGGCGGACAGATTTCACCGTTGAAATTAAGAAAAAATATTATGACAGTTTTAAGCAGTCAGGTATTGATATAGCTCAAGACTACGCAGGTAAAAGCCTACAAATACGTGGCGTTTTCAAGTCTGTTAACGGTGTACTCATTACCATTACCCACCCAGAACAACTGACAATTTTACCATAATTTATACCTATGTGTCAGTTTTTTTGTATACAGCATTTACACCCACCCCTATAAGAAAAAGGACCGAGAAGAGAAACTTAAAAAGAGTAGAGCCTTAAACTAAAGAACTTTAAAGAAATGGAAAACCTTATTAACAAAGCAAAGGAAAAACTTTGATAGCTTAAAAAAGCAAGATCAGAAAACTGACAATTTATAGTTGTTGTTTTAGTGAATACCCTCTTAAACACCCTTTTGAACGTAAAACTAAAACAAGTGCAGCTATACCCTCTAACCACACCCTATTTACCCCGCTGACCCTGCGGGGTTTCTTTTTTTCTGTCTGTATATATTAAGATACTTATGTCAAAAGGCTATTTATACGTGTAAATCTAACAGATCTTTCAGTTCTTTATATACGAGTGGAGACGCCACAATCATACGATCTACAGTGCCATCTGGCATTTCATTATTATACGAAATACATTCGCCAAAAATATTTGTCACTTTTAGGCCAGCTTCAACACAAAGCACATGCCCGGCCGCACAATCCCATTCACTTTTAGGGCACAAAGTTACCATAAAGTCAGACTGACCCGCCGCAACGATTGCCAATTTATAAGCAATAGACCCGATAGGCTTCATCGAAAATTCACCTTCATAAGGCACCCAAAGACCGCGATTCATTTCAGACTGTGAAACCAAGCACTCTTGCTCTTTCAATGATTTTACACCTGCATTGGCGTTAACTTTTTCACCATTGAAGGTTAAACCTTCGCCCTTTGCACCCGCATACATCTGCTTTTTGGCAGGGTTATAAACAACCCCCACAATAGGCTTGCCGTTGCGCACAATGGCAATACTCACGGTAAATTCAGGCTCACCCTTTATAAAAGGCTTCGTGCCGTCTATCGGGTCGACAATGAAGACACATTCTTTATCGAGACGATCGGTATTATCTTCAATTTCCTCACTCAGCCAGCCATAATTTGGCCTTGCCGCCGTTAAAAAATCATGGAGGAATTGATCTGCCTCTTTGTCAGCAATGGTCACAGGGCTAAAGCCTGCATGCGCCTTCGTTTCTACCACCATATCGGTGCCAAAATAATTCATAATCAAAGGCCCTACTTTCAAGGCAGCCTCTTGCAATAGCTTTAAGTCATCTAAATAATTCATAAATACAATAATAACACTTAGACAGCCTTGTCACAAATAACAAAAACGGTAAACACCTGCTTACATGAGTCAGTTTTGAGCGGAATTAAGGGCGAATAGTGCAGGCATAACAAGCGTATTAAAGAGAATATTTTCTATATATTACATGTTTTTAAGGCTTAAAATTCCTTTTTACACCACACATAAGAATTGGGGTGATATTTTACGCATTTTAAGGTATGCTACGCCCCATAACAGGGGTTAAATTTAAGGGAATTTTACATGACACCGATGATGGAACAGTATTACAATATGCGCGACGCCAACCCTGGCTTCCTTCTTTTTTACCGCATGGGTGATTTTTACGAACTTTTTAGCGACCACGCTGTTACCGCATCTGCACTTTTAGGTATTACACTTACCAAACGTCGTAGCGCCAAAGACGGCGATGCAGGTATCCCTATGTGTGGTGTTCCCTTCCATGCGGCCGAAGGTTACATTGCAAAACTTTTAAAAGCAGGGCATAAAGTAGCCCTTTGCGAACAAACAGAAACACCCGAACAGGCTAAAAAAGCACGTGGCTACAAAGCCCTCGTTAATCGTGAAGTTGTGCGCCTTTACACCGGCGGCACGCTCACCGAAGAGTCTATGCTTCAAGCCGAAGAAAACAACTACCTGAGTGCTCTTTATAGTGTAGGTGGTGAATTAGCTCTGGGTTACCTTGATATATCCACAGGGGAATTTAAAGTCACGAGTGTGACAGAAACGTCATTAAGCAGTGAGCTTGCAAGACTGCACCCGAAAGAAATTTTAATCACAGAAAGTTTTGCTGACAAATACAAAGATGATTTAAGAACTTACACCGACGCACTTACCATTGTTTCAAAAACAAAATTTGACAACGACCGCGCTGAAAAAGCCTTAATGAAATGTTTTAACATTAGCACGCTCGACGCTTTCAACTTTACAAGCAAGGCGCAAATTTCTGTGTGCGGTGCATTGGTAAGTTACGCCGAAGAAACGCAAACAGGCAAACTGCCAAGCCTTGAACATCCAAGTGTTTTGCGCAGTGGTAGCTTTTTATTCATTGACCCCGCAAGCCGCGGTGGCCTGGAATTAACGCAAACCCTTAAAGGGGAAAGAAAAGGTAGCTTTATCAGCACCATTGACCGTACCGTCACACCTGCCGGCAAGCGTGTTTTTAGCAACTGGATCACAGCGCCTCTCCAAGATTTACAAGAAATTAAAAATCGTCAAGACAGCATAGAGGCGCTTATTAAACAAAAAGACAACCGTGCCGATATACAGCAAAGCCTTAAGCAAGGCGCAGATATTAGCCGCGCACTTTGCCGTATTACACTTGAACGTGGTAGCCCTAAAGACTTGGTGGCCATCAAGAACACCCTCACACTATTACCGCAAATTCAAACAAAGATAAGCAAGCTTCATACAAGCCTGACAAAGGAAATTACAAAAAACACATCAGGTTTTGAAGCCCTTTCAAGCTTACTTGAAAAGTCTCTTGAAGATGACGTGCCAATGTTAGCGCGTGATGGCGGTTTTATAAAAAAAGGCTACTGTGCAGATTTTGACGCCTATAAAGACCTTGCGACAAACGGCATGGATATGCTGAAAAAGCTTGAGGCTGCAGAAGCGACACGCACAGGTATTAGCTCACTGCGTATTAAGTACAACAAGGTTTGGGGTTACTTTATGGAAGTGACAAAAACCCACGCCGACAAAATACCCACAGATTTTATTCACCGTCAAACAACTACAAATGCCCAACGTTTTTCCAGCACTGTTTTGATGGAACTGGAACGTAAATACAGTGCTGCGCAAGCCAATATGCTGACCCGTGAACAAGCGCTTTTTGCAGAGCTTATTCAAGCCACAGCCGCCATGGCACCCGAGCTTATGCGTGCGGCTGATGGCCTCGCACAGCTTGATACCTTATGCGCCGGTGCCGAGATTGCGGAGGAATATAACTACTGCCGCCCGACCATCGACAACAGCCTCGCCTTTACTATCCGTCAAGGTCGTCATAGCGTTGTTGAGCAAAATGTCGAGGATTATATTGCCAATGACAGTGAACTTTCAGATGGTAAACTCTGGCTCATTACAGGGCCAAACATGGCTGGTAAATCAACCTTTTTACGCCAGAACGCCCTCATCACTATTTTGGCACATGCAGGCTTTTATGTCCCAGCCAGCCAAGCACACATCGGCCTTGTTGACCGTATATTTACACGTATAGGTGCGGCAGATGACCTCTCACGTGGTCAAAGTACATTTATGATGGAAATGGTCGAAACCGCCGCTATTATGAACGGTGCAACAGAACGTAGCCTTGTCATTCTCGATGAAATTGGCCGCGGTACCGCTACCTATGACGGCCTTTCTATCGCTTGGGCGGCTGTGGAGCATATCATCAACAAAAACAAATCACGTGGCTTGTTTGCGACCCACTATCATGAAATGGCGGAGCTTGAATCACAGTACGAAAACCTCGAATGTTTCCACGTTCAAGTAAAGGAATGGCAGGGCGATATTATATTCCTACACAGTATTGGCAAAGGTATTGCACCTGCCAGTTACGGTATCCATGTGGGGCGCCTTGCAGGGCTACCAAAGTCTGTGACGCATCGCGCAGAACAGATACTGAACCGCCTTGAAAAAAGTGCGGGTACAGGTAAAAATCTGTCACCTGTCGACTTACCATTATTTACAACCGCACCTGCTGAAGAAGCAAAGGAAACAAGTGCGCTCGAAGCACGTTTAAGTGATTTATCACTCGATGATTTAACACCGAAAGAAGCACATAACTTGCTCTACGACCTCAAAAGCATGGTTGTTAACTAAAAAAAGAGCCTTCAAAAATGAAGGCTCTTTATATTTTATCGCTATTTCGTAACAGGTGGTTTTTGAGCAGGGACTTCTAGTTTATATTTCGGCTTAAGCTCTGTTGTTGACGTTTTAACTTCAGTCGGCCTTGGCCCACATTCAATCACTGTCAAGTTCATCGTTTTTGCTTCATCATAATCTGCTAAATTCCGAGCATATACTTTATCCCATAAGGTCTGATTTTCTACAAGATCAAGAGCATCTTGTGTTTGTAAGTTCAGAACTTTATACCCTATATTTAAAAAATACACACCAACTGACACACTCCAAACAACCCAGACAAAGCTAAAAAAATCAGCAGCTAGCATACCTGTAGACAGATCAACTATAAAGATAGCTAATTCAATAGCAGCAACTGCCCACATAAGTGAAAAACCTTTTTTATGGCATTCATTTACAAAATCACTACCGTGAAAAACGGCTTTTAAAACAAAAGTCATCCAAATGATTGTGATCGGTGCTCCCCAAAAAACAGGAGAGGTGTGTGAGGCTGTATTCGCCGCGTTTGGCATAGAAATACTAACAGAGTTAAGCAACCCTGTTGGCATAGATGGTGCAAAATATACAAATACCGCAGCTATAAGTAGAACGACAACAAAATATAATATTTTACGCATTTTAATATTTCCAATATCTTTGACTAAAGCAACCAAAGCTGTGACAGGAAACACAAATACGAACATAAGCCACAGGCTAGACCAAATACTAAAATCTGTATAAAAATTATTGCCACCCATCATCGCTGTTTCATTATCGAAATAAGTAATAAAACGATAACAAACCCAAATGATTGCGATGCAAAAAAACGTCCAAGCACCGTGTTTTCTATCCCCTGAAGAAAGAGGGATATTTGTAAAGTTAGACATAAGTCCTCGCTTAAAGGCTGAACAGCCTTTGTAAAAGAAAATAAAATGTTTCAAAAGTATTGAGTTAAATATGGTACTTAAAGGCCATAAATACAAGTCTTTGTATAAAAAAAAGCCCAAAAAAGGGCTTTAAATCGTTATATATTTTCAAGAGCATTGACGTAACGTTCCACTGTGCGTTGATCAATTTGTACAATTTTAAAGTTTATTGCCTTTGACCATAGAATTGATTCTTCGCTGAAAATAGCCTTTATCAGGGTATTTTCTGCAACGTGCATATCATCATAAAGGTTGTTGACCGGTAACAATGGCGACCATTTAGCGGCACTTCCTTTAAAACGAAAAGAGCGGAATACCTTTGCGAAAAAATGAGGCTCAAACGTGCTTTTTGCCAAAAAATCAGCTGAACGTAAAAAACATGGAAGATCGTCATAAGTAGCCATGATAGCATAAGAAGAATTTGATTTTTCCACCACATTTTTTTGTAGTATATTCTGTACATCGCCTCCATTATTAAGGAATCTTTGATACGTCATATTTAGCAATATGGTGAAATAAGTATTACCAGATTCAGTACATGTGTCTGGCATGTGTGTAGACGCATCGACTTCAAGGTACGACATAACTTCTAAATTAAACTGACTCGCTGCAAAGCCATGATAAAGTAAAATGGACGCAAAATAAGCGCATTTATTTTCAAATTTAAGATAATTCATAGGATTGGCCTCCGATAAAGGCAAGAAATAAAAAAGGTAGGTCTTTGTAATGCTTTATAAATACCTTTTTTTTAAATAAAAAGCAATTATTATTCATAAAAGTCACAGTTAACAACTTTGAATATCCATTTGACCTTGCGGTTTAAGGGGAAAAGATGGCAATATAATTTCATATAATTTAAAACAGGGTTTAAGCTTATTTCTATTTTAAGATCATCGTTTATTGTAAGTAGCTTGACACTTGTTTCTCGTATATTTGGTTTTGTGCGCGACATGATTATTGCCAACAAACTTGGTACAAGCGCAACCTCCGATGCTTTTTTCCTTGCTATGATTTTACCAAATTTATTACGTCGCCTTTTCGCCGAAGGCGCTTTTAACGTCGTTTTTGTGCCCATTCTTGGCCGTATCCAAGAAGAAAAAGGTCAAAAGGCTGCAGAAAAATTCGCTGCAAGTGCCTACACAACACTTGCCATTATTTTGCTTGTTATCACTTTACTTGCTGAATTCTTCATGGAGCCGTTTATTAGCCAAATTCTCGCCAGAGGTTGGGCTGATGACCCTGAACGCCTAGAACTTGCTGTAACCCTTGGACGTATCACTTTCCCTTACTTAATGCTGATTACTTTTGCCAGCCTTGCTGGCGGTATCTGCAACACTTATGGCAATTTTGCCCCCTTTGCTATTACCCCTGTTTTGCTTAACATTTCGTTCATTGCAGGCTTATTAATATTACCTAAACTGGGCGTTGATCCAGCCATTGCGGCCGCGTCCTCTATGACTTTTGGTGGTATTTTACAAATGCTTTATATGGCCATAGCGCTTAAAAAAATAAAATTTGATTTATCCTTCACAAAGAATATTAAACATAAAGAAATGCCAAACCTTCTGAGGCGACTTGGCCCCGCAGCCCTTGCCGTTGGTATTTTACAAATCAGCTTTTTAGTCGATATATTACTCGCCTCGTACTTAGAAGATAATGCTGTTTCATACCTGCAGTTTGCAAATAGGTTTTACCAGCAACCGCTTTCTCTTATTGGTATTGCGCTGGCAACTGTTTTACTGCCGCACCTGTCAAAGGCACTTAAAAAACAAGACAAAACCGCCGCGAACAAAGCGTTTAGTGAAGCTGCTATTCATGGCTTTGCGCTTAGTTTATTTTCGACCGTCACTTTAATGCTTTTAGCCTTCCCTCTCATTCATACACTGTTTGGCCATGGTGAATTTTCACTCGATGCAGCAAGCCTTGTGGCAAAGGCTATGCAAGCTTATTGTATCGCCTTGCCTGCTTATATTATGACCAAAATAACCGTAACGTGCTTTTACGCCAACGGGGACACAAAAACACCGCTAATTATTTCAGCCATTACGCTTGTCATCAACGTTATTTTCAACCTTATTTTAATGCAGAAATATGGTTATATTGGCATTGCATTTGCCACCAGTATTGCCGGTTGGTCAAATGCGACGATGCAGTTTATAGCTCTTAGAAAACAAAACTTTATTCAAATTGAAGACATGGCTGTATTTAAGAAAAAAATGGGCCAGTCAATGCTTTTAGCGTTGGCAACCTACCTCGTGATCACCACCATTGAATTTGTATTACCATATAATGAAGGTGGACAAACATATATTCAAATACTATGGTTAGCTGTTGTTGGATTATCTGCTTTATGCACCTTTATTTATTGCGCACATTTAATGAAATTTTTCAATGCGCATGACATTATGGCCGCCATACTTAAACGACGTAAAAAGGTGTAAATATCTACTTACTTGTTCTGGCGATAACGCTGAAGAAGTAAGGCGCCATAAAGGCTTGGTAGGATAAAAGCCAAGGCCAGCCAAGTGAGCATATATTCGCTATGTTTCGCCCCTGTATGAGGTTTTTCAATAAATGATCGGATATTCTGATTACCTGATGATGTTGCCTGTATAAGCAACCCCTTATATTCTGCAACGCTTGGAAATACAGCGGTATCAACCCTTTTTATCACTTTTTTTGTTATGCCGTAAAGAGGGCCTTTGAGCCATGCTTGCTTTTTAGGTACATAACGTACCACTCCAGTAAAGCTCACCTGCCCCTTTTTATCTTCTAGCTCTTTAGGGGGTGCTTTGTCGTAATCTTTAGGTATCCATCCCCTGTCAACCAACAGGCGTGAACCATCAGGTAAAATAAGAGGTGTGATAATACGGTAGCCGCCATAAGATTTATAATGTCTATTTTGTAATAACTTTTCATTTTCATAATCAAACACACCTTCAACTTGAACGATATCCCAATCACTATAAGTTTGCTGATGATTATAAAGAACCGACTTCACAGCAAGTTTTTGCTGATATATGGAAAAGGCGTCCTGTTTTTCATGCATACGGCCATATTGCCAAAAAGCCAAAGATATAAAAACAACCTCAAAGGTCATCATTAAAATAAAGAACGTTATAGATATTTTGTTTATTTTCGTCACAGTCATAAGTATTAAAATAGTCCTATACAGTTAAAAAGCAATTAAATTCCGTTTAAAACCATTATTTACTTTAAATTTGTCATAAGATAGAGCATACAGAAATTAAATATCCACATTATTAATAAAGAAGACGGATCCTTATGCCAAAGAAACAAAGAATAGTAAAAATAAAAGAACGTGTCAGCAACCTAGAAGGTAATGTAAAAATGGCCTTAGGCGTTGTTGCTTTCGTAATTTTATGGATGCTGTCTGGTATTTTTTCGGGCGACGATGCTATTGTCGAAACAAAAAAAGTTCATGCAAAAAAAGAAATTCAAGCCTTGCGTGTTATTGCTGAGCCCTACACAAGACAAATTATTCTTTCAGCAACGACAGAGCCTTATATGCTGGTAAACCTTGCGGCACGCATTGAAGGACAGATTGAATCCATTAGCGCCAAACGCGGTGACGATGTTGAAAAAGGCACAATCCTTCTATCCATTGAAAAAGAACAGCGTGCAGAGGCACTGCAAACAGCTAAATACCAATTGAATCAAGCACAATCTCTTTTTAATGCCGCGAAGAACCTTAACAAAGAAGGTTATCGCGCCGATTCATCCTTGGATGGACGCCGTGCTGAGCTTGCTCAAGCCAAAGAAAACCTTAAACTAGCAGAAGACAGTTTGTCATACACTAAAATTTCCAGCCCTATTAATGGCTTCGTCGAAGACCGTTTGGTTGAAGTGGGTGATTACGTTAAAAAAGGAACGGCTGTTTATCAGATCGTCAGCAAGGGCCGTTATAAAGTTGTCGCTTATATTTCACAAAAAGACAGAGGTGCTATTCAAGTAGGCAGCATTGCGACAGCCACACTGGCAACAGGTGAAGAAATTACAGGCACCATTACTTTCATTGCCAGTAACGCACATAACATCACGCACACTTACAAAGTGGAAGTTGATGTGAAGTCTGGCATGGCTATCCCAACGGGTATGAGTGCTAAATTAAGCATTCCAAGTATTGCCGTTACAGCGCAACTTGTACCTTATGCTGCCATGGTTTTAAATGACAAAGGTAACCTTGGTGCCATTATATTAGAAAGTACTAATAAGGCGAAGTTCGTACCGATAAACCCGCTTGATGACAATGGTAAAGGCTTCTATTTAACAGGCCTACCTAAAGAATCTTTGGTGGTTATTAAAGGGCAATCAGACCTTATTGATGGTGAGATTGTTATACCGCATATTGTTGACCAAGCCCCCTTAGCTAGAAAGGTTTATTAATGGATATCTTCATATTCAGCGCCATTTTACTTATTGGCCTATCCATCTACATACTGTCCCCTATTTTGCTACCATTTGTACTGGGTATTATTTTTGCTTACCTACTTGCACCTGTGGTTGAAAAACTAGCACTCAAAATAAAATCACGCACCTTGGCAACACTTGCGCCTTTGGTTATTTTTATGGGGTCTATATTTACTGTATTAGCCATTGGCTTCCCTTATGTTGCGGAAGATATTTCATTGTTTGTTAAAAATATCCCAACCTATGCGGCGTGGCTTGAAAAGGCACTGAGCTCGGGCGGTGCTATTCATAAACTTGCAGTCGAATATGATATCGCCTTCGACAAAGGAGCTGTGCAAAATTATATTTATACCTATAGCGACCAAATTGCCCTTGCGGCGTTAGATACCATTCATCAAGCAGCCTTAAGTGCCATGGCTATATTTGACGCCCTGTCATTACTTATTATCACACCACTTGTAACTTATTACCTGCTACACGACTGGCCAAAATTTACAAAGAGCTGCAAAAACCTATTACCAAAAGACTTGCGCGTAGGCACCGTTGATACCATTAAAAAGCTCGACAAAGCATTAAGCGCCTTCTTACGTGGGCAACTTTCTGTTTGTCTTATTCTTGGGTTATTTTACGGTTCAGCCTTAGCGCTTTACGGCTTACAAATGGGCTTCTTTATTGGTTTGTTGACAGGCATTTTATCTTTCATTCCATTTATAGGCATGGTGCTAGGGCTTCTATTTGCCACCGTCCTTGCTGTCATGCAATATCAAGTTGCCAGCATTAACCCTTACCTTGTTATCTTTGCAATATTCGCCGTTGGGCAAATATTAGAAGGCTTTATTTTAACACCTAAGTTTGTTGGTAAAAGCACGGGGCTACACCCTATTTGGGTGATATTTGCCGTGATGGCCGGTGGCGAACTTGGAGGTTTTCTTGGTATGCTTATCGCCTTACCACTGGCAACAATGCTTACAATTTTACTGCCGATAGCCATTAAAGTTTGGTTAAACAAACGTAGCCAGCACAGGAAGAAAGTTTAGATACAATGAACCTTATAGACCTTGCTATCCTTAAAAGCCGCACCTTCTTTTCATTGTTGGTTCTTATCTTTATTACGGGTATTTATTCATATATAGCCATCCCTAAAGAATCAAAGCCTGACATTCCTATTCCAACAATTTATGTCAGCATTCATCATGCTGGCATTTCACCAGAGGACAGCGTCAACCTCCTTATTAAACCGCTTGAAAAAGAATTACGTACCATTGAAGGCTTAGATGAATTAAGAACAGCCGCCTATGAAGGTGGTGGTAACGTTACCCTTAAATTCCAAGCAGGTTTCGATAATGAAAAAGCCTTAAACGATGTACGCAACCAAGTTGACATTGCCAAAGCAGAGCTACCAAATGAAGCTGACGAACCTGTGGTGAGAGAGATTAACCTTGCGAAGCTTCCGATTTTAAATATTATATTAAGTGGCGACTTACCGCACCGTGAATTAAAGCGTTTAACGGAAGACTTGCGCGACCGTATCGAAGGTGTTGAGGGTGTTTTAGAAGTTGAGCTTCACGGCCTCAAGGAAGCCGAAGTACGCATTGAAATGGACAAGTTCATTACAGAATCATACAACCTACGTGCCACAAACCTGCAACAGGCTGTGGGCAATGCCAACAGCCTTGTTGCAGCTGGTAGCCTAGAAGTTGGTAGCGGTAAGTATGCCATTAAATTGCCAGGCCTCTTTAAAGACCTGCGTGATGTTTTGTATTTACCACTCATATCAAGTGAAGGCAGAACCATTACATTTAGAGACATTGCGGACGTGCGCCTTGGCTTCAAAGACCCCACATCACTCACAAGGTCAAACGGCAACGACGCTGTTATTTTAGCTATATCAAAACGTATTGGCCGTAACGTCATTGAAACAGTTGATGCCGTTAAAGCTATTGTCAAAGACACAGAAAAAACATGGCCTGTTGGCGTTAACTACACCTTTAGTGGTGACGAATCACGCGATATTCGCACCATGCTTTATGACCTGCAAAACAGCGTTATCTTTTCCATTATATTAGTGATGATTGTTACACTTGCCGCCCTAGGTTTAAGGTCTGCCACTTTGGTTTCTATTGCTATACCTGGCTCGTTCTTACTGGCAATTACTGTCTTATTCTCACTCGGTTTCACCACCAACGTTGTCGTGTTGTTTGCCCTTATTTTATCTGTGGGTATGCTTGTGGATGGCGCCATTGTTGTCACAGAGCTTGCGGATTCTCGTATGCGTGAAGGTAGTAGCCGACGCCACGCTTTTTCTGAAGCTGCTAAATATATGGCCATGCCTATTTTCGCTTCCACCCTTACAACACTTGCGGCCTTTATGCCTTTGCTTTTTTGGCCTGACACCGTTGGTGAATTTATGAAATTTTTACCGCTCACACTTATATTTACCTTAACGGCCTCCCTTATTATGGCGCTTATTTTTATTCCTCTTATTGGTGCAAATATTGGTAAAAAACCGAAGTCATTCCCTAAAGATATATTTAAAAATATCACCATAAAATATGTAAGCATTTTAGAGGTTGCGCTGCTTAAACCTAAAAAAATTATTATCGCGACAGTGATTAGTTTTATCAGTGTTATTCTACTTTATGGTTCTTTTGGTAATGGTGTTGTTTTCTTCCCTGAAACAGAAGCTGAACGTGCCTTTATTCTTGTGCGCAGTGATGGTGATTATTCCATACAAGAAAAAGACATTTTCATGCGAGAAATTGAAAGCCGCACGCAAGATATTAAAGACATTGAAACCATGTATTATCTAACCCTTGGCCAACAAAGCAGGCGCGCAGGCGAAGAAGATATTATTGGTAAAGTATTCGTTCAGCCCACTGAATGGCACAACCGTGACAGAGGTGCTGAAGACGTCTATCAGGAAGTTTTAGACCGCATTGGTCTACTGCCCGGCGCTATCGTTGAATTGCAGGCAGAAGCAGGTGGCCCAAAAGATGGCAAACCTATTAAAATAGCCGTTATTTCTGATGACCCCGCCACTATTCCACATGTGGCCACTGAGCTTAAAAAGCAACTTGAAGAAGCAAATGGTGTTATTAATATTACCGACACCGTTGCCGATACAGGTATTGAGTGGGTATTAGATATTAACCGTGATGAAATCAATAAGGCTGGTATTACATTAATTGATATTGGTACGGCTGTACGTCTTACAACTACAGGCGCAGTCATTGGTTCATATAGGCCTAACAACCTCAATGAAGAAATTGATATCACCGCACGCTTTGATGTGGATGACCGTCGCCTTTCAACATTAGACACTTTATATATATCGACCGACTATGGCCTTGCCCCTATTAGTAATTTTATTACGCGCATACCACAGCGTAAGGTTTCAACAATTTCAAGGCTTGATCAAAAATATGTTGTTTATGTAGAGGCAGACGTTGATCTTAAAAATGGCTTCTTAACAGATAATATTGTAAAAGGCCTTAAAGCAAAATTAGCCACATATGAATTGCCGCAAAGTGTGCAGGTTGTCTTTAAAGGCGACGATGAAAAACAAGCAAAATCGGCTAATTTCCTTAAAAAAGCCTTCATTGTTGCTATCTTTGCCATGGCCATTATTTTGGTAACACAGTTTAACAATTTTTATCAGGCATTTATTATTTTAAGTGCCGTTATTCTTTCCACCACAGGTGTACTGCTGGGACACATTATAACAGGCAAGCCTTTTGGTATTGTTATGAGTGGCCTAGGTGTGATTGCACTTGCGGGTATTGTCGTTAACAATAATATCGTATTAATTGACACCTATAACAAACTTCGAAGAGAGTTTGACTGGTATGAGGCGCTGATACTCACAGGGCAAAAAAGGCTACGCCCTGTACTGCTGACAGCCATTACAACAATTATTGGCCTTATTCCTATGGGCACAAAGGTAAATGTTGATTTAATTGCCCGTGAATTAAGCTATAACGCCCCTTCTTCACGTTGGTGGGATCAACTGGCCAGTTCTATTATGTTTGGCTTATTCTTTGCGACTATCTTGACACTTATTGTGACCCCTTGCATGATTGCACTGGGTGAAAAACGCCAAGAACGTAAACATGAAAAACGATGCATACAAAGAGAATCCACATAAATACGGGTTTTGCAAAACCAAAAAACCACAGCCTTTAATTTTACTTAACCATTTGGTTGAAAGTATATATATGCATGTGCTATAATCACATTTATGGAACGTTATATTACATTTATCAAGAACAACAAAACGGGTGAAGAGTTCATCAGTATGCGTAAAGCCCTTTCTGGTGCGCACGATAATGTTTTATTGCAAGAAGGTATAAAATACGCCTTACCTGCCTACACTATTCACACCACTTATACGGATGTAGAATTGCGCGATATACTTGAAACACTTGACCGCTGGACAGGTACAAGCGTGATGAAAGATACTTCTCGTCTCACCAATAATCTTATCGACATTCCAAGGCTTGTGAGCCAACTTTCTTAGGCCATAAGCAACTTTGTAAGTTTAAAACTCCAAAGTAATAGCCGCCCTACCCTTTGGGTAATATTTATTATATATTTAACATTTTTGATATGATGTATGTTGATATTTCCACATATTATCTGATATAAATATCGGACAACAGGCTCATCCTGTTCATTCATAAGCATTAACTGATGTAATATAAATTCATTATCCTACATTCAAAGTTTTTATAAAAATTTAACCATTCACGCATAAAAAAAGAACCCTCATAAGAGGGTTCCTTTAGGTTCGATATATCAAACGATATTAATCTTTCCAACTTAGCACACGGTTTACACCAGGGCCACGTTGGCTGGTATCACTACCAACATCAATCAAATGCATTTCATCATTTGCAGGATGGTCTTGAGTATTTGAGCCTTTATAAAAGTCACCAACATGCGCTGCACCGTCTAAAAGAGGGTTTTGGCTTGATGTCTTTTCAATCAACTTAATCAAATATTTTAAACCATTATTGCCATTGTTGAACTTATCATCAACCTGAGTAAGATCACCACAAATATAAGCGCGTGAGTTTTTACCAATGCGGGTTAAAAACATTTTCATTTGATTTTCAGTCGTATTTTGCGCTTCATCTAAAATGACAAATGAGTCATTAAAAGTACGTCCACGCATTTTACCTAAAGGTGCAATTTGCAATGGTTTTGTCATACTTTCAACCAATTGAGCGCCAATAGTCTTATCAGCATCACGACGGATATCGTCAAGTTCTGCAATGCGGTTACCATGACCTATCATAATCATATTTTCAAAAATAGGCATTAACATAGGTGCAATTTTTTGCAATTCTCCACCTGGTAAAGCACCACTTGTTTCTTCTGCTTCTACCATAGGGCGTGTGATAACAACATGTTCATATAAACCAGCTGTTAAACCAGCTATACCAGTTGCAACACCAAAAAGTGTTTTACCGGCACCAGCAGCGCCGATAACAGCAGTAAGATAACTCATACGGCTTAAGGCATAAACCATTTCACCTTGTTGTGGTGTTCTTGCTGATATTTTAAAAGGCTTACCTTTCGAATCAGACGATGGCACCTGAATAAAGCCAGGGCCAGTTTCGTAACCACGATGATGTAATGGTGTAAAGTGTGCATAATCTGTATTTTTTGTAAGATCTGACATAATTATTTCCTCGTTTGGGTGTGAACTTGAAAGACAGGTTAAGTGTCAGAGGTTCACGTACTTGAGAGTAAAAAAAGGGCGAATTTGCCCAAGGGTGTTAGTTAAAAGGATAGCGTTAGCGTTCGGGCCTTAATGTCCCATGAATGCTAGATTAAAAGATATAAAGACGATAAATGTAGATATTTATCTTGATCTTTAAAAAAGTAAAATGTGTCTTTGTATACCTAATAGTATATGTACATTATAATAAATTACAAGGTTTGAATGATTATTTTATGGTCAGCTCAAGCCAAAGCCTTGAATGTTCAGGTAAAACACCATCAACTTTTTTAACACCCTCTACCCACATGTCACCTGAAACAATTTTCATCTCACCCAATTTTAAAGTTTCAGACGATGTCATAATACGGTGGCGTTTGACAGGTACCTGATTAACAAATGTCTGATCTCCTTCATAATGTGCCAGATAATCATTCATCGTAACCTTCTGAAAGCTAGACGATATTGTTGCTTTAATATGACCTTTTATAATTTTAGACAGACTTATGACAACTTCACCTTTCTTCTCGGTTTGATGTTTATTCATCGTTGGTCTTACTTTAAAGTGACCTTTATCAATGTATATCTGCGGTTGATTTAAGATATATGGAATATGTATGATGTCTGTAAATGTTTTATCGGTGCCCGCAATCATAGATTCATCCTTGTGCATCAGAACATGCGCAACGCCTTCACCACATGAAGGGTGTTTTTTAAGGTTTAGTTCACGGTCTAACGCCAACTCGGCCTCTTCCTTGTTTGTAAAGCACTCAACAACTTTAAAAGATACTAAAACCATCTCAGACCCTTTTGGGCGTAGTTTAATGCTATGTGGTGCACCAATGTCCACCACTGCCAGTGACTCTAAGGGAAATAGAAGAAAAAGGCTGTACAAGACAGCCTTTTTTAAGAATAACACCGTCTTATTCATTACATAATAACCTGTTCACATTCAGGGGCAATTTTCTTCAGCATAGAGCAGAAGGTGCGCACTTTGCGTGGGTCGGCAGCGTCCATCGGTGTATGAATAACAATACGGTCTTCGCTTAATGACGCCACACGGCAAGCTTGCCATGCGTTATTAATAAAGTGACGAATTTCATTGTCGCGAATTTCTTCAGGAGACTCACCCTTACCTTCTGGTAGAAGTGTAATACGGCGCACACCAAGCACGTTTTGTAGATGACGCACGTTAACACCGCCATTTTCAAGCCAAAGTGACATATGTTCTGCGTTCATACGAATGACTGCCCATGAGTTAGAGGCACCCATCCAAATACCACTGATACAGTCAGGGTAGTAACATTCCATTACGGCTGCGACAAATTCCTTACCACGCCTTGTGCCCACACGCATATCAGCAACAGGGTCGCGGCTTGCACAGAGTGTAAAGACATGTTTTGTGCCAAGCGCTGGTTTTTCATGGAAGTCCATAACGCTTAAAAGATTTTCAGGGATAAAGACATGCTTTGTACCAACACGGTAGAATATACCACCGTCGCGGAAACCAGCAACTTCACCTTCAAGCACACGGCCAGGTGAACCGTCACCCCATTGGTGAATTTCCATGATTTGCATAAACATGTTTACACTTGGCATGAGAGGGTCGCGGATATCGATCCACACACCTCTATCACCATAACCATTACGACGTCTGGTAGCGATGGTTTGTTCCTTAAGGTTTACATCAACCTCAACCAACATATCACGCTCGGCATAGCACAAACGAATAGCACCAGCGAGAGCTTGCTCTATCTGAGGTTCTGTCCAACCATACTCAACACCGATAAGGCGCACAGTTTCTATATTTGCTACCTTCATACTTAACGTCCTATATTTACTATATGTTTTCTTTTGCCGTTGCTGAATTCGGCATAGTCTAATTTCACTGAAATAAGTTCCCAACCTGCAACACTTTCTCCTATAAGAAGAACGCCTTGTTTGTCGTGTATTTCAGCGATAATACCTCTTTCTTTAACTGTCGATAACAAGACAATTGCGGGGAAGTTTGAAGCTCTAAAGCTTGGCTTAACATCCTTAGGTATACGTACACGTTCTCTTTCCACTTGGAACATTGACACATCAAAGTCTGACAACGTACGCACAGAAAGTGTTTTTCTTTGTGATGGCTCTGGCACAACAGGCAAGTTATAAGGGTTTGCCCCATAAAGAGATTCCGCCTGCTTTTGTGACAGCAGTGTACTGCTTCTTTGTGGCAAAGGTATAGATCCCTTTAAAGTTGCGTTAGTTGGATCATCTGCATTAATAGGTAGATCTTCTACAAAAAACTCACTTGGCTTCACTTTACGTGGACCGTCACTACTATCACCAGCCAATATTTTGCGGTATTCGGCCAATTCTTCATCTAATTGGCGAGAAAGTTCACGGTTGCGTACATCTAGCTCATCGGGCGTCAACATTTCAAGGGCCTCAGCTTCACTTGTAGGCAATTTTACAACCGCTTCTTTTTCCTTGTAATTATCAGGGTCTTTATCTTTTCTCGCTTCACTGATAGCTTGTTGCAACTCGACGATCATACCTACTTCTTCTGGCATCACGCCAGCACCTTCAGCTGTCAATGGTTTTTCAACTTCATTTTCAGAAACGTCCACAAACTCAACAATTGTTTTATCTTCATTGCTGGCTGTAGATTTTACTGTTTCAAATGGAGATGTCGTTTTTGTCGTTTCAGCCATAACTTCGGCTTCAATTTCGTCTTCCATCAATAGATCATCTTCTTCATCAACAATAACTTCTTGCTGTTCAGCCATACTAATAACGGTTTCGGGTTTTAATAGTGTATCCGTTTCTTGGCTCCCTTTAACTGCCATATCAAGACCTGTAGGGATTTCTTCTGAAACTTCATTCAAGGAACCTGTCCAACGACTAATAACTTCAGTTGTTTCATTTTTATCGAAAAAGAATGTATAAGCGCCAAAGCCAATAGCAATAAGTAAGACGATACCAATCAACGCACCAAAAGGCCCTGATCTTTCACCTGAAAGAGGGTTTAACTGCGGCCCTGCCGCTGCAATATCACTTGGTAACTCTGGTGCTGAACCACCTTTTGCACCTTGTTGCCAAGGCGGTAGTGGGTCTGATGATTTCTCTTCAGACTTAACATCTTCGACCATTGAGCCAAAAACATCATCATCCTTTGATGTTGCACCTATACCGTCAATTTCCCAACCACTTGATGCTTCAGGTTCCTCGTCCCATGAGCCTGCAGGTGCTGACTTATCTTCTGAAGACTCAGCCATTTTATCGGCAGTAAAATCATTGTCGGGCAAAGCAGTTTTTTGACCTTCACTCGCAACAGGAGTTTTGTCATTTCGTATATCAGGAATAGCTGATGCACTTGTTTCCATTTGAGGTTCTGGCGCTATTGGCGCCTTCGAAGCCTTAGGAACTTCTGGTGTAGCAGCAGGTGTAGAGGCTGTTGCCCCTTCTTTTTTTGTCTCTCCTGATGCCATAGCAGTTGGCAATTTGCGTTTTAAAACCATTTACCCCTATGTACTCCTTTTACTTCTCTCTTCTTCAGCAATTGCGGCTGATCTTGCGGCACGCACACCTTGCGGATATTTTTGACTAAATGTCACCGTTGCTTTCCACCAATCACCGCCCATTTCGTCTTTGATGCGGTTAATTTCCGCCACATCTTCTGGCTGTGTTGTTGCAAGGGCAAATGTTAACTTATCTGTAAGCAAACGACAAATAACTTCTCCCACAGGGGACATTAAATAAAACTCAGAATAAAAACCAGGTTTTGTATCAATAGAGGCGATGTTTGCCTCATGTCGCTCACTGCGCAAACCTAAAGTTTGCATCAACATCGGTATCATTTCTTTACGTGGCTTCAAAATAAGACGTTTGGTAATGTTACCAATAATCGCCGCACCCACATCAGTTGTTAAATCTTCCTCGTTCTGCGAAGCAATACCACACATGCAGTTTAATGAACGGTATGTACGGAAGGCACGTTTAAGCTGGTTCGCAACTTGCTCACCCCCCTTCGAGCTAATCATAGATATCATCTCATCAACAAGTAGGTGTTTCTTCGCGGCGCGGTCACCCATGTACATAATATTATCGAGCATGGTGAAAATGGAGTTGATGATCACATCACTAATTTTTTCGCTCAGTACGTTTTGTAAATTAAAGACAACTAAACGGTCTTTTTCTGAAATAGATGGCGGGCCATCAAACAGTTTTCCATACATACCATCGCTACAGTATGAGCCCATTTCATCGGCAGAATGTAAACCTAATTCACGTTGGTGTTCATTAATGTAGGGGAATTTATACAGCGCTTCTTTAATCCAAGTTGGACGTAAAACGTCGCCCACTGGTACAATATCATAAGCATACTGTAGAACTTGCTCAAACAAGCGTGGCAGTGCAGGGTCTAGGTCTTCAGAGCCACCTTTTTTAATCATGAGCTCTAACGATTCCACCCATTGCTGCAAACGTTGCTTCGTGAGAACACCCGCATAAGGGTTGATACAGCAATCTGGATTGTCGAGATCAATAATGATAGAACGCCCCATAGTTAAAGCAAAGCGATCATAGTCATCTTTAATTGTCATAAGGAATTGACGCTCAACGCCTGCGGCAAATAGTTGCAATACTTGGTCAACAACCATAAAGGATTTACCAGAACCTGATGTCCCTGTAATGGCATAGTGCCAGTTAACAAAATCATTTGACGTGTGGTCAAAGAAAGTTACTTCGCCATCACGGTTAACGTAAACAGCTTGTGGTGACGCACTACCACCCCAATGGCCGTGGTTAGGCAATAGATCAACTAAGTCATCTGACATAACGCGGCGGTTACGTGAAAACGGTCGGCTAAATTTATGCTCGTTCACAAGTGGCCAAGAAAAGGATATGCCCTGCAAACACATACTGCGTTCCATATCTGGCACAGCAGAAAGTTTCTTCATTGCAGAGTTAACCTTAAGCATTTTTTCTTCAACTTCAGTTCGGTCATAGCCATGAATAATCATACCGCAAATAATATACAGAATTTTACGACCTGAGAACATGCGCTGTCTAATTTCGCTTACCTCTTGGGCAAACATATCAGCTTCTTCTGAGTTAAAGGCGCCTGAAATACGACGACGTAATTCAGCAGAAACAGCCATTTTGGTTTGTTCCATCATTTGATGTGGCTGTGTAATATTACAGTAAAACGTATATTGTGAAGCAATGGTACGACGAATAACGCCAAAATAGTCAGGGCCAATGGTGTCAGGCATCATCGCTAGTGTTACAAGGCCATGATAATCGCGCCCAATTTTAACAAGGTCATGCTCATGTTCAATTGGTAACGGGAAGCACTGTTCTCTAAAGGGAATGTCTTTATCAAGAATTACTTCTTGTTTTGCATCTTTATATGAAGGTGCGTAAGCCGTCCAATAGTGTTTTTTCAAATCAGTGAGAGACATACGGCTCTCTTTAGTCACAGCAAACATTACATCTAAAGTTGATTCAATAGACAAGATTGTTTCTTTGAAGTCGCCCAAAGCATAGCGCACTTGTGAGGTGAAAAAGTTATCAAACACTTTAAGCTTTGAAGGGTCAACACCAAACGCAGAAACCATGGTACCCACCACAGAATAAATAAGGTTTGCAATATTCTTTAATATACCCAAGTCTTCTGCTGGCGGCGGCGCCTTAACTGTTATAATCATGTAGGTATCACGCAGCATAGCATATTGACCTTCAGCGACAGGGTAGCCGTTAAAGCCCGCTGTGAGCAATTTCTCCGCGCGTGATTCACGCAAGATTGTTCCTCTTTCATTACCGCTATCGAGGCTTAAATATTCCTTCATGCGGTCTGAAAGGTTGTTATGAGATGTAATAATTGTTTGCACCTGATATCCAACAGGCAAGCTTTCAATAAAGGTACGAAACTCATTGTTCGTTTGCAAGTAACCATTATCAGAAGAATAGGAAGGCGGTACACGTGTTTTCCAAGCCATAGAAAGTGAACCGTCTTGTAGAAGGTGGGCACGCCAAAGCGAAGAACTCTCGTCCTTCTCAAACTCAAAGTAAGGGAGTTGATCGCCGACGCGATTCACTCGAGCAGATGTATAATTTTCATTATTGTGAAATGCCATAACCAGCCCCAAATGAGTTGTCATTCATATCACGATCGTTAACAGGTAAAACCCATTCATAGCGGTCCGTGAGGAAGATGGTAGACCAGTTACCAAAAACCCTTGTATTATCAGCCGTTACATGTGGATATGTCCAAACCAAAAGTGTTTTTGGTGGTGCGACAACAGCAAGTTCTTTTTCTGGGATGTATGAAGGTCTGTTCATATCAGGCCTCACCTTATGACGGATAAGTTGGCGTTCAACACCACCAGTGCCCAGCGCCTTATCCCTTGCAACATCCAGTGACACATCCATTGATAGTGGATAATCAGGCGGCAAAGCACTACCGTAGTATTTACAGCCAGTTAATGCAAGTAATAGTAATAAAGTAATACGCATAGTTAAACCTCGTTATATTCTTTGATTTTGTTTATTGGCCTGTTGTTCTGCATTTCGGCGTGCCGCTTCGTTTGCTGCACGCACTGAATCAGCTTTTTTACCATCGACAAGCAATGTCCAAGCACTACCTGCATGGCGCAATTCAATACCGCTCAGAATAACAAGATGTATATCCCTTGTTGGGTCGACACGTACAAATGGGACAACGCGGCTTGAGCGCTCTTGAAGATAATCACGCAAGGAGCCCATCATACCCGAGACACCAGAAGCAAATTCCGCTTGCATTGCACTACCTGTTAAGTTTGTAGCAGTACCACCTTCACTTGTTTCTTCAGAGAATTGGTTTTCTCTCACAATATCAGCCATACCTACAGCAAAGTCAGCCATAAGTGCCGCTGCGATACGGGAAGCATCGCCTTCATAAAAGATCCCTGGGACACCTACAATACCGTCATTAGCGTCGACAACATAACCACTTAAGTTATAAGTAACAGCACCTCTGTCGGGATAAACACAAGTCATACGACTTGGCTTACCGACGGCACGCTCTGTTGAAATCTCACCTTCAAACTCTACCAAGGCGACACAACCATCCAATGAAACAGTTGAATTCATTGCGGTCTTGTATGAACCCGACAGTCGTACAAGTGAAGGGACAGAACCACCCACCAAAGCATCAAAACCATTTAACAGGGTTGCTTTAATAAAACCTAAAGGCGGCAAGAAAGGTTCTGGTGTTTTTTCAACATAGAAATCTTGTGCAGATGCAGAGCCAGGTGCACCATTAAAACTTAAAAGGGCTTGGTCGGGGTTGGCGCTAACACCTGCACCGCCTGCACGTAATGTCGTTTGAGAAATACGGCGTTTTTTAACTTTTTGCACCGTACCACCCGTATCAAGAGTACCCAAAGCTTGACCTCTACGTCCCTGATCTTCTTGTAAGCGCGCCTGCTCTACCAAGCGATTAATTTCTGTACGCTGCTCTTGGTTTGATTTTTCAAAAGAGCGAATTTGGTCATTAAATGTTTCAATAATTTGCTGCATTTGCTGCTGCTGTTCTGTTACGGCCTCTTTAATGCCGCCGACATTCGTCAGTTCAGTTTTAACATCAGCAAGGAGGGAGCTTTTTAGATCTGCAAGTTCCTTACGTTGTTGCGTATAAAACCCACGTTGAAGTGATTCACGTGAAGGTGCGGTCTCTTCAAAGAGATCCTTTCTAACAGCGCCATCATTTTGACCACGCGCAGAAACTTTAACATTACCCGCTTGGGTTTGATTTTGTACAGAGCGAGATTTGTCAGAATCGTCACCACTTAACAACATAAAAAGAAAGAAGACAGCGATAGCCCCAACAGCAATCTGTGCGTTTTTTGGTAGCTCTTTAAATTTCGCAACCAATTCTTTGAACTTATCTTCACCCGAAGAGTTGCCATCAAATTGTTGTGGTGCTTGATTATTATTTTCCATTTGCCTCATGCCACATCTAAAAATTATAGTATTTCTTCAACCTAAATATCACCAAGATACAGGTTACCACCCAACAAGATAGCGGATATAGGGTTTATGTGCAACGCCTAGCTTAAAAAGATGCTTATTAATTCAAATTCAAGTGCAACATTTAAACAACAGAGATATAAAAAGCACAAAAAAACAATGTATTTAGCAAAAATTAAACCTTTTTCCTTGAAATTAAAGCATTCAATGACAATAATTAACCCTAAGGTGTAAATTTAAGTAATTTATAGCCATAATAGGTGAAGCTTATATAAAGTGTTTACGGTTAAGAAATTTAGAGGGTATTTAATGGCGTTTCCAGACTACGGTCCACTTAAAGATATTGCACAGTTTTCACAGGACGGCTTCGCACAAGGGTCATTACTATTTAAAATGTTTGCTGGTGAAGTTGTTGGCACACAAGCCCTTCACTATATAGGCCTTACATTTGCCCTGATAGGTGCATTGGCTATTGTCTTTATAAAAAAATTCCATAACATCGTCACTATTGTATCCTGGACATTTTTAGTTATTATTTTACTCATAGGGCCAAGGCAAAGTGAACACTTTTTCGCAGAAATCAAGGTAAACGTTGACCCAAGCAAATCAACGGTAGGTAGCGTTGACAACACAATATACGCATTCACGCCACAAGCTGTCGTTATAGATTTTATGAGCAAAATTCACCGTGCTATTTATTTAGGGCTTTTTGATATAACAGACCCTGCAAACCCACGTATGCGCAATGCAATTACAGACCTTGTCGACGGCGTATCAGGTAGTTCACCAGCAGACACACAGCTCAATGAGCGCCACGATATTTTATTTGAAATACAAGCATATAAAACACTTGAGTGTGGCCCTGAATCAAGCCTATCTTTACCGCTTTACGACCATGAGTGGGAAAAGAAATTAATGGTGGAAACACCTGTAAATTCAGGTCAGTGGCAATTAAAAGACGACTACGTACCCTATGGTATTTCCACTGTGCAGCTATCTGCAGAAAAAACCAACGCACTACAACAAAACTACTTCAAACTCGCAAGCATTCAAGACCTTTTGTCTAATTACGGCTCGGGCTATGCTGAATATCACGGCAAGGTCTACGCGCCGTTTTCAGTGGTAAACCTTGATGCAGACGACGTTGGTAAAACCCTTAAACAGTCTGGTGTCAAAGAAAAAGAAGTAGACAGAGCTGTGCAACAATATATAAAAAATAATGCTGCCTATATTTTAAATGGGCAATTATCTACGCTTTCTTACGCTATGATGAACAAAAAAACCCTGGTTGATGACATAAACACAGCTGACTCGTTTAGGCTAATAGGCCCTCCGCCTACCCTTAATAGCCCTACAATGATGGCTTACATTACAAACAGTAGAGGAGCCGATGATTATACGACATGGGGCGCAACTGACCCTATAGAAAAAAGACTACAAAGTGAAACAGCCTCTGATTTTAACAGAGTCATCACGCAGGTAAGCCATTCAGCAGGCATAGAATTTGAAAGAAAAAACCCTGTTGCGACATCTTGGTACAATATGATCATTGGTGAAGGTGGCGGTACAAATATTGGTAGTACCCCCGCAGGTATTGTCTTTATAACGCCTACCATAATATCAATATATGACCAACGTAAATCTGAGCCTGTTTCAGGCCGTGCAAAGCGCCCACTAGGAGCGCTTGCAAAAAAACCTTACCTTAACCTTGTTAATAACTGTGCACAACTACATTTCATGATCAGAAACCATACGCGAGATGCGCTTATGTTCCAAAACACATGGCCTAGCCACGGTCAAGATGTTGACTATATAAAAACTGGCGTACCCAACCAAAAAACAGGGGACTTTGCTGAGCCTATGGGGCTTTCTAATACTGTAACCAGTGGCACACGCAACTTCTTGCTTTACCCTTACAGGCAAGATAATGCAACCATGCAAATGAATGGGCTTTACCTAAGGTACCAATCCATTGCAAAAACCATGACATACCAAGACACAACTGTAAGCCCTATCGTTGAGCATCACGCCTTAAGTGACGCTTCAACAAACGTGTCCGCAGCAGAAGTTGCGCGTCGTCTTATTATTAAAAACCTTATAGATTCTGGCTTCAAAAACTCAACCATGCCTATGGTTATTACAAAAGGTAGTACCATTGACGCTAAAGAAGCCCAAGCAGAGGCAATTGCCGCCAGTAATTCAAATATGGACAAAGCCATGCAAACTTCAGGTAACGGTCATGGCGCTGAAGCGAACCTCAAAAACATTGGTAGTGAACTTGGGTTTGCTGTTGAATGGGTTGCAGAAACTGCCACTAAAATTGGTGCTCAATTTGCGGGTATCGGCGCACTTGCTTATGTTAAATTCTTACAGATGTTTATATCCATCGCCATATTCTTTATACTGATGTGTACACCTATTTTATTTATGATGGGCCTCGTCGTACCGTCACATGCGCCGGGTGTTATTGTGGTCAGTCTTATTTCTGTTCTAGCCCTCAAAGCCATACCTATTGGTTATACACTTGTTGATGCTGTAATGAGTATTGCTATGCAACGCTTTGATATATTGGATTACACAAAACTTGACTATGCCTTGATGATTTACGTGACCGCTGCTGCATATACGTCGGTAACCATGGTAACATTCTTCCTACTCTTTAAAGCGGGTGATGCATCTACTGTACTGGGGCAAATCTCTCAAATGGATAGTAAAGCCAATGAAGCCGCTGATACAGCAGCAGCTATTGTTAAAGGTGTTGCAGGTGCTGCAGCCCTTGCCGTCACAGCTGGTGTGGGTGGTGCAATTGGTGGTATAGCTTCAGGTAAAGGTGTTGGCAAAGCAGCTTTATCAGGTGGTAATCAAATGAAAGAAGTATTTGGTAAAAATGGTCTTTCTGCAATACCGGGTGCTGGTAATGCCTTCCAAGAGGTCACAGGCTCATACCGTGAAGGTAAAGCTGAAACCAGTATCCGTGGAGAGGTTACCAATAACAATAAAAATATTGACAACCTCAACGCTGAAATTGATGCCGAGCTTTCTGGTAGTAAAGGCCCTATAAGCCCCGAAAGACGTAAAGAGCTTGAAGATAATAAGAGCACCAATGAAGCGCAACGCAAAAGCTATGGTAGCCTCGTCAGTGCCAACAAGGACTCTCAAGCTGAGAATAAATATCGTAACCAAACAGCTGGCGGTGCCGAATACTTTGCTGGTGGCCGCGCCCATAAAGAAGGGCAACGCATAGCCAAAGAACGTGGCACAAGCATGGAAGAAATTAGCCGTGAAAACCGTGAAGCAGCAGCTAAATCTGGTGTTTACCAAAGCATAGGAAGTGCCGTAAAAACAATGGAATTGAAGGACGCTAAAGTCGACATGGCGGGATCTAAAATTCAAATTGATGCCGAAGCTGCGAGGGCCATTCAACAAGGGCAAAGTGCCGCGTCCAACATTCGCCGTGTCACAAGCCCTGATAAGGTTGTCGCAGCAGAGCAATCTGCCTTCCTAGCTGAACACAAAGCGGCTATCAAGCAATCTCGCGAAAGATACTCTGGAAAATTGAGGAATACACCTGGTGAGGCTGTTGTTGAATCAGAAATTGTTGACCCTAAAACAGGGGAGCGTCGTACAGTTAATTCAACCATGTTGCAAGATGAAGTTTTCGCCAGAGCAGAGGATGCTGTGAGAGACAACATTAATGGGGACGGCCTAGACAGTTCAATCAAAACAATTGCCGCAGGTGAAGTAACCAACGAAATTGTAGATAACTTTAAAGATGGCAAATGGAAGATTAATAAAGACAGCTTCTCTAACGAGGCCATTCAAGAACTTTATAAAAGTGGAAATAATGAAGCTATAAATGAGTTTGAAGGCCTGGTTAGCAAAGCCAACCAAAGCAATGACCCTGGCAAGTTAACAACACGCACAGGTTCTGCCTTTAACACATTTGCACAAGGCAGTAAAAACTTTAACCCAAGTAACCTACCTAATGGTGCCGATATATCTATACTAGAAACAGTGATGGCAAGCAATAAAGTTGCACATGAGAAAGCAACAAGGCTTGCAAAACAGCGCCAAAATGAGTTTAATAAAATAGCGAGCAAAGACAAGGCACACTCTTAAAAAAATAAAGATAAAAAATGAGCGAACAAAAAAAACAAACGCCAGAAGTAACAAATGAAGTAGAAAAAAAGCCAGCGCCGTGGGTGCGTCTGGCTTCTGCTTATTATCAAAATGACCTTGGTGAACACCCAAAAAACGCCACGGGTGACCTTTATAGCCTTGACCCTGTACTCGACGAGTTGATCGAAGAGCATCTTATTGATTATGCCTTACCTATTATCCCATGTATCGATGGCCACAATGTGATGACCACAAATGGTATTGCCGACATTTTAGAAAACAACATTAAAGTACCGTTGTCGCCTAATTTTGTCAGAGACCTTGCAGGTCGTATTATTTATATAGGCTACGGCCCTGAAGTTAAAAAAGGCGAGCACTGGACAAACAACCGACACGTCACTTTTCCTAATAACTGTCGCATTGTCACCACTGATATTGAAGGCAGTGAATATATCGAAAATATATTCTTCACACGGTTCCGTTCACTTGACACCAGTATGCGTTATGAAAGCGATGCGCACTTACAGCTCTTTTCTTATGAAGCGGAAAATCTTTATCCTTACAAATTAAGGGTTGATACATTTTATCAAGATGGTTGGCGCTTACCGCAAACCGCCCTCCTTTACGCCAGGAAAAGTGTCGATAAAACACATGCCAAAAATATTGGTCTTAAATTTCTAGAAGAGTGGGGAAAGGTAAGTTCAACAACATTTTATGCTGAATTTCTTGAAATGAATGGTGGCGCAGAATGGGTAGAAAAACTATTCCAATCTGGTTGTACCGTTATCCCCACAACAGACGCCTACAATAGCTTTTATGTTGTTGATGATGAATATGGTATTAAAAAAAGAAGAAGCGGTCGCGCCGTTGAAGGCTTACATGATATTGTTAGCGCTAAGGCAAGTGAAGAGCCAAAGGATACAATTTTAGAAGTTATCGCCCCTGGGTTTACAACTTCTAACTTTATTTATCCGGCACAGGTCATCGTGAGTGATGGCAAGCGTTACGAAAGTAACATGAAAGCTTTCCCAATACCTGTGCACCCAGATTTACGCCTGCCACACCAACGCACACAAAGTGTCTGGGGTGCTACCTGGCTGCCAACACACCCTTCACATTTTGAAGAACCTTCCATTTGGGTTTGGGATATGGCAACGGGTCATTTCATGCAGAAAAAAGGGCCTTTATGGGACCCACTACATTATTATTACGACTCCGTACCTTTAATTATTAAAGCTTTTAAATATCATGAGCCTATTTCAAGACAGATATCCTATGTGCCTCAATATATGAAAGAGCGCTTCTTCCCCGCGACGGCGATTAAGGGGTTTGATATGATGAGTTACGGCATTAAAAAAATGCGTAAAGAAAAGAACATTTTGCCGCTTTCGGGTCTTTTACGGGTTAAAGATACTAAATTTAGTTCAAATGTCGGCTACCATCCATTGCCACTTGCATTTGAATATGAGCTGAGCAACCTATGGTTTCCAGAGTTATTACCACAAGGTCGCACTAGAGCAAAACCAGCAAAAATCGTTTTAGCGCCTGTTATATCATGCAATACTAATATAAACGATTATCAAAATAATGCAGGTGATGTAAACGAGTTTGATCGTTTAAAACTTCCTGGTCTCTTAAAAGAGTCTTCTGGGGATCCTTTAACTGACTACCCTCAACTTCATAGGTATTTAAGCGAATTCAACACGGGCCTAGCCAATACCTACGGCAGGATTATTTTAAACATGCCTGAAGAGACCGTGAAAGGCATACACAGCCTTTACGACAGGGATAGTCTAGATGAGATCATTGAAGCGACTGAAATGCCTTTTTACAAGGCCGTCAAAGGCTTTTCGCTTAAATCTCTCGAGAATTTAAACAAAACCATCGAAAAATACAACAGCGATTTAACTTCTTTCACCCATAAACATTGGAAAGGCCGCTAAAAGCGGCCTTTTTATAAACGTTAGTCGTTAGTGTTATTACTTAGCGCAATACTGAGGTTCACCTGCACCCAACATTGTGGAGACCGAAACCTTGCCGTCATCATCAATATCAAAATTAATAGGTCTAAAGCATGAATAAGCTGGCTCGCCAACACCATCAACAAGAGACCTTAAACCAATACCCATTTCAGCATTCTTATCTATATCTTTTTCCGTTTTTGTTGGGGCAGGCTTAGCAGACTTGTCAGGCGCTACATACCCCGCACACCAAGCGTCTAACGTCACTTTATCACTTGGCACAAAACCATTACCTAAATTACTTACACCGTTCGTATCACGCCCTACTGCTGCGATCACACCTTGATAATACCAGGAGAAAATACCTGGTAAGGCTGTTAAAGCAACACCTGCAAAGAAAAAGAACAAACCGTAACCTGATTTTTTCATTAAATAGCTATAGCCGCCCGTAATTGAAATGATAAGGCCAATCACCGTACCTAAGCTACCTCTAATAACATCTCTAATTGTACAGTATAGATCGGCTGCAAAAAAATCAACATCGCTTGACTTAAGAGCCAATGAATCTGCCGCAATGGCCTCAGGAGATGCTTGGTTAGTAACAGGTGTGATATCAGCAAAAGCAACGGCTGGCAGCAAAACAATCGCTAAACATAAAATGTTAATGAAAAGTATACGCATTATAAATTTTACTCTCTATTTTTACTGAAACTTGGCGATCATCGCCGCATAATCTCTTTGTTGTTTACGTCGCTCTTCCATTTCAACTATACGTGATTTAAACGAATCAATAATAGTGTCTAGTGCAAGCCTTACATGTGGCGGCGGTGAGTTTGGATCTGTTGATACATTAAACGCCAAGTCCATTTTCGCAAGCTGTAGGCGGTGTACAATGAAGTTAAGTATATTTCTGGTTGCGACATAAGCTACTTGCGTTCTATAGCCCAATAAAGCCGCATCTTTTGACCTAAGGTTTGTTAGCAACCCTATATAATCTGTTAGGGCTAAACGTAATTCATCACGTACAGCACACTTTGTCGCCATTTCAACAATATTCGACGCAGCTGCAACATTAAATTCAGATATAGTAGAATCTGATGGTAGCGAATGAGCAACTCCCAAATCTGGTTTGAATGAATCGCCGTAAATAACGCCCCCTGCTAAAGGCTCTGGCATATCGCTGATAAGGGCGTCCATAGAAGCCGAACCATCATCAAGTATTTTATTAAAATTTTCCCATGTAGGGGCTCCAAATTCAGTATCCACAGTACAATTTAAAAAGTTACCTAAAGCAAGATCAAAATATTTTGGTTTATTTAAGGCTTCAGGGCCTGCGTCAGAGCCATCATCAGTAGAAACTTGAGAAGGAGTTGCTATATTTTTAGCATGAAGTAGGGCGTATTTATTTTCGCCTACCCTAGCAATCTCAGTGGCGCTCACAGCACTAACCTTAGCAACAAGTTCATATGCGTAAACCATTGCGTAATTAATAAAACCTTCTGAAAAACCAAAAGATGCATCAAACACCTGCATCGGAGAAATAGCTTCTGCTGAAATAATAGTTCTATCAGTCCCATTCTCGGGGCCTGTTAATTTATCAGGCGTATCACCATCTTGCGCGCCACATTGGTCAAAATCAAATTTATTTGTACCTGTACACCACAACAAGTTAGGTATGAAAGCAAAGATATCGCAACTTTTACCTAAAGTTGTATCCATACAAGCGCGGGTATTTTCTAATGCTGAGAAAAGCGTACCGTTCCATTTACGGCTTTCAAGCACCTGTTGTCCAGCATCGAACAAATTGGTGTTAACAACTTCTGACCCTTGATTTGCATATTTTGGAGATGACAAGCAGGCTTTAAAGGCCATCGCCATAACCTTTTTGTCTGTAGAAGCCTGATCCTTAGCGTAGCTATTGATGCAGTGTTGAACAGACGCCCACTGTGCTGGGGCTAAATCATCTTTATATTCCATGGCTGCACAGCGGTCCTGTAATTCACGTACACGTGAACCCGCAAAGTTTTCAAGGCCGTTAAAAATCTCAGCAACGGCTGGAGAATTAAAGAGTGTTGTAACCATAAAATTTGAAACCGAGGTGTCAAAATATTCATTTAAATTTGAAGTATCAACTTCTAGAACAGCTTTACGTGCTTCGTGCGTATCCAGTGCACCACAACCAAGCATCGCTAAATTTCTATTAGGGTCAAGGTCGACAGCCTGAACACCAAGATCAACCGTTTTATTTGATGTAATAGGTTTTGTTATGGTTGGTACATACCCCATAGAACCTGAATTTTTTAAATTTAAGGTTGGCGTGTTTTGGCCATAAGAAGGCAGCGACATAGCCGATAATATAGCTAACGAAACCGCAAAAGAAACAATTTTAAACATTTAAACACCTATTCATTAAACACACCTAGTCCTTTAATTATAAGAATTACTGCGACTCTATTCAAGAGCTAAAGATCCTTTTTCGCATAAAACAACAAATAAAACTACCTTTTTACCAATATAACAACAGCTTGGATTACAACAATATTAACTTGTTGTCATTTTTGAGCTTGCACGTATACCTTCAGATCTTGGTACTTGGCTCACAACTTCGACACGTAAGATGTTTGAATATTTATCTACATCTTCCATCAACTGCTTAATTTCTAAGGCATGTTTACGGCTCAATTTAAGTTTTCTTAAATCTTTAGCTGCATGCGCAAGCGCACTAGAAGCCCCTATAATGCGTTCACTTACAGCATAAAAAGCCTTTAGTTCCTTTAAAACATCTTCCACAACTTTAGGGCTACCAAAGCGCATTAATTCTGCCGCTTCAATTTCCTTCTTCAACGCGTCTATTTCACTATGCGCATTATTTAAATCATCCTTTTGTGTACTGATCACCGTTTCACGGCGCTGTGACCAAATATCAGCATCTTGTATATCACGCTCGTAGCCTTCAATACGTTTTTGCAGAGAGTGTACAGCACGTGAGCTCACAACAGTGCTATCACCTGAGCCAGCGGCTATGATAGGCATAGCCTCTTGCATTGGTGCATGCTTGGACATAAAGTCATCCAAACGCCCTTCAACTGCCGCCAAGTGCAGGTCATTAAACTTGCCCCCCTTAGACCATGACAAACCAAATTTACGAATAAAACCAGCAATCTTCGCTTGTATATCCTCAGAAAGGTCTGAACAAGTACTCGCATTGGTAACCTGTATTAGGCCGTCTTCAAACAAAGCACGTAGTTGTGGCCCTGCCTTATCTTTTACTTTTGCATAGACTAAAACATTGGTACGGCTTGTACCAACGCAGTCTGCAATGCGTTGCTGCGACAACCCTAGATCAGCAAGTACTGATATAGCATAATACAGGTCAATTTTTGTAGGTTTTTGTGTGCGCATATTAACCATAACACGCATTAATTTAAAGTCCATTTCAGCAGGAATGCGATGCACAACGCACATATAATCTGTACGTCCCTCTTCCTTGGCTAATTCAATACGACGTACGCCGTCAATGACCACACCTTCTTCTGAAATAAGTGCCGGGCACTGACCATCATCAAATTCATGAGAGGTCGCAAAGATATCAAAACGTTCTTTTGATTCAGGTGAATGAAAATCATAATTTTCAATAAACTTCAAACTACCGATTGAACGTAATTCCACACCCTGCAAAGGGTATTTTGTCACTTCTTCTGAAGTGAATACGTCTTGATAAACGGGTGATTTTTGTTTGGTCTTCTCTACAGATTGTGCTGTGATCTTCTCTTTAACTTCAGTTGCAATTGTTTCTTTTAAATTGTCATATTCAACTTGAATGCCCGGGTATTTGCCTGCAAAAATTTCAAGCAAATGAGGCGCTTGATCCTTTGTAACATTTTTTAGAGCGCCCAGAACAAGGCGATTTATACGCTTTTCGTTAAATTTTAAGCGCGCAAAATCTCTGCTCACACTCGCAGCATCACCGTCAATCATACGCTGCACATAAAATGCATCCATCAGTTCATTCATCACCTGGCTCGCACGTGAGTCGGTTACACCAAAATGGTAGGCTATTTCTTGGAAATTATAAACACCGCCCACTTTCACATAAAGAAGGGCTGCCTTTTTCTTTTCGTCTGTTTCTTTGGCGACAAGTTCATTAAGTACCTTTTCAAAAAAACTATCGCGCATAATTTTTAAAGCAATTTCTTTTTTATTGTCGTCTCTTGCGGCAGACGCCTCACCCGCAAGCATTTCTTGCATCGGGCTTTCATGGTCTAGGTGCTGTACTAAAAGTGGCGGGTCACTACGGAAACGTGCTTTTTCATCATCACCAAGCTTCTCTGTAAAGGCCTGCCTTGCTTTGTATTCAGGGTTACCATTACGCATTTCCATGGCACAGCTTTCCATACGGCTACCATAGAAGGTGGTAAACATAACAGAAACAATGTCTCCATTTGCCTTTTGATAAACAGGTGAAAAATCTCTTAAGCAAGTGAGCAGTATTTCATAGCCTTCTTGAAAAAGCTCTTCTTGATCAAGGTGGTAGTGCCTTGCAATTTTAAAGACTGCTTGCCTTCTAGAATCTAAAAAAGGGACAGCGTCTGTGGATGCTTCCACAAAACCTTTATCTTCTAATTTTAACTTCTCTAACTTTGCCTTAGTCGGCATTTTAGTCAGTTTTTCTTTCTTTAAAGCCAAGAAACCACCCTTTTTAATATCACACATTAATCAATTTTATAGCCATTACTATTGTAAACACTTAAAAAACATAAGCTAGAAAAAAGAGACTATCTATAATTTAATGAAAAAACACTGTCAGAAATTTGCAACTTTTTTTTAAGACGTTTTAAAACTTTTCTTAAAAATAGACACGTATGAACTTTCAACGCCGTGCCATGAAAGGCGAACGGCCTCTGAAGCCCTTGTCACTGCCATGTAGAAAAGACGACAGTCATGAGAATCATCAACAGGTAAAACAGAATAACCTGAATAAGGGTAAGTTGCTTTTGTTGCAAAAGGAATATACACAACGTCAAACTCTAAATTACGCATATCACGCACAGGGCCAACAATTACTTGGTCATGTACATTAGGCTCACGCCCTTCACGTATTTGCGGTAATACCTCCCTCAAGGATCCTTTTAAATTCACCAAGGTATCCACAGCGACAAGCGCATTAAGCCTGTCTTCCTTGTTCATATTTTCAACCATGTCAAAAGAAGCGGCTTTAAAAATATCTTGCGGTGAAGCTGCTCCTGAACGAATTAAAGTATAATAGCCAACTAATTGACGCTGAATAGCTGTATATTCAGCAAGAGCACCTTGTGGCAAAGATATATCCTTTGGTAGTTTAGCGCCTGTCGGTAGCCAATCTAAAGCATGCAAACCACCCTTAAAGAGAGAGTCTATTAATGATTGATTAAGTCCATAACCTATAAGTACATTGCGTAAGTGCGTGTCTGTGGCTTGGTTTAAAAGAAGGCAAAGCAGGTCTAACACCATAATAGCGCCAGGAATTTCCCATATTTTATGTGCAAAGCTTGAATGTTCAATACCATGTTTTTCAAAGGCACGTTGAACACGTAACGCGTCCCAGTCAGTCCTTGTAATAACACCCACACGCTTAGATCTATCCATACCTTTAACCTGCTGCGTTATGACCATTAATTCTTCCTCGGCAGACCCGTAGGCGTCACAGGTGACTTTTATTTCTTTAGATTCGTTGTAAGATATATCCTTCGGTAAACGACCTTTAAGCCTACCAACAATATCTTCAGCCGCTAAACCGAGTTTGCTAGAAATGCGATAGGAATGTGCTAGATTGAAAGCCTTAACAGAACCTACGTCTTGTAAATCGATAAATGCTTGACCACCTATAGAGCCGTCACGCTTAAAGGCACATAAATCATCATCGCCAAAAACACTTGCAATCGTACCCGCATTTATATGATCCACAAGCCACAAAAATTGAATACGCGTAATATCTTGGATATTATCCACAAACATATACTTCATCGGCACTTTATTATAATGCGACTGACGGATACCTATAATATGCTTACGTAAAACGTCGTATCTGTCTAGCTCACAAAAACGTCTATAAGCATTCAGCAGGTCATGGTGAGGCGCATTTTCTTGTGGTTTACGTGCCAAGCTTTTAAAATTACGTATAATGTGTTCAGCTTCAACAGCACTGCCTTTAAAAGAGACCTCACGCATAGCTTGTCGTAAATAACGACGCGCTTGCTTATCAGAAGAAAAGACAAACTCCTTGCCTTCATCAGCCTCGATTTGGTGTTGTGCAAAAATACGGAACGTACCAATATTAAGCCTATCTACTACATCGCCAAGGCGTTTACGCAACTGACCTGTTAAAATTTGCCATGAATAATACGTAAAGGCGACAATATAAATATCTTCTGGTGTCACACCTTTCTCAACAAGCCTTATAACCCGCTCAATAAGAACTTCTGTCTTACCAGTTCCAGGCGCACCAATAACCGAGCAGGAACCTTCATGCTCTATAATTTGTTTTTGTGCTGTTGATAATGTAACCATAAGCGACATTTTAAGTGAAAAACGATTTGTTACCAAGCATTAGTAATTTATTGAGGGGGTATGCGTATATTTCTTGCAACAAATATAAAAAAGTCAGGGTTCTGTTTATGAGAAACCCTGACTTTTATATGTTTTTTTAATGACTAGCGTTCAAATATTAGGAATAGAACACCTTGGTCACCTTGTGTACCCTTGCTGGCAAGGCGCATATTTTCCATAGCGGCGCGGCGCAACACACCCCACTCACCTGTTTTAGGAATAGAGATGGCCGGAATGTTAACTTCATTCGCTTGCGGATATTCATTTTGTACGTGAACCACAAGGCCTGTATATTTAGGTGACTGCCATACTTCTGAAAGTTCAAATGTAAGACCTGCGCCTGTAAACCAATTTGGCACGACATACGTTTCACGTATGACACCAGGGACATCTCTGTCTTCCGCCATCGCACGCACAATGTCATTGATACCAAAGCCTTTAGCAATTTGTTTTCTTGTGGCATCTAGCTTTTGCCCATCAACAATTTCTAAGAATGCACGGTAAGGTACGTCTGTCGTGGCAACCACAATATACGTCGCACCTGAAGCGCCTGTTAAGAACATTCTTGTTGCCATTTTAGGCAGTAATGAACGCATTCTAAAAGCCTTGTTACCGTAACCATCAACAACAAGCACATCTAGGTAATCACTATTTTCGACAGTGATGTTGACAATTTCCTCTGGAAATTCAACATGTGAAATGTCGTCTTCATTAAGACCAATCGTCATCGTGTGAGTTGGCCCACGCCATACCATCGTATCGGCAACAGCTAAACCTGTCACCAATGAAAATAATACGGCGAATACTAAAGCTTTTTTCATTTTATGAACCCTTCTTTATGGCTTGACCCATATAATCAATTTCTTTTGCACTATATGATTCTAATTCAAAGCCAAACGGGTTAGATTTTGAAATATAACGTTGGCGGAATTCCATTGTATAGCGTACAGGTACTGCTTCAACAACTGTCCCCGCAATAATGTATTGTCTTGTACCTTCAATGGTCACTGTTTGTACTTTACCACGGCCAGAAGGGCCTGTATCACCTTCAATTTTAAAGGCTGTTTGATCCGGCACAAAAAGGGCCGAACGTTCATCTTGGTAAGCCTTTTGTACAAGGTCTTTAAAGTGGCTTTGCGCAAGCGCAAGCATATCATCATCAAAGAAACGCTCAATCTCGCGATATTGCTTTTCAAGGTTTTCATAAGTGTAGGTGTTTAAGCTGTTTACAATAAGGTACGAAAGTTCCTTCAGCATAATTTCAGAATTTGCAGGCGTATAAAAACCAGCAACACTACCAGGTACAACATACACTTGTGCCTGAGCACGCAACTTGTCGTACTGAGCATTCAAATTTGTATTTTGTGATGAAAGGTTAAGCGACCATAATATAACTAAAATAAGCAATATAAGTAACATACCCGCAACGCGTTGCCACTTATCAATAACGCCACCAGCTCTTGCAATAAAATCCATTTTTATTTCTTTTTATCTTTATTAAAAGTTAATTTTTTATATTTCAAACCAAGGGGCTTGTTTAGGGTTTTTAAAGAAATGCCCTATAACTGAAATACGGTACCACAGCCTAAAAAAGGCGCCCTCTGGTTTATTAGCCGTTACTTTGTTAACAACATAAACCCCTGCAAGTCCAGCGGCCCAAGCTATTATAACACTTTGCACCATAAACATAGCACCATAGTGTAAAAACAAAAATGTAATGACAATTTCTGCCATTCTATTTGGTCGGTCAATATTTCTTGGTACAGATCTCATCATAATACTTTTAACATTAGCATAAAAAAGTTTAAGCGCCTACCGTTTAGCCATAAAAAAAAGCCCCGCATAAAGCGAGGCCTTTAAGTTTTGTGGTATTTTTACAAAACGTCGTACAGCTACTAAATTTTAGTATTTGTGCTTGATGCTGTAGCGTTACCAGTTGCACCGTCTGCAAAACCATCACGCATCCACTCAAAGATACCTGGGAATGCTGTTAGCGCTACGCCACCAATCATAACCATAATACCCCAGCTTGCTTGCTGAATAAGCCACATGTATAGGCCAAATAGCGCAATACCAAGACCAATTAATGTACCCATACTACCTGTAACTAAACCAAGTACAGTATCAAGAAGCTGATCACCAGCAGCTGTAGATGAGCCTGCCGATTGTGCCATTGCAGCTTCAGGAAGCATTGTTAAAATCATTGCAGCGAAGGCTACAAACATCATTTTAGAAATTTTATTCATTTTGATATTCTCCATATCTATTCATAAAGAGCCGTTGGGCTTACGCCAGGGACACTCTTGCCACCCCATGCCTTTGTAATTAAGGACTTAAAAGAATTATGGTACCTATTGAATTATATTACAACCCTTTAGTTACTTTTTTCTTCTTCTTTGTTTTAAAAGTATATATATACCCTCAAAAACCACTTATAAAAAAAACACCTTAAAAATCGTGTTTTTTAATCTGATATAACAAATAGGCGGCTATTATCGAAGCGCTTAAATGTCAATGTCACGCCATGTGTTTGCTGCACTTTATTTTGTACATATGCCAAAAACTCATCAAAGCGTGCCTCGGCAATAACTGTCCATTTTTCGTTAGGGATGGTTGCAAACGGCTTAGAAAGGCGCCATTCAATCTTCCAGTCACCAATGCGGTCACTTAATTGTGCCAGCGTGTTGTTCATGACAGCATCAAGCGTTTGATCTTCCTCTTTCAGGATCACCGTATGTTTTTCCATAGGATGCGTTGGCTTTGTATCATCGGTCATAGATTGACCTTCTATCGCCACTGGCACTTCAAGTGCCGCTAAACGCTCTTCAAGCATCATGATTTTTTTCTGGTAACGCTCAGCAGGTACTTCGAATTTCTTCAAATTGTCAAATGCGGGTATAGAAATGCTTTGTCCAGCATCAATTTCCATAGCACGGCGCATAACGGTGCTTGCGTCAATAAACAAACGGTTTGACTCACGTTCCATCGCATCGCGCTTATCAAGGCGTGCTGCTTGGGCAATAGCTTCCGCTTCAGCAATTTTTCTTGCTGCTTCTAAAATCATATTTTGTCTTGTTGTGCTTGCGCCCATTTCAGCCTGAGCTAGGTCTTTGCGCAAATCGAGCATACGCTGTTCTTGCGTACGTACAGTTTCAATGTGTTTGCGCTTTAGGTCATGTGCAATCATTTCATACTCTTTAGCACGCTGTTCTTTTTGTGAGATCACATTATCGACTTTACGTTCAACTTGGCTACGGTCACGGCGTTCGGCTACGAGCGTACGTTGCCCTTTTTCGATATCTTGCTTTAGGCGGCGTTCTTTTTCTTTTTGATATTCAATAACCTTTTCGGCACCACGTAGCTGCACAAGGAGGTCTTTAATCTGTTGTTGGTGTACTTTTACAAGCTCATCAGAGCTTTTTCGGCTTAAATCACGCACGCCAGCAAGCAAGTGTTCCGCTTCCTTAACAATTTCTTTATGCTCATTGTCTTCTTTCCAGCGATTAACAGCGCCCGAAAGCTCTGCATCTGAAACACGGCCTTCTACTTGTACGCCTTGTGGCATAAGCTGTACTGGCTCAAATGTTTGTGACACATTCATCAATTCACCATGCACAGGTTCAACACCATTACGGTATTCTATAATATGACGCTCAGCACCTGTATAAGGGGCCATAGCAGCTTCTTCTGGTGTATTGATTGGCAATTGATCTATGTTAAAGATATCCAAAGACCTTGTGTCTAAATAAACATCCTTCTCAGGTAATTTACCGTACTTATCAATAAAGGTGATATTGACCGAAGGGTCAGCGGCACGCTTGTAAAGCTTCATTTTGCCGTCAAAAAGTGTTTTGGCCTGGCTGCATGGTGCGCCATCACGGTCAAAAAGATATTTCTTATCTTCTGTGATTGTATCAATTTGAATACCGTAACCTGTTGTACCTTCACAATCTGATAAAGAAAAATCGACAGCACCAGCCGTTGCTTGGCCTATTAAATGCGCCTGCGCAACAACAGTACCACTACCAGCGGTGACATCTTCTATAGGTGTTGGTTCTAACAAAACCCTTTCATCGTTTGATGAATTAACATGCTGACAACCAACCAAGAGGCTGCTTGCTAGGAGGATAAGTTTTGTTTTATTGTACATATTTCTCATTAATCAGTAATTACTAATATACGTTCTGCTCTAAAGATATTAAAGGTTAAACCGAAACCGCGGTAACCCTTCATATAGTTAGATATATAACTTGCAAAAGAATCGAAATCCGTTTCAACGTCAAGGCTAAAGCGCTCTTTAAGGACATCTCTATTTTCTTCTTTAAGCTTCCAGCTTATCTGCCAAGGGCCTACATAAGGCTCTGCGCGCATCATCATATTATCAAGAATATCGCTCAACTGGCTGTTATTTTCGTGAAGCACGACTTGATAGTCTTCTAATTCCATCCAGTCCTCTTGTGCATAACCACCGATAACACCACCCTTAGAAGCTGGCGTTATTGAAACATTGTTTAACTGCGCTTCAGATTCAATGATACGGCCGACCCTTAGATCACCCTGATCGATTGCCACTTCTTCAACAAATGTATTGTTACTTTCCATCGCAAAGACACGTTCTTCAATAGCACTACGATATTCCTCTGCATCTTTTTCTGCTATTTCTTGATCAATTTTTAATTGCTCAATTGTATCTTCAAGGCTTTGGCGCTGCTCCTGTAAAGCCGTGACTGCATTTGCATCCGCTTTATTTAAACGCTCTTCAATCTTCGTTTTCTCTAAACGGAAGACTTCAAGCTCTTGCTTGTATTTTTTATTTTCTGCTGATGTTGCATCTTGACTCTTCGCAAGTGCTGTCATTTTATTTTCAAGTTCTGTACGCTGCTTATTTAATGCATCTACAGATTTTTCATTAAACATAGAAAGTTGCATACTTAAGTTGTCTCTTTCACGCTGTAATGTAGAGAACTGTGCATCATATGTTTCTTTAATTGCACCGAGACGTACTTCTAAGCTTTCTTTCATCGCTTTTTCACGTTCATCAGAAGCAGATAATCTGTAAGCCTCCTGCACTTCGAGTACTTTTAACTTTTCACGTAAGTTTGCCAATTTAAGCTCAAGCATTGCCTGTTCTTTTTCACGTTCATAGTCACGCACTTCAAGTGCTTTTTTCTCAGTTTCAGCTTTTTGAACGACGGCAGATATTTGCCCAAGACGTGCCTCTTCCACTTCTTTTCTGATCGCTAGCTCTTCTAATAAGCGCATTTCACGTGCTTCGGCCATGGCCTGTTTACGTGCAACAACCAAGCGTTTTTGAATTTCTTGCTCGTACTCAAGCCCTTTTAAGTTATTTGTAAGGGACGAAGTTTGGCTTTCAACTTCTGTGAATTTTTTATCGAGCGCTCGAATAAGGATGTTTTTATCAGCTTTTAAGCTTGCAAGTTCTTGCAGTGCAAGGCCAATCTCTTCCTTATGAATTTGGTTTTGCAAAGAGCCTACTTGATTTATCTCGCCTAAACGACCATCAACAGCTTGAAACTTGTCATCCAACACAGATAAAAGAGCATCTTTTTCTGAAATTTGTTGTACTTCTGAAGCCTTGAGGAAGGAAATGTTTTGATCGATAATGTCAAACTTAGATTTAACCAAAGCCATCAGCTCGGCGTCTTTTGCGGCTTGGCGCATTTCTTCGCGGCGCATTTGTGCGACACGCGCTTCAACCTTGTTAAATTCTTGCTCTATCTTCTGCTCTTGGCTTGAAGACATAGAGAACAGTTCTTTTTGTAGTGAAGCAAACTCTGCACGTAATGTGTCAACATCACGCTTTGGCATTTCCCAACTTGGGTCATAGGTGCGCTTCATAATGATACCACCCGTCGAAATTGTTTTCATTTCTGAAATTTTTTCTTCGGCTGCACGCATATCCAAAACAGGTTCTGGCGTACCAGACGTTGTTTTATAGGCACCTTGACAGCCCGATAATGCCAAAATAGTGGCGAATATACATACTTTATTAAAATTAAAGCTTTTGTTTGTCATTATATTATCAAGGCCTTACGTTGAGTTAAATAGGTTACTCGCTTAAAGTTTTTCTGCAAAATAAATTGCAGTCACATACAAACGATATCAAAATATAGTTATATGAACATAAACTTTAAAAGAAGCGCGCAGTAGACGCAACCTATTAGCGCATTAGACATAGAAGAACGGATGTAACAATGATGGAAAAAAGCAACACCTTAATAGCAACTAACCTTGATTCGACCCATAAACCAATGACAAATAACAAGCTTACACACAGCACAAGCGCCGGTAGCAGTGCTATTTGAGCGCCTACCATTATATAAACAACAATAAATATAGCGATTGTCAAAAGCTCTATCAAAAAATAGCGTGGAGAGACCGATACTGCGCAATAATGACATTTACCCTTAAATATCAAGTATGAAACAATCGGTATAAGGTCGATTGCCTTCAGTTTAACATCGCAGTTTGGACAATAACTCGGTGGATTCGTCAGTGATATAACCCTTGGAACGCGATAAAGCATACAAGTTAAAAAAGAACCAAAGATACCGCCCAAAGCAATAACAATGAGCGGAAATATCCAAGGCCATTCCTGAGACATCAGGTGAAGAACGATATTAACCTGTTCGATAACAAACATCTTTCCATAAAACTATTAAGGCGCTTTACCACAATTATCTTTTTCCACCGTAATACGCGGTGGTAACTTCCTGTCCGTCACAGCTACGGGTTCAACACCGCATGTCGTCGTTGTGGGGTCTATGCGTGCCAAAGGGTTTGAGTAATAGAAGAAGCCTTCTTCATATTCTTCGCCATTAAATGTAAAGTGGCGCATGGCGCTACAGCAATATTCGTCTGGCAAACCTAAAAGACGCGTTAACGCTATCATGCCCAAACGTCTATCCATCTTATCAGCGACAGAAGCATCGTCATTTAAAATAACATCACTCCCACCTGCGCCGTAAATATCACTCTCTGTTGTTTCGTTACTGGTGTCATTTTCAACATCATCATAAAACAAAACCGAAGCAGGGCCGTCGGACGGTGGGTAATAAATAAGGTTAGGGTCTTCGCCTTTTGCAATACCTTCATAATATTGTAAACGGCCATATTCAGAAAGCGCACCCACAAGTTTATTTAGACGCTTCACTGTTTTATCATAACCGACAAGCTTTTCTTTAAAGTCAGTATATCTGATAAGGTAGTCACCCTCGGGGACATCAATAGCGCTATACATTGTGCCATAGTTCACAGGCAAAGCCCCTAAAAGAGCATCCACGCGTCCAACAATATCACCAGGTGCACAGTCTATTTCTTTACCCCAACAACCATCTGCACCTGTGCCGTACAGGAAGCTATAGTAAACCTCAATAGAAGCATCTTTAAACTGCTCAGTTGCAACAACACCTCGATAATAACGTGTATTCCTAAAAACATCTTCTGAAATATCATTGGCGGGTACATTACCAAACGCGCTTACTTCAGCTGCAAACACAGCCACATCATCTGTTTCTGGTAATTTGTGATCGGCCACGGACATTGCCTTTATCATTCTCAGAATTTTTTCTTGCTCATCGACCTCTTCACCCTCTTTTTTTAGGACAATAAAGTCCGAAACGGTTGGGTAAATTAAAACGGTTAAAGTTGCAATAATCGCGCTTGCAACAATAACATCGACAATTGTAAAACCTTTGTTTGAATTTCTCATAAACTAACCACACTCATCTGATGTTACTCGTACCCTTGGTGGTAACTTACTTGTCAGTGCTGTTGGCCTTGCACCACAGTTAGGTGGCCCACCTGCCAAACGCGGTTTTGGGTTGGAATAATAGAAAAAGGCTCTCGATGCTGGCGTTAAAGCTTCGCAGCAGTGTGTGTCGGGCAAGCCAAGCATACGCATAAGGAAAACCATATCAACTTTTCTTATGGCATCGCCCGCATTAGCGACTGAAATTTGGTCAACCGTACCCGCAGAAATAGCATTCAAGCCAGCAATGGTTGTCGCACCATATAATAACGGTATATTGGCAGCAGCAATAGCACCATCGTCACCCGCTGACGGTGGGTAATATATATATTGCTCAGCATTAGCGACACCGCCAACAATCGCTTCGTTAAAAGCTGTGGTGGCATAACTTGCTAAAGCATCTGAAATATCTTTCAAGCGTTGTTCTGTTTCTTTGTAATTGGCAATTTGCTGCCTATAATTCGTAAAACGTATAAGTGAATCACCAAAAGTTGCTTCAATTGCCGCATAGTCGTTCTTGTCATCAAAAACACCGATACCTGCCAAATCAAAGTCAACCCCTGTATCACCTTCACCGCGTACAATACCGTGGCTATAGACAACAACATAATCTACGTTAATAGCTGCAGATCTGAAGTTAATATTTTCTATCACTCGCTTGTAAAGGCGTGGTTGCCCCCAAACGTCATTGGCAATCGCATTAGAACTTAAAGAAGAATAAGGCGCCAAGTCTGCAGCCCAGTTAGCCAGTGCTGGCAAAGACTTATTTTCTTCTGCGTAAGACTCTAAGGAATCTTTAATTTCAGCCATTGCGGAAGCTTCTCGTGTTTCTTCCTGCATTTGAAAGAATTGTATAAAGTTAGGAAACGCCATAACCGTTACGGCCGCAAGTACAGCTGTAACAATAATTGCCTCAACAATTGTAAAACCTTTGTTATTTTTTATCATTTTATAATCCACCAATTATTTCCGATCCTTCTAAGCGTGTTTCATAGGTAATATTCCAATCATTACCACCATCAACCATCAGTTCAAAGTCCAAGCGGTCTTGAAACCCTGTTGGGCTTGCAGCTGGTAGTGTTAAGTTAATGTTAGGCGTTAACCCTTGTAGTAAACGTTCTTCTTCTTTATCTAACCCCAACGCCGATAAATCGGCCGTAAAAACAGGGAACCCGACTTCACCTGTTAAGTTCCCCGCCGCAATACCATTCGAAACAACTTCAGTAATTGAACAGTTAGGGTCTTTCCATGTATGAATAAGCGCTGTTGCCGCGCAACCAGATCCAGCGAGCGGCACATCACCTATCCAATTAAAACTAGCGTCATAAAAGTCAACAACATCATAAAAACTTACTTGTATTTGAGGGGTAAATAGTTCGTACTGTTGTTTATAGTTATCGCCCGCAATTGACATCATTTTACGCTGGACATCTTGCGTATGCGTCCACATTTCATTCATTGCACTAAATGTTGTAAATACGTGAACAATATCATCTTCGCCCGCGGCATTATTCGCTTTTGTATATCGACGTGCGGAATTAGCACCGTTATATAAAGTGGGCATCAATCCTGCAGCCGTACCAAACTGCTTATCCGGCCCAGCGCTTAAAAGAATAAATGCATTAATGGGTGCAGTAACTGTATTAACACCAATAGGGTTACCCACACCATCAAGGGCACTAGGGTTTTTATTATCAGAATAAATAGTTACATTTTGAGATGTCATACTTATAAATATATCCGTCCCCCAAGGGTCTTTGAGCAGTTGAGGGCTCGTCCACGAGATATATTCCCCTAAAAACTTATCAATACGGTCATTAATATCAGCAACAGCTAAATCAATACGTCTATTGGCTGGGATAGGGAAAGCAAGGTCGCTAAAGTCTACGTGGTCACCTAGGTATCCGTCTACGATACCCGATTCAATATCGATAAACATTTCTTTAACAGCGTCTATACGTTGTAATTTAAGTTGCATAGCTGAAGTAGAAAGCATGGTTGTTATCACAGCAACCGTTGTGTAGATAATACCGAATAAACTTAATATAAATAGTGACTGCACGAATACCCCTTAAATTTTAATCCTTAACAACTTATGGAGAGTGTCAGAAGGACCTAGGCTTAAATTTAATGACATGCTGCGTACCTTGATCATCTATAAACTTAACATTATCATCGTTAATTTCTTGGATTTTAAGGCTTAAGTTATGCACCATCTCAATTTTTTCATTCACTTGACTTTCAACAACTTCAGCCAGGCTTTCGTCAAGATTCGCTAAAAGCTCAACAAGAGAAACAAGGTTTTCTTTGGCTATAATAGGTACATCCATAACTGCGTTTTCTTCATACCAGCGATTCTTAATAAGCGCTGAACGCCTACCATCCGACTGAATAACAGCGTCTATGACGATATTACTTGTGTCTGCATTGAAAATATCTTGGTCGTTTAATATAACACGAATTTTACTCAACACATCCGCCGCCTCGAGAGAACGTTTTTGCGACTCTGTTAATTCGGTTGGTATTTCAAATTTCTTTGCTTTTTCAACAACGACTGGCTTCTCCACAAAATGAAACGGCGTCGCATCATTCGCATAGGCAGGCGCTTTTTCTAGTTTTTTCAATGTACTTTCAACACGCCATTCTAAAACATCGTTGTTACCTGCAGCAAAAGAGGCATTCACGAACATTAAGAGCCCTAAAAAGCAAACAAATTTATTTTGAAAGACCATAAATAGTACCTCCTAAGCTAAAGATAACAATATCACCGTAAGCACCCGTTGATGGTGATATAGAGGAAAAGGTTATAGATACTTTTTTTGTATTATGGAAATAATCAAGTTGATTTAAAGCTTCTGCATAAGGTAATTTTCCATAAACATTTATACTTCTTGTTACTAGAGGTGTACGCCCTATTTTTTTATCAAAAGAATTACCGATAACAATATCCAGGTGAGACTCAGCAAGCCCTAAATAACGGAGTATATCAAGCCTTGTTGAGCTTTTTTCATTAATCGTACGACTGTCTAAGTCTGCAAGGGCCGATGTTACTTGACCACCTGAGCGTCTTTCAATCGTTAATTTTTCCACATGCCTAATTTTGCGGTCAATCAATTGCGTCACATCTTCATATTTGTTATGTGAATACATTGTTGCTGCCATCATAATACTTAATGAGATAAGCCAAAGTTTTCTGAATTTACTGCGGGTCATTTTACTTGTACCCCTACTTTAAATTCTTTAGAAGAACCGTTTGCAGGTCTTTCTATATACTTAATCCACGGCATGCTTTCTACCACTGTTTTGGCGATACGCTCTTGATCTAACAGAAGTGCATTGGCCGGCGTTTTGACCTTCATCGTTACTTCGTAGTAATCTTTAGCTACAGTCGCGACCTGTCGCCCTCTTTTCCTAACCGTTTTTTGCCCCAAATCGATACGCAACAAATCACCAAACATAGCCCCAACCTCTCCTGCTGTATGAATAAGCGTAGAAGGTGGCATTGGTAAAGTTTCGTTCATAATTTTTAGCACGGCTTTTGGGTTTTTAATATTACCCAGCGCCTTGTTTTTTTGTAATTTACGAATCGCCTCTTGAAGTGTTTGAACCTGCGTATCTTGAGATTGTAATTCTATTTGACCACTTCCCCATAAAAACACACTACCAACCATCGCCAAGAAGGCACACAAAGACAGCGTTAGCATAATAATGCTGCGGTCCTTACGTTCAAATAAAGGTTTTACACTTTTGGCAGGTGCGCCTAGCTCTGAAAAGGTGATCACTTTTTGTTCAAAGGGCTCCAGAGCCTCTTTAAAGTTTGCAAGTGCATTTTCATCCTTGTGAACAGCGACAATAATGCGCTCGTCCTTACCTTCTAGCATACGTTCAGATATCGAACTTACAACGATATCCATAACAGAGTCTTCTTTTTCACCAATAAGTGATGTACCCCAAACACGTTGTCCGTCATCGGTAATAGATTTAACACCGTGCACAACATAGCGATTGTTAAAGATATAGTAAAAAGCGCCCACATCTTCACCTACATAGTCTTGTGGTAAATACATGTTATGCGTGCTACGTTTTTCGTCCAGCTCTTTTGAAAGATTTCCGTAAACATAAATATAAGGCCCATCTTTGCGCCATAGAGCCGATAAATCGTCTGCGTCGCCGTGGCGTAGCTTAACAGTACTGTCCGTCACAGTTGTAATATCTGCATATTTCTTAATTTTAGAGTAGCGTGGGATAAGCATGCTTGAAATAGCACCTTTTTCGCCGTCCTCGTATAAAATACGATCCTCTGAAAACAATAGTACGTTCATGAATACTCCATCAAGGCAATCATAGGTGCAACCAAACTTGTGTACATACTAATAATAAAGAATGGTAACAGCCCTGCCATTACAATTAGCATTAAAATAGCTGTAGCTTTTTTCGTTATGCGTTCAAATTCGCTCGCATATGGTACTTTTAAGTCTTCTACACGGTCAGCAATTTTACCAGTTTTTTCGCCCGCTTCAACGGCACTACGGAAAGATCCTCTAAATGGCAGTGACGCCAATGCATCACCTAGCTTCGTTCCGTGGTCATGATCATAGGCCGCTTTTTTGAGCGCTGTGCAGACCAAGGTGTTATTTAAAGAAACCGATAAAGTGTTCAAAACAGAAGGTAATGGCATATTAGAACGTACTAATGCAGGCATAAAGTAAACAACCAAAACGGCGTTATAAGCCAGAATAATACGGCGCATTGGCCCCATACCCATTAAAGCACGCTCAATATAAGGACTTACAAGTTCAGTGTTTCTTGCGAAGAAAATAACAACAGGCGCAGCTGCAACAGCGGCTGTAAGCCAATAGTTTGCTCTTAACCAAACAGATCCATACCAATAGTATTTAATAATAAAGGGGAAGCTGTGTATCACGGAATCGTCCCTTTGTAGAACAGGTTCCATTACAACAGGTAGCATGAATACCATCACACCTAAAGACATTAAAATAAGCATAAAACCACCGACAATTGGCATCATCATCTTACCTTTAAGTAGTTTTGTAGCACTTTGGCGCATCATCAAAGCCTCTACAAGAGAAGGGATGGCTAATCGTAGTTGGTTACTTTCTTCTGCGGCTTTAATAATCGCCAGCTCTTGGTCAGAAAAACCAAGGCTTGTTTGTTTTAAGGCTTCACAAAAGAGAACTTGTCCTGAATTATAGTCACGTACAACACGTTCCATTTTACCACGCAGAGACTTATATTCGTCACGCGCAAAAACGTCACATGTGTTTGCAATCGCTTCATTAACAGGGAAGCTACCACCACCAGAAGTCAACCAGGATGACAGCGTGCGAAAGAACTCAATACGCTCTGTTAAACCAAGCTCAACAACACCAAACTCTAAACCCATCTATAGATCTCCTGCTAGTTCTTGAACCTTAGAGGCCAGTTCATGAACATCTGTAATACCATTTTTAAGGTGTAGGACACCCATATAACCCATAGGTTTCCAACCTGCACGCTTCGCCGTTTCTTCAAGTTTTGTGTAATTACGATCAACCGACAAATTAACAATTTCTTTGTTTGGTGATAACCATTCTGCAATCGCAATACGGCCATGATACCCCGTATAGTTACAACTTGGGCAACCATTAGGGTCATGCGTAAATAATTTAGCACCTTCAGGGTCTACTGTAAATTTATCGAAGACATACTTCGTGTATTCATCAATTTCGTGAACAGGTTGTTTACAGTGTGTACACAAACGACGCACAAGGCGTTGTGCCGCAATACCGCGTACATATGAAATATTAAAGCCATAAATACCAAGTTCATCTAAACGCACAATGGCATCTAGGGATGTGTTGGTGTGAAGCGTACTAAATACCAAGTGACCTGTGTTGGCGGCTTCAAATACAAGCCCCGCCATTTCAGCATCACGTACCTCACCAAACACAACCACGTCAGGATCAGCCCTGAGAGATGATTTAAGGAGTTCCATACCACTTCTGGCAGGATCACGTTCTGCGATCTCCATTTGTACAGCATAACCAGCCACACGTTTCTCAGGAGGATCTTCAATAGTGTGAACACTTAAGCCACGTCCCATTGGGTTTGCACTCACAATAGCAGAGTGAATAGATTCCGTTTTACCTGAACCCGTTGGCCCCGTCCAAAGAATAACACCGTTTGGTGATTTAGAAGCATCGCGTACAAATTGTGTAAAGTATTCAGGGTAACCAAGCTCTTCCATAGTCATTACGTCTGGGTTTAAACGACGAATAACAATACGTGGCAATGGCCCTTGACGGCCTGAGTGTGGCTGTATTTGAATACGCCAATCGTAGCCACTTCTTGTAAAAGCACCTTTGTTGGGGTGGTGTAAATCAACTTTCGGCATACGTGCAATGTTTTCAATACGAATACGTAAACGCTGAAGCTGGTCAAGTGTAATAACTTCTTTAGATTGAACAAAACCATCAATACGGTAACGTACCATAGCCTTGAAGTCACCCTTGATAGAAGGGTCAATATGAATATCAGAAGACCTTGCATCAATCGCATTACCGACAATACGGTCAAGAAGCGCGTCGGCTTCCATGTTTGAATCGACATCTTCATCTTCACCTGAAAGCCAGTAAGCACCACAAACGTCACGCAAGGCAAAGTGCCATACAAACTTGTGGTCTGGCAGTAATTCTGAAATAGCGGCTTCTAGTACCAAGTTTTTCGTTGGAGCTTCATGCGCGAGGTGCATTTCGCTAGAACCTGTAATATCGTCTTCTTCTGTTTTAATTTTATGCCACAAAGGAATAACCCTTGCTTCACGCAACAAGGCACAAACACGGCTATCGAGTGCTTGTCTAAGCCCCATAGACTCGTGTGGTATGTTCAGGAAGGATGTAATTTCTTTACGTTTTTGCGTACGCGCAATAGCACGTGCTAACTGTACAGGGCTGACAATTTTTTGTATAACAAGGTCACGGCACACCATTTGTGGTAATTTTTTAAGCTTTAATGACTGTCCCACACGCGCTTTAGCCGCGGCATCAATACCGATATCATCACATTCATACAATGTTTTAAGAACATTACTGTAAAGGTCATCAACGCTTAGTCGAATGGTGTCTTTAAAGAACTTCTCATCTAGACTACCTTCGGTCATGCCTCCGCCAAAACCACCAACACCGAGGTCTGGCAGTTCATCTAAGTCATCTAAATCATCTAAGTCGCCGTCAGAATCGTCGGCCATATCCAGCTCTAAACCTGTAAAGGCGCTCGTGTTAACTTCTTCAAGTATTTCAAGTTCAGCAGGGCTTTCTAACGGTTCGGCAAGCACTACCTCATCTGCTGGCTCAATAGCCACATCCATATCAAGTTCTAATTCACTTTTCTCAAGCGAAAGGTCGGCCATCGCAGGCTCATCAAGCGCTGTTGCGTGTACTGAAAGTTCCTCAGGTAAAGGAAAAGGATCGGCCGCTTCTTGAAGTTCTTCCTTAAACACAGGGTTCATAATAATGGCAACATCTTCAACAGCAGGCATTTGGCTTACAGGTTCTTCTGCATATTCTTCTGGTAAAGCAAAAGGGTCTTCCATAGGCACTTCGTCTTTATCGGCGTCTTCTGCAAAGCTGTTGTCTAGGTCTGGTAGTTCAAAATCATCTTCTATAGGGTTTAATGCATTAAGTTCTTCTTCGGCAAGTGACATAGGTTCTTCAAATTCTACCTCAGTACCTGTCGTGTCATTAATTGCAAGTTCATCCTCAACGTCTTCTAGGTCTTCAAATGATGTAACGGACACCTCTAATGTCTTTTCCACAGACAGAGGAGCAGAAGTTTTATCCACCACTTTATTGTCATCTGTCGTATTAGATTTATCTGTCATATTCCCCCACACCTATTTTTTTATTGCCTTAGGTGTCTCTTTTTATTTTTATTGTAAAGTTTTTTAACAGTAGTGTCGCTTTGCAAAATTACAGCTAAAAAGCCTTATAAAGTATATTAAATAAAAAACCTCCGCGCCGCAACTGCGGTGCGGAGGGTTTTTATAAAACCAGCTAAACTTAGTTTAGTAGGTTTGCACAGTAAGTAACGTCTTGAGTGTCATTTGTAGCGTTGTCATACTTCACACGACCTGCAGCAAAATCAATTTCACCGTCAATCGCTTCATCAGCGTTTACAACTTCTGTCAAAGGCACGTCATCCATACGGATAAGAAGGTGGTTACTACCATCTTCACATATAATACCACCAACATCTACTGATTGTGAAATAATACCACCAGCACCAAATTCATGACTTACAGTCGCGTCAGAGTTGGCAGCGTTAACAACCACATCAAAACCAGTTAGGTAAGGCTTCCAACGTTCAGCGTAGTCATTAGCTGCACCTAAACCACCAAGTGAATCTGCTGTTGCAAGAACAGAGATATAGTTATCAGGTAACTGGGCAACTGGCGTTACACCAACACCGTTTACAGCAATATGTGGCCATACGCCTTGACGTGCATAAAACGCACCGTTAGATTCTTCGATTTGCTTAAGGTAAGAAGCGAACTTCGTACCAGAAGTACGGTTTAATAGATCCCAACCGACAGAGGCAATAATTAAGGTAATTAGAATTGCGATTACCGCAACGATCAAGATTGTTTGGTCAATAGTATAACCAGCACTCTTGCGCATCATTTGTTTAAAATTCATAGTTTTCATTTTTTTAGTTCTCCCACTAAATCATATTTATTGTTATTGCTTATGGGCATGCCCATTAACTATTACCTGTTAATACAGTCTTTTCACTTGTAACAACACGATAAACTCTACATTTTCGTAACTAATATTCTCATCGTTAAACAGTTTACCTGCCATAGGAATACCGCGTATTAAAGGCACACCAGATTCTTTATCCACTGCTAAAGTCCTAGTTAAACCTCCAATTACTTTCACCTCACCATCACGTATACGCACCTTCTGGTCAATCACTCTTGTGGTAACCACAGGAACTTCTGACCCTGTACCGTCAGGTACAACAACAAAGCGTTCTATCTCTGTCATAGGGATTTGCACACTTAATGTGTGAGGCTCACCTTCGTCAGCAACTTGCGCTGTTACCGCAAACTGCACACCGACGAACTGTGTCTTTTCTTCTGCAGAAGTTGTTGTTGGGTCGATCGTTGTTGGATCACCATCATCTTCAACTTCTTCAGTAATTAGGAAATATTTTTCGTTACGGCCATCAATCATAATCGCTTTTTGTCTGTCCATAACTTCCATCATTGGTTGCATCAACTGGTATGTTGTACCAAAGTTTTCAGCAAGATTTACAGCGGCGTCTAGGTTACCACCTACATAATTAGCGGCACCACCATAACCTGTACCTGACATACCAAGTAAACCATTAGAGATAGCTGCGGCAATACTGACATTTTGGCCTTTACTTGCAAAACCATAGGTGTCGCCTTCATCGTGGCCTGACTTAATTTCACTACCTTGTTCAAAACCATGTTTTTTAGCAACGGCAATAATACGTGCTTCAACCATGAGCCTTCTGCTGGCAATATCTTTTACATGACGCACAATTTCGTCTGCACTGTTTAAAACAGACTGCGGGGCGCGCATTTGTATCATACCGACTGTACGGTTAATACGTACATAACCACATTCGTATGAACCTGAGTCGCTTGTCTGCTGAACAGCTCCACCGTCTTCTGCGGCAAGTAAACTTTGCATACCTGACCTCATCTCTTCGCAAGACTTGTCGACAAGTGCTGTAAGGTCTTCTTCTAGGTCATCCCACAAGTTACGTGTTGAGCTCATTGAAATGTTACCTGAACCACCCGATTCTGTTGAACCGCTTGAACCTTCACCAGAAAAACTTGATGAATAGTTAATGTTTTGTGTTTCTTTACGCTCTGGCTCGAATAGGTCTAAGATCCACTGACGTTGGGGGAAACCGCCCACACTGTAATGATTACCATTGTCTACAAGTGATAAACCGTGCGGCGTTAAAACAGCGTCAAAAGCGTCAAGACATGAAATATCTTTAAAACTTGTTGTTACTAGTGTTGTTATCAGCTTTTTCTTGTTTTCTGTAATTACCATGTTGTAGTTACATTGCTTGGCAAGACCACGTACAATTTGGCTTAAGCTTACGTTCATACCTGGTGCAAATTTTTCAATACGCTTTTCATCTATAGATGGCAGTACCAACAGGCGACGTTCGCCTTCACGTACAATTTGAACGGCGTAAACATCTTCAATATAGTTTCTTGTTTGGTTGAAAGCCAGCTCAGAAATAATAAGGTCTTTTTGCGTGTCTTTTCTTACACCTGTAGCGTAACGTATAGCAAGGTTGTAAACGTTTGAAAGTTTTGACATTGTGTCTTCTAGCGCATATTCACCTTTTAATGTAAAGGTTGCGTCTGCCTTCATTTGACGTTCAGAAACAGGCTTACCTACACCGATAACAGAGTTACTGACACCCTTGTAGTCTTTATAACCTTCTACTGGAGATTCTTTTTGTAAGTAAGAAGCGTCACCACAAGCCACCAAGGTGATAGCCATGGCAAAAATAGTTAATTTCTTCAAGCTTTGTACAAACATTATTTATTCATCCCATCATAACCAAAACGGTTGTTGTGTGTAATTACAATCAATTTACCACCTGGGAAAACTTCATATTTTAAGTTAAACAGGCGCAATAGACGTTCTAGTGCAATTGCAAAAGGCTCTTCAATATGTGCAGGCTTAAGGACTTGGTCTAACCCTGCGTAAACACGCAATCTCCACTCGCCTTTACCAGCTTGGTTAACAATGTTTTCTAAAGCATCAACAAGAGGCACTTCGTCGTAGTGAAGAGAAACCATTGTTTCTTTCAATACGTTTTCAGTCACAGCCACTTCGTCTAAGTCTCCAACACCTACTGATGATGTCATACCTGCAAGGCGGTGTCCACCCGTTCTGTCAGTGATCACAAGACGCTGTGTGTTGTCATAACGAATAACGCGTAAAGGTTGGCCACTACGTGTTTGAATACGTGCCACCAATGCGTTTAAGACATTCATAAAAGGCTCTTCGGTGTAAATAGAAATTTCCATTTCAGGTAAAGCGGCGTTTTGCTCTGCCATATCCCAAACGATTGTCCATTCACCGCCACCAATTTGATCCATCATACGCTGTAAGGCGCGGCGGATAGAAACTTGGTCTTCACGTAAACGTACAAGGCTGTTGGTCATGTCAAGCGTACGTTGCTGAACAGCGCCTTGTGCAATTTCAATACCTTCACCTGTACGCACAACCTGTGGCGCTGGTGAAGCATCTGAAGATATAATATTGTAACCTTGGTCTTGGTCGGCGTAAGCACCCTGTGCAGAGCCTTGCCCTTTAACGCGGTTTAAATTACTTTCGCTGCCAACATGACCGTTAGAAATACGGTTTAATTCACGCTCAAAAGAGTCTTCGCTGCTATAAGCCTGCGCTAAAAGCATTGAGCCTGTCGGTAAACCATTCGAATAAGAATCACCGCCTGCTTTTTGGAAGCTTTGAATTTCTGCATCCGTTTTCATACGGTGCTGTGTGTGACTTGGAACAAATACCCCACGTGTGTCATCGGCATAATTAGGTGCCTGAGTCACTGTCAATGGTGGAACATAACCTGGAACTGGAGCCCCTGGCTGTGCATTTGCGATACTACTTAACAAACAAAATACCATCATTAAATTAAATGATGTGACATTTACGTGTTTTTTCAATACATTCTTTTTATACATATTTTCCGTTACCGATAGCTATGGTTGATTTGCTCAGCAAGATTATCATACAATATTAGGGAGTGTTAATAAGTATTAACTAAATAACCAAGAAGGTGTTGTAAAAAAACCATGTATGATCCGCGTTTCAGATTCACTCTCCTTATAATTCTTATAGCTACCGTGATTAGTGTCAGCATATTGACCTATTATGTTTTTTACGAGGGCCTCAATTGGACTATCTATATATCTGGCGTTTTAAATATTGGTGGCTCTGTTTTGGGTGGTATGGCCTTCATATGGCTCTGCACAAAATTCATTACTTTTAATAAAAATAAAATCACTGGCTTTGAAGCAAGTTATATTGATGAAACAGGTACTGGGTTCAATTTCCCTGTCTCGCTGAGCAAGTTTATCCCTGATATTATCGCAGCACCCTATACTATTAAGGACCTAAGCCCTCTGGAAGCCGAATTAATTGGCTTCTTAAACGCCTACCGTAACTGGCCACTTGATATTTCGGGCCAGGTTAACAAAACCCTTTATCAGCATGCTATAGAACAATGGCACGCCATGAAACTAACACCAGGCACAGGCCCACTACACCGTGCAGCAGCGCTTGCACAAGACCTAGGCCTTATTTATGCTTATATTGAAAAGCGTAAAAAGTACCCTTATTCACAATTTTGGAAACGTGACAAAGTATCATTTAGCAGACGCTGTGTCGAACACGGTGGCCTCAGTGCAACAATTTTAGCCACAATGCCAACCTTTAAAGATTTAGGCCATGACGAAAAGTCTAACCAAAAATTCAGACGTGCCATTTTAACGGCCATTCGTTACAGAGACAACCCAACAAGTATTCCCGCAAATTGTGACCCTCTGGGTAAGGATATATACGAAGCACTTCACAAAGCGTACCAGAAATCGTTAGAATCGCCAGAAACGGATGGCTTTAACCCGACAGAAAGCCAAGTTAAAACGTTTAACCATGAAATTTATTCCTACTTTCAGGGTGTCTTGAAAGAACTTGATGTTAACCCAGCCAACATAACTAAAGACAGCGATGGTGTTTATATTGGTAACGGCGTGCTTTTAATTTCTTTTAGTAAAATTGTACAGCGCTACGCACGCCTCCTTACACCCACAAGTCGTGGTAATTTCCAGCTGTGGGAGGTCGATGCACAAGAACATATTTCATGGCCTTACTTTATCCAAGCCTTTAAAGACATTGGTGCCTACCAAGAAAGCTGGGAAAACATTACCGCCTGTAAAGGGGGGACATTTGCCCTTAAAGCCAATGAGATTAGCTTCCCTCACGCTATTTTTATAAAAATTGACACTGAAACATTCCCTGAACTTAGACAGTCCATGGATACCTACCCTACATGGCAAGGTATTATTGAAGTGCAAAAAACTGAGGGTGCCCTTATAAAGGAAGTACAGCTTAAAGTACGTAATATTGATGATATGATTAAAGATGTTTATGACGACCAGCCAATAGCTAGCTAACGCAGGCATAAAAAAAGCCTCCAACATGGAGGCTTTTTTTATGTGTAGATTTACTGGTGAACACCGCCACCACTTCTGGCTGTGTCCTGAATTATTCTTTCAGTACCTTCACCAAGATCTTCATTTAAGACAAATGTTGCAAAGAAGTAATAGCAACCACCGTCTAGCTTTTTCTTCACTGTAACAGTCCACTTAGGTGTAAAACCTGTCAAACCTGTTGTAATCTTCATTAAGTATTTTGTTGAAACCGTAATAGGGCGACAAGCCTCTACATATTGGTCTTCTCCCTCGGCCTTCATAACAGCACCAACCCACCAAGCTATAAATAGCACCGAAATAAACAAAAACATCGTTTTAGCAAAATCCATAAAAAACCTTCTCCATTAATCTATAAGCGTAAAAAATACCCAAAAACCTAACAAAAGTAAACGACTTATGTAAAGCTTTTGGGTATCTATTAATTGACGCGTGACTTAAAAGCCATCTACTTGATCCGCTGTGTCCTTCGCCGCTTCAGCTGGCTTAGCAGCTGATTCTTTAGCTACAGGTGCAGCTTCTTTAACCTTTGCTTCCGCTTTAACTTCGGCTTTCGGCTCTGCTTTAGGCGCTGCTTTTTTCTCAGCAGGCTTTGGTTTTTGCTTTTTACGCTCTACTATTTCGTAGCGCTGCGCAATACGAGAAATAAAGTTTGTACCACCTAGGTCAATATTATGACGATCAATACATTCCTTAAGCTTATCGGCCATAAAACCAACGCTCTCATTGAAATCTTTTTGTGTTTGTTCAAAATCTTCACGGCTACTTTTAGCAATATAACCCCTTGTTTGGCGATCCGCCACTACAAGCAGGTGTTCCCACAGGCGTGCAAAGTTAATCATATCCGTACCTTCTGGTGTTGTACGAATTACGACCTCTGCAAAATTACCGTGGCGTTCAAGCTGTGACTTTTGATTGTCTAGACGGGCTTGATATTGATTTTTAGCGTGTTCTCTACCTTGTGTTGTCATAAATGACCCCTTTTCATCAGTTTTCAGTTTTATTTTTCAGTCGTCTCTATAAATTAAGACGAATACAGTTTGATAAATTGCCTAAATTCTTTATTAGGACAAAATTAGATATGGGTATGATTCTCATCATTACAATACCTTCCATACAAAATAATCTTTTTAAAGACAAACAAGCAACATAATTATTCATTTCTGTGTAACTTAAGACACAAAAAAAGCACCCGCAGGTGCTTTTAAATAATAACGATCTGTAAAATAAAATTATTTTGTCACGATAATTTCAATTTGGTTACGTGTCATATGCTTTGCAGGCATGGAAGCAATCGGCATATTATCCACCTTTGTTACTTTTGAAAGGTATTTGCTAACCGCACGTACACGTTCTCTAAATTCCTTAGAAGAAGGGTTGGCTCCGCGTGCATAAATTGCCGCAGGCTTTTTACCTGAAAGGGCATTAATAACTTCACGTGAAGATGTTAATTGTTCGCGTCCTGGCCATACTTTGCCTGACTCATAATTAATAGTCCAAATAGAAACAGAACTTTCAGCTGCGTTATGTGACTTGTCTTGTGAATCAGCGATACTTGGCATACCACCAAAAGCGGTAATAGGTGCACGCCCTGCTGTGACATTTCTTGCCACACCAAGTGATGACGTTACACGGTTATCTTTGTAAGAAACAGGTTGGTAACCACCACGGTTAGAAACAGGTGCTTGCCTTGCATAAGGCCTCTTCACGATAGGTAATGTTTGTGGTTGAGCTTGATTAGAATTATATGACATTGGCTGAAAACCACCTTGAGGTGCCGAGGCTTCGTCATTATTCATAACGCCATTGCTCATACGAGAAAGTTCGTTACGTTCTATAAGCTGCATACGGCGGTCTAAGCGGATCATGGCACGCTCAACACGGCGTACACGTTCTACAAGTGTATTAACCTTATCAACCGTTTCGTTTGTATCAGGGCGTACATATACAGGCGCTTGTTGTTGCTGCTGTTGCTGCTGCATCATTTGTGGTGCGGCTTGCTGCTGTGTGTACATTGGTTGTTCTTGGTGATAATAGGACGACTGTGACTGGTCTGGCACAAAGTTTGGGATACAGCCCGCGAGAGCCATTGAAACACAAAAGATACCTGCAATTTTCTTCATTTTATTCGTCCATTTTTATTTTTTTACCTAAAAAACACTCAACCTAAAAGTTAAATATAGACAAACATTACATTTTGAGGGCTTCAAAATCAAGTAATAAAACACAATCATCCAAAGAAAATACAAGTGGTGGCTATAAATATGACCTATAACTTAAATATATTGCCACAGCAATGGTTCACAAGAATAATCAGCAAGCCAAGGGCTATTAAGCGACATCATCTAACAAAAGGGTTGAATATTAAATACGAAGAAAAACTTTTTTGACAAAAGAGTTTGAATTAAATACGAGATATAAAGAAATCACGCACTGTGGCAAAAATGATATTAAACACACGCCCAATACTGCGCAACACAAGCCAAATACCCATACCAATAAAAAAGATCGTTTTATATGAATAGTCAATGGTGCCGTGGAAGATATTGCTCGCTAAGTCTAACAACTTGCCCTCTTTAACCTTCGCCCAGAAGGCTAAAACGGCCATTACCAATAAAAACATAATAAAAACCTTTAAGGCAGGTTCTAGATAGTTCACGTATATTTCTGCAAATTCTTTCACTTTTCCCCCTTAATGACGCTGTTATTTATCGGTAGAGAATGCATTATATTTCGATGCAATGTCAAGCCCTTGCTTATCGGGCATGCGGAACCTCGGAAAATCGAGCTCTTTGTTATCGTTATTAAAGCTCAATAACGGCACCTGAATTTTAACCACACTGTTACGGCCAATATATAAAGCTTCACCATCTTTGAGCGTTCTAAAATCTTCAGGCCTTACAATTTTATCGTAAGCATAGCTAATAGATTTACCAAAACCACGCCCACGCCCACCAGCACGCAAAGAAGATGAATCGTCATCGCCCGAGGCAAAGCTTAAGGACTCACTAAAGCTTTCACTGACGCTTTTTTGTAAGGACTCACCTGCAATCTGGCTCATAACTTCGCAAGACTCTGATTCCTGCAATAGGAATGAAATTTTATTCCAAGTATTACCAAAAATTTTCGCCGCAAAGTCATCACTTAAACCGCGGTCCTTATCCTTCAACGAAGAATAGGTTTGAATAAATGGGAACAAGCAAATATTACTGGAACGTGCCTGCTCAAATACAGGGGCAAGTGACGATTGCGCATAAGACGAAAACTCATCCATAAGAATAAGGAATGTTGGTGACGGCTTATAGTCATCATTTTGTACCTGACCAATAGCTGTACGAATGTCGGACACTAAAAACTTTGCAAAATCGACAGCAATCTCACTCTTTGAAAGCATCGGCAATGACACGTAAACAAGCAAGTTGTTTTTAATAGCGTCGTAAATATCCAACTCGGGGCTATATTCATTCAACACCTTACCGGCTTCGTTCACGTAATATGAATGCAAGCGAGAGGCAAGGTCACCAAAGGTGTGTTGCATCTTCTTCTCATTAATAATTTGCTGACCTGTACGCCTGTCTATTTCCATCATTTGATCGAGGAAAATTTTAAAATCTCGATATTCTTTTGTTTCTTTAGGGCCGTTTTTAAACATCCAGCGCATCGCTGATTCATTCGACATTAAAACGTTAAGGTCACCAAAGTTAAAAGGCAAGCCAATGGCCGTCAACATACCCGCAATTGCACGCATACCACGCGCAGCTTGCCCCCTAAAGTAAGGGTCACCTTTGCCGTCAAGCAATTGCATAATACGGCTGGTTATTTCATCGTTATCACCACGCAACAGCGGGTTATATGTATTTGAAATAGTTGAATCGGAAATGTTAATAATACGTACATCTTGCCAGCGGTCATGTTGGCGCGCCAAGTTAAGGAATTTTAAAATTTCCTCACGGTTTGCCTTACCATCAATATGGATAGCACCACCGCCACACATCATCTGTTGCTTTAAAATCAGGTTTAGAAAGTTAGATTTACCACCACCCGTTGCCGCAATACCAAGGCAGTGTCTTGTCATAAGGTTTGAGCTAATATTTAAGCTATCAAATTCATTTTCACTCAATCTTTAGTCTCCCCGTCCCATTGCAAAATTTTAATCACCTTACCAAAGTAATATTCATCTGGCACACGGTTTCTTCTGTGTTTCGTGTCCTTACGTCTGGTAATCAAAAAATGAAACCAAGCGTCTTTAGTGGCTAAAACACCGACCAAAGCACCACCTAAAAAACCAATAAGAGAGTTACGTTCTAAAGCCTCAGGTACCGTTGTCCATGGTAATAGAACCCAAGTTACCAAACCAATAACAAGCATAGGGCGCACCATCCAAAGTAGGCGCTCCTTGGCAATTTTTTGCCAGTCAAAGGCGTTATCTAATTGTTGGGACATTTAAACGCCTCCCAATAAGAATGATTTCAATTTAGACATATCCACAACGCCTTCAATTTTTTCCAAACCTTTACCTGTCCCTCTATTGACAAGAAGTGTCGGTGTGCTTTGTACGCCGAAGGCTGTTGCTTCTCCTGGTACGGCCGCACGCCATGAACAATCAAGCTTACCGTGAATGTTTGCTTTTGTACGGCTTGAAGGGGTCATGTCGACACAAATCACCGCTAAATCACTACCAAACTCTTTAATTAAACCTTTAAAACCTTCTTCGAATTTTTTACAGTAGGGGCATTCAGCGCTAAAATAGTAGCTAATTTCTATTGGCCCTTCCCTTGATGCTGTCAAACTTTCACCAAAAAGGTTGCCAGATGACTTTGTAATAACATCGCCGGCACCGCTAGTGGAAGGTGTGTTGGCTAAAAGGTCACCTTGGCCAAAACCAAGTGTTGGTGCGCCTTGAGTTGCATTGCTATTCACAGAAATACCTGAATAGTCATTACGCTGTGACGGTAACGTGCCCGCAAGTCCGCCAAAACCTTTTGGTAATGCCGCACCATAATCAGGAATTTCAGGCATTGGCTGGAAGCCTTCCACCTTTTGCCCTTTGGATTCCATGTCGCTTAAAATTGTTTGTGCTTGCCCCCAAGCCGCTGTTAATTTTTGGTTACGCTCCATCATTTCACGATATTTTTTCGCCCACTTCAACGCATTTTCAAGTGTAGGGTCTAGATTAAACGCCACAAATTCACGTGGTGGTTTGTTGTAACTTTCCATATATTCGTCAATACGGTCGTCTAGTGTTGGTGCTTGAGGCTCTGGTGCTACGGCCGTTTTTTGAGCCACAGGTGCCACTTCACCCACTTCGGGCTCAGCTAACATGGTAGATTCGTCAATAGTCGTCACAGAAACGCCCGCTTGACAAGATGAATCACCTAAACTTGTATAACTTAAGCAAGTTGCGGCAAATGATGATGACGCAAAACCTAACAATAACAATGCTGTAAAAATTACTTTTCTTTTATACAATATATAAACCTTTAATTTGTATGTGCCCTTCTCATATATATAGGTATGAATGAGGGTAAATTCAAACCTATAACATAACCATTTTAAAGGTAAACAGTAAAAAACACCAAGGATGAATGAAAAAGATCAGTTCTTTTTTATTTTAAGCTGTGGTATCAATACATACAGAAGTAGACAAAACACAACAAAGACAAGGACAAACACATGTTTATTATTGGAAACCTTCTTATTGGCCTTGCCACTGTACTGGATGCCTTTTTATTCGTATTTACAATAATTATCGTCGCTTCTGCGGTTATTAGCTGGGTAAATGCAGACCCTCACAACCCTATTGTGCGCATTATCAACCAACTTACAACGCCTGTTTATCGTAAAATACGCCGCCATATTAAAACAGTTTTTGCCAACATGGATTTCACACCCATTATCCTTTTGCTCATCATATTATTTGTGCAAAGTGGTATTGTGCCTTCTATCTTTGTACTCGGCGCACGCCTTGCTCACGGCGCGTAAATGACAACAACGACCCAAAGCATAAAAGCGGCTAATATAACGACCTTTGTAAGCGTTGTCGTTAATATTTTCCTTTGTCTTATCAAAACCGTGATTGGTTTCATGTCGGGTTCCACAGTGCTGATTGCCGACGGCATACATTCCCTTGCCGACCTTATTACAGATATATTTACTTACGCTATTTTGCGTTTGGCACACGCCGCCCCTGACGATGACCACCCTTATGGCCATGGTAAATTTGAAACCTTTGGCACCATGTTCCTTTCTGTCTTTTTAGCGGCAGTCGCTTTTGCCATTGGCTATGAAGCTATCCAAGCCATTAATGACCCTGAGAGTCGATCAGCCTTAAGTTATATAGCTTTAAGCGCCGCCGCAATTTCTATTATAGCCAATGAAGGTCTTTATCATTTTTGTACTTACAAAGGTAAGCAGGTTAATTCTCCTCTTATTCTTGCAAACGCATGGCACCATAGAACCGACAGCATTTCATCTGTCGCTGCCCTTATTGGTATTGGCCTTAACATGATGGGCTTTTTAATTGCCGACGCCATTGCCGCATTGCTGGTGACAGCCTTCTTACTCAAGATAGCCTACAAAATTGGCCGTGGTGCCTTCGACGAATTGGTCGACGCATCAGTTGACGGCGAAGCTCTTGAGCAAATTAAAGATAAAATATCCATGGTCAACGGCGTGATTGACTTTCACCAACTGCGCGCACGTCGTATTGGCGGCAAAATATTTATTGATGTGCATGCCGACGTACCTTCTAACATCAGTGTTAGCGAAGGCCACGCCATCGCCCACAGTATAGAGGAAGCTCTTTATCGAGAAATTGATCATATTGCCGATGTCACGGTACACATTGACCCGTACAAAGCATTACAAAAAGCCTTACCTATTCCCCTTTACCGAGAAACATTGACACCACTTGTAGAAGAAATTATCGACAAACACATTAAGGGCGCTGTGGTCGGTCATATATACCTACACGTTCTTAACAACGGCTATAACGCTGAGATTACATTGATGCATACCGCCGTCACATCCACACAAATTAAAGCCATCAAAAAAGAACTTGAAGGCGAAAAAACGCCACTCAAAAATATTTCCATCAACATACGTCACATATAAAAAAAGCACCCCGAAGGGTGCTTTTTAGCAAAGGCTTACTTTAACTTAAGAAGCCTTCTCACTTTTTTGCTGTTGCTGAGCCTGTGAGTACATCGCATGGAAGTTAACAGGGGCAATAACAGGAGAGCGGTAACCGGCATCACAAATGAGCTGTGTCAAAATTTGACGCGCAAATGGGAAGATAAGTGCCGCACCATCAATACTTAAAAGAGGTGTTATTTGTTCTTCAGGGAAGTTTTTAAGCAAAAACACACCCGCATACTCAACCTCTGCAAGGTAACATGTTTCTTCTGCTTCATTTTTAGACTCTGCACGTAATTTCAAAGAAACTTCGTGGTGGCCTTCATTGCCGTCAAGAGAACGAACGCCAATGCCAACATCCATCTGCATTTTAAGATTTTCAGCTTCTTTTGCAAAAGGTGGCAAAGGACACTCTAAAGAGATGTCTTTTGCAAATTGGCCAACGACATTAAACGTCGCTGATTTCGTTACTTCTGTTTTTGTTGTTGCGTCAGTCATAGCGCTCCTTATATAGTCAATTTGTTAATAGACAAGATTTTTACCATAAAGGAACAAAAAATACCATGACACATTATGATTTATTTGTAATTGGCGCAGGATCAGGCGGGCTCGCTGCGGCCAAAAACGCGGCAAAGTATGGCAAGAAAGTAGCCATTGCAGAACATTCAAAAGTAGGTGGCACCTGCGTTATTCGTGGTTGCGTCCCTAAAAAAATCATGTCTTACGCGGCAGGCATTGCTGAAAGTATTAGCGACGCGAAGGGTTACGGTTTTGACATTCAAGGCGCCGAGTTTGATTTTAAAACTTTTGCAAATAAACGTAATGCAGAAATTGAGCGTTTAAATGCCATCCACATTTCATTACTTGAAAAGGCAGGCGTCGAACTTATTATGGGTAAGGCCTCTCTGAAGGACCAAAACACCGTCACAGTGAATAATACTGACTATACAGCTGATAATATCATCCTTGCCACAGGTGGCACACCAACATTGCCCCAAGTTACAGGCGCAGAACACATGATCACCTCTGACGGTATTTGGGATTTAACTAAATTACCACAAAAAATGACGGTTTGGGGTGGTGGGTATATTGCCTTAGAATTTACCAGTATTTTTGCAGCACTGGGCGTTAAAGTTGATGTGATTATTAGACAAGAATACATATTACGTGGCTTTGATTTATGTATAAGAAAGCACCTACAAGAAGAAATGACAAAACGTGGTATAACCTTCCATACAAAGCGCACTATTAAGGTCGTTGAACAAAACAAAAATGGTCAATTTACAACAACATTAGACAATGATGAAATTTTAGAGTCTGACCTTGTATTTTGTGCGCTTGGTCGCACTTCTCTCACTGATAATATTGGATTAGAATCTGCTAATATAGCCTTAAACTCTAAGGGTGAAGTTGTTGTTAATGAGCACTTACATACATTGTATGATAATGTTTTTGCTATTGGTGATATGAATGGTAGAGTTGCCCTAACACCCGTTGCAATCAAGCATGGTCGCATGGTTACAAACAACCTTTACGGTGGCACTAACTTAAGCGTCGACGACAGCGCTGCAAGCGCTGTATTTACGGCACCACCACTTGGTATTGTTGGCCTCTCAGAAGAAGAAGCTGTCGACAAGTTTGGTGCTGAAAATATTCAGACTTTTTCAGAGGAGTTTCGCCCTATGATTCACGTCCTTTCACAGCGCACAGAGCGCACTTTGATGAAGATGGTTGTACACAAAGAAACGGACGTTGTTTTAGGCCTGCATATGGCAGGACGCGATTCCCCTGAAATTATACAAGGATTCGCAGTGGCTGTACGTGCCGAGCTAACCAAAGCACAATTTGACGCAACGGTTGCTATTCACCCATCAAGCGCTGAAGAGTTTGTTTTGATGAAATAAAGGCATTATAAAATATAAAAAGGCGCCACAAGGCGCCTTTTTATTGGGCTCAACACAAAACCTTGCATACAAATACATTTTAAGCTAGTCTGCCGTTAATACACACCCATCTTACCTTTTCTAAACTTAGAGGCAACTCTTATGCAAACTATAAATTTATATGATCTCGTTGATCATATCACTACAAAAGAATGGCAGCGGATTGCCATTTCCATGCAAACACTTGAAATATATAAAAAATTAACTCTTAAAGATTATCATAACATTTTAGGATTCAACCCTCTTTTTTTCTGCTTACTTAAAGAAGAAATTTGTGGTGAGGCGCTAACAGAGAAACTAGATCATATCACACTCCATCTTTTGGAAAATATAGCTAATAAAACAAGTACCATAGGCTTAAAGTCTTTAATTGACGATCTCATGGTTCACATGAAATCAAAAAGAAAAGTTGCCTGTTGTGAGCATAAAGGACGCAATAGCCATAGCCCTTACGACACACACACCACTTACCACAATGGCGGCAATACCATTGAAATTTTAAAATTTCTAGCAGACAGCACCATAAACTGTGACCCATCCTGCTATATTACAAGTGGATACGACTTTATTATATATAAATTACTATATGATATTGCCGCCAAAAACTGGCAAGGTGTTTTTAATTCATTCGCCTTTATGGATAACCCAGAAAAAGCAATTAAAGCACTGGATAATGGCTGCCGTACATATTCTCACCCCAGCTATACGCTTAAGGGCGTCTTCACCAGCCCCTTAATCACCCAACAAACACTTGAACACGTATTCACGCAAAAAGTTTTTTAACTTTATCAAACGAACATCAAAGGCCTGCTATGCAGGTCTTTTTTTATGCGTTATAATGCAAATCTCATTAATAAAGGAATATCACTATGCTCGAAATCGGTTCAAAAGCGCCAGAATTTTCATTACCCAACCAAAATGGTGAACAAGTAAAATTATCTGCACTATCAGACAAATGGGTTATCTTATATTTTTACCCTAAAGCCCTCACCCCTGGCTGTACCGTGCAGGCATGCGCCCTTGCAACACATAAAGAAGAACTAGACAAATTAAACGCTGTTGCTGTTGGTGTAAGTGCCGATAGAGCTGCTTTACTCAAACGCTTCGAAGAGATAAAAGACCTAAACTTCACGCTGCTTGGCGACGAAAGTGAAAACCATGACATGCTACGTGCCTACCAAGCATGGGGCCTTAAAAAGTTTATGGGGCGTGAATATGACGGTATTCACCGCATTACTTACATTATTAACCCTGAAGGTAAAATTGCGCACACCATTGAAAAAGTGAAGACAAAAACGCACCACGAAGAGGTTATTACCTTTCTACAATCACAAATTTAAGCTATAAAAAAAACCTACATTATACAAATAAAGGAACAAGCATATGTCAAACCGCCCTACAGGTCGCAACAACAACGAAATGCGTGCCATTAGCGTCGAAACTGGTATTAACGACTACGCAGAAGGGTCATGCCTTATTTCATTCGGTGGTACAAAAGTTCACTGCACAGCATCGGTTCAGTATTCTGTCCCGCGCTGGATGAAGGCACAGGGTGTTAAAGGTGGCTGGATTACAGCTGAATATGGCATGTTACCTCGTTCTACACATGACCGCATTGATCGTGAAGCTTCTAAAGGCAAACAAACTGGTCGTACTGTTGAAATTGCTCGCCTTATTGGTCGTTCATTACGTGCTGTTGTTGATCTTAAAAAATTAGGACATCACACTATATGGCTCGACTGTGACGTTATTCAAGCCGACGGTGGTACAAGAACAGCGTCCATCACAGGTGCTTACATTGCCCTTCATTTGGCCATTCAAAAATTAATGCTAGCTGGCAAAATTAAGGAAAACCCACTACGTGAATATGTTGCGGCTATCAGCTGTGGTATTACTGAAAATGGTGCTGTAATTGACCTCGATTACGTCGAAGATTCAAACGCCATTGCCGACGCCAACTACGTTATCACTGAAAGTGGTGGCCTTGTTGAAGTTCAAGCAACAGCAGAGCAAACGCCTATTTCTCAAGAGCAGTTTGACGCTATGATGGTATTAGCAAAAGACGGTATTTCTGACCTGATTGACATGCAAAAACAAGCCACAGGCCAAAACGCATAAAATCACTCGTCTTTTAAGGTAAAATCGTATAGTTTGTGCAAAGCAAAAAGCAACACCTATACTTTTTTACCTTTTTTTATATCTAAGGAACGTTAATGAAAAATATCACAATTGCCAGCCACAATAAAAAGAAAGCCGCTGAATTACAAGCTATCTTAACACCACTTGGTATCGAACTGATAACCGCAGACAGCGCTGGACTACCTGACGTTGAAGAAACTGAAACAACCTTTCACGGAAACGCAAGGCTTAAAGTTGAAAGCGCCTTTGCGCAAGTAGGTGGCCATTGTATTGCGGACGACTCTGGTTTTTGTGTCGACGCATTAAACGGTGCACCAGGCCTTTATTCCGCCCGTTACGAAGGTGGTTACGGCCGTGTACTCAAAGAGATTGAAAATAAACAAGGTCACGCACGTTCAGCACACTTTATTTGCGTTATCGCTTATAAAAACAACATAGACGACATCCACTATTTTGAAGGCAAGGTTGAAGGACTTATCCCTGAAAAAGCAAGTGGTAAGGGTGGGTTTGGTTACGATCCTATTTTTATTGCTAACGGTGAAAAAATTACCTTTGCCGAAATGGATCCGAAATCTAAAAACAGAATCAGTGCACGGTCTATTGCCGTCGCTAAATTGATAGAACACCTCAAAAAAGAAGCATAAACATTCTTATCTATACATTTTCAAGGAAACTATTATGAACAAAGCATATACAGCACTCATAACCTTGCCCGCATCGGCTATGCACATGATATCACAGCTTCAAGCTGAAGGTATCGACCTTACAAAACTAACATTGGACCATGCTTGCTGGCGCTGTGACAGCACAGATGAGTACCAAACCCTTTACCATGATTTCATGCAATTGGCAGACGTTATTTCAAGTCATGCTATTATTGCAGGTACGCGAATCAGTATTTTCAAATTACATAAACCTATCATTATCAGTAACACCTACAGCATAGATGTTATTGAAATACCTGATGTAAAAGTAGGATCTCCTTACCCGTCTGGGTGGGAGCATATTGAACTTACAACTGAAAATTTAGATCATTTTCAAAAGCAGTATAAACACCTTTATATGGATACAAGAGGCCTGGATGCAGCACATCACCCGTCTATCAGTTACAAACTTAAACACCGACAAAAAGTAAAATTCAACAACCTCTTGCTGCTAAAAAAAATAGAGCAAGAACAGTCTAAGTAGTACAAACGACATAAAAAAGGAGAGCACTTGCTCTCCTTTTTTTCGTTATATTATCCGCTAATAACAGAGCTAATGGACGCAAGTTTCCCTGCAACAGCTAATTTATTTATACCAAAGTAGCCACCAACAGCCAAAGCTAACATAAATGATAGAAGTGTAAATAAAACCGACTTCCTACAACGCATCGTTTTGAAAAACGTTACTTTATCAGTAGGTATTTCGCGCGTTTTACCAAGGTTTTCTACAATTAAATCAAACCGTTCTAATGCAAGCCACTTTTCGAGTATTTCAAGCTGGAGCCGCGTTTTAACACGACCTTTATACTTGTTAACAACACCAATTGTGCTATTTAAAATAAATCCAATACCTGCAAGGGCAACCCATCCTTGGATGGACGACAAAATAGCCATAGCACCAAAGGTGTAACCTGTAATAAGTAAAGCTTGTTTAATGAGCTCTTGAGCATCATGTAAATCTAAATCACGGCCTTGCCTACGCCCACGTATTGTTTCCAATGTAAGTTCACTCAAACGATTTTTAGCATCTTCGCTTAAATTACCAATCAAATCCTCAACTGGTAAATCATTTGTAATTTCAATATTATCATTTGCGCCCGACATAGGCACCTCCAGGGGTTATAGTAAAAGAATAAGTGTTTCGTATATATGTATACCAATAATTAAACATTGCTTGCTATAATTACAAGCCCTGTTATAGTGCAAATCATGAAAAAACCCCTATCTATCTATATTCACTGGCCTTGGTGTAAAAGCAAGTGCCCTTATTGTGACTTTAATTCACATGTTGCACAAAATGCACCACATGATGCGTACATTGACGCCATATTAACTGACATAAACCACCAAAAAACACTCACTGGCGACAGATATGTGACCAGTATATTTTTTGGCGGCGGTACGCCTTCTTTAATGGAACCCCAATATATAGAACGTATATTAGCGCATGTTAATAATGTATACGGTATCAATAAAGACACTGAAATAACCATGGAGGCCAACCCTACATCGTCGAGTGCTGATAAATTTAAGGGATTTCGTCATGCTGGCATCAATAGGCTAAGTATTGGTGTCCAATCATTCAACCCCGACGACCTTAAATTTTTAGGGCGTGAACATAGTGAAATAGATGCAAGGTATACAGTTGAGAACGCCTTAAATATTTTTGACAATGTCAGTTTCGATATGATTTTTGGTTTACCGCACCAGCAACTTGACAGTTGGTTGTCACAACTTAAATATGCAATTGATATCGGCACGCAACATTTAAGCGCCTACCAATTAACCATAGAAAAAAATACAGTTTTTTATGCACAAGTGAAAAAGAATAAATGGCGCCCAATGAATGATGATATTCAGGCAGACTTCTACGAAGCAACGAGAGAGCTCCTTACTGCGCATAATTACAACCATTATGAAATATCAAATTTCGCAAAGGATGGGTATAACTGTCAGCACAACTATAATATTTGGCAGTATGGTGACTATATTGGCGTTGGTGCAGGTGCACACGGTAGGGTAAAAAACACTAAAAATCAATGCATTGCCACACAAAATTACAAGATGCCTGACAAGTACATAGAGGCCGTGGAACATGTGAAACATGGTTTCTACAAAGAAACAAAGGTTCTTGCCGAAGAACAGCGCCAAGAAATGATTTTGATGGGTCTTAGAGTCGACAAGGGTATACCCTTAAGCTTGCTGAGTGATAAAACAGCAACCTGTCAACCCCTTCAGGGCCTAATTAGTAACGGACTGTTGCAAATAAATGGTGATAATATTGTCGTGACAGACAAGGGCCAACTACTGCTCGACAGTATTTTACAGGAATTAATTATAGATTAGGGTCCGAGAGTATAAATTTTCGTTTTATATTTTTGTAGGGATAAGGTATTTAAGCGCAAATTAATTTCTGTAAAAATTTTTACGCCCACATGCCAACAAAACTTTATTTTAGAAAACAACAACTTAGCGGTCACATTTACCAGTAAGTATGTGTTTACATATAGTGCACGCATGCATAAGTTTTCACTTACATTATTTTACCAAACAAGCAAAAATACAAAAAGTTTATTTATCATAGCATTTGTAACTAAAACAACATAATGACATTTATACAACACGAACAAGCAACCAAGTTAAAAACTCTGTGTATTATTAATACTACTAAGCAAGCTTAAACGACACATTTTTTAATTTTTCTACCTTTTTCAAAGTTTACTTAATTTTTCGAAGCAGGGTATAAGGGCTCTGTAAAATGTTTATTTATGCGTAGATGTGTTTTTCAGCTCATACCCATAGTAAAGGGCATTTGTACGCTGAGTAGTCACGATATAGTACATCATTATACTTAGCGAACCAGCTCATTATATATTTATATATAAACCATTTTAAACTAACTGAGTAATTACATTCAACCATTTGGTTTATATATAATACAGTTTTATTTTAAGATGATATAACTATTTAAACAACCTCTGGAATAGGTGTAAACTGGGGGGGGGATGTTCGTCTACATCAGCTAAAAGGTATAGAAGCCTACTTACAGAGCTAGCGGTATTGTATAGACACAAAAAAAGAGGGCCTAAACCCTCTTATATATGAATTAAATGCTATTCTTCGATATCGTCTTCACTGTCAACCCAAGGCATAGTAAACAAGCTGTTCTTAAACGGCAGCTCAGCCTTGTAGAGGTTAATAAAGCTATGTACCTGCACAACGCCCTTTGTTGTTCTTGCTAGGTGTCGCACAGCCTCTCTTTCGGCCATATTTTCAGCCAAACCGAAGATGTAAGCATGACCATTCACAGCTAAAACCTGATAATTTGTTGCGTGAATTGCCTTATCGGCAAACATATATGACTTCAACTGTGTTGCCACCCACGCATCAGATGAATACGTTGTTGTTGGGTAAATACCGTCCATAAATAGTTCGTTATAAACATCCTTCACACCCTCTATACTACGTACAAGTGACTCAACCTCAGATGCAGTCTTGAGTGACTTCACGACACCTGTTAACAAAACATTGCCCTGTAAGACAGAAACTTCAACTTGCGTCAGGTATTTGTAATATTGGCCTGTTAGGCGATCTTTAATCAATGTTTTGATGTTGATATCAGATAGGGCCGCTTTTGCACTACGTTCTTGCGTACCTAAGTATCCAGCTGTTGCTGCACCACCAAGAAGTAGTGGCAAACAACCACTCAAAAGAAGTGATGATGACATAATCAACGCTAAAAAAACTTTATGCATAATATTTTCCCCAAAAATTTATATACTTTTGTTCTACATAAGTTTGCGTCACCTTTAAAGAGAAAAAGCGTTTTCTATGTGTTCAATAAAGGGGGGAGTGGGGTAAATAAGCACCAAGTCTAGGCGCAGATTTTTATCTGGATACTTAAAAGAAAGCGCTTTAAGCTTTTTAAACAGTCGTTTTTGTTGCTGCGGATGTACAGCAAGATGCCCTTTTTCTTGGCTTTGACGCCACTTGACCTCCACTAAAACAAGGCTGTAGCCTTTATAGGCTATAATATCACCCTCAATGCCGCCATCTTTATTGTTCATCGACAACGGCTTATACCCTTTAATGATAAGTAATATAAGGGCCAACCATTCGCCCACCAGCCCTTTTATTTGCGATTTTTTTAACATTTACTGTTTACACCCACATCTTTCATAGGATACTTTCATTTATAATGATTTATTTTTAGCCATTTAACTTTGTTTTACAAGCAATTGTTTAAAATTAAATATGCGTAAATTTCTATTATACAAGGGACTACCATGCACTTAAAAGGCAAATATATAACAACATTGGCACTTATAGCCTTCACATTAAATGCCTATGCGCAAGACATGGCCGATGATGCCCCTTATGCGGAAAAGCATTTTTCACTGCTGTTTAATACGCAGGCACCTACCCTTACCGACGCCTACAATAACGATACCTCCGCTACAGATGTGGGCCTTACCCCTGAGCAACATAAAGAAATAGCCATTAAATCCCTCAAAATAGGGCTCAACAATACCGCTCTTGAGCACCTTAGTGTTATTAAAGACCTAGGCGATGAACATGTTTTTAGCCGCTATGCTAAGGCTTTAGCCCTTTCAAACTTAGGCGAATTTGAAGACGCTCTTGATATTTTAAATACGCTTAGCCTCGAAAAAAGCTCATTTCAAGAGCCTGCAAAGGAATTTAGCAACAAGCTAAAACTTATTCTTGCGCAAGATGCCTTCAACAATGGTTCATACAACGTTGCAAGCAGCTGGCTTGAAAAGCATAACGGCCTCTATTCAAACCGTCAAAGCAACCGCCAGATAGAGCGCATACAAGACAAAATCAATAAAAAAGCCTTACAAACAGCAGGGTTTATGAAGGACGATATCGGCAGGCCTCTTAAAATTGCTCTGCTTATTCCTTTATCGGGCATGCATCAAGGGCTTGGCCAACAGCTTTTAGCCGCGGCACAACTTGCCTTGTTTAACGAACCTAACCCTAATATATTACTTTATCCGCATGACACTCAAAGCTCTGAGATGGGGGCTATAAGCGCCGTACAAAAAGCCATTAGTGATCGATCTGATATCATTCTTGGCCCTCTCACAGACGTCAACACAAAAGCCATTACCCAGTATACAATACCTGCAAGTATCCCTGTGATTAGCTTTTCATCAAACAATAATATAGCCAGTCGTCATAGTGTTGTATTAGGTTACGCGCCGGAAGAGCAGGCTGTGGCCATGGCAAAATACGCTGCTGACAAAGGCATTAAATCAATTGCCATCCTTGCACCTAACACACCATACGGCATCCGTATGAGCGGCGCCTTTATGGAAGCGGCAGCCACTTATGATGTAACTATTACTGATAACGCCATATTTGACCCCAACTCACCTGATCAAACAAGGCAACTAAATCAATTCGCTCAAACAAAACAAGCACAAGACCTGCTAGACAAAGAACGTCAATTTTTAAATGACGAATATAAGCTTGTCGGTGACGCTATGAATGACACGTCCCTCACCCGTATTGAAGAACTAAAAACAGCTAAACCTGAACCTATTGTTGAATTTGAAGCATTATACCTACCTGTAAGCGCTGACAAGTTGCCACTTATCGCTTCTCAGTTAGCATTTTTCAACATGGACACTGCCAATATTACCTTGCTCGGCACGGCAAAGTGGCAGAACAAATCGCTTCATAAAAACCGTGCAGAATACATACGTGGTGCCTTTTTCCCTGCGCCACCACATAACAGCATCAACCAGGCTTATAATGAATTTAAACAGACTTACAACAAGGAAGCGCAAGCACTGAGCATTCTTGCCTATGACGGTATTACCCTACTCAATCAACTCTATCAAGAAAGTGACGGCAACCCACGCTTTATAGCCGACAACCTTTTTAGAGATGAAGGCTACAACCTTAAGGGCGGCCTGCTTCACTTTAATAAAGACGGCACGTCAAACCGCCTCTATAGTATTTATGAAGTACGTAGCCACACATCCGTTGAGCGACAAAAGGCACCAAGCCAGTTCACACCCACACTGCCTGAAAATATTGATGTGCGTGAACGCAGTGACATACGTGGTTTCTTCAACCCATGGGGCTTTTAATACCTCCCCGTCTTCTTTATAAACCAAAAAAAACCTCACCATAAATGTGGGGGTTTAATAATTTTCGCTATACTGGTTAAGCCGTTTGAGCTTTGTTTAAACAGTGTGCTTTATAAACGCTTATAACCATGCGTAAAAACGCAGGCTCTGGCAACCAATAACCATGATGATCACAGCCATATTCTACATGCCTATGCATTTTATGCTCACGGTCCATACCCGTCCACTTATAACCATTGTATACATAATCCGCTTTATAATTCTCATCACCTTGGCGGCCACAAATATCACACGGATCAGCGGCTGTATAACAAACTTCCTTTGTCGCGCGGTTCTTTTCAACCCAAGCCCAAGCCGCGTTAAAGCCTTGGGGGAGCTCACTGTACTTTGACGCAAAACGTGCAACGTCATTAAATTGAACTTGCTGAGGCTGTTTTGACTGATAGTAAGAATATAGCAAACAGCATAAGGCAAAAACCATAAAACCCCCAAAAAAACCAGGCACCCCCCAATGACAAGCCCCTATAACCATGGGAGACCACTGCAATGCAAATAAAACCACTTCAAAGGCAATATTGTTTTTTTTCATAATTTACTCCTTAAGCAAATATATGCATTGTATACGTATAGGAATATATCCGTGAAAAATGAATGTAACATGTTATTTATGTATGCAATTTATAGGGCGTTTTGATTAAACTTTCAAGGCTTAGGGTGTGTTTTTTAGCAAAAAGTATTTTTAATTCCTAAAATAGCCACTTTAATTCCATGGCAATTCTACCTTAATTCTCTATTGATTCGCTTTTGATTCCGCTTCAATTCCTCTTATTGAAGCATTTTTCATGCGTTATGAACTAGAATGATAAGGCGAGGATACCCCTTGCAATAACCAGATTACTTTCAGCCGCACCTTGGCGCGATGCCAACTGTAAGTCGCACAAACGCTCCAATGAGCCACTCAGGCGCTTGGCTGGGTAGCTATTCATCTGCTGTGCAAATTCGCGCTTGCCAAAAAAGACAGGCGGCTTAAGTGACATCATAGCACGGTCAGCATTTTCACCCTGACCTACCATCTCTTTAGCTTGGAGTAAGCGGCGCATATGTCGGATAACAAGGGCTAAAACCATACTGCTGTCCTGCCCCTCTTCTTTTAAAAAATGTAAGTACTCATCGGCTTTTTGACGATCACGTAAGCCAATAGCGTCACATAACTTGAAGGCATTAACCGAAGGTGCTGCTGAAATACTCGCCAAACAATCTTCAATAGTCACCTTGTCATTTTCGCCCACATAAATAGCAAGTTTTTCAAGCTCACCTACAGTAACAGCCCTATCATTGCCTAAGTTATCACTTAAAAATGCTAAGGCATCAGGGCTTAATTGCTTATTGGTTTTTGCAAAAAAATCCTTCACAACCCCCCTCACCCCTTGAGAATTATCAACATAACAACGTACGCCAATGGCATTTCCGTGTTTTTCTATTTGCTTAATAAAAGCTTGTTTTGGTTCAAAACCTGACGCTGAAAATACCAGCGTCACACCCTCTGTTAAAACATTTAGCGCGTCTGAGATAGCCGCTGTAATTTTCTGTATTGCCTGTGTAGGTAAGTCCTTACTTACACCTTCTAAGTAAACTAACTTGTCAGAAAAACCAAAGGAAACCGTACTTAAACTATCATTGAGTACTGTTGGGTTTTCAAGTAAATCCTCAACACGAATTCGGTCAACAGCGAACGGGTCATTCATGTCAGGCGCTATAGATTGAGCCACCTGCTTGGCAAAATATTTTGCTAAACCGGCGTCTTCACCATAAACGCACACAAGGCCATACCAAGAAGGCTTTGATTGCTTTAAAGCACTCTCGAGCTGTTTGACTGTCCACTTCATTTTTCGGCCTTATTTTTGATTATAAAGGTAATAGTTCACTTGTTTAATAATTTCTTCTGTTAGGTAAATGGTGGCACTTTTTCTTGCCCTGTCTTTACCTGCCTCTGTGCCATAGGGAGATGTTTCAACGTTATAAGGCGCTGTTGCTGACAAATTACGCAGAAAAACTTCCTTACCTGCTTTATTTTTCAAAAAAATATCTGTGTTTAAAACAACTTCCAAACGGTCTTCTGTGGCATCACGCAGGACGGCAAGTGTATTGGTTGATTCTTCTATCTCTGCGCTTAACGTATAAAGCGCATTATCACCTGCAATAAACACCTGTGACAGACGTTTATCAGCCAATTGGGCAATACGCCTTTCACCAGCAGATCGTGTAATAGAGGTCATTACAATAGTGCCAACCTGTACCTGTTGAACCGCATCTTTTGTCTGTTGGTAAATAGGGCTATAACCGCAAGCCGTTAACAATAAAGCTAATACAAATATGTATGTTTTTTTCATAAAATTATCCTACAACTATATTTACAAGACGTTTTGGCACAACAATACACTTACGTACCACTTGCCCTTCTAAATGCCCTTGAATCGCTTCTAATGCGAGCCTTTCAGCATCTTTATTTGCTATATCAGCAGGCACTGTCAAACGCTCTTTAAGTTTGCCATTCATTTGCACAACTAAGGTAATTTCACTATCCTGTGCGGCTTTCTTATCGACGTTAAGCCAAGGCGTTGCCGTTAAAGGCGTCTCATGGCCAAGGTTAAACCATAATTCCTCTGTAATATGTGGCACAATAGGGTTAAGAAGACGTACACAAGCTTCAACACCTTCACTGTAAACAGCCTTTTGTGTGTCATTACCCACAGCATAAGCCGCCAACTTATTTGATAGCTCCATAACAGCAGAAATCATCGTGTTAAATTGGAACTTTTCAACGTCTTTTGTCACCTTTTCGATCGCCTGGTGAATTTGACGCTTCATCGCAATATCAGCCTTATCAGAAAGGGTATCTGTTGCCATATGCGCAGTCCCAACCTGTGCGAGCTTCGTTTCGTCTACCAAGCCCCACAAACGGCCAAGGAAACGCCAAGACCCTTCAACCGCACTGTCTGACCATTCAAGGTCACGCTCAGCTGGCGCTTGGAATATAATAAATAAACGCGCTGTGTCGACGCCGTATTTATCAATCAACGTTACAGGCTCAACAACATTATTCTTCGACTTGGACATTTTTTCCATGCGATTTACCGTCACAGAAGCACCTTTAAACGTGGCGTTATCACCATCAACCTCTACTTCGCTTGGATAAAGGTACTTACCTTCATCTGTTTGATAAGAGTTATGCAATACCATGCCTTGTGTGAGGAGCGCTTTAAAAGGCTCATCTGTTGATATATAACCAAGGTCACGCATCGCCTTATTAATAAAACGTGCGTATAATAAATGTAAAATAGCATGCTCGACACCGCCAATATATTGGTCGACGCCACCTTTCATCCAATATTCAGCAGCTTCTTTATCGATCACTGAATCTGAATGTGGGCTACAAAAACGTAAGAAATACCATGATGAATCCATGAATGTATCCATGGTGTCTGTAATACGCTCGGCTTTTTCACCACAATTTGGGCAAGCGCAATGCTTCCAAGTTGCGTGGTAATCAAGTGGGTTGCCTGGCTTATCCGCTTCAAAAGTTACGTCTTCTGGTAGCTCAATAGGTAAATTTTCTTTTTTCTCTGCCACAGTGCCACAAGTTGTACATTTAACAAATGGGATAGGGCAACCCCAATAACGTTGACGAGAAATACCCCAGTCACGCAGGCGGAAGTTGGTTGTACGTTCACCCTTACCAAGCGCTTCCATTCTTTCAATAACAGCTTTTTGGGCTGTTTCGCTCGTCAAGCCTACAAATTCGCCTGAATTAATTAACGTTCCAGATCCTGTAAAAGCACTGCCTTCTAGCGTTTCATCACTTTCAATCACCTGTTTAATGTCGATACCGTACTTTTTCGCAAAGTCAAAATCACGGTCATCATGCGCTGGTACAGCCATTACGGCACCTGTGCCGTAGCCCATCAACACGAAATTAGCGATATAAATCGGCACTTCTTCGCCTGTAAGTGGGTGAGTGGCTGTATAAGGTGTTTTATAACCTCTCTTTTCAGCCTTCTCAATCGCTTCTTGTGATGTACCTGTCGCTTGACACTCATCAATGAATACTTTTGCTTTAGAATCGCCCTGAGAGAGTTTGGTTGCTAAAGGATGTTCTGGGGCAACGGAACAAAATGTCACGCCCATAATTGTATCAGGTCTTGTTGTATAAACTTCGAGCTTATCACCCACATCTGCACCATTAACGTCAAACGCAAAAGACAAACCCTCTGATTTACCTATCCAGTTTTCCTGCATGGTACGTACACGCTCTGGCCATTCGTTTAATTGACCTAGGTCAGCAAGTAGTTCGTCAGCATATTGAGTGATAGCCATAAACCACTGCGTCATTGAACGACGTTCAACAGCCATACCACTGCGCCACCCCTTACCGTCAACTACCTGCTCGTTTGCAAGCACTGTATTGTCAACAGGGTCCCAGTTCACCAATGATTCTTTTTGGTAAACAAGGCCTTTATTAAACATATCAATGAAGAAACTTTGCTGATGGCCGTAATAACTTTCACGGCAAGTTGCAAGCTCTCTGTCCCAATCATAAGAAAAACCAGCTTTTTTTAAGCCATCACGCATGGATGCAATGTTGCTTTCCGTCCACGTTTTAGGGTGCGAGTTATTTTGCATCGCCGCATTTTCTGCAGGCATACCGAATGAATCCCAACCCATAGGGTGAAGGACGTTAAACCCTTTTGCCGCTTTATAACGTGCAATAACGTCGCCAAGCGTATAGTTACGCAAATGCCCCATATGCAGCTTACCAGAAGGGTAAGGGAACATTTCAAGGACATAATACTTAGGCTTAGATGTATCTACATCTGTTTTAAAGGTATGGTTACTTTCCCAAATACCTTGCCATTTTTCTTCAACTTCAAAAGGGTTATAACGTGTTGTCATGAGTTTATTGGTAAACCTTATTTATGAGTTAATTGCGCGCACTTTAATTTTCATGGCACGTGCACTTGTTAAAATAGCTTCTTCTAGCTGTGTGGCTGTTGACTTGTCGGCAGGTACATCAACCCATGAACCATTTTTTTGGACTTGCTTAAAAACAGAGACCTTCAGGTTTTGAGCTGCAAATGTTTGACCAAGAACAAAGACGTTCACTTTGACACGTTCGTTTGTTTTATTAGGGTTTGCATACCAGTCAGTAATAATAACACCGTCTTGAGCGCTTGCTGACGTTAAAGGCATAAACGAAACAGCGTTCAATGAGGCGCGCCATAGGTAAACGTTCACAGGGAGCGCTGCTGCGGCTGCAGTCGTACCTTTGCTGTCGTTGCTAAAGCTGTCGAGCAAGTTACCTGATTTACCTGAAAAAAGGCCTTCGCCTTGGTATGTATCACTAGGTGTTGGGTTAACATCTGTTTTTTCAATGGTTGCACCACATGCAGTGAGGGAAACAGCCAAAGCGACTGCTACGACGTTTGTTGTAAATTGTTTTTTCATTTCGAATAATACCTGCTCATTGTTTATTTAAACTATATAGAAACGGCATTCTAACCGTTAAAGCAGGTTTTGTTAACAAAAAAAAGAGCCCGCTGAAAGCGGGCTCTTCGAATAGTCGAAATCAGACTTAGAACTTAACGCGTAAGTTAGCCATGATTTGGTCGATGTCGTCGTAGTTGGCAGCATCTTTTTCAACTTCCATAGTACGGTATGCAGCTGCTAGAGATACACCGTGACCAAGGTTGTACTGACCACCAATACCGAAAGATTTACCTTCAGTGTTTAGAGCGTCATCAGCTTCTGATTTAGCGAAATCAACTGCAACTTCAAAGGCGTCGAAAGCGTAACCAGCTTTAACGTATACTGTAGAAGCTTCAGCACCATTTTCGTTGTTTGCTTGACCGTAAGCAACTGTACCAGCAATACCAGAGTCGTGCTTAACAGAGATAGAACCAGCAAGTTTAGCTTCGTCTGTCGCTGCTGTTGTACGGTCTTCGTTCATTTCGTAACCTAGACCGGCTTTAACTGCAAAAGCGTCGTACTTACCAGAGTAACGTACAGCAGCTTGAATGTCGCCACCTTCAGATGTAGTGAGTTGACCTTGGAAGCCAGATACTACAGGTGAGTGGTAAGCAACCAAATCAGCACGACCACCATCGAAGTTAGTGAATGATGAGTTTACTGTTTGAGCAGCAGTTGTACCAGATTTTTGTGCGAAAGCAGTTCCGCCACCAATTTTGTTGAAGCTTGAACCCATAAGGTCTGAAGCGCCAGCAAGATCAATTTCGTAAATACCATCAGTCGCAGTAGAAGTGTGACCAACAAATACAGCACCAAAATCACCAGCAATACCAACACGAGCGTGACGCTCAGTTAGTGTAGAAGCTGTTGAAGAAGTTGTTGTCATCAAATCAGCATTTGATGTGTCTGTGTTTAGTTCGTATTCAACAAGAACAGAAGCAGTTAGACCGTTGTCTAGAGCTTGTTCGCCTTTAAGACCAACACGTGTTGATGACTTATCGTTATCGTTGAATGTAGTTTCAGTTGATGTACCGTTATCAGTTGAAACTGCAACTTTGTTTACTTGACCGTAAAGTTCAACGTCTACAGCATTAGCGTCTACAGCAAAACCAGCAGCCATTAGGGCACCAGTTGCTAAAAGAAGTGTTTTTTTCATTTTATTTCTCTCTCCTAAGGAGTTATTGTTCTCTCTAACAATTCGAATCTTGAGCGAGTCGAATCTCTCACAGCGACCACTCTATGCCCCAAGATAGGTAAGGTCAAACAAAAAAGGGTATACGGACGGCTTTCAATTATATGCAGTGTGTTTTTTATACAACCTCAAAAAAATAGTGGCTAAGCCTTTGAAGATTATATACCTTAATGTTACAACACACCTTAAAGCAAGCAATTAAAACCATAGAAGAGCAATGACGCAAAAATGTTAAATTTTAATATATTACAAACACTTAAGGCAAAATGCCACGCTTCATCGTCTACACTTATTGCCGCCAGTAAAACAAGGACAACAGCTGAAATTACAGCCGCTAAAAATGCAGGAATATGTCATTTTGGTGAAAACTACATACAAGAAGCGATTGACAAAATTCACACATTTAAAGGCTGCACGCTACACTTTATAGGCCAGTTACAAAGCAAAAAGTGCAAGGAAGCCGTGAAATACTTTGATTATATCCACAGTGTTGACCGTATAAAGCTTGCAAATACACTGGAAAAGGAATGCGTGAAACAGGGCAGGGCGCAACTTAAAGTGTTTATACAGGTGAATCAAGGTAATGAAACAAGCAAAGGAGGGGTATCTTTAAATGACCTTAATAGCCTTATACTATATATAAAGGGAAATTGCCCTCATATAGAACTGATAGGGCTGATGACTATCCCACCGAAAGACAAACCCGCTCAAACATACTTTAAGGCACTTCAGTGCCTGGCCAAGAAGCATCAATTAAAAGAAACTTCTATGGGTATGACTGGTGACTACGAAGACGCCATAAAAAATGGCGCCACCTACATTAGAGTAGGCACCGCCATTTTTGGTACAAGATAAGAGATTTAGTAAACAACACCGGTCAAGGCTGTTTACTTATACACCCAAAGCTTTCAACAAACTGGTCATTTCGTCTAGGCTTTTGAATGCGATGGTCATTGAACCCACACCTTCTTTTTGTTTCAAAGAAACAGTAAGGTTCAAAGCTTGTGACGCACGCGTCTCAAGTTCTTTTGTTGCAAGGTCCGTTGTTTGACGTTCCTTGCGCTTGCCGCCGTTCGCATCAGTATGCTTACGCACAAGTGCCTCCGTTTCACGGACAGACAGTTCTTTTTTGACTACCTGCTTCGTTACACGTAGCTGCAAGTTTTCATCTTCGTTTAAACCTAATAGCGCACGTGCATGCCCCATTGAAATTTCTCTATGCATTACATAAGACTTAATTTTTTCAGGCAAGGAAAGTAGACGCATAAGGTTTGTGATATGACTACGGCTTTTACCTGTGACACGTGCCATCTCTTCATGTGTATAATTAAATTCATTTACAAGACGCAAATAACCGTCGGCCTCATCAATAGAATTTAGATCATCACGTTGAACGTTTTCAACAATAGCAATTTCTAGTGCCTTGCCATCTTCTAGCTCACGGATAACCACAGGCACTTCTGTAAGTCCTGCCATTTGAGACGCACGCCAACGACGCTCACCTGCAATAATTTCATAAGTACCATTCGGCATTGGGCGTACCAACAACGGCTGAATAATACCTTGAGAGCGAATAGACTGTGTAAGGCTATTTAAAGCATCTTCATTAAACTCACGTCGAGGTTGAACTGAGGAGGGCACCAATAGCTTCACAGCAAGTGTAGTATCTGCTGATGTGCTCACACCCTGTGTTACAGCACCTGCAGCAGCATCATCTAGTAAAGCGCCTAAACCACGTCCTAATGTATTTGTCATTATGCCGCCACTCCTACTACTTCAGAACTTTGTTTCACATTGTTACGGATAACTTCTGCTGCAAGTTTCATGTAAGCTTGCGCACCTGCACATTTCATATCATGCAAGATTGCTGGAAGGCCAAATGAAGATGCTTCTGATACACGTACATTTCTTGGGATCATCGTATGATAAACTTTATCACCCAAGTGGCGACGCACATCCGCCTCAACAACAGAAGAAAGTTTATTGCGTGAATCAAACATCGTTAAAAGAACACCCGCAAGTTTTAAGCTAGGATTTAAATTCTTTTTAACAAGGTCGATTGTTTGGAATAATTGTGACAAACCTTCCATTGCAAAAAATTCACATTGCAAAGGAACCATAACATCGGTTGCCACTGTTAAAGCATTTAATGTTAGAAGGCCAAGAGAAGGGGGGCAGTCAATAAATACGTAATCATAATCATCCACCTTGCCTGCAAGTGATTCACTTAAACGGCGTTCACGTGCCATCACAGGTACAAGCTCAACTTCTGCACCACTCAAATGAATTGTAGATGGAACAAGGTCCAAATTTGGCACGGCTGTTTTATGTATAACTTCTTCTAGGGGCATGTCATGCATTAAAAGTGCGTAGCTGTTTTTTTTGTTGTTCAACTTCTCCACACCAAAACCTGTTGATGTATTTCCTTGAGGATCAAAATCAATGACCAACACTTTTTTTCCACACGCTGCAAGACCGGTTGCTAAGTTAAGGGCTGTCGTTGTCTTACCTACGCCACCCTTCTGATTAGATAGTGCAATTATTTTTACCATTTTCTCATCTTCTTTTTATGTTTCACGTGGAACTTATTTAATGACCAGTATTTTTCCACCTGCATAAGTTATACTATCTTTTTCTTTCACTGTCATGCTTTTAATTAAGTTAGTGTTATTTTTTTCAACCTCAACACTCGCACCTTTTAGTAATACATACTTACCGCCATCACGAAGTAACGTGCTACCCGCCTTTAAAATATTATCAAGCTCAGAAAATGCCCTAGAAGTTATGACCGAATAGCTATGCGTATTAGTATCTAACTTATAAACATCCTCTTGAATGGGCATAAAACTATCACCTAAACTTAACTGTCTTTTTATTTCACTCATAAACTGAATCTTTTTTCCTACCCGTTCACAGGCATGTACTTTTGCACCGGTTAAAATTGCAATAACAATTGAAGGTAGTCCCGCACCCGCTCCAATATCCAATACAAAATCATCATCTTTTATTAGGGGTACTATTTGAGCACAGTCTAAAAGGTGTCTACTATATATATAAGGAACTGTATCAGGTCCAATAAGGTTAAATTTCTTTTGCCATTTTTCCAAAAGAAAAGCGTATTGATCTATACGCTCTAATTTTTGCCCAGAAATATCTATATCCAACTCTGCGCACTTATCTATAAATAATTGACGATCATTCATTTAACTTACTTTCTGTGTAGTTTTTCCTTATATAGATATAGAGAGAGGTTAACGCTGATGGTGTCACGCCACTAATACGGCCCGCAGCACCTAAAGTAGCAGGCGCATGAGTAACAAGCTTATTGCGTACCTCGGTAGAAAGGCTCTGAATATCACTATAATCAAAGTCAGTTGGTATCTCAAAAGACTCTTCACGACGAAGAACCTCAGCATCTTCTCTCTGCCTTGAGATATAGCCATCATATTGAGCTTCTATCTCTACCTGTTCACAAGCATCTGGTCGCAAGGCTTTAAGCTCATCGTAATATTCAAATGCCATGTCTAGTTTAATTTGAGGGCGCTTGATCACATCAAACAAGGAAATCGTCTCACGGTATGAACCTACAATCTCTTTCACCTTCTCTCCAAACGGTGAGGAGGTCTTAACTTTCAATGTTCGTATCACGCTCTCGGCCTTTACAACCGCTTCAAGCTTACACTTAAATGCTAACTCTCTCTCTGCGGAAACGCAGCCTAGGTCAATACCTTTTTGCGTCAGACGGATATCCGCGTTATCAGCCCTGAGGAGTAAGCGATACTCCGCACGTGAGGTAAACATACGATAAGGCTCATTGGTTCCTTTGGTTACAAGGTCGTCAATCAACACGCCGATATAGGCATCCGCACGATCCAACACCAAAGGCTCTTTACCTAAAGATTTACAAGCCGCGTTTAAGCCAGCCATCAAACCTTGAGCAGCAGCCTCTTCATAACCTGTCGTACCATTAATTTGCCCTGCAAGGAAAAGAGAAGGGATCTTCTTCGTTTCAAGGGTATGGCGTAGCTCTGTTGGCTCAATATAATCATACTCAATCGCATAGCCAGGTCTTAATATCTCTACATTCTCTAGCCCTGCAATTGTACGGATCATCTCAGTTTGAATATCAATAGGCAAGGAGGTCGAAATACCATTAGGATAGACCTCTATACTGTCCGCGCCCTCAGGCTCAAGAAATATCTGATGCTTGTTCTTCTCAGCGAAGCGGATAACCTTATCTTCAATAGAGGGGCAGTAGCGTGGCCCAACACCCTCAATCTGCCCGCTATACATAGGTGCTTGATCGAGATTGTCAAGAATCACTTTATGTGTGTTCTCATTGGTATATGTAATGTAACAAGGCACTTGCTCCTGCTCAATCTTATCCGTCATATAAGAGAAGGGTAGGGGCGTATCATCACCTGGCTGCATAGTGAGTTTTGAATAGTCGATTGTACGCCCATCGAGACGTGCTGGCGTGCCCGTCTTCAGGCGGCCTAGTTTAAAGTTCAGGCGTTCAAACATCTCTGAAAGCTTCATAGCCGCTGGCTCACCCGCACGGCCAGCGTTATGCGTCGCTGTTCCGATATGAATCAAACCTCTAAGGAATGTGCCTGTCGTGATGACGATCGACTGAGCGCTAAAGACCCAACCGCTTGATGTTGTGACAACCTCTGCCTCACCTTTATCATTGAGTATAACGTCCTCAACCATCGCCTGTTTGATAGTCAAATTTGGTGTTGCTTCAAGCTCGAGACGGACAGCGTCGCGGTATTTAAAGCGATCTGCCTGAGCTCGTGGTCCGCGTACAGCTGGACCTTTAGATGCGTTCAACATCCTAAACTGAATACCAGCTTTATCTGTCATACGACCCATAATACCGTCTAAGGCATCTACCTCACGTACCAAGTGCCCCTTCGCAAGCCCGCCAATAGCAGGGTTACAAGACATCTGCCCTATAGTATCCAAATTGCCCGTAAGCAATAAAGTGTTCGCACCCATACGAGCGGAAGCGGCAGCGGCCTCACTACCGGCATGGCCTGCACCAATAATAATAACATCATAAAAACCGTGAATTTTGCGCATAATTTCTCCTTTAAGTTCCACGTGAAACGTATACGAGTTATAGGTAGTAAGCGACATAAAATCAAGTGCTTATAAATAATATATATTTTACCTTATAAATCAATGTGTTATGTGTGTCATATTTTACACATTATGGGGCATTTAAGCACTCCAAGAAAAGGAAGGGCTTAGGCTAACGGCTTGTAAGCGCCTATTTATAGAGGAATTGAAAGAGAATCGACGTGGAATTGTATAGGCATTAAGGGCGAACTTATCCGCCCTTTTAAAGAATTACTAAACGAGTTTGCCGAGTTTCTCGCCCCCTAAGAGGTGGAAGTGCAGGTGAGGGACCTCTTGTCCTGAATGTTCGCCATTATTGGCGATTAATCTAAAACCTTCAGCGCTTAAACCTGCAAGCTCTGCTATTTCTGATATTTTAACCATAAGGTGTCCGAGGATAGCAGTGTCTTCCACTGACGTTACCCTTAAGTCCTTAATGTGCTTTTTAGGAATAACAAGGACATGAACCTTTGCTTTAGGTTGGATATCTCTAAAGGCTAAAATGTGATCGTCTTCATAAACTTTATCGGCAGGAATTTCACCGCGTAAAATTTTACCAAATATAGTTGGGTTGTTTTGTATGTTTTCTTGTAGGTCCATATATTAGTAAAATCCCTTGTATTTCTATTTACACCTTTAAGGCTTACATTATATAAGAACACAAAAAAACAGGCCTGACAATTCAGGCCTGTTTTTATTCGCTAAAATTTATTTTTTCTTATCGTCTTTATCAAAAGTCATATCAAAAATATTACTATCTGGATTATCTTCTGGGTCATCAAGAAGGTTTGACGATTTAGGTTGAAACACTTCAGGCGCTTCTTGCTCGACCTCATCGTAATATTTCCAAAGCTCATCACTAATGATCGTTGTTGTAAGCTGGCGGGCATGCGTATTGACGGCATGATTGTATAGATTATCAATCGTTTCACCAAATTGATGGTAACACATTGATGTTAATGGCCCCCATTTTTGCATACCTGTGTAATAAAAATCAACAATGCGCATGTTGATAAATATCTGAGAGTCTTCAAAGCTCTTCATAATATCTGAAACAACTTCTGCGCATACTAAATAGACATGACCAGATTGATCGTCATGTTTAACGGGTAAACGAACAACAAAAGTGCCTGGGTCAATTTCGTAAGCTGGGAGATTAATAATTAAGTTCATAGTAGTACCTCGCTTAAAAGCAGGTGAATAAAATGTAAAAGGTTAGGTATTTGACTGACCTAACCTTATATAAATATATGCTTTAAATCAAGTAAATAAGCTTTAGTGCGCCTCATCCCAGTTTAGGGCACTTTGGGCGTCTACTTTTAAGGGTACATCTAAAGACACAATATTTTCCATAATATCGCGCACAGCTTTATAAGTAGCATCTACCTCACCTTGAGGCACTTCAAACACCAATTCGTCATGTACTTGCATTAAGACTTCACAATGCAAGCCTAACTTTTTGATTTTATCTTCAATAACAATCATTACTTTTTTAATAATATCGGCATTAGCGCCTTGAAGAGGGGCATTAATGGCAGCACGCTCGGCGCCCGCGCGTAACATAGGGTGTTTTTCATTAATATTGGGGAAATGGACACGGCGGCCATAAAGGGTTTCTATATAGCCATATTCATGGGCTTTTTGTTTATAACCATCTAAAAATGTACGTACACCGCTATAATGTTCAAAGTAACTTTCAATATAACTTGCCGCTTCCGCTTGCGTAACACCAATATGCTTTGCCAAGCTTGTTTTACCCATACCGTAAACCAAACCAAAGTTAATGGCCTTAGCTGCACTACGCTGATTACTTGTCACTTCCTCGAGTGGTACATTAAAAATTTGATGTGCCGTTACCGCGTGAATGTCTTTATCTTCAACAAAGGCTGTTTGTAAAGCCTCAGAGCCGCTTAAATGCGCCAATAAACGCAATTCAATTTGTGAATAGTCGGCACACATCAACACATAGCCGTCCTTAGCAATAAAGGTTTGTCGTATTTTACGGCCGTCTTGGCTACGTGCAGGGATATTTTGCAAGTTAGGGTCTGATGATGAAAAACGACCTGTAGCTGCACCTATTTGATGATATGACGTATGTACACGCCCTGTTTTAGGGTTAATTTGTCCTATAAGCGCTTCTGTGTACGTGCTTCTTAGTTTTGCCAAGCCACGGTATTTAACAACCTCTGCGCAAATCTCATTTTCTTCAGCGAGTTTTTCAAGGATATCTGCCTTGGTAGATCGTTTTTTAGATTTTTGTTCGAGGCCCATTTTATCGAAGAGTATTTCACCTAATTGTTTGGGTGAATTAATATTAAACTCTTCCCCTGCTAAAGCGTAAATTTTAGCTTCGTGTGTTTTGAGGCGTCCTTCAAATTCAAATGATAATTTTTCCAGGTGATTTCTGTCCACCAACACACCACGTTGCTCCATGCCCATAAGTACAGGAATAAGCGGTCTTTCTATTGTTTCATATAAATTTTTAATGGGTGCATTTTCAACCATGTCTATACGTTTTTTAAGAACGTGATAGAGGCGCAGTGTAATATCAGCGTCCTCTGCTGCGTATTGCGTGGCTTCCTTGACAGCGACTTTATCAAATGTCACCTGTTTTTTACCAACACCCGCTACCTCTTTAAAAGGAATGCAGTGGTGATCAAGATGCAGCTTAGCCAGCGCATCCATACCGTGTCCGTGTAAACCTGCGTCTAAACAAGCGGACATCACCATTGTGTCTTCAATACCGTGCACATCGAGGCCTTCGCCCTTAAATATATGCATATCGTACTTGATGTTTTGGCCAATTTTTGTGTATGCACTGTCGGCGAGGAAAGGCTTTAGCTTCGCCAGTACATGGGCTTTATTAAGCTGTTTGATGTCACCAAACAAGGTATCACCTGTATGGTCTAAAGGAATATAACAAGCTTCATTTTCTTGTACTGAAAGAGAAATGCCGACTAACTTGGCTTGCATAAAGTCTAGTGATGTTGTTTCAGTATCAATGGCGAATATTTTATGTTTCTCAAGCAAGTTAAGCCATTTATCGAGAAGGGCGTCGCTGTCGACCGTTTCGTATTGCACCGTCACTTTAATGGGTTCTTCTGCTGGGCTGATCGCTTTAGGTTTGATTACTGTTGTATCATTTTGACCTACCTTAGCCTTACCAAAAAGCTTGGCTGCACGTGCTTTGAGGCGGTTAAATTCCATATCATCTAAAAACACTTCCGCTGATGCGGCATTGGGGCTATAAACCAAGCTTTCTAATGACTGAGACAAGGGCACTTCATGGCTTAAGGTGACGAGTTTTTTAGACAAAAAGGCATTGTCTTTGTTTTCCAGAAGGCTTTGTTTTAATTTTTCACGCTCTACTTGATCAATATTTGCATACAAGTTTTCAAGGCTGCCAAATTGGTCAATAAGTTTTGACGCTGTTTTAGGGCCGATACTTTTTACGCCAGGAATATTGTCACTGGCATCTCCTATCAAAGATTGCACTTCTATAACCTTGTCGGGTGTGACAGAAAATTTATCAAACACCTGCTCGGCTTTAATGTGTAGGTCTTTCATGGTGTCAAACATAGAAACATCGTCATTCACCAATTGCATCAGATCTTTATCGGATGAAACAATAACCACTTCCGTTTCTTCGTTGTATTTGTGGGCAAGCGTAGCGATGATATCATCCGCCTCAAAACCGTCCACTTTCAGCGTCACAATACCAAAAGCTTGCACCAAAGGCTCCAGCATAGGTATTTGAATTTTCATTTCCTCGTCCACCTCTTTGCGGTGCGCTTTATATTCGCTGTACAAGTCGTGACGGAAGTTACGGGGCACGTCCAACGCAACGGCTAAATATTCTGGCTGAAGATCATCAATGACCTTCAAAAGCATTTGGGTGAAACCATAAAGAGCATTGGTTGGCATACCGTCACTTCGGTTAAGGGCACGCACGGCATAATAAGCACGAAATAAAAAATTAAACCCGTCAATTACAACTAATTTTTTCTTGGCCGCCATACACTATATCCTTCTCAAATTTTTTACACTTTAACAGAAAATACAAAAAAAGGCGCTCAAAAGCACCTTTTTAAATAACAGCAAAGTCTATTTCTTTAAATGACCCGAAATGCGCCCTTGCGGTGTAATATAAATAGAACCTGAATAAGGCTCAACAAAATTTAAACTATAGAGATAACCGCGCTTACCAATGCGTAATTCAGCGCTTGCATTTTCGAGGTCTTCATCATCGAGCTCAATAGAATCAACCTTGTTCACATAAGCTTTAATACTACCTGCTGCGTTATAATATAAATTTGTTGATAATGTTACTAAACGGCTGTCGGGTAATACAATGAAGTTTTCTTTATCGGCACCTGTAATGTATACAATAGTGGCCAATTTGCCTGCATATATAATACTTTTTTCAGCACAGTCATTGTCGATATCGAATTTTTCAAGTGCGACTTCACAGCCATTAACTTTTTGGATGACCTTTTTCACAGGGGTGCTTGGAGTGGCTGTATCAAGCGTTGATATTTTATCTTTCATCGACTGGAAGCCTTTAGAAAAAGAATGCTCTGTGGGCGTGTCGCTCATCATAAAATAAGCACCACTTAAAATGACAGCTAAAAAAGCCAACAAGATATAAATATTTTTCATTAAAATAAATCCTCTTCGTTTATAATTTCATTTTGTCTGTTTTTTCTTATTAGAACATAAACAGCACCGCTACCACCGTGTTTTGCTTGGGCGGTATGATAAGCTAAAACGGCTGAGCTATTTTCTAGCCAGCCACATATGTTAGCCTTTATGATACCCATTTGTCCATCTTGGCCATAACCTTTACCTTTGCCATGAACAATAAGAACACAGCGAAGGGAAGCACTGTAAGCCTTCACTAAAAAATCATTTAAATAACCCCATGCTTCATCTTCTTTAAGGCCATGTAAATCTAACTTAGCTTCATAAGGGGTAAAGCCTTTTTTGAGTTTGGAAAAAACATCGGGGCTTATACTGGCCCTTACGGCTGAAAAAAGGTTAACCAAGCGCTCTTTTTTAATAAAAGGCTCATCTGAACTTGGCAAATGTGCTTGAGGTACTTTATCTAAAAAGGCATTGGGTCTCGCCTCATGAGGATAAGCCTCTTTAACAGTTTCTTCATCTTCGTTAAAGTCTTCAACCTCATAGGCGTCTGTATGTATACGGTATGTTTCGTCTTTTTTCAAAGGCTCAACATCTTCTATTTCTGCTGCCCAGTCAGCGTCGACAATAACTTTTTTATCCATTATTGAGACCTCTTTGTTAAAAGGCTTAAATATTTACTTGGTTTCCCTATCTGCACTTTACTGCTTTCGATATATGTTTCTTGCCAGCTTTGATAGCTTTGCAATAAATCATGCCCTTCAAATACATAAGTTTCACTTTTTTCTAGCTTCACTAAAATATCTTTAACTTCTTGTTCATGCCCTTCTATAGAGCTAGCCGCTGTGGCCATCAAAATATCTACCTGCTTGCAGCTGTGTAAAGCGTCTGCTTTTTTTAAAAACGTTAAAGCCTCTGGCAGTTTAAGTTGACGTATAAGCTCTTTACCTTGGATAAAATAACCCACAAAAGTATTGTCACGTCCTTTAAGTAATGCCTTTAAGCGTCTTTTATAATATTTACTGTCTTCGTCCTTTATAATATCAACCCAAAGTGCGTAAACGGATAAATCTGCTGTATGTTGGAAGAAAGCATTTAATACTTTCAAGGCCTTTTTAATGTCTTGATTCGATATGTAAATTTCAACCATATTTCTGATAGCAGGTATACAGTTCTTTTGCGCTTTGAGTGATTTTTCTAAAAGCTTTAATTTGTCCTTGCCTGACGTTAACTTGGCCATTGCAATATATATAAAGGATTCATCTTCATCTAATTTTTCTGACGTATAAGAACCATGTTTTTGTACAACAGGGATAAACGTCAAAGCTTCCTTAAAACTTTTAAGGTGTAGATGTGCCTGAAACAGGTTATCGACAACATAACTACTTTTTGGCTTTAATAAATAAGCCTGCAAAGCATAGGTTTGAACTTCTTGCCAGTCTGCTTGTTTGATGGCTTGATCTATAAGGCCTTTCAGGCCGATAAATTGCCCCTTACTGCTTTGTGCCAGTTCTTTGTAGTAACCAATCGCTTTTGTGGTTTGACCGTTTAAACTTGCACTGTCTGCGCTTAATACATGGCTTAAGCGTTTGTCGGGCAATAATCCTTGTGTTTTCTCTGCTAGCTTTTTAGCTTTGTGATGCTCACCTGCGCTTAATGCCTCTAAACCTTCTAAAAAATATGAAAACCCTTGTTCATAACGTCTTTTATAACGCCAGCGTTCAAAGGTATAAGGCGCCTGCATCAAAAAAGCCCAAAGCTGGCCACCAAAGAAAAAGACAATGCAGAAAAAGGCTATAGCTGAAGCTAAAAATGTTGCCTGCATACGGAGTTCGTAACCGTGCCAGCGTATAATAGCTTCACCTGCGTCATTGGCACCTTGTTGGATAAAAAAACCAAGGCCAAATAGAAGTAAAATAAAGAATAAAAGCCTTATCATTGCACGCTCATTACATAACTATCACTATAAACAGAAACAACATCATTTAAAGCGGCTTGCTGTTTGATGTAAGTTTTAATTTTTGCCTTAAACGGGTTCACACGCGTGTCTCTTTCAAAAGATTTTTCATGCGCTATAATCGCTTGAGCTTTGTCCACGTTACCGCGTGAAAGTGCTTGCTGTATATTATTTAGTGCTATGACCCACGGCTGGTTTTCGCCTTCCACGCTAAGTTTTTTAACTTCAACCCAGTCGGCTAAATATCTTTTAGCGTCCGCCACGTAACCTTCTTCTTTTGATGGCTCTTGTAATAAATCTTCCACTTCTGGCGCACCTTGTTGCATAAGCCTACCTGCAAGCAATGCTAGCTCTGTTAATGTCACAGGGCCTTCATCTGGTGTAATGGCTATTAATTTCGCAACGGCTTCCACCATTTTTTCATTATGTGCAACTGTGTTACTAAAATCTTTGAGGTTATTTAACTGCTTGTGGCTGACATTACCGCGGTTATATGAATCGGTCAAAAATATCATCATTTGGCCAAGGAATATACGGCTTGGGTTTTGAATTTTTGTTTCTTCGTCTTTTTTCTGTTGTAGCGTTATAATTTCTTGCTGTAGTTGAGCCAAGCGTACATCCAAACCAAGGGCTGTTTTAGAAATAGCATCAAGCTGTTCAACGGTGCGTAACTCACGTTTTGTAATAACTTTTAGGGCGTTTTCAACAGATTCAACGTTTTTTTGTAGTAAAACTTCAAGTTCATCCATTGACTGAATATCTGTTATAAGCTCGCTTTCGTTCACACGGATATTTTCAGGACCGCCAACAATATCAACCTTTGTTGGTATTGTAATACTTGTGCGGGCCACAACTGGTTTAGCTTTTAAAGGTTCACCCATACCTATCAATGTGTCTGATGGTAAGATATTCGCTAGAACAACGACTGAAACAAGCGCTGCCGATACAGCGTACCATGCAATATTTTTTTTAGGGTTATCATGAAAGGTCATTGGCGTGTCAACTTTTTTGACCCGTTTAGAGGCTGTTGTTTTCTTTACAGCTTTTTTGCTAACCGTATTTTTTGTTGTTTTTTTGTTATTTTCAGCCATGCTTTCAACCCTTGTAAAATTTGTACTATGTCAATAATAGTTTAATACGTGGGTAAAAACGAATATTTTTTTCTTTTTATAATGCTTGCATGACATTTTTGACAGATTCAAGCCTTGGTGCAGCTGTAATGTATATGGCTTTATATTCGGAACAACAGTCTGCGATATTTTCACTGAAGGTAATCACACTCAAATTTTCGGGATTTAAATGATTTTCTTTCATCAACTTTGTGAATGTTTCCGCCCCTTGAGTGGAAAAAAAGACAATCGCTTTTAAATCATCACTTTGTATAATGTCCAATGTCTTATCATCAATATATTCTGTATACTTTGTATGATAAGCCAAGCGTTTCTCAACTTGAATACCTGCAGACTCTAATATGGTATACCATGATATATCTGCCATATCACCTGCTGCATGTACCAACTTTTCAGGCGGAAAACGCCTGGCAATTTGCTTTGCCATATCTTCTGCGCCTGCATTGCCTGTAAAAGCTATACGGCGACCTGTGTCCCGTGCTTCTTTTTCCGTAACCTCGCCCACACAAAAAAAGGGTAATTTCGTTTGCGGAATCGCTAAAACGGCATTGGGACTGGTAACAATAAACCCATCGTCTTCTGCTTGAATATCAATTTTATTAAAAACAGTTGATGACACCGCAAAAGACGCCACCTCAATATCTGAAGCTTTAAAAAACTTTTCTGTTTTTTTAAGTTGGTCTTTGGTACGAACAAGTAGAAACATAAAGCTTCTATACCGAATCTTTGATAGCGCTAATAATAGCCTCTGCACCTTGAGCGAGCAAGTCGTCTGCAATGGCTTTACCTAAAGCTTTAGGGTTATCGTAGGGCATTTTTTGGCGCGCACGCACAATTGTTTTACCATCAGGCGAGGTCACATGCGCAATAAAACGTAAGTTATGCCCTTTGGTGACTTCACAAAAGCCTGCGATAGGTGTTTGACAGTTACCACCCAGAAGAAGGCTCATTTCGCGCTCTGCTTCTATACAGGTAAAAGTTTCTTCGCAATTCACTTTTGCGAGAATGTCTAATAATTCTTGGTCATCGGCTTTACATTCAATACCTACAGCCCCTTGACCTACAGCTGGAAGCATCATGTCTGGTTCGAAGACGAGGGTAATTTTATCATCCCAACCTAGGCGGTCTAAACCAGCTTTAGCAAGAACAACGGCGTCAATTTCACCTGTTTTAAGCTTAGCGATGCGTGTATCAACATTACCGCGCACAGGCACAACGTGAAGGTGAGGGAAGTTTCGGCGTAGCTGTGAGGCGCGTCTAAGGGAGCTTGTGCCAATTTTTGAGCCTTCTTTAAGACCTTCAAAAGTTTGACCTTCTGCACAAATAACAGCGTCACGAATATCGTTTCTGGCTAAGACAGCAGGGACAACAAGACCTTCCGGTAGTTTATTGGGCATGTCTTTCATGGAGTGCATAGCAAGGTCAATTTCACCTTTAAGCATTGCATCTTCAATTTCTTTTACAAAAACACCTTTACCACCAACTTTACTTAAATCACCTAAGAATTTATCGCCCGTTGTGATGTATTCAATAATTTCGAAAGAGATATCTGGCACTACTTCTGCTATTGCTTTTCGTACCATTTCAGTTTGAGCCAATGCCAAACGACTGCGTCTTGTTCCGATTTTTAATATTCTTGTCATAGAGCCTTACCCTTTATTATAAATATCTTAAAATTTTTATTTTTTAAGAAGATACTTATAGGATTTAGTATCATTATTATTTTTATTTGTCTACCCGTTAGAGATTTCACACTCTATACTTATGGATATTTTTTCATGTATTATCTCTTAGGAACAAAAACATACAAGGATCCTTCATTGTTTTGGGCACCAGACAATAATTCTGCTTTTTTGCCTTTACCGAAAAATATATCCCCACGTACGCCCCCTTTAATGGCTGCACCTGTGTCTTGTGTGTAAAGCATTTTTTGAAAAGATGTCTTATCATAGGTCAACGTCGTTTCTACAAAAGCGGGTATGCCGAGTGGTATATATGCAGGGTCCACAGCGAGAGACCCTTGTTCTGTCAGTTCAACGCCTAAAGAACCTGTCGTTTTACCGTTACTTTCTCTAAAAAAGATATAGCGCGGATTGCTATGAAATACTTGAGCCTGTTTTTCAGGATTACTTTCGAGCCACTGATAAAGGCTTTGCATGGTGACGTCTTCTTTTTTCATCCAACCATTTTCTATTAAAGTACGGCCTATGGCCTTATATCCATGACCATTTGAACCATTATATGCCACATGTACCACCCGTTCATCGGGTAATTCAATATAACCACTGCCTTGTATATGTAAGAAAAAACTATCAATGGGTGATTTTAGCCAAATAAAAGGCTTAGCCTCTGCGTAAAAGGCGTCTATTTCATGGCGTTTGTAATAAGGTTTAAATTTTTTATTATTTTCGTCGAGGCGCGCAATAATTATTTTACCTTTTAATTCAGGGTAAAACTGGCCAAGGTCCGCACTATAAAGGTCTGTTGGTTTTTGGTAGAGCGGTGTATTGAATTGTGCTGTCTTAAGTAAACTCCCTTTAAGGGTGGGCGTGTAATAGCCTGTGAATAAACTTGGCTTTTGTGATTCAACTTTATAAAGAGCAAAATTATCTTCAAAAAAGGCCTTTATAGAACCGTTGTTTATATATTCTGCTTTATGGCATAAAGCTTTCCAGTTTTCTAAAGTACCAAAAAGTTTATTTTTATGTAAATATTCACCTTTTTTCTTTTGAAGGACCTTGCAGTTACCCATGAATGACTGATAAGTCTCTGTAAAGTTTTGCGCAGGCCAGTTATCTAACGCATCAACAGAAGATTCATCAAAAGAAACAGGGTCTTTACTACAACCCTGCAACACAATCAAAACGGTTAGTAACTTAAATATATTTTTCATAGGCCTTAAGAAAGCAAAGATATAGATTCGAGTTCCCAGTTAAGATCTTCACTATCAACGCTTTTAGCCCAAGCCCATACTGTAGAAACCTCTTTTTCTTTTGTTTTAGTGGAAGGTTTGTCGGCATTTAGTTTTTCTATAGAGTCTTTTTGCATAACCGTATATTTAACATCAATAATCGCGGTGCGGCCGTGAAGGCGTGCGTCTAACACTTCTACCGATTTTATTTTTTGAATAGCGACATAACGTTGTTTACCTTCTTCTTCTAAAGATTCAACGCTTTCCATAATTTCATCAAACTTACGTGGCGCAAGCATACCCTCTAAAGTTTCTTCATCGCGCTCATTTAAAGCATCGTAATACATTTTATAGGCAAATTCTGAACCCTCTAAAAAGTCTTTCTTATTAAAAGAACTATCAACAACCTTAATTTGTTCAAGGCCACTTAAGTTCTTCATATCAACTTTTGAAACCTTGCGCGCAGGCGCAGCCTTAACAGATTCAACTGTCTTTTCGGGAAATTTAACCACATTTTTTGTTGTTTTCTTTCCATCTTTAGGCATTTTATTTCCTGTGAAGCGTGATACTATAAAAATAGCCATTACGATTAAAAAAACGATATCTAAAAAACTAAAACCTGTTTGCATGAGAGATATAAACCTTACTTTATCTGTTATTTATATAAGTTGCCTTATGAGGGCTAAAAGTATATTACTGAATTTAGAAGTTTTTATCCACCGCTGTTTATAATTAATTGTGGATAACTGTGGATAAGTGTATTAAATATCACATGAATACAAAACTATTCATGTAAAGCCATTAGTTATACACAGGCAAACAACGTGAAATATTGCTATGAAGACCTTGTAACTTAACATATAAATTACGTTATCCATGTTATAAAGCCCTCTATAAACATAACAATACTTTTTAATATAATTAAAAAAAGAATATAGTAAATGAACCTGTTAATAAAATCTTTAAGACGTGAGCAAGTAAACCGTCCACCTATGTGGCTTATGAGACAGGCAGGAAGATACCTTCCTGAGTATAGGGAAATAAGGAAACAAGCCGGCTCATTTCTTAATCTTTGCTATAATCCAGACTTAGCAGCAGAGGTAACATTACAACCCATTAAAAGATTTAATTTTGATGTGGCTATTCTCTTTGCAGATATCCTCGTTATTCCAGACGCCTTAGGCATTAAGGTTAAGTTTGTTGAGGGTGAAGGGCCTGTATTGGAAAAGTTACCTGTAAACAATGGTTATGAAGTTTTAAAAAAAGCCATCAATACCCTTGAAGAAAACAAACCCAACATCAAAAAACAGCTCGGCACCATATGGCAAACAGTGTCAAAAGTTAAAAAAGAACTTGATGACGATAAAGCTTTGATGGGTTTTTGTGGCGCACCGTGGACAGTCGCCTTATATTGCCTCGATAACAAACCTTCAAAAGCAAGCGAAATAACAAGAAGTGTTGCTTATAAATACCCTGATCTTTTTGATAAACTTATGGATATTCTTGTTGAAAGTTCAGCTGAATACTTATGCGGTCAAATTGAAAATGGCGCCGACGCCGTTCAGGTTTTTGATAGTTGGGCATCACAAATACCAGACAGCCTCTATGAACGTGCGCTGAAACAACCTACATTAAAACTCTGTAAGCTTATTAAGGCTAAACACCCCAACACACCGATTATTCTTTTTCCACGCGGCTTAAGCGAAAGCAAGTTGATGGACCTTGCTCATATGGCTCCAGGACATTTTGAAGGTATGAGTCTTGACTATACCGTGGATATGACCTGGGCCTGTGAAAATTTACAGGATAAAGTTTGTATTCAAGGTAATTTAGACCCTGCAGTGATGCTGACAACCCCAGAAAATGTACAAAAAGAAGCTGAAAAAATATTAAAGATAGCCACGCAAAAACCAGGCTATATTTTCAACTTTGGCCATGGTATCTTACCGACAGTGCCCATTGAAAACGTTGAAGCCCTTTGTGAAACTGTGCAAAATTGGCAAGTTCAAACATAAAATAATAAAAAGAAAGTTCTATATATATTATGAGTTATGAAATTGTAAAAGTATTGCATATTGTAGCCATGCTTTGCTGGTTTGCAGGGCTTTTTTACTTACCAAGGCTGTTTGTTTACCATACAACAGCCGATAAAAAATCTGATAAAATGCTCCAAACAATGGAACGTAAACTTTACCGATTCATTATGCTGCCCTCTATGATTTTAACATGGGTCTTTGGCTTGTGGCTTTTGCATTTAATGCCTTCATTTATGGAAAATGGCTGGATACATGCCAAAATTACACTTGTTGTACTTTTAACGGGGTATCATCATATTTGTGGTGCACATGTAAAACGCTTTGCAGCAGGCAAAAATATGAAGAGCGAGAGATATTTCCGCATTTTTAATGAGTTGCCTGTTATTTTGCTTATTTTGATTGTCGTTTTGGTGGTGATGAAGCCTTTTTAATAAAACCCTTGACGTTTTAGGAGAACATACCCATAATAACTTTCATTAGGACACAGCGTTCTTTTGAAATCCCCCGCATTTTATTCAAATTATTTTGAACAGGCACTAGAAAAGCAGAAAAAAACATACAAAATTCCCAAACAAATCCCAGGAAAAAATTATATGCATTTAAACGAAATTAAAGCCAAACACACCAATGAACTCATTGAGATGGCTGAATCCCTTAACGTCGAAGACGCAACAACGCTACAACGTCAAGAACTTCTTTTTGCAATCGTGCCAAAAATTCAAGGTATCGAAATAGCCAAAGGCGATAAAAAGGCTAAAAATAATAAAGAAACAAAAGAAGAAAAAGAAGCACGTAAAATTGCAGAAACGCCTAAAAAGGAAATTTTAGCCTACGGTGTTTTAGAAATTCTTCAAGACGGTTTTGGATTTTTACGCAGTGCGGAAGAAAACTATGTACCAAGCCAAGAAGATATTTATGTATCTCCAAGCCAAGTGCGTCGTTTTGGTTTACGTAAAGGTGACACAATCGAAGGTGCTATCCGCGCCCCAAGCCCAGGTGAACGTTACTTTGCTTTAACAAAAGTGCTAAGTGTTAACTTCGAAGAGCCTGAAAAAGCTAAAAAGCGTGTTTCATTTGAAAAACTCACACCGCTTTACCCAAACGAAAAATTTAATCTTTCATTGGAATATGATCCAAAATCTAAAGATGCTGCTAAGCGTGACCTAACAGGCCGTGTTGTTGACCTTATTGCCCCTATTGGTAAAGGCCAGCGTTGTATGCTTGTTGCGCCACCAAAAGCTGGTAAAACAATGATGCTGCAAGCGATTGCGCATGCCATTGAAGAAAAACACCCTGAAGTACACGTGATTGTCCTTCTCATTGATGAACGTCCTGAAGAAGTAACAGACATGCGCCGCAGCGTAAAAGGGGATGTTGTTGCATCTACCTTTGACGAACCTGCAAGCCGTCACGTCCAAGTTTCAGAAATGGTTCTTGAAAAAGCGAAGCGTTTGGTTGAGGTGAATAAAGATGTTGTTATTCTTTTGGACTCTCTCACACGCCTTGCTCGTGCCTTTAACACGGTTGTACCGTCATCTGGTAAAGTTTTGACGGGTGGTGTGGATGCCAACGCCCTACAAAGACCAAAACGATTCTTTGGTGCTGCTAGGAATATTGAGAATGGTGGCTCACTTTCTATCATCGCCACAGCACTTGTAGACACAGGTTCACGTATGGACGAAGTTATTTTTGAAGAATTCAAAGGTACAGGTAACAGTGAAATTGTACTTGATCGTAAACTTGTTTCAAAACGTGTTTACCCAGCGATTGACCTTTCTAAGTCAAGCACAAGGAAAGAAGAACTGTTGTTTGATAAAGACGACCTACAGAAAATTTGGTTACTACGTCGCATTCTACAGCCGATGAACGCCACTGAATCTATGGAATTCTTACTTGGTAAAATGCGCCTAACAAAAGACAACGAAGAATTCTTCAAGTCTATGAACGGCTAAAATAGGGCGCTAAATAAGTTGTTCTCGCCCTCATGTAGAAGCCTACATGTTCGGCCTTAATAACATTATTAATTACCACTATTTATTAAATAAACGCCTTTAAATAGGCGTTTTTTTTGCTGTAAAAATTGCGCACACTTGACAAATCAAGCTCAAACACCTATATGTATACATACAAATTACTTTATCTTTATAACTTTACCTTTTTTAAGCGATTTTCGCTTTTACACTTTCAGCAGGAGAATACTATGCCTGAAGAACAACTTTCGGAAAAAACATTCCGTATGCCTAAACTTAATTATTACATCCGTAAGGTATTTCGACCAAAAGTACTTGTTTTTGACCTAGATGATACTATTTGTCTGTGGCCACAAAATTTAGAACTAGATAATGGTTACTATTTAAATTTCAATGAATACATGGGCAATGTCTTTGCTAAATATACCTCAGAAATTTTGGGGATTGATAGAAAAGAAGCCTTCAGTTTATGTGAAATGGGTTTTCGTAAACATCATTCATCTATTATTGGCTTATTAAAATCGGCCAAACATAATGTGACGAATGAGCAAGCCGATGAAATTTTTGAAAAAGTACATTTGCACGTTGCCAACCATAAATCTAAAGGTGCGGTGGCTTGGGCGAAGTCTAATCCAAAATTAACATGGCTTTTAACACAGCTTAAAACAAGCCCTTATGTGTTTACCCATGGCTCTACAGCTTATGCTAAAATTATGCTTGAGCTTATGGGGTTATTGAATACTGTTATTCCAGAAGAGAATGTTTTTGGTTTAGAGCAATTTGGTTATGTGAACCATAAAATGATGCCTGCATCTTATCTTTGGTTTCAGCAAAAAGTTGGTTTGCCTTTTAACCGCTATATTATGCATGAAGATTCTAAGAAAAACCTTTATTGGGCGAAACAGTTTGGTATGAAAACAGTCTGGCTACAAAAAGGTAGATTTGACGAAGAGGACGATTTACCAGAAGCTTCGTATGCCGATCATAGCCATAATACTTTGGAAGATTATCTAGAAATGTTCCTTCAAAAAGGCGTGAGCTATACGGAAGAAAAGTTTGACCGCAGTGTTTTTGAAATTATGTGGGAAAACCAAACGCTAGGTGCAAGCCAAAGCGCATATAACTTTCATAACGATAAATAAAAAAGCCTCCATATGGAGGCTTTTTTATGCACGCTATAAAAAACTAAATAATGGTTTTTAGACCAATAATTTCGTCAATTTTATGAATAAATTCAATTCGTTTAGAAAATATATTTTCATTTATAAAATCATAACCTTCATCAAAAGTGAGAACTGAATCTTCAGGCAGCCATACTTTAGGGTTAAGTGCAGAAACGCCAATTTCTTTATTGAGATAAGTATGAAGCATACAGCCAGCAACAATACCAAAAGAAACACCACATTCAGGAAATATAGTGACCTCAGGAATAGCGACTTCTTCAAGCTTGCCCATGACAATACCAATAGTACGGTGATGAGAGTCTGAATCGTCTAAGGGGCCGGTGTATTTAATATGAGAAGCATAAGGCATATAGCCTTTTTGAATTAGCAGATAGGCACATTTATGCGCATAATTTAAGTTATGCGCTTCTTCTTGTTTGCGCCTGTCTTTATTTTTGGCCTTTGAACGAAAGGCGCTTTCAAAAATCATAGCATCTGTTTGTAGCCCTTGGTTTTCAAGAGATAGCGTTTTGTTTTTTGTCGCAAGGTAAAAATAATAGGGAATAATATCCGTTTCGGCATTTAAAGTGCCAGCCGCTTCTTTTTCCTGCATTTCCTTAATGAGTGAGGGGCGAATATCTGTGTGTAAAATTTCTGTTTTTAAACGTATAAGTGACATGTGTTTCTCCTCAGAAACAAGTATATGTACCCCATGTATACGATAATATGGGTTGTTAGTCAAATAAAAAGCCCTGCTATAAAACAGGGCCTTTAAAAGAGATAGTGTCTTTATTCGTCGCGCATCACACCTAATAGGTTTAAAATGTGTAGGAACATCACAACAAAGTTCATGTAAAAACTGGTTGCCCCGAAGACAGCCATTTTACTACGCAGCACCTCATCACCAGAAAATTGGTGGAATTGCTCTTTAAGTTGGTTAATTTCAAAGGCTGTGGCAATGGCAATAAAGGGCACTACCGCAAGGCTTATCCAAAAGCTAAAACCGCTGCTACCAATGAAAAGGTTCAGTATAATAGCACCAAATAAACCAAAACCAGCCATAGTTAGTAGACGTCCCATACCAGCCATACTTTTAGGGTTTGTGTAACCATAAAAGCTTGCACCTGCAAACATAATAGCTGTTACAAAGAAGGCTGTTGCAATGCTAGAGCCTGTGTAAACAAGGGCAATAGGTGACAAGCAAAAACCAGTTAATGCACTAAAGGCGATAAATGTACCAAGTGCGGCTGTCGGTGTCATTTTAAAGATAATTTTGTGCATGAAGAAACCGAAACCAAACCAAGCGATTAAGAAGATCCATTGAGATTTGACAGCGATAGCCATCATTTCTGGGCTGGAAGCTGTAAACCAAGCAACGAGGCCACTTAAAGCAACGCCACCTGTCATGTAATTGAAGACTTGGCGCAGGTGTGCGGCCACTTCTGTATCTGAAACTTGAGCGTTTGTTTGCGCTTGCATATTTCCAAACATAGTATAACTCCTAAAATTCATTTTTATTTGTGCGAAAGCTCTGCTAAACTTTCGACTCTCATTATCGTTAGAATGTAACAGATTTCCAATAAAGAGAACAATATAAAACGTATGTAAGGAAGAAGCTTGTGTTGCAAATAGGTGTGCCCACTGAAATTAAACTGGCAGAACGCCGTATAGCCTTGGTACCTGAGGACTGTAAAGTATTAATAAATCAAGGATGTTCTATTCATATTCAAGCGGGTGCAGGTGTTGAATCGGGTTATGACGACGCGCTTTATATTAAAGCTGGCTGTAGCATTCAAGCCACGGCAGCAGACCTATATAAAAATTCAAAGCTTATTGTGAAGGTGAAAGAACCGCTTGAGGGTGATCTTAAGTGGCTAACAAAAGAACACGTACTGTTTTGTTATTTACATCTGGCTTCAGGGCCTGAGTTGACAAAATCTCTTCTAGAAAAACAGATAAAATCGGTGGCCTTTGAAACGGTCGTTGTCGACGGAAAAACACCACTTTTAGCCCCAATGAGCGCCATTGCCGGTCGTTTGGCGACGCAAATAGGCACGTGGTTTTTACATTCACCGCATGGTGGCCGCGGCACTTTAATGGGCGGTATTAAAGGGCTTTCAAAAGGTAAGGTCACTATTGTTGGCGCCGGCGTTGCAGGTACAGAAGCTGGTCGTTTGGCTTATGGTATGGGTGCAGAAGTAACATTTTTAGATATAAATGCCGATAGACTAGCAGCTTTGAAGGTTGAAATGCCAAGGCTTATCACCAAAACATCGAACGATGAAACAGTGATGGCCTGTGCAAAGGAAAGTGATTTATTGGTGGGCGCTGTTTATGTGATTGGCAGAAAAGCACCAATTGTGATTACAGAAGACCATATTAAAGCCATGCCAAAAAGGTCTGTTGTGGTGGATATTTCTATCGATCAGGGCGGCTGTATCGCAACGTCGAAAACATGTACGCATGAAGAGCCTACCTATATTAAGTATGATGTTATTCATAGCGCTATTACTAATTTACCCGCGGCAGCGCCTAGAACGGCTTCTGAAGTACTTTCACATGCTATTCGTCCTTATGTAAAAGAACTTGCTTCAAACAACTGGAGCGCGGAGCTTATCGGCGGTATTAATACGGAAGCGGGTTTACTCAAGATAGTACTTTAATTTATTGAACTTTAATGCCTAGTCTATTATGTGCGTATATATACAACTTTTGCTTGAATATGGCTGTTTTTAAATGTTATTTAGCGGAATAACGGCAGAATAGAAGTGGCATTGAAGGCGAATAGAGGCGGTATTACGGCATTAAAAAAGGCATAAAAAGGGAATAATACCAACTGATGGTTGGTAAAAAGGGGCGTTTCGTTCTTCTTATGCTAAACCGAGGGGAATAGTTCTCTCTTCTTATATTTTTATCCTCTTGTAAAAACGTATACATTCCCTTATATATAAGATAATAAATTTTATCTTTATCTTTTTTATCCCTTTTTATGAGGGAATTCAACGGAGGCATTATGTCTTATCGTACAAAAACTGGAAATACTTCGGATTATATCTGTGCTTGTGAACTTTTAGATGTGAACGTTCACGCGTCGGCATTAGAAATTAAAAAATCTTACAAACGATTGGCCACTAAATATCACCCGGATAAAACAAATGGTGATAAAGGCAAAGAGGAAAAATTTAAAAAAATACAAGCCGCTTATACGTTTTTAAAAAATTCACCTGCGCCACAAGTAAAGGCCCAAGCCCAAGCCCAAGCCCAAGCCCAAGCTCAGGCCCAGGATCGTAAAGCAAATAAAACATATAAGTACCCTTTTGAACAAATAAACCCTAATATCAGCAACTGCCTTTCCGGTTTAAATATCTGGAAAATGATAGATTTTAATGTGCAGGATGTGTCCACAGCTTACTGTGAAGCATACTTACTTGCGTTGTTAGAAATAAACGCAACTGTGGCAAACAAAAAACGTTTAGATAATTATTTAAAAAGTTTTTTTGCAAAACAGGCCGCTTATATTGTTTTAGGTGATAATATTTACTTTAAAAGTGATAATACATATCAAACGGTTGCTTTTACAGCGATGTTGATCGTAGGTATGTATACAAAACAGCCTGTTAGGACAAGCACAAATCAAGGGTTGGCACGTGAATTATATTTTGTAGGTCCTTTCTTTGCTGAAATGAAATCGCCTTATAAAATAAACTGGAGTGGCGAAAAAGTGAAACGTAGTTTTTTTGAAAAAGCTTATCAAAAATATAAGCCGTAAAACCTATCAGCGTAAAAAAGCCCCATGATGGGGCTTTTTTTATGTCATAAATTGAAGCCGTTAATACTGATTAGCGGATTTTTGCTGCCTCTGTGTAAACATGGCCACCCGCAGCAATACAACGCCTTGGGAAGGTGTTTATAATGGCTTGCCCTTTGGTTAGGCAATCCTCAAAGTTTTTAATGGATAAAGATTCCTGTGTGGCCTTTTCGTTGACCTCAAGAAATATATCACGGTTAGTGAGTAGGCACTGCCTTGGTGATGTTTCTACCAAACGGTTACCAAGCTTAACGCAATCTTTAAAAGAATTAATGGGCAACATTTTCCACATAAGTTCTTGGTTTTTAACTGTATAGTTCATACCCCAAATCGCATATTCGAGTTCCCTGTTCAAATCAGCAGATATCAATGCACCTTCAGCGGTTTTAATGCTACCTTTATAAACAACAATGGCTTGTATGTTTTCACTATATCTATTAGTAATATCAATTTGTAAGCCTTTATATCCCGAGGTTGGGTCTACAATGTTTAAGCTGCTTGGTGCCCCTTGTCTTTGAGGGATATTTTCAAGGAGGTCATAAAAAATAGCTCTATTAGAGGGGGTCATATACCACTGATACGGCGTTTTTGATTTTTCATCTGTTACAGTCACTTTGATTTTTAGCGTGTTATCAGCGATGGTGCGTAGATTTTTAAAACTAAATGTCTTAATATCTTGATGTATTTCGGCCATTGCAGGCATAGAGCCAAACATTAGCAATGTTAAAATTAGAAATTTAAAGTAGTGCATGATTAATCCCATTCGTGTGTTCTTGGGCGTTCCAAGAGGTGTTTAATAACTTTTTCAGCAGAAATATCGCCATAAACAATGCCATCCACAGCGGCAATAATGGCAAGGTCTACGCCTTGACTTAAAGCTGTCACCGTGACAATTCTGGCTGTATTTAAGCCCTCAATATAACCATCAGATTTTGCCAAAGCTTCTTCTGTTGAAAGGCCCTGACCAAGGTGACGGCCAAAATTATAATTGCGGGATGTTGTTGAATTTGCGGTTAAGATGATATCCCCTAAGCCTGCGAGGCCGTATATAGTATCTTTATGGCCACCCAAAGCTTTGCTGTAACGTTCAATTTCTTTGATACCACGACATATGATAGCGGCGTGAACACTTTCACCGAGATCCATCTCACGGGCGATGCCCGCAGCAATAGCGACGACGTTTTTGAGAGCGGCGCCAATTTGTGCACCAATCATATCTTCATTGTGGTAAAGGCGTAATGACGGCAGTGATAAAATACCGTTGACGTTTTTAATCAGTTCTTTTGATGGCGATGAAATAGTGAGCATGCAAGGTTTCCCGCGGGAAATATCCTTTGAAAATGCAGGGCCAGCCAACACGCCAATGCGTGGCTTTGTTGGAATCAGTTCGCATAATATATCGCTCATTAAGGCTCCATCAGAGTCTCTTAAACCTTTAGAACATATAACAATTTCATGCTCATCTGTGATGAGTTGAGAAATAGAAGTAATGATTTCAGTGTAATAAGGGGAAGGGCAAGCAATAAAAAGCGTTTTGCATGTTTTCACAACTTCTTCAATGTTGTGTGTGGCATTAATTGTTTCGGCGAGAAAAACACCTTCAAGATACGTGTTGTTAGTGTTTTCTTTGTTTATTTCAGCGGTTGTGGCTGTTTCTTTTGCCCACAAAAGCACATTTTTTTCGCTTAAAGCAATGGCTTGTGCAAGGGCTGTTCCCCATGCACCTGCACCGATAACACCAATTTGATTTGTCATACTATTATTTACTCAAGGTTAAGTTCATCTAAAGGCCAGCGAGGTGTTGCTGATAATGTAGTTAAAGAAGATGGTGACACGCCACTTACAAGGCGCAAACCGCCCGCATAAGCAATCATAACAGCGTTGTCTGTACATAAGTTTATGGGCGGTGCATGAAATGTCACGTTTTTTCGTGCACATAAGCTGTTTAAACGAGAGCGCAGTAACTTATTTGCCGCAACGCCACCGGCCAAAACAAAGTCCTGACTTCCGCTAATTTGCAACGCTTTTTTAGTTTTTACTTCAAGTGTTTTGGCCACCGTTTCTTGAAAAGAGGCACTGATATCTGCTATTTGTTGCGGGTTAAGGTTATCACCTAAAGCTTGAATTTGTCGACGCACCGCTGATTTTAAACCAGAAAATGAAAAATTAACTGTGCCGTCTCGTAGTGAGATTGGGAAATCATAAGCCGTCGCATCACCTTTAAGGGCTTGTTGCTCAATATTTGGCCCTCCTGGATAAGGTAAACCTAGCATTTTGGCCACTTTATCAAAGCATTCACCAATGGAATCATCAATGGTTGCGCCTAAAGTTTCATAGTGCCCGAGAGCTTTTACATGAATAAATTGGCAATGCCCGCCACTTACCAAAAGAAGGAGGTAGGGAAATTCAACATTTTCTGTCAGGTGTGCCGTTAAGGCATGCCCTTCAAGGTGGTTCACGCCAATAAGGGGCTTGCCCGTGGTTAAATGGAGTGACTTTGCAAAGCTGGTGCCGA
>JBLILN010000004.1:0-117196 GCA_047635695.1 Alphaproteobacteria bacterium
AGAAGGAGGTAGGGAAATTCAACATTTTCTGTCAGGTGTGCCGTTAAGGCATGCCCTTCAAGGTGGTTCACGCCAATAAGGGGCTTGCCCGTGGTTAAATGGAGTGACTTTGCAAAGCTGGTGCCGACAAGTAGGCCACCCAAAAGACCGGGGCCTTGGGTAACGGCTATGGCGTCGATATCATTTAGAGTGATTTTAGCTTCTTGAAGCGACTGCTTAACGATATGTTCAATGCGCTCCATATGTGCACGTGAAGCAATCTCAGGTACGACGCCGCCGTACTCAAGATGTTCATTGGTTTGCGAGTAAACTGCGTTTGATAGCACGCAACTTTGTTGCTCTAAAGACACTTTTAATACAGCTGCTGCAGTTTCATCACAAGATGATTCTATACCTAAAATTTTCATGGGCATATTATACATAATATCCACATAATTGAAATGATTTTTTAGTTTTAAACATACCTTTTTTGCCTATGAAAAAGTGTTAATAATATGACATGTTAGTGGTCATACACCACAATCACAGGTATATATATATATACATACCTACCATTATATACTGTATTTGTTCGTAATTTTTGCGAGCTTTAATTTTATTACAGGTTTTTGCATTGTGTCTTATTTGATATTAAAAGTATGGAGGCCTCATGAACAAAGTTGTAAAGATAAAGGCCGAACGTATTATGACTTATAAGTTCGAGGTTTGAAATATTCCACGTAATTTTACCACTCAAGTTTTTTATGCACAGGGTTTTTTGTTGAGATTTATGACATTGAAAAAATAAAGTGTAAAAAAGACACGTTTTTAGGGTTGGCAATGAGGGCAATAAAAAGTACTTCTGGCGCTCTGAATAATTTTTAAAATAGGTGTTTCACATATTTTACAGGGTTCGTTTTCACGGCCATAAACTTTAAAATTATGTTGGAAATATCCAAGTGTACCATCTGCTTGTTTGTGATCTTTTAGGGATGCGCCACCAGAAAGGATGGCCTCGTTTAAAATAGTAACAATGGACTGATGTAACTTCGTAACTGATGACTTGTCGATATCTCTAGCTAACCTTAAAGGCGATATATTGGTAGAAAACAGAGATTCCGACGCATATATATTACCAATACCAACAATTAAATGGCTATCCATGAGTAGTGTTTTTATTGGCCTCTTAGAATTTTTAATGAGTTCGGATAAGTAATTAACTGTAAATTCATCTGTAAGCGGCTCTATGCCTAGGTTTTTAATATAAGGAAGCAGGGGTAATTGAGCTGTTTTTTGGATATCATAAAAGCCAAAACGCCTGGCGTCGTTAAAATGTAGGCTTAAATGATTAAAATCAAGCACAAGATGGTCATGTTTACGATGAGGTGCCTTTAAAGGCAACATTGTTAAATTACCACTCATACCAAGGTGTATAATCAAACAATTATGCGAACTAAGGTAAATATATAAATATTTAGATCGGCGTTCAATGCCTGTAACAGAATAGCCTTCTAGCAATATTTGGCTATCAATCGGTGCTTCTATGCGCATTTTTCGGCGGTTTATATGGGCATGCTGAATGGCCTGGCCTATAATATGTGGGCTAAGGCCATTTTTAACGGTTTCTACTTCTGGTAATTCTGGCATAAAACTAATATAGTGGGGTTGAGCATTAACTTCAAGGGATGAAAACAATATGGCATTTATTAAAGGCGATACAATTGTAGCATTGGCTACGGCACCACTGGCAGCAGGTGTGGCGGTTATTCGCATATCTGGCCCTAAAGCCAAGGGTGTTGTTGATAAATTGTGCCCTTCCTTTGCAGGTGTTGACCCACGCTATATGCATTATGGTAAGTTGAAGTCTGCTACAGCAGCCTTGCTTGACGAAACGCTGATGGTTTATTTTAAGGCGCCACATAGCTTTACGGGTGAGGATATTGTTGAAATTAACTGCCATGGTGGTGTGGCTGTAGTGGATGGCTTGATTGGTGAATTATTAAAAGAAGAGGCTGTACGCCACGCGGATGCAGGCGAATTTACCCGCCGTGCCTTTATGAATGACAAAATGGATTTAACGGCTGCTGAAGGTGTGGCCGACTTGGTGGCGGCTGAAACAGAAGAACAGAAAAAACAAGCACTTAGCCAGATGAAGGGCGAACTTGGTGAGGGATTTGAACGCTGGAGACAGCGTATTATTCACTTGCTTGCGCACAGTGAAGCGGCGATTGATTTTCCTGATGAGGAGTTAGATGTGCTTGCAGATGCAGGTGTTAAGGGTAAGTTAGATGAAGTTATTGCTGATTTAGAAAATGCAATTAAAACGGATGTAGGCTGCCGTTTGCGTGATGGTTTTAAAGCTGTCATTATTGGTAAGCCTAATGCAGGTAAATCTAGCTTAACCAACTTGTTAACTGGTAAGGCCACGGCTATTGTTAGCGAGATAGAGGGCACGACAAGAGACATTATAGATACAAGGCTAAATGTCGGCGGATTCCCTATTATTTTATCAGACACGGCTGGTATCCGAGAAACAGAGGACTTTATCGAAAAAGAGGGTGTGAGCCGTGCGATGCAAAAAGTCGGTGAAGCTGATCTTGTTATATTAGTGACAGATGGTACTAAATGGCCAGAAATTGACAGCGAATTGGTAGGGTTACTTAAGGAAAAAAGATCTCTCGTTGTTTTTAGTAAAAAAGACTTGTTTAACCATTCGGTAAACTCAGAAAGCGATATATCACTTAACAAGATGGTTGATTTATATGGTGCGTCGTATCCTGCTCTATCCGTTAACCTCACAGATGACAGTTGTTTAGCTGAAGTTTTGCAAGCCCTTGAAGGTTTAGTAAAGTCACTCTTTGCCTCAAGTCAGCATGGCGCTAGGCTTTCACGTGAGCGTCACCGCCAGGCTGTGCGTGATTCATTGGTACATTTATATAGAGCTTCTGATTTATTTGCGGTCAGCACAGGTTTGTCACTCAGTGAATTATTGGCGCAAGACTTGCGCGACGCTGCTGGTGCTATCGGTACTGTAACTGGTAAAACGGATACGGAAGACGTGTTAGACTTGGTTTTCAGTACTTTTTGTATTGGTAAATAGGGCTTGTTTTACTGGCTACATATTTCCCATAGTTCAGGGAATTTGTCTGTACCTAAATCGCCATAGCAAAAATGCCCTTTATCGCTAAATTTGTGTAAATTTGCTTTTGTGCATGTCGACATAATAGCCTGAACACTTTCTTTAACGCCGACTGTCTCTTCATTTTCTGCGTAAAGGATATCTATTTTTAGTATATTATTCTGTACTCTTTTATCAAGAGCGAAGTCAAGGAATGCAACGCATTCTTAAGCAAAATCAAGCCAAGGGGCAACGAGTATGAGCCTGTTAATGAAGATATCAGGGTTTGCACCTAGCCACTTTAAGATAAATCCACAGCCAGCGCTATGGGCAACAATAATGGTTTGATCTGAAACATGTAATTGTTCGAATGTAAGTCGCCATTCTTCATATAATGGTGTATAAGGTGTCGGCATTTCTAATTTTTGACATAGAATACCTGCACGTAAAAACTTTTGTTGTAGCCACGGCAGCCAGTGTGCGTTTGAAGGAGATGGAAAGGTTAATTCAAAATATTCATTTTTATCGCAAACGCCATGTATAATAATTGCATTCATGATATTTAACCTTATGGTTGTATTATTTTTTAACCTATATAACGCCACTTGTCGTGCCATACTATACCATCTTCGCCACTGAGTATGTTTGTAATTTCTATAGTTTTATGTGCACTTTCAAGTTCGCTGCAGTCAGTATTAATAATAAAATCACTGCGATCAATATATTCAGCATCGTTCATTTGCTTAGCAGTGATAAATTGCCACTTTTCTTCCGTTGCTTTTGGACGCTCCATAAAGCGGCGATGGCGATTTTCAAGGCTACAGCTACAACATACAATGCTATCACACAGCTCATTAAAGCCATTTTCAAACATTAAGGGTATGGCCAATACAATAATTTTACTTCTATTACTATAGGCATGGGCGAGTTGAAATTTCATCACAATGCGCACCTGTGGGTGAACGATAGATTCAATAACATTTAACTGCGCTGCGTCTGCTTGTATAATTTTAGAAAGTTTGGCACGGTCTATACTTCCTGTGCTCGGACAAACAATATCTTTGCCATAAGTTGCGGTTAACTCCTCATAGACAGGTGTGCCTGCTGTGTAGCAGTCATAAACTATTTGGTCGGCATCAATGACAGCGATGCTTTCTTGCTGAAAAGTTTGAGCGACTGTTGATTTACCGCTGGCAATGGGGCCTGTAAGTCCAAGTATATACATATATTTAACCTTTTGTTAAGTGAGTATTTTTAGATCATAAAATTTATCTATAAGGGCGTGGATAGGTAGCCCAATAATGGTATGGTGACTGCCGTTAACGTTTTTGATCATATGCGCAGCTAAAGGGCTTTCAATTTTACAGGTGCCAGCAATACCGACCACTGAACCTGTTGCACTTTTCTCTTCTAACTCGACATATAACTGCGCTTCTTTCATACAAAATTTACGCAATTGCACGGTTGGAGTTTCTTGATGTTGCCAAATTATTTGGCCATTTTTACATAACGTAATAGAGGTGATGAGCTGGTAGTTTTTACCAGCGTGGGCTGTGAGTTGGGCGATGGCTTCGGCTTGGCTATAAGGTTTTGAAATAACTTCACCTTCTACAACGCTTGCTTGGTCGCCTGATAAAACATAGTCATTTGGATAGGTTTTTGAAATTTCAATCCCTTTATAGTCTGATATTTTTTGGATTTGAGTTTTAATATCTAATCGATTAACCGTTTCTTTGAATGAGTTTTCCTCTATATCTGAAAACAAGTTTTCTAGGGTTTTGTATTCTATTTTTGCGAAGTCTAGTACGTATTTAAGCCCCCATGAATTGGATGCAAGTAGTAATGTTTCCTCTTGTTTAAACATTTGGTTAATCAACCCCCAGTATGAGTCTTTTTTTCAGTGCCCAGCCGCTTGTATTGCCGTAAACCACTTTACATAGGTGTGGGGTACAGTGGTCAATGGCTAAAATGACATGTGGGGCAATGCGTATTAAACCTTCAGTGGCATCCGCATTTTTGTACATAACGAGTGGTGTACCGTCACTGACTAAACTGGTGCGTCTTTTGGAAAGCATGCCTTTATATATCCATCCACTTTCGCCTTCGATATCACGTATTTGATACCATGATTGGTATGTGTTAATAATTTCAACAGGGTAACCAAAACGCTTGTATATCCATAAAATAGGGAATTGTGTGCCAGGTCCACTACGGACATTAACTTCATTTTTCCGCATGCTGCCAAATATTGTACCATGCTCTTCTGTGATTGCTGGTAAGGCTTGTGCTGGTAGGGAAAAGAGTATGAGTAAGAGCAGTAGACGCATTTTTGTTCCTTTAGGTTTATTTTTTGTGATTATGGCAGAAAATGATCGTTATTGCCAATAAACCATCACTATACATAAATAAATGAGCCTGTAAAAGGCTCACTTATCATTCGATATTTTATTTATGGCTATGTAGACTATAAGCCAGTAAAGCTAGGGTTTTAAAACCATGTTTTTGCTCAAATTCATACTAAAAATGAAGTCTCCAGCAGTGTAAATAGTTTTTTGTAAATAAAGGCTCTACTTTTTTCGTTATTAACCTTTGTAAATAAGCTGTTTATAAAAAATAGGGTGATAAGGCATTAAGCTATATTCAATAGATTTAAATCCAATGTATACTGGATTTTATTGGTTGGCCTTTTTGTAAGTATGAGGTGTTTTTGTTTGCATTCGCAGATAAATCTAGACCTTAATACAAGTTGCCATAAGTTTCTGAAATTAAAGCGTTCTAGGGCATTCATAGTCTAGATATCATGAGAAATAGGAAAAGGTAAATGGAAGTATATTTTTGTTTATGTAGTAAAGAGTGTTAGCTGTTGAATGCTGTTTAAGGTAAGTTGAACAAGGGCCAAAACCTGTACCTAAAAACGTGTTGATATAGTAGGGTCGAGGCCTTGAATATTAAGAACATTGAAGCGTGTAAAATTATTTATACATGAGTTGATACAGCATATAGGGTAGCCGAATCTAAGCCCTTTTATATGCCAAGTTATAGCATGCCAATGGAAGTCATTCGTGCGCATAAGGATTTCTCAAAAAAAGTAAAAGTGTGTATTTATTACATGAACTGTATACACACTTTTACTTTACTTTAAGCGCAAGTTTTTTTCATATAAACAATATTTTATCATTAATCACTTGAAAGTAGTGTTATTGTCGCGCATATATAGTCCTATTAAATATATCGGCTGTTTATTCAGCTTTTTCTTTTCAACAGGCGTTTTCACGCTAAGGAACTTTTATGAAGACAACACTACCTACGGACGACCCTTATGCGGTTGTTGTTCAATCTTTAGACGAACTCACCTCGTTACATCTAGAAAATAAAGAACTTGAGCTAACCTTGATGTTAACGGAAGGTTTGGAGCCAAAAATTCAACAGGTGATTGAAAGGATTGCAGTCTTGGATTTAGATGTTAACTTTGGCATTTATTTTAATGCGATTGATAATGATTACGATTTTATTGTGTCTGGAAATGAGGGTTTGTTCCAAGATGAATGGCAAAAAGCAGTATGTCGCTTTGTAAAATCTGATTTAGGCTTGCCCGCTCAACAAGCGATGGCCTTTATGAAATGGTTAGAGTTTGAAATGTTTGAAGCTCTTTTTATTTTGGAAAGCTTGAAACTTAAAAATGAAAATATGCAGGTTCACTTTAGAAATAATCGTACGAATTTGCAAAATACACGTGGTAATGTTGATTTTTGGCATATTGACCGTAACGCTTATGTTGGTATGAAAATGTACCATGGTGAAGGAACGCTTTATGCGCCAAGGGGTACTATAGAAGATAAGCATTTAAGGTGTCGACATTTACCGAACGACGCAAGGAAGTTTACACCTTATCAATTGCCACATAATGGCATTTGTCTTCATAAGGGAATACGTTCAGCTGCCGATGCGAAAGCGGCTGTGCATAAAGCTCCTTATGGTAAAAAATCTAAAAAACCACGGTCATTTCTTTTAATGTCTATCGGTTGATTTTAAGCGTAAAAAGCCTCCGTTAGAGGCTTTTTTTTATGCGACGTAAGGAATGTAACGATAGGCAAGGGCTTCTGCAATATGAGGGCGCTTTAAATTTTCGCTGCCATCAAGGTCGGCGATTGTGCGGGCAACACGTAAAATGCGGTGATAACCTCGGGCGCTCATGGCATAACGTTCAGCCGCCTTTTGAATAAGTGTTTGGCATTCTGTATCTAATGTACAGGCGCTATCAAGCAGGGCGCCGTATAATTCAGAATTACTGGAAATGATCTCATTTTCATAGCGTTCTGCTTGAATATTATGCGCAGCAGTGACGCGTTTTCTAATATCGGCACTTGTTTCCTTGGCTGGTGGTAGGTGCATATCTTCTATGGAGACAGAGGCAACGTCTACATGTAAGTCAATCCGGTCGAGTAGTGGCCATGAAAGCTTGGCGCGGTAATTTTGAATTTGCTTTGCTGTGCTGGTGCAGGGAATTTTAGGGTGACCTAAATAACCGCAAGGTGAAGGATTCATAGCGGCAATCAGTTGGAATTTAGCAGGATACGTTACATGGTGGTTGGCGCGAGATACAGTAATAGTGCCCGTTTCAAGTGGTTGGCGTAGTGTTTCTAATACCTGTCTTGGAAATTCTGGCAGCTCGTCTAAAAACAGTATACCTTTATGTGCCAAAGACATTTCACCCGGTTTGGCTTTAAGGCCACCACCGCAAAGTGCCACAGCTGAGGCTGTGTGATGCGGTTCACGGAAAGGTTTTTCGCTGATAATGCCGCTATCAGGCATCATACCCGCAATGGAGTGAATCATTGAAATGTCGAGCATATCGGCCGGGCTTGGTGGGGGCATGATGCTTGATAAACGTTGCGCTATCATACTTTTTCCACTACCTGGTGGGCCACACATCAGCATATTGTGCCCACCTGCAGCGGCAATTTCAGCTGCACGTTTGGCGCTTTCTTGACCGCGGACATCGCTAAAGTCAAAATGAGATAGCGGTCTTGTGCTTTGTGCAAGGGTGCGTTTTGTGGGAGTGATAGGTTTTTGGCCTTTAATATGATCAAATATGTCCTTTAAACAGTCAATTGCCAAAACATCGACATTGTCTATCCAAGCAGCTTCGCCTGCATTTTTCTTGGTAAGTAAATACTATCAATACCTGTGCTACTGGCATGAATGGCGGCAGGTAAGGCGCCAAGAACAGGTTTTAAAGATGCATCTAGGCCAAGTTCACCCATGAAAAAGCTGTTTTCGACAGTGTCTTGTGGTAGGGCTTTAAGAGCGACGAGTAAACCAATGGCGATAGGCAGGTCAAAATGATTACCTTCTTTGAAAATATCGGCAGGGGACAAGCTAACGGTGATGCGTTTAGCGGGTAACGAAATGCCAAGATCATGAAAGGCACCACGGATACGTTCGCGTGATTCTCATGGCACCATCGGGCAAACCGACAATCTGAAAACTGGCCAATCCAGGAGCGATTTGCACCTGAATGTCGACCGCAAGGGCATTGATACCTGAAAGTGTAATTGTTTTAACTTGTGCAACCATTTCAAGAGGATAATGCAACAGCTTGTTTTTGAAAAGTTTTTGCTGCGCGGTCTGTTATTTTGATTATTTATTAATGCTACGCCCTATAAATAAACAGGCAATGAAAAGGATTGTATGATGAATGATTTAATGAAACGCATAGCTTTAATTGCTAAACAAAATAATGTGATTGAAAGTTCTTTGAGTCATATAAAGTCGACCGTTCAGAAGAAAAAGGACTGGGATGCTGTAAAACCCAAAACTTTAGAAGAAAAAAGACGTTTTATCCAAGAGGTGTTGAAAAATAAATAAATTAAACCAAAGGGTATAATAACTAATGGTTTATTACCATACCAAACAATAAACATTATAGTTGAATGTAATTGGTTGGTATGGTTTTTTGTGTATAATTTGCATAATTACTGTTCAAGGTGTATTATTCGCTTAACAAACACCTCAAAATTTTCTTTTCCACATTAGATGGAAATAAATTCTATATTACTGAAGGTATTATTCAGTGCACACATTCCAAGCCACTTTGGGGGCATTTATGAATATTTCAAATATGAGGTCTTTTGCAGACCTTGAAACATATTTTAGGACACAAAAGAAAAAAGCATTCTGCTTTTTATGCTTGATGTGGTTGGTTGTATTGTTGTTGCCAGGCGCTTTGGCTGATTGGCATTATACTTACACTGGTTTTACATTGCCTGTAATTGCGATCGCCATTTTCTTGGCTTTGACCGTATGGCCGACGTTGATACCGCCACGTAGGATACTGAAAGAAGAGTATACTTTAAATGCTTTTAATAAAGAGACTATTAGAAAGATTCGCCATGAAGTGGATACTTTTACTTCGATGCATAAGCTTGCGCCAATAAGCGTGCACGTATCAAGAAAGACATTGCCTTACAGCTCTGATATTGCTTATAGCCAAGAAGGTTATGTTATGCGTTTTTCGCCTGAAATTTTAACGCTAGATTGGGGGCAAATTAAAGCTGCTGTACATCATGAGCTCGGCCATGTTAAAAACGAAGATACTGTTAGTTTAATATGGATCAATAAGTGTCGTTATATCGCTTTAATGCTAAGTTTCTTTCAATTTTCTTTTATTGAGCCGCAAGGTGCTTTGATATACAAATTTATCGCCTTATTTTTACTTTGGCTTTATATAGAAAAGCATATACGTGCTTGGATATATAGGCAAAGTGAGTATTTAGCTGATATTGCCGTTATTCAAAATACAGGCGATGGACAAGGTTTAATCAACTATTTTCACCTTGTTTATAAGTCTTATTTTAAATCATCAGAAATTCAACTGTTGGCGAGGCGCCATAGTGCGATTGTAGCTTCAGGTTGTCCGACGCCTTTTAAACGAGTTGAGCTGTTGTACAATGCGCAGTCACTTTATAATCAAAGCAGTGAACAGGGGTTTTAATTTATGGAATCACTTAAATTTACATGTAAAAAATGCGATAAATCAGGTAACCATTTGCTTGATTGGTCAGAAAAATTTAAAAAGTTTAATTGTTCAAACTGCGGCACAGCTTATGAAACAGGCAATACCCTTCATACTTATATACAGTGTGAAAATACTCAATATAAACGTAAATCACGATGGTTTGCATTTTTTATGGGTTTAGGTATGTTGGCTTTTATACTGATTGTTGTTTTTTACCGTTAATATCGAATTAAAAAGGGGCTTCGGCCCCTTTTTTTGTCCACTGTGCATAAATAAAAAAGAACCCTGTAAACAGTTTATATAAATATAAAGTAGTTTACAGGGTTTAATCGGGTCAACCGCCGCGTGCTTAGCTGTCGATGTTTTGAACGTTTAGGGCGTTTTCTTGAATGAAATCACGTCTTGGTTCAACAACGTCACCCATTAAGGTTGTGAAAATTTCATCTGCTGCCATGGCGTCGTCAACATTCACTTGTAGAAGTGTGCGGTTGTCTGGGTCGAGTGTTGTTTCCCAAAGTTGGTCAGGGTTCATTTCACCAAGACCCTTATAACGTTGAAGGGATAAACCTTGGCGTCCCGCTGTGAGGATGGCGGTGGCTATCTCGTCAGGGCTGGTGACAGCTTTTTCACCAGATTTAAGGCTGATAGTGCTGTTGCCAATAAGATCGCTTATATTTTCTTGCGCGAGGATATTGCGGATCGTTGGTAGTTGTAAGTTATCGTGCTCAATAATATGGTTTTCGAGCAGGCCTTCTTTTTTGCGGTTTAAATTCAGGCGGAATGTGCCCATATCGTTGACTTCTGCTTCAATGGTCCATTTTTCGTGGTTGTCTTCGTCACGGTTGAGCCATGTTTGTAGTTTGCCTGCCATGGTAGACGCTTCGCTTTCACTTGCCAGTGTATTTTCATTGGCTTGCATTTTAACGAGGCTCCATACAAGGAATGAAGGTATTTTACCTTCAACAGGTTTGATATGGTCACTAACACTTTTACAAAGGTTGAAAGTGTCAACTAGGTCGGTACCGAGACGTTGTTCACCATTTTCAAGTTTAAGAACTGCACCTTCAGTAGCAACAGCGCTGAGGTATGTATTCAATGCTGGTTCATCTTTAAGATAAGTGACGCTTTTACCTTTAGCGACACGGAATAGTGGTGGCTGAGCGATGTAAAGGTGGCCGCCTGCTACCACTTCTGGCAGGTGACGGTAGAAAAATGTCAATAGCAGTGTGCGGATGTGTGAGCCATCGACATCGGCATCGGTCATGATAATAATTTTATGATAACGTAGTTTTTCAAGGTTGAATTCTTCGCGTCCAATACCTGTACCGAGCGCTGTTACAAGAGTACCAATTTCGGTGTTTTGTAGCATGCGGTCAAAACGTACACGTTCAACATTTAAAATTTTACCACGTTGTGGAAGGATAGCTTGGAATTTACGGTTACGGCCTTGTTTGGCTGAACCACCCGCTGAGTCTCCCTCGACAATGAATATTTCGCAAAGTGACGCGTCTTTTGATGAGCAGTCAGCAAGTTTACCAGGCAAGTTGGCTACGTCTAGTGCGCCTTTGCGACGTGTAAGTTCGCGTGCTTTTCTGGCAGCGTCACGGGCAGATGCACTTTCAAGTACTTTTTGCACAACAGCTCTTGCAACGGCTGGATGCTCTTCAAAATACTCAGAAACTTTTTCGGCGATAAGGCTTTCAACTGCCCCACGTACCTCTGAAGAAACGAGTTTGTCTTTTGTTTGTGAGCTAAACTTAGGGTCTGGCGCTTTAATGCTTAAAACACAAGTCAGGCCTTCACGGCAATCGTCACCTGTTAAAGTGCTGGCTTTGCCTTTTTTGATCAGGCCGCTCGCTTGTGCGTAGTTGTTGACTGTTCTTGTAAGGGCAGCACGGAAACCTTGGATGTGTGTACCACCGTCTTTTTGCGGAATATTGTTTGTGAATGGGTATACATTTTCTTGATATCCGTCGTTCCACTGCATGGAGAATTCAACACCGATATCGTCTTTTTCGGCATCGAAATAGATAATGTCGTCTTCGTAGAGGCACTGACGGTTGCGGTCAAGGTGTTTAACGAAAGCGGCAACACCACCTTCATAGTTAAAGACTTCTTGTTTTTGTTCTTCACCGCGGTTGTCTTGAATGGTGATGTGTACACCAGAGTTTAGGAAGGCAAGCTCACGGATACGGTTAACGAGTGTGTCGAAGCTAAATTCGATAAATGCAAAGGTTTCAAGAGAAGGCCAAAATGTAATAGCTGTACCTGTTTCATCTGTTGCGCTTATTTCTTTAAGAGGTGCAACGGGCTCACCTACTTTGTAGGCTTGTGTCCAGTATTTACCACCACGCCAGATTTCAATTTTAAGGTCGGAGCTTAGGGCGTTAACAACAGAAACACCAACACCGTGCAAACCACCTGACACTTTGTAAGAGTTGTTGTCAAACTTACCACCAGCGTGAAGCTGAGTCATAATAACCTCGGCAGCGCTTACGCCTTCTTCGGTGTGAATATCGGTTGGGATACCACGGCCGTTATCTTTTACGGTGGCGGAACCGTCGGAATTGAGGGTTACGAAAATACGGTCACAGTGACCAGCAAGGGATTCATCAATGGCGTTATCAAGAACCTCATATACCATGTGGTGTAAGCCAGAACCATCGTCTGTGTCACCAATGTACATACCAGGGCGTTTACGAACGGCATCAAGACCCTTAAGAACCTTGATTGAATCTGCGCCATATTCTTGATTTTCTGCAACTTGTGCTTGAACTGCTTCGTTTGTCATTTCAGCATTTTCCTTGTGGTTTATTGTTGTTTCCATGAGCTCTCTATTTGCCCCTCTATTTATCAATTTTTATAAGCTAGTATTGTACCATTTTATGGCACTTGAACCTAAGAAATAACAACGTTTTCCACGATAAAAACGAAAAAAATGCCCGACATTAAAAAATGAAGGGCTAAATTAATTGTGGAGGTTAAATTCTATTTAAATATTGCAGTGCTTTATGCGCAGATTTTGTTTTACGGAAGTCATTATATGCGGCATCAGCTTGTAGCTGATCGATGATTTTTTCGTCATTGCCAATGTAGGCAATTTTACGACAATCAAAAGTACGAACTTCTGGTACAATATCAAATTTTAATGAGCTAGAATCAAACTGATCACACATATAAAGACCGAGGCCGTTATGTGTAAAAATATTACTGTTGATCAACAGTTTTTCTGTTAATAACTCCTCAGCATTAGCGTAGAAACTGTCACATATAAAGTTAATCATATATTCTTTTTTAACGGCTAATTTTTCAAGGTATTTTAAAAGTTTCTCGTCGCCATTTTCAAGGATTGTAAGATCAACTAAGAGACTATGTGTTTCTGGTGTTGCGTATAGCTTTGTAGCCATAGGAATTTCCTTAGCTTCTGTTAAGAGGCCTGTTAATAAATGTTAAAGATGTTTAGGTTTATGTATTATATATTGGCTTTTTAAACGAAATTACAAGGGTTGAAGATAAAAAAAGCCCCACAACATAAATGATGTGGGGTTGTTCGATATGAAGTGTAAACAAATTATACGGCTCCGTTGTGTTTTATATTATAAAGGTATTGCAATGTTTCAGCAGGGTTTTTAACAGTAATAGCCATGTTTTTAGCGGATTCAATTAATAAAGCTTCAGCCAGTGGACGGTCATTACCACCTACTTGCATATTGTCACCAAAGAAAACAATGTTTTTGTTTTCAAACTGACGTAGTTCACTTAATACACAAGCCTTTGACATGGCTTTATTAGAAAAATCAATGGTCGTTTTACCAAAAACCTGTACATCAAGTTTGGGGTAATACTGTTTAATGATTTCTACTGATTTAGCTAAAAAATCACTTTGCTGGTTCCACGCTATAAATTCAGCACGCTGTTCTTCTGTTGCTCCATCACCAAGGGGTGAAAAGGCCCCAGTAGAAGGGCGTTTGAATATATGTTTACCTGTTTTATGCGGGCAATTACATGCTGCAGAATTGAGTAATGTGCGGAGTAAGGTATCCATTTTTTCAGGCCATTTAAAGTAATGTTGATATTGCATTTTAGCTTGATGCCAAAACTCCATACCTAAACAAGTAAAGGCGTAAGCCTCTGTAAGTAAGTGTTGGCCACCAACGGGCATACGTATTTCAAGCTCACTGTAAGAGCGGGCAGTTGCGTAAGCTATTTGGTAACCTTGTACATTTTGTAAATAGTCTAGTGTATTTGCCATTTCAGCGGTTAAAGAGGCGCCAGAATTGGCAAGTGTTTCATCAATGTCAAACAAAAGTATGTGTGACGCAGGGTTGATATTCATGTGAATTTCCTTAGGGGCAAGAAGCCACCAATAGGCATAAAAGTTAAAAGATAGTTAGTTTGTTATGTATATATATAATGCTTTTTGAATAATATTTCAAGTTTAAGTGTTATTCATTATGGAATGTGCCCTGTACAGCTTTGAAGTATTGTACGTTTTTGAGCGTCGAAAACATCTCTTTTTCTGTGCCTGTAAGCCAAATTTGGCTACCAAGTGCTAGTAAATCACCAAAGAAACGTTCTTTTGTGGCGCTGTCTAGGTGGGCGGCCATTTCGTCGAGTAATATAATAGGCGCTTCGCCTGTTTCTTTGTGCGTAAGGTGGCTGTTGGCAAGCAAGATATCTAAAATGGCTCGCTTGTGCTGCCCTGTAGAGGTTTCGCTTAAGTTGATGTCTTCTGGAAGCATTGTCCCTTGAACATCGCTGCGGTGTGGGCCAAAGTGGCTGCTACCATATTTACCGTCACGGGCACGATTTTCGTAGAATTTTACTTGAATGCTTTCAGCGTTATGGCTGTCGAGGCGCTCAAATGACCCGTTAAGTTTGAGGTCTATGGTGCTTAAATAGGGCTTAAGCTTGTCAAGGTAAGTGTTTCTGGCTGTACTAATCAGAAAAGCAAAGTGCGCAGCTTGTTCTTCTTCTACCGTAACCCAGTCAACATCTGCATGGTCTTTAAGTAACTTAAGGCGTGCTTTGAGGTGGTGTTTATAGCGGTTGAGGTTAAAGGCATGCGCAGGGAAGTGACCAAAGGCCAGGCGGTCTAAAAATTCACGGCGTTGGCTGGCACTGTCCATAAAAAGCCTGTCCATTTTAGGCGTAAACCATAATATATTGCCAAGGTTCGAAAGTTCTGCCTGAGCTTTTGCCATTTCACCATTTATTTTAAGCTGACGCTTTCCTTTTTGGTAAGACATGCCGACGGTGTTGTCAGTATTTTGACCTAATACTTCGGCATGTAATCCCCAGCCTTTTGCATGATGTTTAATATGGCTTTCAAGTTTATGACGGTGCATGCCACTGCCAGGCGATAAAAGAGAAACGGCTTCCAGAATAGACGTTTTACCCGCACCATTTTCACCATAAAGCGCAATGATAGGGGCGTCACCTAATTGCAAGTGTGCGCTTTCAATATTGCGGAAATTTGTGAGTTTTAGGCTGACTATTTTCATGGAGGTATTTTACATGGAAGCGCTTGCTTTATCAAGGTGTGGTTGACATAAAAATATGAGTAATGTATACAGGTATACAGTAATTTACTTATCATACCGTTTCGGAGGGGCTTTTATGCTCGAAGCTTATCAAGAAAATAAATTAATTTTGACTACCTTATTCATAGTGTCTCTACTTGGATTTTCGGTGATGCCTTTAAGTATATGGATAATTCCTTTTCTTTTTATTGGGACTATACTTGCCACAGAAAAAACATGGAATATATGCTCACTTTGTAATTTCCAAAAGTTAAAGGTGTATTTGTTTGTCACATCTATGCTTTTAGGTGTTCTTAATAATAGAGTTTTTGACTTGCCGCTGTCCATATAATTACGAGCTGTTTTGGCAAATAAAAAGCCTCCTTTGCGGGAGGTTTTTTTGTGTGTTGTCGTCGCTGTAAAAAAGAACCCACCGACAACGTTTATAATGAAACAAAGTTATCGGCGGGATTTAAAATGTCGCGAGCGACTAGATGCGCATTGGCATAACAACAAAGAGGCTTGATGCATCTTCAGGGTCTTTAACAATCACTGGAGATGTGTTGTCTTTAAAGTAAAACAACATGTCTTCGCCTTCAATGTGTCCACCAATTTCGCTGAGGTATTTAGCGTTAAAGCCAACATCTAAGTCGTCAAAGTCGTATTCAACTTTGACTTCTTCAAGGGCGTTTTCTTGGTCAGGGTTGTTGGCGCTAATTAAAAGGTTGTCCTTGTGTATACCAAATTTGATAGAACGAGATTTTTCGTGTGAAAGAATAGATACACGGTCAACAGCTTGCATTAAAGCTTGGCGTGATACGTCCATTTCCTTCTTGTTATCAGCAGGGATAACACGTTCGTAGTCAGGGAATGTGCCATCAATCAATTTTGATGTGAAAGTCACGTCGCCGGCTTCGGCCTGTAGTTTTTTCTCGTTAATTGTAAGTTTAAGTGTGTCGCATGTTTCAGCAAGTCGACGTAGTTCGATTACCGTACGGCGTGGAATGATAACGCCTGCTAGTTCGGCAGCACCTTCTGGTAATTTAAATTCCAAACGTGCAAGGCGGTGGCCGTCTGTTGACACAAAACGTAAGCTTGGCTCGTCTTTGTCTGTTTTAGCGACGTGCATGTAAACACCGTTAAGGTATTGACGTGTTTCTTCTGTGGAAACGGCGAACAAAGCTTTTGAAAGAAGGCGACGCAGGTCAGTTGTTTCGATATCAAATGTGACACCATCGTCAAGGCGTGTCATGTCTGGGAAAGCGTCTGCGTTTAAGCAAGCTAGTGAAAACTTCGCTTTACCAGCGACAATAGCTAGGCGGTCACCTTCGTTTGAAAGCTCGATGCCAACCATAACACCTTCAGGGATTTTGTTGATAATTTCATATATTTTATGGGCGCTGACAGTGGTCACACCTTCTTGCTCTATAAAGGCTTCTGTTGAACCTTGAACAGTGATGTCATTGTTTGTCGCTGTAATTTCAAGCAGGTTATTTGTTGCTTTAAGTCTGACGTTAGAAAGTATAGCAATACTTGTACGTTTTTCAACGATAGATTGCGTGTGCTTTAGCTGCTTTAGCAAAGTTTCTCTTGAGATGGATAATTTCATATTTTAACCCTTGTCTGACCTTTGGTTTATATCTTAAATTCTTTGTGCAAATTTAAACAATTTGAACTGGTGCAAGAATAGCACGAAGGGTGGTTTTGGCAAAGGTTTTTTTGGTTGTTTAGTTGCTATCTTTTTAAAGAGGTATCAAAACATAAAAAAAGGAAGCCGAGGCTTCCTTTAAAATGGTCGAGAAGATTAATCTTGCGCGTTTTTCGCTAAAAGTTTTGCACAAGCGTCACGACCTTTTTCAGTCATATGCTCTGGTGCTGTGATTTCACACATAAATGTGCGGGTTGTTTTTGCCTCGTCCTGTGCGGCCATTAAATTTGACACTGAGTATCCTGTTAAAGCTAAAAATAACACAAATATTTGGGCTGTAATTGACATAATATTTCCTTAGGGCGTAACCCTATTAAGTAAAAATACCGCATATCAAATAAACCTAAAAGGTTTGAATGGTAAACGGTAGCGGCAAAATGCCTTTTGAACAATTTCCGCAAGCGGGAACTGTTAATAAATATTTCTAAAGGTTATTTTTTAATTAATAACCAACATATATACTTATGCCCCCCCCCCCATAAGTTTTTTACTGACAGGGGTTGTCTAATCCACAAGTGAGTAGCGCATGTTTTTGAAGATAGAAAGTTAATATGGTGGGATTAAAAACCCGCAAGCGGGTTAGATTGACTTAAGAATGTTTTCGAGTAAGTTTACATCTTCTGCAATATTAACGTCTTCGTTTTGCAGTCTTTCAACTGTTTTTGCGGCATGCATAACGGTTGTATGGTCACGGCCACCAAAAGCTTTTCCAATTTCAGGGAATGATTTTGTTGTGAGGTGTTTAGCAAGATACATGGCGATTTGTCTTGGGCGTGCTATGGCACGGGTACGGCGGCTTGAGCTCATGTCGCTGACTTTAATATTATAGTATTCAGCCACTTTCTTTTGGATGTCGGTAATTGGTACTTCACGGTCAGCATGACGGAAAAGGTCACGCAAAAGTTCTTGTGCATTTTCGATGTTAATTTCTTGCTGTACCAAAGTTGAGTGGGCGGCAATGCGATTTAAAGCACCTTCTAATTCACGGACGTTGGTATCAATTTTACTGGCAAGCATCATGGTGACAGGCTGGCTGACTTCAATGCCGAGTGCTGTTGCTTTTTGCGAGATGATGGCCATACGTGTTTCAAGGTTTGGTTTGTGGATCTCGGTTGCAAGCCCCCATCCAAGGCGTGAACGCAAGCGGTCTTCAATGCCTTGCATTTCGTGTGGTGATTTATCGGCTGTTAAAATAATTTGTTTGCGTTCGCCGACCAATGCTTCGAATGTATGGAAAAACTCTTCTTGAGTAGCTTCTTTACCAGCAATAAACTGTACATCGTCAATCATTAAGACGTCGACGTTACGAAATGTGTTTTTGAAATCATGTGTATTTTTATTTTTAAGGGCGCTAATGAAGTTATGTAGGAACTTTTCAGCACTGATATACATGACACGTCTGCCTTGTTGGTATTTATGTATGTGCCAGGCAATGGCATGCATGAGGTGGGTTTTACCAAGGCCGACACCGCCATGTAAAATAAAAGGGTTGTAGGAAATGTCTGTGCTTTCGGCAATGCGTTTTGCGGCCGCGTAAGCGAATTCATTGGACTTACCAATAACAAAATTTTCAAAAGTAAAGCGTGGGTCAAGTGGGTTACCTTTATAAGGTGACGATTTGTTGGCTCTGTTTTGCTGCTGCGGGGCAGTGTAATTTTGAAGGGCAGGCGCGGGTTGCTGTGGCGTGTGTTGTTGCGGTGCTGGTTGTTGTTGTTCTGTGTTTACAGCAATAGGCGCAGGCGCTGGCTGTGTGAGCGGTATAGCGGCTTTGACCTGTAAGTTGAGTGTGACATTGCAGTCTAAGGCTTGTGATAAGCCCTTTTTAATAAGATCGCTATAGTGACGCAGTACCCAGTCGTGCATAAAGCGGGTAGGTACAACAACCGTGACTTGTTGGCCTTGTGAAGCAACGAGGTCTAGCTCTAAAGGAGCAAGCCAGCTCATAAAGCTGTCTTCACCAACTTCATTTTTGAGCCAATCCCTTACTTGAGACCAAGATGTTTCGTTCACCGTCATGGTTTATTTGCTTACCTTATTATTTTAATTTTATACAAAAAAAGGCTGCCCGAAGACAGCCTTTTAAAATTCGCAATTGCGATAAAAGCTATCTTACGCTGTAAGACCTTTAACACGTGCACTGAGGCGTGAAACTTTGCGTGAAGCAGTTTCTTTTTTCAGGATGCCTTTTGATGCACATTTGTGTAAGTTAGACATAGCTGCTGGGAATGCTTTACCAATAGCGTCTTTATCACCAGCTTCAATAGCTGTTTCTAGAGCTTTAACAGTTGTACGCATACGTGTACGTGTTGTTTTGTTGAGCTCAGTTACTTTTGCCGTTTGGCGGATTCTTTTTAGTGCTTGCTTATGATCAGCCATAAGTTGACCTTTCTCTTTTGAAAGTTTTACCCGAACTATGGTTATACCATTACAACCAGTGAGCTCTTTAACATATAAAGTTGGGCTTCAATTGCTGGTGAATTTACCCTGTGGATAAGTACTTGTCAACCAGTAAATGCAAGGGATAGCGAATTTTATCCACAGGCCTATATTTAACCAAGGCATTGAATGTGATGCTTAGACCATATCTCCCATGTCACCAACGGTGATGTCCTGCTCTAATTCTTCACATGCGCCAATGACTTTGGCTGGGTCCACAAAGTCACCTTTTTCAAAGAGAGTGAGTGCATCGTTCACGTAGGCTTCACGACGCATACCACATAAAACAGATGTCACGCCAGGAACGCTGGCAATGGCATTGATGGCAATTTGCTGTAAGGGCGCGTCTATCCAAGCTTCAGGCACGCGGTCTCTCAGTTCTATGTCGAGTATTTTGAGGTTTTCAGCATCTTTTTCACGCATACCTTTACGTAATGCAGCAAGGAGTACATTTGCTTGCAGGGTGAAGTTTTCCTTCACGAGGCTTAAAGATTCAGCAATATCTGGCTGGTCTTGCATAATTTCGTCGATCACGTGGTTCATCATCGCAATATGCGGGTCAAAGAACATGGTAGACATGTGGTCAAGCTGCACACTGTTAGTGACCTGTTCCAATAAGTCCTCGCTATGGGCTGTGAAACTAAATATTGGTTGTTCATCAATAGAAGGCCAGCCATTTAAGAGTTTGTTGAGTACGTCTTCTGTTTTTGTGATGTCCTGAAGTGCTTGTTCGAATGTTGGTGTTTCATTTTCATCGGCACTATAACCACTAGAGAGGCGATAAATACCACCACCGTAAGGAAAGGCGTTGAGAGGGCGGTTCGCAAGGACACTTAAATTCATACGGCTTGCAAGTTCAAGTGTCGACACTTTTTCTGTGCCATCAATAACTTGTGCTGTGGTGTTTGCTGTTTTAAGAGGCCCTAGTTCAAATAGGTTGAACGGCATTTCGATACAGCGGAAGGCTGAGCGTTTTTTACGACCCCATGCTTTTGCAGCGGCGTTGCTTGCGGCCTTAAATACAAGGGCAAGGTCTGTGTGGTCACCTTGTTCTGCTTCGACACCAAAGGTGTTGGAAGAAATACCATAACAAGCAATAACACCTTCTTTCACTTTTTCTTCTAAAAATTCAAAAGCGGCTTCAATACGGCTATAATAGAGATCTTTCAGCTCGTCTGTACGCACACCCTCTGTTTTGCTAATGGCGTGGCCAATAAAATATTCAGGGTTGTGTAGAAGGTAGCAATCAATCGTATCGACATTAAGGTTGTCTAGTGACTTTTCCAGTTGACGTTCTAGGTTGCTCGGGTGGATACTGTGCCAAAGTTGATCAGTGATTTCAACAACTTCTTCAACAGGGGAATCTTTGGCTTCTAATAAAGAAGCGCCTTGCAAGTACCCGCCTTTTGTCACAAGCACAATTTCTTCACGGTTAATGAATTTTTTTGTGTGAAGCTCTGTTAAGGCCTCACCAATATAGCGTTCGCTGTCACCATCCATATAATTACTTGATGTGTCAATGAGGTTCACACCATTTAATAATGCTTTTTTTAAGGCCAGCTTTTGTGCCTCGTTACCAATGGTACGGTAAGTGCCAAAGCCTACTTTGGCAACCGTTAGGCCTTCAATCAAGCGCCAAGTGTTGGGGCTTATTTTAGGGTTATGTTGCCACATGCGGTCGGCATAGTCTTTGGTTGCGGCTTCGGTTGCTTGTCCTGAAATTTTGTGCATTAAAATATTTCCGTTTTTTTGATGGATTAATTGGAGCGAATACTGCCATTTTTAAATAGTTTTGTCACTTTTAATTATATGTAATTGCCATTTACGGCCGTTCGATATATCCTTAAAAGAATGAGGCACAGAACCTTTAATAATAAAGGCGGCCACTTTCATCATAAAAACTAAAGGAAATATTCAATGAAAAAAATATTGGCCGGTCTGTTTATGTTTACAGTCCTTATAAGCAACGCACATGCAGAAGCTCTAACAAAACAAGACGTTGAAAAGATTGTTGCGCAGTATATTACTGAAAATGGTGGTGCTATTGCCAACTCTGTTGATGCTTACTTAGCGAAACAACGCTTAGAAGTAGCTGCAAATCTTGTGTCAGCGCACACGCCTGTGACAGGCAATGCCGCTGCAAAAGTAACCTTTATCGAATTTAGTGATTTCCGCTGTGGATATTGCCGCCGTGTTCAAGAAACAGTAACAGAACTACGTGAAAAATACAGCGATAGAGTGAGATTTGCCTTTAAAAACATGCCTATTTTGACAGAAGAATCACGTCAAGCAGCCCTCGCTGGACTTGCGGCACATAAGCAAAACAAATTCTGGGAATACAACGCCCTTCTTTGGGAAAATCAACCACGCCTTGGTGATGAACTTTATGTTGAACTTGCAAAAGAACTTGAATTAGATATTAAGCAGTTTAACGAAGACCGCGCGTCGGCTGAAATTCTTGAGCAAGCTCAAACAGATTTCGAAGATGGTCAGTCTGCGGGTATACAAGGCACGCCACACTTTATTATTAATGGTAAAGGGCTTTCAGGCGCTCAACCAATTGCAGCCTTTATCGAAGCAATTGAAGCGGCTTTAGCTGCGAACTAGAGGTTTTATTTGAAGCAATCAAACAAAGCTGTTTTTACAAAAGGGTCCCTGCCAATATTAATATTGGCGGGGGTCGTTCTATTTGTGGCTCTTATTATTGAAATTGTACGCTTAACGGCATATGGAGAAACAGATACTTCGGGTACACGTAGGGCTTATAAAGAGCAGACTGTGAAAACATCTGAAAACTTGTTTGATAATATCCATAAAAAATACCCTTCATATCGTGACCTTGCGAGCCAACTTATCCAAAGAGAAATTTTATTTGAAGCACATAACTATGTTTTGGGTAACCCTAAGTCAAAAGTTAAAGTCGTTATTTTTAACGATAATGAATGTTCTTTATGTCGAAAAGAGTATGCGCGTGTCTCAAGAGAGCTAAAGCCTTTGCTAAAAGATATTCTTGTTATTTATAAGCATATGCCAGCAGATAAAAATAAGGAATCTATGGCAGCCATTTTTGGTCAAATTGCCATTGGGAGAGGTATTTATGACGATTTTCTCAAAGAAATAACCTCTGCGAAAAAGGCAGATCTTGCCACCACGGAAGACTACCTTGTCTTGTTAGAAAAAATTGGCATTTCATTGTCAGAGCAGCGTCAAATTATGATTAACGGCATGACAGAAACGCTAGAAGCTGTACAAAAAGACATAGTACAGGCTGTGGATGCGGGTGCTTATCTTTCAAAGCATCAACCGGTGATTTACTTGAATGGCTACCAGTTGGGTGATAAATATTTACCGCAACATAAGATGATGTTCTATATAGAGCGTTTGTTAAAAGGCGAGTTTATTGTGCCGCAGGAAGAAACAGTAGTAAAAGAAGAGGCGGTTAACCCAATTGACCCTGTAAGGAAAGAGAAAACAACTCTCCAAGAAAAGCTGAAAATTCAATTTAAAAAAGAAGACCTGACGGGGGACACTCTTTAACCTTTTTTGGGTTTTACTTCTTTTCTAAATGTATGTGCGCAATAAGGACATACAACCTCATTTATTTCGCCACCCTTTACTGTTAAGTAAACTCTTGGATGTTTACTTACCTTTGGGCCCTCGCATGATACTTTATCCGTGCTGACGTATGAAATTTTATCTTTTTTTGATTTTATATATTCAGACATAGTCGCCATTTCTTGTTTAAATTTGCTTTGCTTCTTTATAAATGTGACACATTTTTAATGGATTGTCACCTTCTATGCTGAACAAATATTCCGTACACATTATCCATTAATCTTATACCAATAACCACTACATAATTACCATTGGGGCGGTAAGTAATTGTTGTTGCAACAATACAAGCTTACTATAATCTTTGCAGTTATATAGAAGTTTCTAAAAGATTAAACATACCTTGAACAAAGTATCGCCTGGTGTTATGTTTTTTACATGCGTATGTTTTTAACAGGATTAATTATTTTATCTGTACTGACCCTTTCAATGGTCAGCTCTGTGCACGCAAATGCCATGGCAGACAGTCACCATTCAAACCTTCAAGATAATATAAATCATGACACACATCATGAACTTATGTCTTTAAAGGAATGTGAAGTGGAATGCGAAGGTATTGTATGCTTACACCATGTTTCAGCTTTTCACGGGCTTTCATCGGATATGGGTAATTTCAAAAAAGAATCTGAAAAGTTTTTTGAAATAAGTACCATTCTATCAAGCCCTACATACGGCTTTAAAAAACCGCCTAAATCTTAATATTAAATAACTTCAAACAACAGTCATACCGTCTGAATTTTGAAGATGTTTCTACGTGTGCAGTTTAATTGCACCTACGTTTATTTAATATAAAAAGATAAGAGAATTTTAATGATTAAAAAATATAAAAATATACTATTTGCTGTCCTATTAACAATAGGGACAACACTTACTTCGTACGCGGAAGAACACCACGAAGAGGGTGATGTTCATGAAGAATCTGCACAAGATAATCACGATGAACATGACGAGCCTGATGATCACGACGAGCATGGCGAAGAAGAAATTGTCACGCTAACACCAGAAGTTGCTTTAAATGCTGGCGTTATTTCAAGCACAGTAAAAGTTATGACGCTGACAAAAACTATCCCCCTAAGCGGTAAATTAACAATTGATGAAAATAGAACCGCTACCATACGCTCAAGGTTTTCAGGCGTTATTAAACAAGTTAAAGTGAACCTTGGTGACGTTGTAAATAAAGGTCAATTGCTTGGCACTTTGTATAGCAATGATAGTTTAAGTACCTATAATATTATATCCTCCATAACAGGTACTGTGATGAACAGGAAAACAAACCTTGGTGACGTAATAGAAAATGATGAGCTTTTCACTATTTCAGACCTCACTTCTATTTGGGCACAATTTCATGTGTTTCCATCAGATGCATCTAAGCTTAATAAAGGTCAACATATTCAAGTTATGGGCTTGAGTGATAAATCACCTAAACAAGACACTTCTGTTACTATTATTTTACCAACGGCCGACACGTTTAGCCAAACTGTTATAGGCATCACCCCTGTTAAAAATGACAATTATGTTTGGAGGGTTGGCTTGAACGTGAAAGGGCTGTTAACGGTGGGTGATTTAACAACAGGTATTGCTGTACCTATTACCGCCATTCAAACTTTTGAAGATAACCAAGTTGTCTTCATTAAGGAAGGTAATATTTATGCGCCACGCCCTATTAAAACAGGTGTCAAAACAAATGACTTTGTGGAAGTTTTGGTAGGCTTAAGCATAGGCGAAGAATATGTTTCGAGCGGTAGCTTTGTTATTAAAGCAGACCTTTTAAAATCAATTGCATCACACAACCACTAGGAGGGGAAAAATTATGTTAGAAAACATCATAAAGTCTTCCATCAAACATAGGTGGTTGGTACTTATAACTATTATGGCTATTTGTGCATTGGGTGTGTACAATTTCAGTAAACTTCCTATTGACGCTGTGCCAGACATTACCAATGTACAAGTGCAAATTAACACCAGAGCTGACGGTTATTCACCTTTGGAAGTTGAACAACGTATTACATTTCCAGTTGAAACTGTGCTGTCGGGTATACCAGGTTTAAACCATACAAGGTCTATGTCTCGTTATGGCTTGTCACAAGTGACGGCCGTTTTTGAAGACGACACTAATATATACTTTGCACGACAACTTATTGCAGAAAAGTTAGGGCAAATTAAGGGCGATATTCCACAAGGTTTAGAACCTATTATGGGACCTGTAACCACAGGGTTGGGCGAAATATTTTTCTATACAGTCACTGCCAATAAAGGTGCTGTAAAAGAAGATGGTACAGCCTACACCCCTATGGACTTATTGACTGTGCAAGATTGGATTATAACACCGCAACTACGTAATTTAAAAGGTGTGGTGGAAGTCAACACAATTGGTGGTTATGAAAATGAATTCCATGTACAGCCAAAACCCGAACTTTTAATATCTTACGGCATCAAAATACATGATGTTATTCAAGCATTGGAAAGCAACAATAGCAATACAGGTGCTGGATATATTGAAAGAAATGGTGAACAATACCTTGTGCGTATTCCGGGTCAAGTTCGAAACCTTGAAGAAATATCTAACATTATTGTAACGAACAGAAATGCCCTAACCATACGTATAAAGGACATTGCAGAAGTCACTTTAGTTTCACCATTACGTACAGGTGCAGCAACAAGGGACGGTGAAGAGGTTGTTTTGGGCACGGCTATGATGTTGTTGGGTGAAAACGCACAAGAGGTTTCTAAACGTGTAGGGCAAAAGCTAACTGAAATTGCAACGAGCTTACCAAAAGGTATTATAGCAACACCTGTTTATGATCGCACAACATTAGTTGAAAAGACCATCCGTACAGTCCAAATAATTTAATCGAAGGTGCTTTACTTGTTATTGTTATTTTATTTTTACTTTTGGGTAATATGCGGGCGGCACTTATTACAGCGTTCGTTATTCCTGTTTCTATGCTTATGACAATTACAGGTATGGTTGAAAATAAAGTATCAGGTAATTTAATGAGCATGGGGGCGCTAGACTTTGGTCTTATTGTAGACGGTGCTGTTATTATTATTGAAAACTGTTTAAGGCGGTTTGGCATGGAACAAGAAAAACTAAAGCGCCTGCTTACTAAAGAGGAACGTTTTGCATTAACATCAAAAGCTGCGGCAGAAGTTATTAAACCAAGTATTTTTGGTATCCTTATTATTACCGTTGTTTACTTACCTATTTTTTCACTTACAGGTGTTGAAGGTAAAATGTTTCATCCTATGGCATTTACGGTAGTTGTGGCTTTAGTGTCAGCTATGTTTCTTTCGTTAACACTTGTGCCTGCGGCTGTTGCCATTTTTATTACAGGCAAGGTGCACGAAAAAGAAAATGTTGCCATTGTGAAAAGTAAACAAGCTTATAAACCAATGCTTTTATGGAGCTTAAATAACCCTGTTAAAGTGGTTAGTGTAGCTTTTTTGTTGGTTTTAATAAGTTTATTTACAGCCAGTAAAATGGGTACGGAATTTGTACCTACACTAGATGAGGGGGATATTGCAGTTCAAGCCTTGCGTGCACCAGGCACGTCATTAACTGAATCGGTGCGTATGCAAAAACTTATGGAAAAACGTTTGATAAAATTCCCAGAAGTGCGCACTGTTATTGCACGCATAGGTACAGCCGAGGTTGCGACAGACGCCATGCCACCCAATATTGCCGACACTTATATTTTGCTTGAAAACCGTAAGAATTGGCCAATGCCCAACAAACCTAAAAACAAACTCATTTTGGAAATGGAAAAAGCCTTAGGCGATATTCCAGGCAGTAATTATGAGTTTTCACAGCCTATTCAATTACGCTTTAACGAGCTTATTTCAGGTGTTAGAAGTGACTTGGCCGTTAAAATTTATGGTGATGACCTTGAAAAACTTCTGGCTTCTGCAACGCAAGTGATGCAACAACTTCAAGGCGTGGAAGGTGCTTCTGACGTTCAGGTTGAACAAGTTAGTGGCTTACCTGTGCTGAATATTGTGCCCAACCGTGACCGCATGAATGTGTATGGTTTAAACGTAGTAGACGTTCAAGAGGTTGTTGAAACAGCTATGGCTGGCCGTAAAGTAGGTACAGTATATGAAGGTGATAGAAGGTTTTCACTTGTTGTACGTTTACCTGAAAATTTACGCCAAAACCCAGAGGCGCTTCCAAGAATCCCTATTCCACTTGATACAGGTGAGAGTGAGAGTCCAGAAAATAGCCTTGACTATGTTCCTTTGGGTGAAATAGCTGATATTAGTACCGCATATGGACCAAACCAAATAAGCCGCGAAAATGGCAAAAGGCGTATTGTCGTTACAGCAAACGTACGTGGGCGTGACCTTGGTGGTTTTGTTGAAAATGTGAGACAAGTCGTTTCAGCCAATGTTTTATTACCAGCGGGATATTGGTTTGAATATGGTGGCACATTTGAACAGCTTATTTCTGCAAAAAACAGACTGGCAATTGTTGTGCCCATTTCATTGATACTTATTTTAGGTTTGTTGTTTCTGACCTTTAATTCAACCCGAATATCATTATTGATATTTTCAGGCGTACCACTTGCTTTAACAGGCGGTATTTTTGCCCTGGCCATGCGCGGCATTCCATTGTCTATATCGGCAGGGATAGGGTTCATTGCCCTTTCAGGTGTGGCTGTTTTAAATGGCATTGTAATGTTGTCATTTATTCGTGAACTAGAGCGTGAAGGAAAGTCTGCTTACGAGGCTATTGTTGAAGGTGCGATGACCCGTTTACGCCCTGTGCTGATGACAGCGCTTGTGGCTTCGCTTGGTTTTGTACCTATGGCGTTAAACACAGGTGCAGGTGCAGAAGTGCAAAGGCCTTTAGCAACAGTTGTTATTGGCGGTATTATATCTTCTACTATTTTAACATTGTTGGTTTTACCTGCACTTTATAAATGGTTCCCACATAAATAAAACGTCGTTAAAATAAGGGTAAAAATGGTGTTGAATATAAGCCCTTTTCGGAGGGCTTTATATTTGTGGAGTTGGTATTTCAAATGCTTTAGAGTTTTGAGTGCATATTTTCAGTGTATATGTCGAAAATAAAGATTGATAAGACCAATGTAAAAAAGATACCTTTCACTGAGAAGAGGCTGGTTTTTTTTACAGTGAGAGTAAAAAGATATTTACGCAGCAGTTAATTTCTAGAAGTATTAGCCAGTGAAATGGTGCAGCTGCACGCTATCTACCCGAAACTTTTCTTGTTATAAATCAATGTTATATAGGATAAGCACAACATTTTTCGATAAGCTCTATAACCACACGCTAAAGCACTGGGCACGAAATTTAAAAATGGGTTAAAGTGCTAGACTAATTGCTCCTTATTTCTTATCAGAGGCAAATGCTTTCAGTAATCGCTTAGGTAGCTCCCAATGATAGCAACACTTGTCTTTTTCAAACGGCATCTTTCTCAACTCTTTTCTTGTATTGTCTTTCATGTAATCAGCCCTTTGTGCACTAAGCTGTTTTTTCTTGCTCGACAATGAAACCCTAAACAAATTTCGACACTCTTTTCTAGCAGAGTAATAGTTATAACCATCTATGATACTAGGAACATATACATTCATATGAGAATGTATATAACCACCTCCACCCACAGCAGGTGTATAGTAACGCACTTCAGGCTTTACGTGGTTTAAGGTTAAATAATCAGCAAGCTGCGTAAATCGCTTAGAAGACTCTGAATTGTTTAAATAGCTTTCCTCTTTAGAGTGCACATCTTCTGATGTTATCAACTTTTTATCTACACTCGTCGTGCCAATTTTCTCGTCATTATAGTAGTGGCGTATATTCAAAGTAGAGTCGACAAAAGCATTAACGTTACATCGTTTGATAGTCCGCATCACTTCGCATTCACCACTTAATTCGTCGAACTTGGATCCCTTTTGTTTGCACCACCTCCGATCTTTAGTTTTTACTTTATTTTTACATGTATACTTCTGAACTTCCATTACTGCGACCCCCTCATCGAGGTCATGTACAAATTCTAGCGGTAAATTATACTTATCAGCCAAGGATTTTGAATATACCGTTGAAGTTGTTTCAAAGCATGTTCCTATTGTTGCACTGCTAACCATTGCAGGTGGGATATGCTCTTCTACAGTTAAAGACTTTAAATCTTCAAATGTTATCGGTGAGACAAGGACAGCACTTAAGTAAGCAGCAAGTCCAAATGCCAACAAAGAAATTACGTGTCGCTTCAAGCTTTTTCCAAAGAAGTCTAAAGCAACACCGAATGCAAAGATAAGCCAAGTAGATACAAGCAAGTAAGATTTAATTTGATTAAAAATAAAACCTGCGTTGTCATCAAGGTTTAGATTAAATATAGTAAAAATCTTGAATAGGGCTAAAAATGAAATTATTACTGCAATATTAAGTAACATTAAAATAATCGAGTTAAACTGCCTGTATATTAACGAAACAATCGAAGTATAAAGACTAGTAATAAGATAAGCCAGCGTAGTAAATGGTATTATTATAAACCCTGCAACATTCCAGATTCCTGTAGCTTGCCCACCATCCAATCGTTCAACAAAGTCCATTGAATATATAAACGCCATAACAATGGCAGGAATCAAAGCCAAAATAATGTAGTGATTTTTTTTATCTAGAAAGTCCATATACAGCAACACCCTTTTTAATACATGCCAAGCTTTATGGTACAACTTATAAATTTATAAGTAAAAATATAATATTTGAATTAAAAGGTTTCGAGTACCTTAACCCCATCTACAGCTAGATTTAAAAATGTCTTTAATGTCAATGGGTATACGTGACAGTGCGGTACATACGTCGAAACCGAAAGGGTTAATGCTATTAACAGCTATAGGGTATTTTGATGTTTTTATTAAGAATGGTGCGTCCGAGAGGAGTTGAACCTCCGACCTCTGGTACCGGAAACCAGTGCTCTATCCAACTGAGCTACGGACGCATGTTTGTTTTTGGCAACCTTACTATAACCTTCTTAAAGTGATACTGTGCTGGCGATATATACAATAATACCTTGTTTTCATGAGCGCTTATAAAAAGCGACCTTAGGCACCGGAAGCCTATGTTCTATCCAGCTGAACTACGGACGCAATCAACACCATATTTACTGAATCACCACTAAAAAGCAAAGTTAATATCCTTTGCCCTTGATTTTGTAAACGGTATACAGTATATCTAGGGGCAGAATTAGACAGAAACACTTTATTTTTTATTTAACTTAAAATTATAACTTAACTGCTTTCCTTTCTGGGAGGTTAAGGACTCTCTATGCTGAGTGGTATTATAGCAAAGCTTATGGCTTTGGTGACAACAACTGGGGGCTTTATTCTTGGTAAAACCTGGTTCCTTTCTACTATTTTAAAGCCATTGCAGGCAGTTATTTACGTTTTTATGCAAGCAAAAGTGAAAAACTTTATGCGCAACAAAAAAAAGCTTTCTCAGGAAATTTACGACTCTGAATTAGATGTTGAGGATTTCTCTCTTAATGAGACGGTTGATACTTTTCGTACTAAACACGGCATTATAACGCAACGAATGAAAAAAATCCGTAAGCTTAATCAAGATATTCTTGATTTATGGATTTTCTTACAAAAATACGGCGTGACATTCGGCGGTGATGATGGCGCGCGGTTGATGTATGAAATTGAAGCTGCACGACGTGAAATGCAAGAAGCTGTAAGAGCTTATCCTAAGCTTTTAATGGAAATGCGTACTTTAGATAATTACTACAACAAAGAAGAGATTGAAGTTGAAGATCGTCTAGCTAGTGCACTTATGGAGCGTGCTCAAAAATGGTCTTTCTTTGGTAAGTATCTACGCGCCGGACTCTATATTGTTTTATGGTATTATTGCGTTGATCTCTTTTTCTCTTTCACATATGACGTCATTGATACCGACAGTAATTTACACGCCTATATGTTAGAGGTATATGCGCAACAAATACTTTATTACCACAATACTATTCAAACAACGTTAACTTGGTCTGTTATGGGTGTAGGTTATTTGTTTATGTGTTGGAAGTTGTTGTTCCCTGGCAAGCAAGTTTATATTGAATTTACGCGTCGCTGCCTTTTAGCAATGCGTGGTATTGCTATTCTTTCTTTAGGGGTTTTGTTTGTTTACGCTTCTATGCATTGGGTTTTGCCTCTTCTGTTAAAAGACGGCGTTATATATGAGGTTTTTTTGAAGGACTACCCACAGTTTGCATCTATTTTAGCGAATACTTTATTTGGACTGTTTGTTTTGGTTGCTTGGGGTTATTTAACTTTTAAGAGTGCCAAGAAGTTGTTTTTTGATCCACGTCAAATTAAAACCACATCAGTTGATAATTTTAGAGCTAAAGAATTTTACGGTAATCAAAAAGAAATATGTAAAAAATACACTCATTGCGCAGAAAGTTATTACACACTTGTTATTCTTATTGAGTATATACAAGAGCAAAAAGAGGATGTTTTTGATGATTTTACTAACCTTGCTTCATTGCAAGATAAAGCAAAACAAGAAAATGCATTTTTCAATAACCTGAATGTTAAGCAGCATCTTGAAGAGCTGGATGCGGTGCTACCTTCAAGATACGCTTATAAGGTGAAGAAACAAGAAACACAGCAAGACGTTTAATTTATTAAACATTAATCGAATAAAGGAAGTCACTGTGGTGGCTTCTTTTTTTTGTGCGTTATGTGCTATGGTATATGTCCGACAAATAAAGGATGCAATAATGGACAGTATAAAATCACCTCTTTTTAATGACATAGAACCTTTTAACAGCGGTATGCTTAAGGTTTCTGATATTCATGAAATGTATTATGAAGAAAGTGGTAACAAACAGGGCTTGCCTGTCGTTGTTGTTCATGGTGGCCCGGGGGATAGCTCAAACCCTAAACACCGCCGTCGCTTTAACCCAGAAAAATTTCGTATCATTTTATTTGACCAGCGTGGTGCAGGTTTAAGCACACCAGCTGCCTGTCGGACGGAAAACACAACACAGCACTTGGTTGCCGATATGGAGGCTTTGCGTTGTCATTTGAATATAGACAAATGGATGGTGACAGGGTCTTCATGGGGTAGTACGCTTTCTCTCGTCTATGCACAGGCACACCCTGAAAATGTGTTGGGTATGGTCTTAAATGGTATTTTCCTCGCCTATAAGGTGAACAATGACTGGATACACGGCCCTAGCGGTGCGGCACGTATTTTCCCTGAAGCTTATGATCGCTATATAGAGGGTCTAACAGAAGAGCAAGTGGCTGATCCTTATGAGTGTTACAACGTCATTATTCAGGGTGATGATAAAGTTGCCGCAAAAAAAGCGGCGCTTAAGGTGCTGACTTATGAAGGTGATATTATGGCCATGGCGGAAACGGCGATTAAAAATACGCAAAAACGTCAAGCAGCAGAAGCGCTGATGACAGTAGAAGAACAAATGACAGCGCAAAAAGAGTTTGAGGTCTTTGCTTATACGCACAGTTTGCTTGCAGGGCATTATAGCAATAACAATTACTTTTTAGAAGAAAATCAAATTTTAGATGGTGTTGATAGGTTAATGCATATACCAATCACGCTAATTCATGGTCGCTATGATATGGTATGCCCACTTAAAAATGCCTATAAGCTACACAAATATTTACCGCATAGTGCTTATATTGTAGTGGAAAATGCAGGGCATGGGACAGGTGAAATCATCGTGGAGGTCATGTCTGCCATCGATGATATGGCTCAGGGTTTTGTGGTTTAAGTTAGATGGCAAGTCCATCAATCTCAGGGTTTAAAATATCTTCACTTTTACAGCTGCTACGCTCATATTGTAGTTGTTGTGCCATAATTGTGAATAAATCACGCTTAACGCGCTCACAGGCAATTTTACGCTCATGGCCCATATATAATATAAGCAGTTCTTCTTGTGTGAGGCCTGCGGGTGGTGATTTTTTTAGACGTTTGTACTCAATGATTAAATCCTGATAAGTCCTTTCGGCCTTGCTGCTCAATCTTTCCAACTTATCCTCTTCGGCATTCAGAGATGTAGACAGGCTGTTATTTTCTAAAATGCAAGTATGCGCACTCCTTGCCGCAAGGCGCATGTCCTCATAATTACAGCTATTTGCTTGTATATCATTAAGAATATCATACTCAACGTTTATCTCGTTTTCTTGCATGGAGAGCTCTTCTAGGCGGATATTTTCTTGGTCTTGGCGCGTGAAGTTATGCGCCTTTCCATGGCTTTTTTCGTCGCAAGCTCGTTTAATATGCTCTTTGCGGTGCTGTACTGTAAGCAGGCTTTCTTCTAGTTCTGCTTGTTTTTCTTCGATGGCTGTATAAAGTATTTCCATAAACTTCACCAATATTAAATGTATGTATACATATATTTTGGTGATGATTGTTTTAAATTCAAGTTATTGAGCTAAATTAACTAAATAATATACGAAATTTATTAAAAATTTGCACAAATGGTAAAAATTTCATATATTTTGGGTGAATTTATATAGTATTCACATATTAGAGGGATAAAAAATATGGCTGAAGCAGCTGTACAAAAAGAAGAATTAGAAGAGAAATTGTATCCAGAAGGCTATCTGCCAACGGATGACGAAGAGTATATGAGCCCTATGCAAACAGCCTTTTTTAAGGACATGTTGTTGGACTGGCGTATGCAACTTGAAGAAGAGAGTACATCGACAGTTAAAGGCCTGAAAGAAAACTCTGCTATTGAAGCTGATTTGAATGATCAAGCCTCTTTAGAGTATGAGCAGGGTGTTGAATTACGTACAAGAGACCGCGAACGTAAGCTTATTTCTAAAATTGATGAAGCGTTGTCACGTGTTGAAGATGGTGATTTTGGTTTTTGTGAAGAAACGGGTGACCCTATTGGCGTAAAGCGTTTACTTGCAAGGCCTATCGCAACACTTTGTATTGAAGCAAAGCGTCGCCAAGAGAAACAAGAAACAGGTTATGCTGGTTAGTGGTTAAAATGCCTGAGGTTGACTCTAAATTATTAGAAATTTTGGTGTGCCCGCTTACTAAAACAACGCTTGTTTATGACAAAAAAGCAGGGGAGCTTATCAGTAAGGCTGCTAAGTTGGCCTTTCCCATTAAGGATGGGATCCCTGTGATGATTGTTGAAGAAGCACGCGTTTTAGATAAATAAAGACTGATATGTTAAAAAATCCGCCTTATATGTTATGATAAGGCGGATTTATTTTTTAAGGATAATTAAACAATGCAACAACCTATGGAAATTCGCCTCAGAAGTGATAAAAAGAACTTAAGTATTGCTTTTAGTGCTGGCGAAATTTACGAATACAGTGCCGAACTTTTAAGGGTTGAGTCTCCTTCAGCTGAAGTTAAAGGTCATGCCCCTCATGAAAAGAAAATTGTTGCTGGTAAAAAAGATATAACTATTAAAGCTATTGAACCTGTGGGTCATTACGCTGTAAAAATTATATTTAGCGATGGACATCAAACAGGCCTTTACACATGGTCTTATTTACAAGAGTTGGGTACCGAAAAGGATCAGCTCTGGGCTGAATATCTTGAAAATATAGAAAAAATGAACTTGAAAAGGGAACTATAATGTTACAAAAATTTATACTCTTTAGTCTATTATTTTTGATGCCTGCGCTTTCTTACGCAGAAGTGTCTGAAAAAATTAATTTAAAAAAAATGTGGGTACGTGCCACCATAGGACAAGCAACAACGGGTGTTTTGTACGGTATTCTTGAAAACAAAACGGGAAAAGATGATGCTCTGATTGCTGTTTCAACACCTGCGTCACGTATGTCGATGATACACCGCACATCTATGAATAACGAAGGTATTATGTCTATGAGCCACATGGAGAAAGTGGTGCTTAAAGACGATACTTACGTGGCTATGGAACCAGGTGATATCCATGTCATGCTGATGGGCCTAGAGCAAAAATTAACGGCAGGTTATGAAATTCCTGTTAAGTTTGAATTTGAAAACTCACCTGCACAAAATATACGTGTCAAAATATACCCACTTTCTACTAAATGGAAAGATGTTGAATAAAAAGGAACTTTAAAATGTTTTATATATATGATGTTGATATGACCTTGGCTGAGAGTGACTGTGTTATGTCAGACGAAATGGCAAGTGTCTTTCGTACAGTTATGGCTGGGAAGATATATTTTTTCTGCTCAGGTAGTGCTCTCCCAAAAATGACAGAACAAATCCCAGCAGATATTATTGAAAATGCTGCAGGGTTATTGCCTGTGATGGGTGGCGAGCTTTGGAAAGATGGTGAACTTGTTTACCGCCGTTCTTTTGAATGGCCAGAAGGTTTACGCGAAGATTTAGAAGAGACGCTTGCAAGCAGTGCGTATCCTGAACGTACGGGTGATCATATACAAGACCGCCAAACGATGATTTGCTTTTCTACCGTTGGTAAAGCGGCAGATATGCCTGCAAGAAAACGCTACGAAGCCTGGGAAGATATACATAATGAACGTGAAGGTTTTGCTAAAGCTTTGGCGGGAAAATATTCAGGCCTTCACTTCTCCATAGGTGGTAAAACATCCGTTGATATCAGTGAACATGGCAACGATAAGTCTCAAGCCTTAACAGCCTTAAGACAGCACTATGGCGATGATGCTATCACTTTTTTTGGGGACCGTATGTATGCAGGTGGTAATGACTATCCTTTGTCCGAGGTATTAAAAAAAGAGGGGGCGAAGAATATATCTATAGCCGTTAAGAACCCTGAAGATACACTGTCTAAGCTGCAAGAATTATTACTTCAAAAAGTTTCGTAAATTATAAGGAAAAAAGTGTTATGCCTGTTATAGAAGCAACAGATATTAAAAAAATTTTTGGTGATTTTGAGGCCGTCAAAGGTATTTCTTTTAAAGTGCCAACAGGTACATGTGTGGGGCTTCTTGGGCCAAACGGTGCAGGGAAAACGACGACAATGCGCATGATTATGGGCTTGAGCTCACTGACAAGCGGCTCTCTCAAGGTATTTAATGTGGATGTGGATAAAGTTTCGCGCGCTGAAAAAATGCGTATTGGCCTTGTACCTCAAGAGGATAATTTAGACCCTGATTTGAGTGTTAGACAAAACCTTGAAGTTTACGGTAGCTACTTTGGTTTGAAGGAGGATTATGTTCGAGCGCGTGCTTCTGAATTGCTTGGTTTTATGCAGCTCACAGAAAAAGCAGATAACCGCGTTAACCATTTAAGCGGTGGTATGAAACGCCGTTTGATTATTGCACGTTCTTTGATTGCAGACCCTGATTTTGTGATTTTAGATGAGCCTACAACAGGGCTTGACCCTCAAGCACGCGTGCTTATTTGGAAAAGCCTTTTAAGGCTTAAAGAAGAAGGTAAAACACTTCTTTTAACCACACACTATATGGACGAAGCACAGCGCCTTTGTGACAACATCGTTATTGTTGATGGCGGTACGGTTCTGGACGAGGGTTCACCTAAAACACTTATTGCTAAGCACGTAAAAGACCATGTTTTTGAAGTGTCTAAACCGCTACCAGTAGCTTTAGAAAAAACAGATATTGACCGTGAAGATATTGGTGATGCAGTTCTGTTTTATGTAAACGATCCATCAAAAATTAAAAGTCTTTTAACGGGTGACGCAACTTATTCACAACGTGAATCTAACTTGGAAGATGTCTTTTTACGTCTAACAGGCCATAAATTGAGAGACTAAGTTTATGCTGGCTTTATTAAGACGTAATTTTATTGTATTGAAGCGATCTTGGCACTTTATGTTGTTTGCTGATGTGTTGGATAATGTTGTTTGGCTGTCGTTATTTGTTTATGGGTTTGCGATATATATGCCTGATATAAAGGGTGTGAGTTATCAGAGTTTTGTTATTCCAGGCTACTTCTTGTTTGCTGGACTTTATCAGTTAGGTATGGAATCTACCCACCGTTTTTATGCAAAAATTGTTCATAACCCTTGGTGGGTATCCCTTCTTGCAACACCTTTAGGCGTAAGACGTATGGTCTATTCTGAGCTATTTTGGGTTGTTTTACGCTCAAGCGTCCCTGTGGTTGTTGTTTTTGTGTTAGCTTATAGCTTTGGTTTAATCGTTAATATGTCATGGCTCTTTATGGGTTTACCCCTTGTTTTCGCACTTTATTTTTTCTATGCTTCTTGTAGTTTGCTCTTTACGCTTTTTATGAAAAACGATGAAAACTTTATTTATTATTGGGTTGTTTTTATTTCACCTATATTTGTGGTATCAGGGGCGTTTTTTGATAGTGCTCAATTACCTGCTGCCTTCCAAATGGTTATAAAGCTTTACCCTGTTAGTTACGTTACTGCGCCACTGCAAAATGTAATGCTTTGGGGACATGTAAATATTTATACATATGGTTTTATTTGTTTAATACTGCTTGTGTCGACCATCGCTACGATGTATTTGTGCGAATTACAGCTTAAAAGAAGGTTTTTAAAATAATGTTTTTTAACTATCAAAATATTAAGGCACTGATGGTGCGTTATTATATGGAATATAAGCAATTGGCGAGTACGCTGTTGATCGGTGATGTGATGGAGCGCGTTATATTCTTCATTGCTTTTGGTTTTGGGCTTGGTAAAGCTGTGAGTGAAATTGCGGGCGTACCTTACATTACATTTATTGCACCAGGTATTGCGGCGGGTTCAGGTTTGTTTGTGATGTTAGCGGCAACAACTTATGGCGCACATAACCGGTATGCCTCTGCACGTATTTGGCAAAGTTGGCTTGCAACGCCTATCAAATTACAAGACCTTTTATTTGCCGAAGTTCTTTTTCCAAGTTTACGCGCAATGCCGTCCCTGCTTATTTTATATGTTGTGGCTTATTTTTTTGATGCCATACCTTCAGTGACAGGGGCTCTTTTGACAGTACCCATTTTACTTCTGGCAAATATGGTTTATGGGTCGATTACTTTGTTTTTTGCAGGGTTTTTAGGGCGTATGCTGTATTTTAAATATATCCAGAGTTTATGGATTATGCCGATGTATTTATTTAGTGGTGTCTTTTATAGCTTGGAAGACGCACCAGAATGGTTAAATGCATTCGCGCAAATTTTTCCACTCACACATGTGCTTGAAATTGTGCGTCCGATGGTGCTTGGTTATGATGTAGAATGGTCGGCTGTTTTATTACGCATGGCTATATTACTTGTTATCTTCGCCATAAGCTTTTATTGCGCTTATAAAACATTTACAAAACGATTGTTCGATTAAAGAAAGTTAACCCATGACGCTTTTTGCTAAAACAGTATTTGCTTTGTGGTCGAGGCACTATTTAGTCTGGCGCACAATGTTTTGGCCTTCACTTTCTTCAAATGTTTTTAACCCACTTTTGTTTTTATTTTCTTTTGGTTTTGGTATGGGGTCACTTATTGAAACGATGGAGGTTGGTGGTAAGGAAATTGTCTATATGTCGTATATTATTCCAGGTATGATGGCCTATAGTGGCATGTTTACAGCTAGTTTTGAAACAAGTATTTCATCTTTTGCTCGCAGCCACTTACAAGGTTATTGGAATCAAGTTTTGGCAACACCTGCAACCCTACACCATCTTTTATGGATGGAAATTATATGGGCAACATCAAAGGCTTTGTTTGCTGTGGTTTGTGTTATGCTTGTTAGTTATTTATTTACGGGTATTGAAGCGGGCCTTTCTGTCTTGCTTGTTTTGCCAGTAATGTTTGTTGGCTGTTTATGTTTTTCTGCTTGCGGTATGGTGGCAACATCGCTTGCTAAAAGTTTTGACATGTTTAGTTATTTCTTCACATTTTGGGTGACGCCAATGTTTATATTCAGCGGTGTCTTTTTCCCTGTGACCAGATTTCCGGAGGCGATACAGTGGCTGTCCTTTATATTACCAATGACGCATATTGTGGACATTGTACGTATTATTAGTGCTGACTTGCCTTATGATGTTTTGAATATTTCTTATAAGCTGACTTATATTGTAATTTTAACGCTAGTCGCTTATAGTTTTGCTTATCATAAAATGAAAAAACGTATATTCGATTAAAAGGTGTGTTATGTCTAAACTTATTGAAATTGTATTTGATACTGAAACCACAGGTTTTGAACCTAAGACGGGTGATAAAATTGTGGAAATTGGTGCGCTTAGGATTTACGACAAAATGCGTACCGATGATCCAAGGGATACATTTCACGTCCTGCTAAACCCCGAAAGAAATATCCCTGACGAAGTGGTTAAGATCCACGGCATTACGAATGATAAAGTAAAAGATGCGCCAACCTTTGCAGGTATTGTCGATGATTTTTTAGCATTTGTTGGCGACGCACCACTTGTGGCGCACAACGCCTCATTTGATATGAAATTTTTAAATGCAGAATTAGAACAAATTGATCGCTCTGCTTTAAGTAACAAAGTTGTGGATACATTGGCGATTGCAAGACGCAAATTCCCTGGCTCTAGAGCGACACTTGATGCTTTATGTAATCGCTTTGAAGTTGATTTATCTGTCCGTGTTTTTCACGGTGCTTTGCTTGATTCTCAGTTATTAGCAGATGTTTATCTACATCTAAGTGGTGGCTTACAACATGGCCTTTCATTGGCATCAGCTGACACTACCAGCAGCAAAGGTGTTAAAGTTGATTTATTATCTTTAGTGGGTGACGTTAAAGTGCCACGTGTATACCCTGTGTCAGAAAATGAACTTGAAATTCATGCGTCCTTTACCGAAAAAATTGGTGCAAATTTATGGTTTGATAAAAATGAATCTGATGATAACCCTCAATAAAAGGCACTTATTGGCACTAAATGACACTGAGTGCCAAAAAAGTTCTGGCACTTACTTGAAAAGAGTGCTAGTATCGCCAATATTAAAGTTTAAAGATATTTAAATGTTGGGGGGGATATGTTATTTGATCTTACAAAGCGTTCACAAACTGTGCTGAACGATATTGTTGATATTTATACAGAGACAGGTTTGCCTGTCGGCTCCAAAGCTTTGTGCGAACGCTCAACACTTGATCTTTCTTCTGCGTCATTGCGACATGTTATGTCCGATTTAGAAAAGAATGGTTATTTAGAAAGTCTTCATACCTCTGCAGGGCGCGCACCCACTGAAGCGGGTTTTCGTTATTATACAAACAGTTTAGTTGAAGCAGATGAAGACCTCATTGGCGAAGATATAAAAAGACAAATCCTTGAAAAGGCTGCTGCAGAAAAACCTCTTAAAGAAACTATTGATGATCTTTCTGCCTTTTTGGGTGAAATGACTGCATGTACAGGGCTTGTGACTGCGCCAAAGTTTGATATGGAAACGCTAGAACAACTTGAGTTTTTACGTTTAAGTGGTGATCGTGTCCTCGCTGTAATGGTGACTAAAAGTGGTGATATTGAAAACCGTATTATCAATGTACCTGCGCATATTACGATCGAAGAACTTAATGAAAGCTCAAAACATCTGCGCGACGTTGTTGAAGGGCAAACTTTGTCTGATGCACGTGTGCTGATGATGAAGGAATTGATGGAACATAAAAATCATGTAGATAACATGATGGATGAAATGATGCAGGTTGCTGATAAATGGGCAGAACCGAAAGCAAATGATACGGCTCTTGTTGTATCGGGCACGCAAAACTTATTCCAGTACCCTGAATTGGTTCGCGACCAACTTAAAGGCTTATTTAATGCCTTTGAAGAAAAACGTATGTTAATGGCCTTGATGAATGAAGTTTCTAAAGGCGAAGGCGTGCAGATTTTTGTTGGCGCTGATTGCGGTATGAAAGACGTCAACAGTTGTTCTATGGTAAGTACATCTTACGGTAGCGCCGATAAAACTGTTATTGGTACTTTGGGTGTTGTAGGCCCCATGCGTATGAACTATAAAAAGGCTGTACAACTTGTCGAATTTACAGGCAAAGTTTTAAGCCGTGCTATTGAGGCACGCGGCCTAGATATGAGCCATCAATTGACTAAAATAAAAGGATAGAAAAAATGAATGCTGAAAACACAGTTGAAAATGAAGAAGTAAAAAACACAAGTGTTGACGAGGCGGTTGTAGCTGAAGATAACGTTGTGGATATGCCCGAAGCTGAAGTGCTTTCAGAAACAGATAAATTAACTGCTGAACGTGATGAGTGGAAAGATAAGTCTTACCGGCTTGCGGCAGAAATGGAAAATTTAAAAAAACGTTCTGATAAGGAAATTTTAGACGCACGTAAATATGGTGTTACAAGTTTTGCACGCGAGCTTTTAGATGTGCAGGATAACCTTGAGCGCGCATTAACTGTGCTAGAGGGTGCAGACGTTGAAGTGGAAAAATTAGCACCAATGATTGAAGGTGTTGAGATGGTTAAAGGGCAACTTGTTAAAGCCTTTGATCGTGTAAACATTAAGCGCATCGAATGTGAGGGTGAAAAGTTAAACCCAGAGCTTCATCAGGCGGTTATGCAAGTACCAAGCGAAGAAGCTGCTGGTACGGTTGTGCAAGAAATTCAACCAGGATACACAATTTCAGATCGTCTACTGCGTCCAGCAATGGTTGGTGTAGCAACGGCGATAGTTAAATAGTTTTAAAATTAGTAAAAAACAGGAGAAGTAAAAAATGGCTAAAGTAATCGGAATTGACTTAGGAACAACAAACTCATGTGTTGCTATCATGGATGGTAAGAACACTAAAGTAATTGAAAATGCAGAAGGTGCACGTACAACGCCGTCTATCGTTGGTTATACAGAAGACGGTGAACGTCTTGTAGGTATGCCTGCGAAACGTCAAGGTATAACAAATCCAGAAAACACTCTTTTTGCGATTAAGCGTCTTATCGGCCGTACGGCAAACGATCCAATGGTAGCTAAAGATAAAGAATTAATGCCTTACAAAATTGTTGATTCTGACAATGGCGACGCTTGGGTAGAAGTACACGGTAAAAAATTGTCACCTTCAGAAGTTTCTGCTGCTATTCTTCAAAAAATGAAGAAGACTGCTGAAGATTACCTGGGTGAAACAGTAACAGACGCTGTTGTAACAGTGCCTGCTTACTTTAACGATGCGCAACGCCAAGCAACAAAAGACGCTGGTAAAATTGCAGGACTGAATGTTTTACGTCTTGTGAATGAGCCAACAGCTGCAGCGCTTGCTTACGGTCTTTCTGAAAATGACGACACGACAAAAACAATCGTTGTTTATGACCTCGGTGGCGGTACATTTGACGTCTCTGTTCTAGAAATTGGTGACGGTGTTGTTGAAGTTAAAGCGACAAACGGTGACACATTCCTTGGTGGTGAAGATTTTGACTCACTTATTATCGACTTCCTTGCAAAAGAATTCGAAAAAGAAAGCGGTATTAACTTACGCGGTGATAAGCTGGCTTTACAACGTCTTAAAGATGAAGCGGAAAAAGCGAAGAAAGAACTTTCTTCTGCAACATCAACTGACGTAAACTTACCATTTATTACAGCGGATGCGACAGGCCCTAAACACCTTAATGTTAAACTGACACGTGCTAAACTTGAAGAGCTTGTGGGTGACCTTGTGCGTAAAACAATTGAACCTTGTAAAACAGCTATGAAAGATGCAGGCGTTTCAACATTAGAAATCAGTGAAGTAATATTGGTAGGTGGTCAAACACGTATGCCAATGGTTCAAGCTGAAGTTGAAAAATTCTTTGGTAAGGCACCAAATAAAGGTGTTAACCCAGACGAAGTTGTCGCATGTGGTGCTGCTATTCAAGCGGGTATTCTTCAAGGTGATGTGACAGACGTTCTTCTGCTTGATGTAACACCTCTTTCACTTGGTATTGAAACTTTAGGTGGTGTGTTTACACGTTTAATCGACCGTAACACAACAATCCCAACGAAGAAATCTCAAGTGTTTTCAACGGCAGAAGACAGCCAAAGCGCTGTAACTATTCGTGTGTTCCAAGGAGAGCGCCCAATGGCAAATGACAACAAAGTACTAGGTCAATTTGATCTTGTAGGTCTTCCACCAGCACCACGCGGTATGCCTCAAATTGAAGTAACATTTGATATTGATGCTAACGGTATTGTTCACGTTACAGCGAAGGACAAAGGTACAGGTAAAGAGCAGCAAATCAAGATCCAAGCTTCTGGTGGTCTAAATGATGACGACATTGAACGTATGGTAAAAGAAGCGGAAGATAATGCTGACTCTGATAAAGAGCGCAAAGAGCTTGTTGATGCACGTAACAACGGTGAAGCGATGGTACATTCTGTTGCTAAAACTTTAGAAGAAAACAAAGACGTTGTTTCTGAAGAAGATAAAACGGCTATCGAAGTTGCATCTAAAGAGCTTGCTGAGCTTTTAGAAAATGAAGCAGCTGCTTTAGACGACATCAAAGCGAAGACAGAAGCGCTTACTCAGGCTTCAATGAAGCTTGGTGAAGCTATCTACGCTAAGCAACAAGCTGAAACAGGTGAAGCAACACAAGCTGGTGCTGAAGATTCTCCAGCTGACGATAATGTTGTGGATGCTGAGTTTGAAGAAGTAAAAGAAGACAAAAACGGTGAGAAATCAGCGTAAGTTTTCTTAAAAATGTAAAGTTAAGCTTGCCATTTTGACTGAGATTTATTAGATTGTACTTTAGTATACAGTTTATCTCATGATAAATGGTGAGTTTAATTATGTTAAGGTTTATTTTTTAAATAAGTTTTTACGAAAATAAGGTTTTTAAGTGATGCGTAAGTTTGGTTTTATAACATTGATGGTGATGTTTTTTGTAGCAGCTACAGCTGAAGCAAGAAGCTATAGTTCTAGCTATAAATTGTATAGCTATGGCGGAAAAAATGCTTCAAGTGATTATTCAAGTGGTTCTGCAGGCATTAGTAGCTCACGTTATGGTATGTACAAGTTTAAAAAAGCAGGTTCACACTCTAAAGGGTCTCGAAGCTCTCGCAATAGTACACATTTTAATGGCCGTACAAGTACTCAGCATTATAATGACCCAACAGGTAGTAAAATAATTTATGTTGGAGCCGAATATTTACCAATGCCTTCCGGTAATTATGGCCGTGCAAGTAACCGTGTACGTGTAAGTTATTAGTGGCTATAAATATAGATCAAGCCTTACTTAAGATCAGGAAATTATTATTTTTAATGTAAAAAATACTTTAATTAATAAAAACAAAAACCGCAAAAAATTTAAAAAGCTGATAAGTTTTGTAGGAGTAAAAAAGACAAATGTCCAAACGTGATTATTATGAAGTATTAGGTGTCCCGAAAGGGTCTGATGATGCGGCTTTGAAAAAAGCTTACCGCAAACAGGCTATGAAATTCCATCCTGATAGAAACCCTGGTGATGCAGAGGCTGAAAAAAGCTTTAAAGAAGTTGGTGAAGCTTACGACGCACTTAAAGATCCACAAAAACGCGGTGCTTATGATCAGTTTGGTCATGCGGCCTTTGAAAATGGCGGGGCTGGTGCGCGCGGCGGAGCAGGTGCTGGTGGTGGTTTCGGTGGTCATGATTTTAGTGATATGTTTGAAGATATGTTTGGTGATGTTTTTGGTGGTGGCGCCCGTGGCCATGGCCGCGCTGCACGTGGAGACGACTTACGTTACAATCTTTCCGTGACACTGGAAGAGGCGTTCGCAGGTAAAACTGTTCAAATTAAAATACCTAGTACAGAAGCTTGTGATACTTGTCGTGGTAGCGGTGCAAAAAAAGGCACTTCTACGCAAACTTGTAGCACTTGTGGTGGGCGTGGTGAAGTGCGTGTGCAACAAGGTTTCTTTGCAATGAATCGTGCATGTTCAGCGTGCCAAGGTCGCGGTAAAATTATTCCCAACCCTTGTGGCACTTGTCACGGTAACGGTACAGTTAGACGTGAAAAAACACTGAGTGTTAATATTCCAAAAGGTGTTGATGAGGGTACAAGAATCCGCGTAACAGGTGAAGGATCTGCAGGTGAAAATGGTGCACAAAGTGGTGACCTATACATCTTTGTTCAAGCACAAAAACATCCTTTATTTGAACGTGAAGGGCCACATGTTCTTTTAGATATGCCTATCGATTTTGTTGAAGCAACTTTAGGTGGCTCATTAGAGGTACCTACAGTTGATGGTAAAAAAGCATTACTTAAAATACCTGAAGGCACACAAAGTGGTACGCAATTCCGTTTGCGTGGCAAAGGTATGCCAGTGACGCATAGTAGTCAATGTGGTGATATGTTTGTTAACTTAACGGTAGAAGTGCCGACAAAACTTTCGAAAAAGCAGAAGGAAATTTTACGTCAGTTTAAAAATGAATATACGGGACGTAATCATCCCGAGCAAGATGGCTTCTTTAAAAAAGCTACAAAATTTTGGGGACTTGCTTCTTAAGCTTTTTTTGTGTAATAAACTGTAAAACAACGCCTAGGCTAACTAGGCGTTGTTTTACAGTTAGTTCTTGCAAATTTAAAATGCGGCCGTTATAAGATAAAGGGGAATATACATTTCATTCCTTTTTATTGGAGGTCAATATTATGACTACTTCAAATTGCCCGATAGACGTAACTTTAATCGGCGAATCCCTTGTTGACGTAAGCTGTAAAGTGAGCGATGACTTCTTAAAATTTTTTAATCTTGTTAAAACGGACCGCAATGATTTAGATGCCAAGGCCTTTGTAAGGCTTAAACAAGCCCTACCTAATTTGGTTTATAAAAGCGGCGGTTCTGTTGCTAATACGGCTTATCAACTTGCTAAAATGGGCATTAAAACACATTTTTTAACTAAAGTTGGCACCGACCCTGCCGGCGATGTTTTTTATAAAGATATTTCATCTGTAGGCGTTAGCTGTAACCCTGTTGACGATGCTTATCAAACATTTGAGCTTGTTGTTTTGATTACACCTGATGGCGAACGCACATTTGTCGCCTCGGGCTTCCCGCCGCCAATATCATTTACAAAAAGTGAGCTACATTGCTTGGAATATAGCCGTTATATTGTAATTGAAGGGTTTATGCTTTTGTCACACAAAGAAACAGTTATGCAAATTGCTAAAATGGCCCAAAAGCACAAAAAGAAAGTTATTGTAACGCTTTCTGCACCCTTTGTTGCCGATAAAATTAAAACTACTTTTGCGCATTTGTTGCGTTTAGGTGTTGATCTTGTTATTGGCAACCGTGATGAAGTGCGTGAACTTAAAAAATCTTTTTCTACGGATCATCTAGACTTTTTTAATCCTCAAACGCGTTGGCTTGTTACACATGGCGCCGATGATGTTTATTATAAAACGGCTACATGGTACATAAAAATGCAGTTTGATGTTCTACCAAACCCTGTTGACAAAACAGGCGCAGGTGATGCTTTTGCTGCTGGCTTCCTTTGTCATTATATTGCCAATAATGGTTCAAAAGCTGCAGTTCTTGATGGTATGGAATTGGGACATAAACTTGCAGGTGAAGTTATTATGATCGAAGGGTCAAGGATTTAAATTAAGTAATCGAATGAAAGAGAAGGTGGCCGTTAGGCTGTCTTCTCTTTGTATTGACATAGGTTATAAACAGGACAGTTAGAGCAATCTGGTTTACGTGCCTTGCAAGTATAGCGACCGTGCAGAATAAGCCAGTGGTGTGCATCTTTTAAAAAATCGGAAGGTATCTTTTTTGGTAACTTATCCATCATTTTATCGGGTGTTGTCGCCTTGCATATACCCATGCGATTGGCAACGCGAAATATATGTGTATCCACGGCAAGTGTTGGTTCTCCAAAAACAATATTACGCACCACATTTGCTGTTTTACGCCCTACGCCTGGTAATGCTTCTAACGCAACCTGATCATTAGGGACAATGCCATCATGCAGCTCTACCAACATTTTAGCAGCGGCAATAACATTTTTGGCTTTTGTTTTATAAAGTCCGATAGATTTAACGTAGTCTGTTAAACCGTCAATGCCTAGGTCAAGCATTTGTTGTGGCGTACAATATTTTGCAAAGAGGAGCCTCGTTGCTTTGTTAACGCCAATGTCTGTCGCTTGTGCACTCAGTGCAACGGCAACTAAAAACGTGTAATCATTGACGGATTCTAACTCACCCTTTGGGTCGGGGTTGAGATGGTGAAAAGTAACAAATAACGCTTCTATTTGCTTTTTCGTTAACATGACCTTAAACGCACGACGTTTGTTTGTGATATTGCTTGTACCAGTATGCAAATTTACCTAAACCAATTTCAAGGTCAGTATTTGGTTTGTAGCCAACCGCGGACTCAAGTTTTTTAGTAGAAGCATATGTTTGGTAAACCTCCGTTGGTGGCCAAGGTTGCATATCCAGAATAGCTTCTTTGCCCAAAACTTTTTCCATGGTTTTAATATATTCTAGAAGCTGCACAGGTTTGCTGTTGCCAATATTGTAAATTTCAGCAGGTATATCCGTTGTGGGTGTATGCCAGAGTAAACGTGTGATACCTTCAACAATGTCGCCGACATAGGTAAAATCACGCCATAAATCACCATGGTTATAAACTTTAATAGGCTTGCCTTCGAGGATGTTTTTTGCAAATAGCATAGGGCTCATATCAGGGCGCCCCCATTCACCGTAAACTGTAAAGAAACGTAAACCGCTACAGTTTAATTTAAATAGATGGGCATATGTGTGCGCCATAAGTTCGTTTGAACGTTTAGAGGCGGCGTACAGGCTGCGTGGGTCGCATACTTCGTCTGTTTCTTCGAAAGGTGTTTTGTTGTTACCACCATAGACAGAAGATGAGGAGGCATAAACTAAATGTTCAAAATTTGATCCAGCCTCTTTAAGTCCACGACAACATTCTAAAATATTAACAAAACCAACCATATTGCTTTGTGCGTAACTACCAGGGTTTTCGAGGCTATATCGAACACCTGCTTGTGCCGCAAGATTGATAACATGGCTGGGCTTATACTGTTCAAAAACAGCTTTTAAGTCATCCATATGGGCAATGTCTAGCTTATGGAAATGAAAGTTCTTATGTTCAAGGCGTTTAAGGCGTGCTTCTTTGAGTGTCACATCGTAGTAGTCGTTAATATTATCAACGCCAATGACGGTGTGTCCTTCGTCTAAAAGTTTAAGGGTTGTTTCGCAACCAATAAAGCCAGCCGCACCTGTAATAAGAACTGTTTTCGACATTAAGCTACTTTCTCATTGCTAGAGGTGGACGCCATTTTGGCGCGGCCAATGCAATGATAATTAATACCCATATTTGCCATTTCTTGTGCATTAAATAAGTTGCGCAAATCAACAATAGTATTGGTTGATGTCGCTGCGGCAACGGCTTTTATGTCCATTTCTTTAAATTCAACCCATTCAGTTAAAATGAGTGCGACATCGGCACCTTGAAGGGCCTCTTCTTTGCTGTTTGCAAGTTTAAGTTTAGGTAGTCGCCATACTGCTTGCTCATGTGCTTCTGGGTCATAGGCTATTAATACTGCGCCAGCTTTTTCAAGTTCAGGTAAAATTGTGAGGGCGGGTGCGTCACGCATATCGTCGGTATCGGCTTTAAAGGCAAGACCTAACACAGCCACTTTTTTCCCCTGAATGGAGCCACCAAGCGCTTCCGAAACTTTAGTCGCAAGGCGCTTTTTTATTTGCTCGTTAGCTTCAATTGTTTGTTCAACAATGGTTTGCTTGACACCAGATTCAACACCTTGGAACGCAAGGGCATTTGTATCTTTCGGGAAACATGAACCACCGTAACCAGGGCCTGGTTGTAAAAATTTAGAACCGATACGACTATCCAAACCAATACCTTCACTCACACTCATAACATCTGCACCTACTTTTTCACAAAGGGCTGCAATTTCATTAATGAACGTAATTTTTGTTGCTAGGAAGGCGTTGGCCGCATATTTAATTAGCTCAGATGATTCACGGTTTGTAATAAGAAGTGTATAACCAGCGTCGGTTTGTGGTTTGTAAATCGCACGCATAATGTGCGCAGATTTTTCATTTGGACAACCTGTAACAATACGGTCTGGTTTCATAAAGTCGCCAAGGGCAGCTCCTTCACGTAAAAATTCAGGGTTTGAACAAACATCAAACTCAGCGGTTGGGTTTACTTCAGAAATACATTTTTCCACGCGTACACCTGTGCCGACAGGTACGGTAGATTTGTTGACAATAACGGTATAGCTGCTCAGGTGTTTTGCTACATCAGCAGATGCCTGTAATACATACTTCATATCAGCGCTACCATCTTCGTCTTGTGGTGTACCAACAGCAATAAAAACAGCGTCTGCTTTGGGCACACAAGTTGAAAGGTCTGTTGTGAAATGGAGGCGCCCTGCCGTTTGGTTGCGGGCAACCATTTCTTTCAGGCCTGGCTCATAAATAGGGATGATGTTTTCTTCAACCAGTTTGCGAATTTTTTCAGCGTCGATATCAACGCAAGTTACATCCATACCCATTTCAGCGAAACATGTGCCACTGACAAGGCCAACATAGCCTGTGCCAATTACTGTAATACGTGGTGTCATTTTATATATCTTTCTTGTCTGTTCTTAAGCTATTGTGACATTGTTTGTGTTTTTTGTAAGGTTTAAAGTGTCAATATAGTTTTTTAACAAAGGACCTATATAATCATCTTTAAGTGCGAAAAACAAATTTGCTTGTTGAAATCCTACTTTGTCTCCGCAGTCAAAGCGTTCACCATTTAAAATATAACCAAAGAATTTTTCTTTTTCTAAAAGGGTGTCCATTGCGTCGGTGAGTTGAATTTCACCACCATGGCCAGGTTTTGTTTTTTCAAGCTCTTTAAAAATACTGGCATTGAATACATAGCGACCTGTTACAGCTAGAGTTGAAGGCGCATCTTCTGGTGCTGGTTTTTCAACAAAACCATGTACACGCACTTTGCGGCCATCAAGCTGTTCATTTTTAATATCGAGTACACCATAGTTTTTCGTACGTTCTTTTTCAACATTCATAGTGAGAACAACATTACCACCTGTTCTGTCGTGTATGTCGATCATTTTTTGTAAAGAATTTTCTTCGGAGCTATAAATAATATCATCTGGTAGTAGTACCGCAAAAGGTTCGTCACCAATTAATGATTTTGCTTGGTAAACGGCATGGCCAAGCCCGAGTGGCGCACCTTGCCTTGTGTAGTAAGCACGGCAGTGTGCGGGTAGAATGTCTGTTACAGCTGCGATTTCTTTTAATTTACCTTTTTTTTCTAACATATCGACAAGTTCATAAGGTTTGTCAAAGTGGTTCTCAATGGCAGATTTCCCACGACCTGTTACAAAAATAAATTCTTCAATGCCGGCAGCGAGCGCCTCTTCTACCACATACTGAATAATCGGCTTGTCGACAACGGTCAGCATTTCCTTAGGCATTGCTTTTGTTGCCGGAAGGAATCTGGTGCCGAGTCCTGCCACGGGTAATACTGCTTTACGTACTTTTTGTGTCATGCTGAGTCCTTTATTTTATCGTCTCTTAGTGCCGTATAAGGGCTGTTATGGGCAGGCTGATACTCTTTTACAAGTTCTTTAAGCCTTTGAACAGCAAGAAATGCATTTTCTTCAATGCATGCTTGTCTGATCGCTTTGATTTTTTTGTTTGTTTCTTGTGGTGTTAGGCTGTTTGGATTAACAAGAAAAGTTTTTTCCATACTTGTTTTTTCCATACCTTCTTCGTTATACCACAACTCTTCGAATAATTTTTCACCTGGGCGTAAACCAGTTACTTCAATATCAATATCATCATATGGCTCTAAACCGCTCAGACGAATCATTTGTTCTGCAAGGTGCATAATTTTAACGCTTTCGCCCATGTCGAGCATGAATAAATTACCATTCTTGCCTTTTGCCGCAGCTTGAAGGATAAGACCAGATGCTTCGGGTATAGTCATGAAGTACCTGGTTGCGTCTTTATGTGTGACGGTGAGAGGCCCACCTTCAATGATTTGCCTTTTGAAAAGAGGGATAACTGATCCGTTAGAACCCAAAACATTACCAAACCTAACAGCCATAACTTCCGTGTTTGTACCTTTCGATGCACTCAGTGCATACATTTCAGCCGCACGTTTTGTCGCACCCATAACATTTGTTGGGTTAACCGCTTTATCGGTCGATACCATAACCATTTTAGCAACATTATTTTCAATGGCCGCGTCGGTGAGAGTAATGGTGCCTAGCAAGTTGTTTTCGATACCAGAAATGGGGTTGGCCTCTATCATAGGTACATGTTTATAAGCGGCGGCATGAAAAATAATGCTCGGGTTGTATTCACTTAGTGCTTGTGCAATATCTTCTTTGTTTTTAATATCAATCAACAAATTGGTATGTTTAATATTTGCTAAAGTTTTGTTAAATTCCATGTCAATGTGATAAAGGGCGTCTTCACCGTGGTCAAGTAAAAGCATATGTGCGGGTTTATGTAGCGCAATTTGCTTACATAGCTCACGACCGATAGATCCACCTGCTCCTGTCACAAGCACTGTTTTGTCTTTTAGTGATGCTGCAATGGAAGAGTTGTCCAACTGGACGGTGTTGCGCCCCAACAGGTCCTCAATGAGAACAGGCTTAAGATCGGTAAGTTTTTTGCCGTCTTTTAAGTTAGATATGGTCGGTATGCGCTTAACTTGAATATTGAGTGATGTTGCCGTGTCGACAACCTGTTTTAATTTTTCACCTTTGGCTTCGGCGATAATGAGCATTTTAACAGGATGGTTTTTACGGTCGAGGTCGCGCAGTATTTTTGGTAATTCAGCAATAGTACCAAATACAGGTATACCATGAAAAAGACGTCCTTTTTGTGCACTTTCTTCATCTGTAGCGCCGACAATGTTATGTTTCATCGGTTTTTGACGACGGCTTTCACGGACAAATAAATCAGCGGCATCATTGACACCAATTAAAAGAATGTTGTCTTGTTCTTTACGTGATTTTAAAGCTGTTTGAAAAACTTTGTCGTGCCACAATCTAAGAATAATACGCGGTATGGCTGATGCAGCGATTTGTAGTAATGGTAAAATAATAAACACGCTACGTGGAAAGTTGGCGAGACCTGTTGTGACTGTTAAAATAACACCGCCTGTGATAATAGCAAAAACAGTGGCGTAGCAAAAACGTATAAGGTCCCTGGCCGTTGTGTAACGCCAGATATTTCTGTGTAAATTGAGTTTCCAGTAAAAGACTGCACAAATAAACATATAGACGAGGCCATACAATGCGAATAGACTTTCATTACCTGGCGGCAAAGTGAAGTCATAGCGTAAAACAATCGCAAACCATAAGGCTGTGCCTGCAACGAAAGAGTCAAATGCAATAGCTATAAAAGGTTTTATGTAATTCTTAAAGGTGGCCATTACTTCCCTTCCAAATAGCGGATGCGTAAAGCGACTGCTGAGAGTAAAATTAAACTTGCGATGAAAAGATAAAGGCCTATTGTTGTGACATGTGCCACCACAGCGAAAATAAAAAGTAATATATTTAAGCCAATAATGCGTTTAACAACTTGTGCATGGCTTATGCCGAGTAACACGGCACGCTGATAAAAGTGGTCTTTATGCGCTTGCCAAGGTTTTTTGCCTTTTAACAGGCGTATGATAAGTGTGTAGGTGGCGTCGGTTACAAAAACAGCTGTTAAAATAAGCCCGACCCACAGCTCGTTTATAAAATTAAATTGTAAGTTGTAAATAAAAAGTCCTGCCAAAATAAAGCCAAGATAAGTGCTACCAACATCACCCATAAAGACACGTGCAGGGTGCCAATTAAAACGTAAAAATCCGACCATGCTGCCTAATATAACAAGTGTGATTGGTTTAATAGCGGGTGCTATAATAGTAAGAGCTAAGGCAAGTGCGGCCGCTTCAACAGCGGCGATACCGTCAATACCATCCATAAAATTAAAAAGGTTTAGAAACCATACCCAGGCGATTATAATAAGCGCTTTTTCAGCAAAAAATGGCATTGTACCAGTTAGCAATGTTGGCAACATGAAAGCGCAAATAGTAGCAGCTGCAATATGGCATGTTAAGCGTAGTAGGGGGTTGATGCTGTGGTTGTCATCCAACCAGCCTAGGTAAGCTATGAAAATACCACTTAAAAAAAGTGTGTTAAGAAATTCTACATTGATAACAGGTGTACCTATGTTGAGCCAAGCAAGTGAAAAAATAGATATCACAATAACGAAACTGTACCCACCACCTCTTGGCGTAGGGTTTGTGTGAGAACTGCGGTCGGTCACCTCATCGTAAATACCTTTGTTTATGCAGTAACGCATAGCTTTGCCTGCATAAATAGTGCTGACACCAAAGGCGATAACGACATATAAAAAATCTAATACTTGATCCAAAGTTTAATCCTCTAAGCTTTTAATAAGTTCTTCTATACCCTTTTTAAAGCTTTTTGGTTTAAAATCAAAGTCTTTTTCTGCCTGTGCATGGCTAAAATTTTTATTTTCATTTAAACGTCGTAATTGCTCTGCTTTAATGTGTGGCTTACTGGCTATTAGTTCATAAGGTTTTAACAACCATAGTATAGGTGTTAGAGGTAGGGGTATGATTTTAATTTTACTGGTAGATACCTCTGTAATTATTTTAATGATTTTCCTGAAGGAAATAGCCTTATCACCACTTATATTGTAGGTTTTATTTTTTGTATTTTTACTAAAATAAGCAGAGATAATTGCATTTGCGACATCGTATACATGGTTTGGCTGCTGTAGTGCGTCGGCAGATCCCGGTACAAACAAAACAGGCCATCTCTTTATGTATTGAACCAGCCTTTCCATGTTGCGATCACCTTTTAGGCCATAGATCATGGTGGGGCGAATAATGGTCCAATTGAGAAGTTTGGATGTTGAAATTGACCTCTCTGCGGCAAGGCGCACCTTTTTTGAAGAGGCGTTCAGTTTTGTTAGAATGGCTGTGGTACTTGTGAACACACATTTTTTTATGTCAGCATCTTCACATGCTTTTACAATGGAGGGGGCATGGCCAAACCCAAGTGAGGCGACATATATCATGCCGTCTTTTCCACTGAGCGCTTTTTTGAGACTGTCTGCATCATCTAAGTTTGCACGTACAACAATATAATGACCTTTTTCTATTTCAGGTGGAATACTGTTTTTGCGTAGCATGCATGTCACCTGAGTGTCATCTCTGGCACATAAAAATTTAAGGACACGCTGGCCTGTGAAGCCTGTGGCACCTACCAATAAAATATTTTGTTTTTTCCCTTGTTTCATTTGCTCAGTATAGTAAAAAAAGCAAAAAAAAGCAAAGATTGACAGCTTTTATTATTAACGTATACTGTGTCTACATTATTACCTTTGAGATTCCTTTTATGATTCAGAATACTCTGAAAAAACTTGGCTCTAAATCCAATCAAACCCCTTTACGCCCTTTGTCTAAGCAGCAATCAGAAGTGATCTATAAAAAATTTAAAGATTATGTTGAAGATTTTGAGCGTTATGAAAGTTTAGGCGTCACAGCCTCTGCTCAATTACGTATCTTGGCGGATGTCCCAACCTTAACAATTGAACTGAACAGAATAGATACCTATATTGGTAAAAACATATCTTCTATTTGCATGTTTGTTCAGCATACGCCAACGCTAGATATTTACATGTATCAAAATGCTCAGGTTGAACTTGTATGGCGAACAGTAACTTCGGGTTATATTGTTGGCCAAACGGCTGGTGATGTAGAAATTGCGTTTATTGATTTGTTTAAAGAAGCGCAGGTAGCCCCCACATCAAAACGCGACCCTTTAGGTTTTATACGTGCAGTTTCGTATTTTAATTTAGTCGTTGGCCGTAAAATTGGACAGCTTTTACGTGATATAGGTAGCGAATGAAATAAAAAACCACCCTTGAGGTGGTTTTTTTTATTGCGAGTCAATTTTTGCTATTTATCTTTGTAGTTTTGGACAACCTTGTTTAAAATAGAAAGGTATTTCTTTCCGAGTAAGCTATGGCAGTAATGTGTTGTTACAAATTCACGGCCATTTTTCCCCATCATTTCAGCTCTGGCAGGGTTTTCTACAAGTTTTTGCAATTCACCAACAAGGAGATCAGGTTTTTCAGGTGGCGTTACAATGGCACTGCGGCTTGCAGTTAATATTTCTGCTGCTTCACCGTCAAGCATGGCAATAGTCGGTGTGGCACTGGCCATCACTTCAAACATTTTGGAAGGAATGAATGTTTTAAATCCTGGTGTGTCTTTAAGGGGGATGAAGCACACATAAGCTAAATTATAAAAAGCCCATACACGTTCTTTTTCTTGTGAAGGTAAAAATTGTACGTTAGGCATGCCCTTGGCTAACTGCTCTAGACGTTTTTTATCGGCACCTTCACCGACAAATAAGAAGAGGACTTCGCTGTGGTGCATCATCATGCGTGCGGCGTCAATGATTTGACCGAGTGCCTGCGAGCTTCCGTGTGTACCGATATAAAGGAGTACTTTGGTCGTACTTGTGAGTTGTAGTTCACTTTGTAACCGATTGACTGTGCCATCCTCTTTGGACAGCGCGGCGTACTTTAGCTCGTTATCGTCAACACCGTTGGTGACAACATATAATTTATTAGCATCAATACCGCGTGCGGCAATGTCTTTTGCAAAGCCTTTGGTAACAGTGACAACCGCAGCCGCTTTTTTGTACAAAAACAATTCAAGTTTTTCAATTATTTTTAATAAAAATTCGTTACGTATTGTGCCGAGTTCCTTGAATATCCCTGGCCATAAATCACGCACCTCAAAAACAAAAGGTACATTATATTTACGTGCCAGTAACCACGCGCTTATGGCCGCAAAAAATGATGGAGAACTTATCATAATAACATCAGGCTTCTCTAATGGCGACGCTGTATAATGTCTTCTTAGGACACGCCAAGCAAAGGAAATATGTGACAAGCTCTTTTTAATAAAACCATCGTTTTTTGTGATATAAAATTTATGCCTTGCAACGGTAAAGCCTTCCATTCCTTCAACAAAAGAACGTGCACTATTTTCATAACCTTTCATGAATTCACCTTTGGGGTGGTTAGGAACACTTGTAAGGATAGAAACCTTTTGTTTTTGATGTACCCAGGCCTTTGCAAGGCCACTGAGACGTGCGGAAGGTGCGCCTGGCTCAGGTTTGAAATATTGACAAATAACCCAAATATGCATGTTTATTTTTTACTTTTCTAATTTTATAAATTCAAGCTTTACGCCTGTGTTAAGCGTGAGGCTTTGAATATAGCTTTCAATGATCAACTCACCTGGTTTTGCATTGAAAATAGCATTGTCATCACTGCTGAGAGGGTTGATGGTCATTGGCCATGATTTTTCACTCATATTGCCTGCAATAATAATATCGGTGTCTTTAATAGACACTGTACGCAAGATATTGTTTTCTTGGTTTTTAAAGACGACACTTGCATGGAAAGATTTAATATCAACCTCGCCAATATTTTCGAAGGCAATACGCAAGAGTACACGTTTTCCACCAAATTCATTTTTAGAAACGCCTGTTGATTTCTCTATACTAAGTACGGCAAGGCTTGCATCAATTTTACTCTGAATTTCACTGTTCTTGTCTTCGATAAGTTTTGTACGGAGCTGATCGAGCTGTTTGAGTGTTTTACCCAGCCCTTCAACGGCAACAATTTGCCATACGTTATTTTTCTTTTCAAGGAGTAATGTGAGTGAAGAGCTGAAGTCGAGATCTTCACGGTAAAAGTTGACGTTTGTGCTTGCTGTTAATTCATTTTCTACAGTGTCACTTATGCCTTTGAATAGGAAGCTGTCGCCTGCAAGGTCATACCATATTTTTTGCAGCATGGGCGTACGACCATAAAGATTTGTTAGGTCATACTTTTCTGTAAATTGACCATTTTCAACGTAAGTAGTAGTTTGCGTGTTAAGGCTGTTTGCAAGCTCTGGCTTGATGTAACCTGTTAAACGGCTGCTAAGTGAATCACCTAAAGTTTTTACCGCGCCCCAGAACCCTGCATCGGCTTCCGCGGTTTCAGATTCTTCTTCGAAAACCTGTGCAAGTATACTTGTGGAAAGGCTTTTAGTGTCGACATACTTCGCAAAGTTTTTACTATCTTTGTTTTGTAAGGACTTTAACGCAACTTCAACCGCATAAGACGCTGCGTTGAGGCGTTTGTTTTCGTTATAGTTTTTGAAAATAATAGCTGCTGCAACAATAATAACGATAATTATTGTGCCTATAATAACATTTTTACGGGAAAACATAGTGTTATAAGCTTTCTTATATAATTTTAATTGCCCACTTCAAGGTGCAGGTATTTTGCCTGTAATTTCCTTTTATGACAAGTTGTTTTGCGATTGTTTTTTCACCGAATTGCGGTGCATATTCACTTTGTGCTTCATAAAGCCGGCCGCCCTTGGCTATAAATGATAGTTTGATGCCCTTTTCTGTGGTTATTTCGGCTTCTTCTTGGCTTACTATTTTGCACTTAATGTTTGGATGTAGATGGAAGTGTGCAAGTGTGCGGTGATGCCCTTTATTGGTAATCGTGTCTTCACCACGTATGTCATGCCCATCATCAGAAAGGAATACTTTACGATTATGTGTCGCTTTTAAATGACGGTAACCATTGTGAGAGGCATCTACACCTATACCCACATTTTTTTCAGATTTTAATGTGTATTCCACCTGTGTAGGGCGGCGACCAATGCGAAAAGTTGCCCAGACTTCGGCACTGTTCTCGCCTGCGATACTAACTGTATTATGCGCTGCTGTACCTCTGAATATGTTACGTTTTTTATGCTGGTAAGCATAGGTACCGTTGTTGACAAAGATACGCTCAACGCCGTGACACATTTCAAAAGAAAGGGTGTCGGCATGGCCATGTGCAGGTAAATTGTCGGGGCAGCAGGTGCCAACATCCATCATAAGGAGTGTTTTTTTGCGCTCCATACGTACATAACCTGTATCAGGCAATTCTTGCGGTAACTCTTCACCTGTACGACAACGTTTTAAAATGGATTCAATTTCGTCCTTGTCCCCAACACACCCATCATTAAAGAGGGCGAGCTGTTTGTCTTTATATAGATAAAACTCTAGGGCAATTGCCATGCGGTCAATGGCCTCCGTCAGCCTTGCAGGTGGCGTTTGCCCCGCTTTTAAAATAAGGGCTTGAATGTCTAAAAAGTCTTTGAGTACATCAATATGATAGTGCGGGCTTTTCTCATAGTGACCACCGTCGGCATTTATTTGTATATTTATTTGTTCAAGCAGTAGTGTAATTGCATCTAAATAAGCGGTTTGTTTGCTGGGTAGACATAAACCACAGTAAATCATTGCCTTGAGGTTTTTGATTAAATGGTTACCTTCGACATCCCACTCTAAATTATGGCTTAAATGTTCTGTTTGCAAGATAAGGCTTTGATTGAAAGTTTTTTTCAAATCTTGATCCATGTTTTCTGTCAGCCAGTGGTAATGCGTGAGCCAATTAATAAGACGCAATGAAAGAGGGTAGGGGTGCCAAATTTGTTTATCAAAATGGTTGCAATCTAATAACCAGCTTTCAATTAATTCTTGGGCTTTATCTTGTCCTTCCTTTTTAAGATCTTTAAGGTCATTTAGCCATGTGAAGTAATGAAGGTTATATAACCACAAGCTTGAAACACCTTGCGGGTGCCAACGCATTTCGGAGCCGATAGCAATGGGTTGATTTATGAAATGGAAAGTATTGTTTTTTATAATGCCTTTACCATGCTTTTTATGACTTGCCCATAAGTATGGAGGAGAAACGAGTAGGTTGTGAGGCGTGCTTAATTTATCTTCTAAAAAAGGGTGAAGCGGGCTTGTATAGTAAACACGACGGAGACTATATTCTAAGCGTGCTTGAATTTGCGATAATTTTAGATATCGTATTGTGCGCATAAAAGCGCCTATTTGAATTTTTTTGAACATAAATCATTTTATAGCTGTTTTCAAAGAAACCTCAAGAATGATATTTTTCTTATTTGTACAGTCGTGTTATTTATGCACAAAAAAAGACCCTTCGTGTGAAGGGTCTTTTTTATTGTTTTTTATTTGTTAGGATTTAGTTCAATCGCCTCTTGATCCTGGTCGATACTTTTGTTTTTACGGCAAGTAAACCATAAAATGCCTAGACCAATAAATGCTGCAAAGACTGACCCTAGCAATATACCAATTTTCGCTTCACGCAAGAATATTGCCATTGTAGGGTCTGTACCTTTAAACCCGAGTGTTGCGATGAATATACTCATGGTGAAACCAATACCACCTAAAGCACTGACAGCGGCGACATGGCCAATTGTCATGCCTTTAGGGAGCTTGGCTATACCCATTTTTGTAAATGCCCATGTAAAGGCTGTGATACCAATAGGCTTACCAATCACTAAACCAGCAATAACGCCAAGAGCAACGGTTGATTTTATATCGCTCATTCCAACGCCATCGAGGTTTATACCAGCATTTGCAAAGGCAAATATAGGCAATACAATAAAGGCAATAAATGAATGTAAATCATGCTCAAGTTGACGTAAAAGTGAACGGCGTTCACCTTCAGTTTGTAGTGGAATGGCAAAGGCTGTAATAACACCTGCAAGGGTTGCGTGAACACCCGATTTTAATACGCAAATCCATAATGCGACACCAAACATAAGGTACCATGACCCTTTTGATACATTTAGTTTATTTAATGCAACAAGCCCTGCAATAAACACACCTGCGGTCATCAAGTTGCCGACGTCTAAGTTTTGAGTGTAAAAAATGGCTATAATAACAATAGCACCTAAGTCATCAATAATGGCAAGTGCAAGTAAGAACACTTTTAAAGCAATAGGTACGCGTTTACCTAAAACAGAAAGCACGCCTAAAGCAAAGGCAATGTCAGTCGCTGTAGGGATAGCCCAACCATTAAGTGCTAACGGGTTTTCTGCACCGCTATTAATAAAATAATAAACAAAGCCAGGCACAACCATACCACCGATAGCTGCGACGATAGGTAATATGAGCTGTTCCTTAGTGGAAAGCATACCCTCCATGACTTCTCGCTTTATTTCTAAGCCAACAAGGAAGAAGAAAATAGCCATAAGGCCGTCATTAATCCAATGTATAATATCTTTTTCAACCATTAAGGGGCCGATACCAACAACAGCTTTTGTTTCATGTAAAATTTCATGATAAGTATGTGCTAAAGGAGAGTTTGCAACTATCATTGCTAGTGCAGCACAAATAATTAAAATGGCACCACCAGCGGCCTCAAATTTTAAAAATTCTTGTAACATTAAAATAGGGTTGTAGTAAGGGTTTAGTAAATCTGGTTTAGCATCTGATTTCTTTTCCATTACTTTGGTAACGATTTTTTTAGCCGTTATCTTTTTTGCAGCCGTTTTTTTTGCTACAGGTTTTGCTGTTTTTTTAGTTGCCATTTTCTTGGTACCTATAAGATTGTTGTTTTTGTTTCTATTTATTCTAAAGAAGTATGCTGCCTAAATGCAATAAAAGAGGTTATATCAACCTCTTTTATTGTTATCTGATATCAACGTCCATGACAGATGTGCAACATATAATGAATGGTATTTATGTTATGCGTTTTTTTTATAACGTTTTAACATCTTTCAGTAAGGGGCTGTTGCCGATGCAGGTGAAAATGTTTTCGAGTGGGTTATCTCCTGCAAGTATGTTTAAAATACGTTTGCTTGTGTGGCCATCACCATAAGGGTTAACGGCATTTGACATTTGATTGTAAATTATTTTGCAATCCATTAACTTGGAAACAGCATCAATAATTTTTCGCTCGTCGGTACCAACCATTTTTACAGTACCTGCTTTAAGTGCTTCTGTGCGTTCTGTTGTATCGCGCATGACCAGTACAGGTTTACCTAGGGCAGGAGCTTCTTCTTGTATACCACCGCTGTCAGTCAATATAATATAACTTCTGTGCATGGCTGCAATAAAGTGAGGATAGTCGAGTGGCTCGGTGAGGTGGATGTTGGATATATGGCTAAGCATTTCCGTGACAGGTTTTTTGACCTGTGGGTTCAAATGAAGGGGGTATACAATATGCATATCTTCATATTTTTCCGCGAGAAGTTTTAATGCATTACATATGCCCTTCAACCCCTCGCCATAATTTTCACGCCTATGCCCTGTAACGAGAATGATTTTGGCTTCTTTTGGAATGTTGGGGAACGGGTTGTTTTTGTTTTCTTCAGATTTTTGTCTGGTGTAATTCAACGCATCAATCACAGTGTTGCCCGTCACAAATATGTTTTTGTTAATGCCTTCTGCATTTAAGTGATGTGCAGAAGTCATTGTTGGTGCAAAGTGATAGTCAGCCAAAGGCGCAATGAGGCGCCTGTTGCCTTCTTCTGGATAGGGTGATAAAAGGTTGTCCGTCCTCAGTCCAGCCTCGACATGTGCAATTTCAATTTTATGTTGCGTAGCAACGTCATAATTATAAAAAGATGCTAGAGCTGCTAAAAAGGCTGTTGTCGTGTCGCCATGAACCATAATAAGGTCTGGTCTGTGGTTTGAAATGACATCTTGCATACCATTTAATATACGCCCTGAAAGCTTGGCCAATGGTTGGCCTGCACGCATAACATCTAATTCATGGTCGGCGGTGATCTCAAACCAATCAAAAACCTGCTGAAGCATTTCTTTGTGCTGCCCTGTGGAGCACACTTGGCAATCGAAACGCGTATCATGTTTGAGCGCATGGATGATGGGTGCCATTTTAATGGCTTCCGGTCTTGTACCGATCGCAACGAGAACTTTTTTACGCATGGAAATTACTTTACCTTTTACGGCTTGTTTTTATTGAGTATGACTTTTATTTTATAGGTTTGGCAAATAAAAAACAGCAGGTTTATGAAGTTGTTAGTAATTGCCGTCTAAGCGCTGTGATATTTTCTTTGTACTGACTTTGCTCGCCTGTAAAAATAGCGCTGCCTGCAACAAATGCATTGGCGCCAGCTTTGGCACATAAAGAAATGGTTTTACAGTTGATGCCACCGTCAACTTGTAGTGTAATATCTCTTTTGTTAGCTTTAATGGCTTTGTATAATGTTTCGATTTTTATAAGCTGGTCATGCATAAAACTTTGACCGCCAAACCCAGGTTCAACAGTCATAACGAGAACATTGTCTACAATGTCTATATATTGAAGGATATTTTCAACAGGCGTTGATGGTTTAAGGGTAATGCCTACTTTAACTCCAAGGGATTTTATATATTTTAAGTCATTTGCAGGGTTTTCTAATGTTTCAATATGTACAGTTATTTGGTCTACCCCTGCTTTTATGTAACTGTTTATGAGTTGAAGTGGGTTCTGCACCATCAAGTGCGCGTCAAAAAAGAGCGTGCTATGCGGGCGTAGTGCTTTAATGATATCGGCACCAAACGTTAAATTAGGCACAAAATGACCATCCATGACATCAAGGTGTAACCAGTCGGCACCAGCATTTTTAACGGCGTTGATCTCGTCTTTAAGACAAGAAAAGTCGGCGCTGAGAATGGAAGGTGCGATAATCATAGATTCATCCTCTTTTTTATATAAAAATAAGTGTACACATATAGTGACGTTTTCTTAAATTATAAATTAGATTATAATTAGGCGTTTTTTCTCAAGCGCGCCGCAAAGAAGCCATCCATATTTTCTGCAGGCGTTGTTCTGACTTCACCTTGGTCATTGATAATGTATTCATTACCACCAACTTCGTCGAGGGTTACTGGAACAACTTCAAAGTTAGCATGGTTCTTTAAGAAGCTTTCAATTTGTTTTTCACCTTCTTCATGAAAGAGAGAACATGTTGCATAAACCATAATACCATTTACTTTAAGTAATCTTGCGGCTTCATTGAGTATGTTTTCTTGTATTACTGTTAGGTTGCGCACATGCTCAGGTTTTCTGGTTATCAGTACATCTGGGTGTCGTCTTGATGTGCCTGTTGCAGAGCAAGGGGCATCAATAAGAATACCAGCAAAGCTTTGATCGTCGAAACCAGTTTTACTCGCATCACCACAAACAACTGTTGCAGACACTTGGCAGCGCTTGAAGTTTTCATGAACACGTGCAATACGTTTCTGGCTAAGGTCTATCGCTGTAATTTTACGGTCTTTGTGTGCATCGATAAGTTGGATAGTTTTACCACCGGGCGCTGCGCACATGTCGAGGATATCACCTTCGGTGTTTAGGTTATTAAACAGACGTGCAGGGATTTGTGCCGCAGCATCTTGCACATACATTTTACCGTCGTCCCAACCAGGGATGTCGGTAATTGCGATATGTTTTTGTTTAAGACGGAATGTTTCTGTATGAATAGGAATGTTATAAATTAATTCCTGTATATCTTCGTTCTCAATAATGTCTTGATCACGCATACGGAGGTCAATTTTTGAAATTTTCAACATATATTCGAATATGGCTTCACTGCGCACGGGGCCATAGTCGTTAATGATCTTTTGTTGTATCCAATTAGGGATATTGAGCTTTGGCGCATTTGTTTTTTCTAAGGCGGTTAGACCTTCGCGTTGCGTGCGACGTAATATGGCGTTAATAATACCTGTGGCGCGCACTTTACCACGCACTTTTGCAAGTTCTACAGCACCATGAATGGCTGCATGTGCGGGTATGCTATCCATAAAGAGCAGCTGTGCGATACCGATGCGCATGATGTTTTTTTCTAGGCTATCATTGTCGAAGGGGTGTTTCATGAATTTGTCGATGAGGTATGATATTTCACCTATGTGTCGAAGCGTTGTTGCTGTGATAGCCCTTGAAAGTTTGCGCTCTCTTTCGTTAAGAGAAGGGAGTATCTTTGACTCTGCTAGTTCAAGTGGTTGTTCGCGAATAATAACTTCACGTATAATATTTACACTTGCATTTCTGCTACTTAATGCTTCATCCATAATATTCTCATGCCCGATTAAATTTGTACTTATCATTGCTTTGCTATAAAAAACAACTATATATATGTTTTTTACCCTGAGCTGCCCATAGCTTTAGAAGGTACTAATTAATATATTATAAGTCTGTTTTATGCAAATAAAAACCTTTAAATTTAAATAATTAACAGAATTTGTTGCCTTATTTAATGCCTTGAACTATATTTCTCTTTGAATTGATGCCTTTGCATCTAATCTGAACTCCCTTTTTTTCGCTTATTTGCGAGGTAAACCTTATGTTTAAGAAAATCTTATTGGCCGCTGTTTGCGGTTTTTTTATTTCTACGTCTTTAATGGCGCAGGATTCAACTTCGCAGGCACCGGCTGTCCGCGACCATTCTAAATGTAGTCAAATGGCTATCAACGCTATCAACCGTGATTATGTTTTAAAGAATGAATATGTCAAAACGATGAATTATTTGAAGTTTATTCTAAACTTACATAAAATTCAGGGAAGGGAAGATACTTACGCTGAATCAGCAAAGTATGTTTCTGTGCGTGTTACAAGCTCAGTAAGCGGTTATATTATAGCTCAGTGTGGGCCTGGTGCAAGTAATGAAAAAGTTGCAGCGGCGAAGATTATTTTAGGTAATACTTACAACGCATTAAACGCCTATTTAAAATCTATTTCTGTTGCTATTAATACAGAACACAGCGTTGTGCAACAATGCTTAAAAATAAGTACAGCGCCTTATTTTACGTTTTTTGAAAACAACAAAGTCTTGTTGGGAGAAATTTGGGCGCGGCCACAAAATAAGTCGTTGTGGGCAAACAAATCTGTGGAATATCGTAGAAACTATGGCATGCACTACAATGTATACCGAGAGAAGTATATGAACCTTATAAAGGTTTCATATGTAGCTTGTGATCAAACTTACCATGGTGATAATGTCGATGCCACGGCTGTATCTGGAGCTTTGACAGACCTTGTTAACTATGCCAAAGGCTTCGCCGCCTTTTATAAGTAATAGCGATATTGATTTAGGTTTTTATGCCTAAATTTTAAGTAACCTTCATATTTATGGAGGTTTTTTTTATGTTTATTTGTTACTGTGGTTTTATGATTTTAATTTTATTGATAACTGTATTTTTTTTAGAAATCGCTGCTTTTGTTGAAATTGGTGGTGAGCTGGGTGTATTGGCAACTTTGTTAATTATTGTCTTGAGTGCTATGTTTGGTATGGGGCGTCTTCGCTATTATACGGCTTATATTGCGACGAATAGGGGCGAGGATAAGCAACAGTTGGCGAATCATCTGTTCCACGGTATTTGTGGTGTTATTGCAGGTTTCTTTCTTATAATCCCTGGTTTTGTGACGGATATTTTAGGTCTTATTCTTCTTGTGCCTTTTGTACGCACTTTTTTACGTGCTTTCATTCTAGATACTATTATAGGCTCTTACACTTTTGGTATTGTGGGTAGTGATGATCTTCATGATATGAAAAATTACTATAAAAAAGAAACAACAAAGAAAAGCGAAGATACTTCAATAGTCAGCCATAAAAAAGGTAAAGGTAAAGTGGTTGACGCTGACTTTGAAATTGTGGATAAAGACGCCGAAAAATAATATCTTTTAAGGGTGGTTGTGCATAAATTTCCCATGGGTTTTATAGTATAGGCACTGCTCATCTTGCAACCCTCACCATGAATGTTTTTTTGTCACCCTATCTTATTCTTTAAGCGATTTTGTTACTGACATTTTTTTATGAATTTGTTGTTTAAAAGTAACGGCTTTATGTTGCGCATTCCCTACTATTCTTGTGATTTTTGTTTATATTCGGGGCTTTTGAGATGAATATGTAACACCTCTGTTTGTGAAAGGGCCTATAAATAAGCAGGACATATGTAGGGTGTGTTCACTTCTGTTGTAAATAATGTCATTATGATTATGACCTTTCTTGCATGTAAGCGAAATTAGGAGAATAAAAGTCATTTGGTTGATTTAATAACAATAATATCTTATTGGGTACTAGCGTCTTTTTGGCTGCTGGTGCTTGTTTTATATGTGGCCAATTATGGCCATATAAGGAATGCACGCGCTACAATCGGCGTTATACTTTTAGCAACGGCTCTTATTGGCTGCTCAGAGCTTTTTAACAGTCATATATTTAACGCATTTGTTGATTCTTTTGCTCAAACTAAAACAGATGCCATCATCACAGGGGCATTCCAACTTCAAGACTTAACATCACAGAATATACGTGTTTTTGCGGCAATAGCGCTATTGTTTATATTTATTTTTTGGCTCATTCCTTTAGAAGTTAAAGGTCGCCAGAAGCTTGAACGCAAGATAGAAGAGAGCGAAGAGCGCTTTAGAAAGATTACAGAGAACACAACAGACATAACGATTATTTATCACAAAGAACAAGGCTTTGGCTATATTAGTCCCTCCGTTTCTAAGGTTATCGGTTTTTCTGCGGATGACCTATATGGCAAAGAACTTGATGACCTTGTCCACCCCGATGATTTAGATGTGTTTCTGAAGGCTATCAATAATGCACAAGACAATTATAATACAACAATCTCGATTCCAGATTTTCGTGTCAAAACAAATAAAGGTAAGTGGCTTTATTTTGAAGGGCGTGTCACGAACATGCCAGATGTACGTGGTGTTGAAGGTTTTGTCATTAACTGTCGAGACATTCAAAAACGCAAAGAGACCTCTGAGCTTTTAAACCACCGCCTTGATATGGATACACTTGTGAGTAAAATATCTACAGAATTCATCAATACAGAAGCGGTAGATGTTCACTCTAAAATTGAAAAAACGCTTTTAACACTTGGTAACTTCTCTGCAATTGATCAGGTGCACCTTTTCCAACTGAATGATAAAACAGATATTTTTGAAAACACATTTTCTTGCTGTATAGACGATACATTACCAACTTTAGATGACTTGGTACCCATCAATGCGGATAACTATCCTTGGGTACTTGAAAAGCTTGAAATGCTTGATTCTGTATATATCCCCGATGTGCATAAGCTTTCTAAGAAGGCGGCTAAAGAAAAAACTATATTTCAAAATGTCGGTATGCGCTCGGCACTCATTGTGCCCGTTAGCACGCAAGGGCGTTTGGCTGGCTTTTTAATGCTGAATAATCTTAAAGACAAGAAACAGTGGGTAAAGCATGACATTGCATTGTTAAACGTTATTGCTGAAGTTATTTCAAACGCATTACAGCGTTGTAAATCGGAAGAGAGCCTACAAACACTTTCACAGGCTGTTGAACAAAGTATGTCATCGATTGTGATTATCAAACCAGACGGTTTGATTGAATATACAAATCGTAAATTTGAATCGGTTACAGGTTATAAATCATTTGATCTTATTGGTAAATCTATTGTTGATGTCGATAAAACTGAAGGTTATAAAGAGCGGATTGAAGATATGATGGCCACGGTAAAAGGTGGTGAATGTTGGCGTGGTGAAGTATTAAATAAAAAGAAAAATGGTGACGACTTATGGGAATCTGTGACAGTTTCACCGATTAAAAATAATGGTGAAATTAAACACTTCTTAAGTGTTCGTGAAGATATCACTTTAAAGAAAGAGTATGAAGACAAGCTTATTTATCAAGCAAACTATGACGATCTGACAGGTATTCCAAACCGCGTCCTTGCACATGATAGATTGTCAGAGGCAATGGTAAGAGCACAGCGCGACAAAGAAAGCGTTGCCGCTATTATTGTTGGTCTTGATACGTTTAAGAAGGTCAATGAAACACTCGGGCATAATGTCGGTGATCAGTTGCTCGTTGAAGCCAGCTTGCGTTTGAAACACTATGTGCCAGAAATTGGAACGCTTGCGCGACTTGGTGGTGATGAATTCTTAATTATATTACCAATTGATCATGATGATTATGCAGAAATAGTGGCTTCTCGCATTTTAGAATCATTTGCAGAGCCTTTCCTTCTTGGTGAGCACGAAGTGACTGTGACGGCTAGCATGGGTATTGCTATCGTGCCAAATGATGGTAATGATCCGCATGTTATTTTACGTAATTCTGGCAGTGCTATGCACCGTGCAAAAGACGAAGGGCGTAATAACTTCCAATTTTTCGCAGAAGAAATGCACAGCGATGCTTTAAAACGTATCCAAATGGAAGGTTTTTTACGCCGTGCACAGGAATTTGATGAATTAGAACTTTATTACCAACCTATTGTTAAGACAGACAATCAAACCGTTGTCGGCGCTGAAGCTTTGTTACGTTGGAATAACCCTCAGTTGGGCCCTGTGTCCCCTGTTGATTTTATCCCTCTTGCTGAAGACATTGGCCTGATTGTGCCGATGGGTGAATGGATTTTAAAAACAGCTTGTATTCAGGCTGCAGAGTGGGCTAAAGACGATAATGCACCTGACTATGTCAGTGTAAATGTTTCTGTTCGACAGTTTAAAGGTGAAGATTTTGCGGCGGTTGTTAAACGCACTCTTAAAGAAACAGGTCTTGAAGCGAAGCACTTACGCATCGAGGTGACAGAAAGTTTGCTTGTTGATGAAGAAGATGGCGGTACTGTTGACGAAGCCTTAAAAGCGCTTAAAGAATTAGGTGTTTTGATTTTACTAGATGATTTTGGTACTGGTTATTCATCTCTAAGTTATTTGAAAAAATATGATTTCCATACCCTGAAAATTGACCGTGCATTTGTACGTGATGTACCTGACGATGCTGAAGACAAAGCGCTGGTTGAAGCTATTATGGCTATGGCGCATAGCTTAAGCCTTGAAGTGGTTGCAGAGGGTGTTGAAACTAAGGATCAGTTGGACTATTTGTCAGAGCTTGGCTGCGATAGCATACAAGGATATTATTTTTCAAAGCCTTTACCAAACAAACAATTTGATGACTTAATGATAAATTGGGAGTTTAAAAAATAATGGCAAAAGGCGGCAAATACGTTTCAAAAGAAGCTGGCTCTAATGGCATTAGACACTATACAGAAGAAGAAAACTTAGTTTGGCGTGATCTTGTGCTTAGGCAAAAAGAAATTCTACCTGGTTTGGTTTGCAATGCTTATATGCATGGACTCGACGTTTTAGACTTGCCTGTAGATCGTGTACCTCAACTTTCCGAAATTAATGAGAAGATAAAAAAAGAAACAAATTTTGAAATTGAGGCTGTACCAGCTCTTATTTCACCAGAGCGTTTCTTCGGACTTTTAGCGCAGAGAAAATTCCCTGTCGCTACATTTATTCGCACAAGAGAAGGATTTGACTACTTGCAAGAGCCCGACATATTCCATGAAATTTGGGGGCATTGCCCTATGCTGACCAATCAAACGTACACCAACTTTTTACAAAAATATGGTGAGCTCGCATTAAAACTAGATAGTAAATATATTTGGATGATGCAGCGTTTATTTTGGTTTACAGTTGAATTTGGATTGATAGACGAAGGTAAAGGGCCTCTTATCTATGGTGCCGGTATTGTTTCTTCTGCAGGTGAAAGCCCATACTCTATCCATAGCGATGAAGCTGAAAGACGTCCTTTTGATATAGTAGATGTTTTTCGCACGCCTTACCGTATAGATATATTCCAAAAAGTTTATTTTTCGATTCGAAGTTATGATGAATTATATGAGCTCTTAACCCATGATCTTGTACCATTAATGGAAGAGGCATTAAAGCTAGGTATGCATAAGCCCAGATTTCCGCCAAAAGAAGAAGGTTAAGCTCTTTATGTATAAGGTGCATATAAGGCACATAGGCGTTTAACATATATAACCTCTGTTGACATAAACTCTTTTGTGGCATATTTAAAAGTATTACAATAGTCTATACTCAATTGTATTATTTATAAATTTTAAGGTTTGAAGAATGAAATTACGTGTTTTAGGATGTGACGGTGGCCGAGGGCTAGGCTATAACAGTACAACGTTGATGTTTAATAACCATGTTCTTATTGATGCGGGTACTATTCAGTCCGAAATCACCTTAGAGGAAGCGCTAAAGGTAACAGATATCTTTTTCACACATTCACATTTGGACCATTTACTAGATTTACCTTTTTTGATTGATGCAACTTTCGAACAACGTCGCCAGCCTTTGCGCTTACACGGCACAAAGGAAACATTAGATGATTTAATGACACATATTTTCAACGATAAAATTTGGCCAAACTTTTCGAGGTTACCAACACAAGAGTCTGGTCAGTTTACATTGCATTATATAGAGGTTGGCAAAACCTACACAGTCGGTGATCTAAGCTTTATACCTATTCCTGTAAATCATACGGTGCCAACGGTTGGCTATAAAGTTTCTGACGCCAATGGCGCTTTAGTGTTCTCGGGAGATACAGGGCCTGTTGACAGCATTTGGCAAGTGGCGAATGAGACCGATAATTTAGAAGCCATGATTCTCGATCTATCATTCCCCATCAGCGAGCAATACATTGCAGATCTTTCAAAGCATATGACGGCCGATGATGTTGAGGGTCAATTGAAAAAATTGAAAAAAGACTGCGATATCTATGTTTTTCATTACAAGGTTGGCCTCGCTTCCATTATAGAAGGTCAAACAAAGCAATTGAAACATTTTGGCAAGCCTATTAAAACGCTTAGAAACTACAAAGAAATTATTATCTAACTAAAACGCTTCAAGGGCTGGTTTGAATTTAAAAAGGTTTTCATTTAGCTTGTGACCCTGCTTATGGTTTGCAAATAACACGCTCACACCTTGGCCAAAATTATCTTTACTGCTCATGCTCAATAAACGCATCGGATTTTCTTTAAATCTTAAGACAAAACGATTTTCTTCATCATGGGTTAATGACATCTCCACAACTGTGACACCTTCTTCAGTTTTAATATCGTGAACAATAAAATCGTCACCACTTAAAGATATAGGGTTTTTTGTTAAAATTGCGGCAAAACCAGAATGCAAAGGAAGTTGTGTGGTTTGTTCTGTTTTAGGGTCATGAAAGAAGAGGCGGCTACCCGTTGACACTAACTTTTGTTGGTGTGGCAATTTATATTGCCATAAAAACTTTTTAGGACGGTTTAAGTAAAATGTACCCGACGTAAATGGCGTGCCAGGTGCGTATTGCTGAAAGTCAGCCTCAAGTGTTGTAATGCTGTTTAGATAACCCTCAATGTTTGTTAAAGAGTTTTCTGCTGCAACGGCTGGATTTAATGCCATCATCGACATGGCCAGTATAAATATATTTTTCATGTTGGCGATTATGGAGCTTTACAAGTATTTACGCAATAGCTATAAATAGGTGTTACTTAAATAAAGGAGATGAAGCGATGTTATCAGGCCCAGAATATATTCCAGACGGTGCTAAAAAGGCGGTTGTCTTATTACATGGTTTTGGCAGTGATGGTGAGGATCTTTTTTCTCTGGCACCATATATGGCACGTGAAGGCCTTGAGCAAGTCGCATTTTTTGCGCCTAACGGCCCAAGTATGACCGATTCAGGTGAAGGCTATCAGTGGTTCGGCGACAAAGGGTGGACATTTATTGATAGAGACGGCATTGAAGAAGCAAGAGACGTCCTAGAAACGTACATTACAAGGCATGTATGTGCAAGTAATGGCATTGCCTTTAGTGATGTGGCTATCGTGAGTTTTTCACAAGGCACAATGACATCACTTTTTGCAGCACCACGTTTCCAAGAAAAAATTGCAGGTGTTGTTGCTTTAAGTGGCCGCATGATGTGGCACGAAGAATTGGAAGACGAGGACGAATACCATACAATGCCTGTGCATTTAATACATGGCGAAACAGACGAAGTTGTTGAATCTAATGAAAGCTATATTTCTTATAGCGAGCTAGAGGGTCTGGGCTTTGAAGATATCTCTATCAAGGTTTTTGAAGGGCTGGGCCATGCGATTGATAAACGTGTGATAAAGCTAACAGCTAAACATTTACGCGACATACTCAAAGAATAAGACAAAACTACAAAAATAAACCGCCCTTGGGCGGTTTTTTTTAATAACCTTCTTCAGGCGGTTGTTGAATGATGACCTCACGCTTGCCAACATGGTTAGCGGCACTTATCATACCATCCGCCTCCATTTGTTCAATAAGCGTTGCTGCGCGGTTGTAACCAATTTTTAAATGACGCTGAATGAATGATGTCGATGCTTTTTGTTCTCTGGCTACAACTTCAATAGCTTGGCGATAAAGTGGATCGTTCGGGTCACCCTCTGAGTTTGTACCAGGCGACGCAGGGTTTTCATTGTTGGCTGTTGGTAGCTTGAATATATCAACATAGTTAGATGGGCCTTGGCTCTTGAGGTGGTTAACCACAGCGTGGCACTCATCTTCATCAATGAAGGCGCCATGCATACGCGTCAGACCATTTGAACCATTTTCTAGGTATAACATATCACCTTTGCCGAGTAATTGCTCAGCACCCATGCTATCCAGTACTGTGCGTGAGTCAATTTTAGATGTAACACTGAATGATATTCTCGTTGGAATATTCGCTTTAATAAGACCCGTAATAACATCCACACTTGGGCGCTGTGTTGCAACAAGCAAGTGAATGCCTGATGCGCGTGCCATTTGTGCAAGGCGTGCAATGGAAAATTCGACGTCTTTACCCGCAACCATCATCAAATCAGCCAACTCATCGATCACGACAACAATATAAGGTAACTCTGTATCACAAAGCGGGTGAAGTTCGTAGGTGGGCTGTCCTGTGTTTGGATCAAAACCTGTTTGAACTTGTTTTTTAGGTATTTGGTCTTTGGCATGCATTTCACTAAATTTAGCATTGAAGCTTTGCATGTTTTTAACACCAAGCTCACTCATCATTTTATAACGACGTTCCATCTCACAGACAACCCATTTTAAAGCGCCTGCGGCTTTATGTGGGTCGATGATAACAGGTGAGAGTAAGTGTGGAATGTCATTGTAAATTGAAAGCTCTAACATTTTAGGATCGATCATCACAAAACGAAGTTGCTCAGGTGTCATACGGCATAGAAGACTGACAATAAAACCATTCATAGCAACGGACTTACCAGAGCCAGTTGTACCAGCAATGAGGGCGTGCGGCATTTTAGAAATATCAGCAAGAACAGGTTGGCCTGCTGTGTCCACACCCATAACGACCGTTAATTTCCCAGCGTCTGTTTCAAATTTTTCTGTCGCAATAATGTCTTTAAAGCCGACCATTTTACGTTTCTTGTTTGGCATCTCAATACCAATGACCGTACGGCCTGGCACAGGTGCAATACGAATGGCTGTGGCACTCATTGCACGGGCAAGGTCATTTGAAAGACCAACAATGGTCGCTGTCTTAACGCCTGCTGCAGGTTCAAGTTCATATATTGTAATAACAGGACCAGGGCAAATTTTATTGACCACACCTTTAACGCCAAAGTTGGACAGTTGTTGTTCAATCATACGCGCGTTTTGTTGTAGGGCATCTTCAGATTCGCCAGTGCCTGCGTCTTTGTTTTCGCTGAATAAGTGAAGCGGCGGCATTTGGTAACTGTTATCTTTAAGGTCGAGCGGTAGCATCGCCTGTTGTTCTTTAAGGCGTTCTTGACTGACGGTGGCCTTTGTAGGTGCTTGTTGTTCAACTTGAGCACGCTTTATTTTCTTCGGTCTTGGAATGGGTAGTGGCAGGTCAATTTGTAAAGCTTTTTTGAATTTAATGCGCATAAATCGACGTACAGCGACAACCAGCCAATGTCTTGTGAATTTTTCAGCGACACGGCAAGCGTGGTATAAATCTTTTAAAGTTAAACCGGTCCAAAGCATACTCGCCATTAAAAAGGAAATACTGGCGATGGATGCAACACCAAAACTACCCATAAGTGGTGTTAATAATTTGACAGAAAATTTCCCGATAATACCGCCATTACCCATGCCGTTTTCATTTGGCCAAAGTGGGAGAGGGTGCCACATTTGTAAAATGACAGCCAGTGAAACGAGCAGTATTGGTAAAGTTATGATACGAATGTATCGGTCTTGTGATTCTTTGTGCATTAATAGCTGAAAAGCATAGCCACCTGCGATAATAGGCAGTAAAAAGGCTGACAGACCAAATGACTGAAGTAAATAATCGCTCATATATGCGCCCCACTTGCCTGCGCCATTTTCTACAAGGATAGAAGGCGAAGCCACATTAAAAGAAGGGTCGTTTGGGTTATGGCTAAAGAGGCTTAAAAATAAGTAGGCAGAAAGAAAAAGACAAAGCAAAGCGAAGGTTTCGCTTAAGCGCATAGCTATAAAGCTTTGTTCGTTGTTATTTGAACGACTATTTTTTTGTGACTTTTTCCCCATGTATTATTTATAGCCCATAAACCCTGTGTTTGCGAGATATATTGTACATTTTGAAATTTATTAAATAGCCGTTTGTGGGAAAAATGCACAGGCGGTTAAGTGTATATAAAATAAGTAAACGGTTCAAAATAACCTTTTAATAGAGGTATGTGCTTATTCAAAGGGCAAAAAAAAGCCTCGCTAAAAGCGAGGCCTTTTATAACTAAGTAAACTTAGCGTGTAGGGTTATTCCTTAGAATGCCCAACGCGCTTGTAGTACACCAGAGTGTGCTACGAAGTCTTCTTTGATCTCAGCGTCGTAAGCAGCTGTGAATTCGAATCCAGCAGCAGTTATAACGTTAACACCAGTACCTAGAGTTAGAGCTGATTTAGCAACATCAGCACCTTTAGATGCAAATGCAGTACCACCAGCTAAGAAGCTTGAAGAAGTTTCAACTTCGTCAGCAATAGCGTCGTAGCTGTATTTAGCACGTAGGTAAGGCATGTATGTCGCACCATCTTTACCAGCGATGTTCCACTCAATGTCTGAACCAACAGAGATCAAGAATGCAGATACATCATCAGAGTTGATAGCTAGTGCGCCACCGCCTGTACCAGTTTCGTTGTAGTTATCAGATTCAACGTTGAGGTAGTTAAAGCCTACGAATGGAGTAACTTTAGTTTCTTTCCAGTCGTAAGATTTACCAGCTTCAGCACCAAGTGTGAATGTGTTTGAATCGTATTCACCCTTGTATGTGTTGCCTAGAGCAGTACGCTCAGCTTCGTTTTCGTTGAATGAGTAACCAATAGTACCGTCAACATAAACACCGTTTGCAAGGTCGTGAGAAGCGTAAGCCATCAACTGGTATGCATTGATATCTGTTTGAGCGTTATTAGCAGCGTCTGAATCAACGTCAGCAGTTGCGTAAGAGAAAGCAACACCAACTGTTGTATCAGCAAAGAACTCTTCAGAGTCAACACCAATTGCTAGACCAGTAGAAGTTGCGTCGTAACCTTTAACGCCTTTACGTTCGTCCTGTTCAGCAGAAGTACCGAAAGCTTGAATCCACATGCCGCGGTTAGCCATCATTTCTTCACCAGCAACCATACCACTACGGCCGTTGTCTGTACCACGTAGCAATGCTAGACGGTTAGAAACAGTTCCAGCAGAAGCAACAGAAGTACCAATAGTTGCAGCAGTAGCACCACCAGAAACGTCTGGAGATAGTGATTCTAGAGCAGATTGAGTATCAGACTCAAGTAGTACATCTTCGTATAGTGAAGCAAGTGCAGTACTGTCAATTACAGCAGCAACGCCCTTGTTGTTTGTACCAGTAGCAGCGCCCGCAAGTGTTGTTACACCAGCTGTGCGTAAGTTTGTTACAAGGTTGTAATCGTCACCATTCGCAACCCATGTGTATTTAACAATAGCGTTACCGCCTGTAATACCAGTAGTTGGAGATACAGCAGTAGAACCTGTGCCACCTTGTACGATAGATGTGAATGTATCACCGTCTAGTAGGTTAAGGTCGTAACCTTGAGCTACTTTAATGCCAACTTGGTTTGTTGTGAAATCAAGTTCTTCAGTACCTGCAGTGAATTCAATTGTACCAAAAGCACCAGCACCATCAATTTCAATCGTGGCGTTCTTCAAGTTAGCTGAACCAGCAACAGATTGAATTGAACCTGCTTTAGCAACAACTAGTTTTGAACCAGCGGCGTTGTTAAGCATATCAATGCCTGTTAAAGCAGCGCCAACGTTTACTGTAGCACCAGAAACAACTGTTAATGAAGTTGCAACTGTAGAAGCAGCGTTTATGTTTACTGTACCAGCGTTTACAATAAGCTCATCACCAACTGTAAGTGCACCAGAAAGACCAAGTGTACCAGAAGTTGTTAGATCAGCAGTTGTTGTAAGAGCTGTACCAGAAACTTCGGCACCGCTTGAGATATTCATAGCAACTGCATTATTAATAATAGCAGATGATTTAAGCATGCCACCAGTTACGTTAATTGTTTCAATGTTATCAACACCAGCTACTGTGTATGTACCAGCTGTTACGTTAAGTACGTCAAGTGCACCACCAGCTAAGTCTAAAGCGCCAGAAGTAGTTGAACCGTTAACAGTCATTGTGTCATTACCAGCACCACCAGTAATTGTTGAACTGAATGTGTTACCAGCAGTTACGATAGTATGGCTTGTAGCACCCATAAGGTAAGCACCTGCAACGTCAGCGTTAGCGCCGAAGTTAACGTTACCAGTGATCGCGCCACCAGCTGTTGTAAGTGAACCGTCCATTGTTACTGTTGTTGCAGTCAATGTTGAGTTAAGGTCAAGTGTTGCACCTGAAGAAACTGAAACAGTTGCAAGTGAAGCGTCACCCACAGCAGCGGTAAAGTCAGCTGTACCTGAAGTCACAGAAAGTGATTCAACGGCAGTTACCGCACCAGTCACAGTTGTTGTTTTAGCTGTGTTTACGTAAGAAATTGTACCAGAAGTATCAGCCATTGAAAGGTTGCCAATTACTAGTGCGTCTGTTCCAGCACCACCAGTTAGAACACCAGTTAGTGTTGAACCGTTAGTTAGGTTGATAGCGTTTGTACCAGCACCAAGAATCACAGAGCCAGTGATTGTACCAGCGTTGTTAATTGTTGTAGCAGCAGAAGTTGCTGTAGTTGTGTTAATACCAAGACCTGTTGAACCAGTTAGAGTGCCGTGGTTAGTAAGTGTTGATGTAACGTCACCAGCTGTAAGTAGAGCTGCAACACCCGTACCTGTTAGTGTAATACCAGTGTCAACCATAAGAGTTGAAGCTGCTGAGATTGAGATACCACTAGTGGCAGCACCTGTTACGTTGTGGCTTAGGTTTAGTGTAGCGTCTGCTACGTCCATGCCAACAGCAGTAGCTGCGTCAGAAATAACACCACCTGTTGTGTAAGTTGTTCCTGAAACTGTAATAGTTGAAGGAGTACTCAACAGCTCAGTTGCTGCAGAAGCTGTGCCAGCCATTGCAACAGCAGATACGAGCGCCGTAGACGCAAGCATTAGCTTAGAATTTAGTTTAATCATTTTTGATTTTCCTTAGTTTATTTTTATAGTTATAACTCATGCAATTTTATGCGTAACGCCTTCTATTATATATAGAACGCCATCCCGCAGAAAACTGCGATTTTTATATGCATATATAAAATTTTCATCCAGACTTTTTATATTAAAGTCAGAACAAAAGTGCCTGCATATGGTACACTCGCCAGTACTTATCACCTAATAAAAAAGATAAAAAAAGGCATGTTTATGTATACTCTAAGTAATCCAAGACTTTTGGCTGCTCAACTGTTAGTTGTCCTTGCCTTTTTGCTGTCTGGTTGTGCTCAAAAATTAGAAAATATCAATGACTACAATTTGTTAAAAGTATCAGATGAAAGTTTTTCTCTGCCTATTACTTATGGGTTACCCCTTAATTCCGCTTCAATTCCCCTAAAGCGAACAATACGCTTTTACCTCGAAGGTGACGGTAGGGCTTGGCTAAGCAAAAAGCGGCCCTCTTCCGACCCAACACCCAGTAATTCACTGGTATTAAAATTAATGCAAATAGATAAAACGCCGGCTATTTATCTTGCAAGGCCCTGTCAGTATCATTTAAATGAAAAATGTAAACAGTATTATTGGACAGAAGGGCGTCATGATGATGTGGCGGTAACCACGATGAATGATGCCATATCAAAAATTAAAAAAAGATACGATGCTAATTTTGTTGAGCTTTTTGGCCATAGCGGTGGTGGCGCCATGGCGGTGCTTATCGCCGCAAAAAGGTCAGACGTTAAAGGTATTACGACGGTTGCCGCCAACTTAGATGTGCCTTTTTTTACGAAACATCATAAAATTACAGAAATGAAGGGGTCCCTTAACCCTATAGATGTTGCTGATAAAATAAAAAACATTCCTCAATTGCACCTTGCGGGTGGACAAGATAAAGTTATACCACCTTTTTTAATAAAACGTTATATAAGTAAAAGTGCTTCGCCTTGTGTTGCTTACGAAGAGTTTTCAGGAAACAGCCATCATCAAGGTTGGATAGATATTTGGCTTGATATTTCTCAGAGAAATACGAAATGTACGGAATAATCAATACCCATACTATTAATAGAAATGAATACTTGTATTTCATGTTGCAACGTATTTTAATGGGCTATATTCTTATAACTTATAAAAAATAAAAGAAAGTTCTTCTAAATGATGAAATTTATATGTGGTGTCGTTGGTTTGTTGGCCTTAACAATTGTAGGTGTGTTGTTTTATGCATCATCTATTATATCAGGTACTATTGAGAAAATTGGCAGCGAGGCAGTAGGTGCGCCAGTGACAATTAATTCCATGATTTTAGGCTTTTTATCTGGTAAAAGTAGTATCTCAGGTTTTTCTGTAGCGAACCCCTCTGGCTTTAAAAGCCCTAAAGCTATTTCATTAGGAGAAGTTTATATAGATATCGATCTAGCGTCTGTTCTAAGCGATAAAATCCATATTAAAGAAGTACGTATTACAGCGCCGGCTGTTTTTTATGAAGGATTGCTTAAAAAGAACAATTTTAAAACGATTCAGAATAATATAAATAAATTTACAGGGTCTTCTAAGCAGAATGAAGTTGCCCAAGGTGCGGTGGTTAAAACTGAAACCTCAGACAACAGCAAACCTGCTAAAAAAATACAGCTAGATCTCTTTATAATGGAAGAGGCGGAAATGTCATTGGTTATGGCAACACCTATTGGTACGCAAAACACAAAGGTGATGTTACCTAAAATTGTTGTGAAAGATATTGGTAAAGAAGGCGGAGCATCCGCAGCTGAAGTCGTGCAAAAAGTAACAGCGCCATTGCTTGCACATGTGAGCAAAGCAGCTGTCGGTGCCTTTGCCAACGTTGATGATCTTAAAAAAGATGCTGAAATAAAAATAAAAGGCGAGATTGATAAAGTAAAAGACAAGGCGCTTGGTGGTTTAAAAGGTTTGTTTGGTAAGTAAACATAAGCGAAATACACATAAAAAAAGAGCCCGATAAAGGGCTCTTTTTAATGCGGTGTGGGTGGGTTATGATTCGGCAATAGCTTGTTCAAAGACACCTTCAATAAATGCCGCTGTATTCGACATACTACATTGAATATGAGGTTCGCCATTTTTGATATGGATACGTACTTTAGAGATACTTTCATTAATTTGAGCATCAATGTAGGTATCAGAAAGCAATACTTTGTACTGAGCTGTTAATTCACTGGCACCTGTGTTGTGTTGAATCGCTTGTTTTGCGATATACTCAGCCACTGGCTTGGTGATGGTTAACTCTACATTTTGATCTAACCTTGAAAAAAGTTCGATCCATTGTGCGTAGATGCTATTAGGTACGTTGAATTGAATATCAAGCATTTCGTCGACAGTTAATTGTCGCGCTGTTTCACGAATTGGAAAACGGCGTAGAATTTGATTGTTAAACCCCCACTGATTAAATTCGTTATTACCGATTTTATCACAAATATCATTGTATTCAGGTGTTTCAGATTGTGTGCTTTCTGCGCCGAAACCTATTTCACCCTTTTTTGTGAACAATTGTTCTATGTTCTCAAAAGCACCAAGTGCGACAACAAGCACTTTTTTTGTATTTAAAAAATGCGTGTGTGGTGACATTTGATTTTCTTTGAATGAAATAACACCCCCATCAATGAACTTTAATAAATCATTAAGAACGTCTCTTTTTTCGTTACTACCAAGACCATTAGCTAATTTATCAAACTCATCAAGAACAACGATAGAGTATTCTGATTTTTCCATATCTTTACCGTTTTGTAACCAAATATCTTTCGCCATTTCAGAGACGTTACGTCCTTTATATGAGGCCGGCGATAGGTTGGTTGCATCTTCAATAAAAACAGGAATGCCTAAATGTTCACTAATAAGTTCCCATATGTCTGTTTTACCGCAGCCAGGAGGTCCGTAAATAAGTGCATTTTGTTTTTTAAGTTGTGTGTTGTTGGTTGTAGGTTCACCAAAACATAGTTGTGTGTGTAAATTAACGGCTAAAGCACAAGCACGCTTTGCTTTTGTTTGACCAATTAAATGTGTGTCTAGCATATTTAAAATATCTTTGATATTAACGACAGTACAGGCTTTTTGATTTGTTTCCGCATCATCTGCTGGCGTTATAAATTCTTGCTGAACAATATCACCATTAATTTTAACATTCATTAATACATTATCACCTTCTTGAGATAATGCTATTTTAGGCCAAACAGCCGTACCATTTTCTACAGCCTCTAATAATTTTTCTGGCGTTGAGCCGCTGCTTACTATAGCACGCAGAAGGTTTTCTCCAGAAAACTTGTAAATTTGTTCTATCATTTTAGTGATATCTTTACCTTTAAAGGTGGTTGTGGTTTTCATAATAATATCCTTAGTACCGCAAAGGCACAGGTTATGGGTTGGTTAGGTTGAAAGTATAAAAGATTCAATAAGGGCTGAATAGCGCCTTTGTTGTTAAAAAATTTTAAGATTTAGTCTTCTTATATAAAAGTATGTGGTTTGTATGGCCTACTTTCAACCCTTAAGACAAAAAAAAGAGACATAAAATGCCTCTTTTAATAGTCAAGCTTTATATGTGTTGCTACTGCTCGGGCTTAGCCGTCTAATTTTAGTGTTTGGCACTTCATTTTTTTACCAAGCATGGCTTCAATATCTTTATATGAATCCATGTCATTTGCAGCAACGAATGAAATAGCGGTTCCTGTTTCTCCTGCACGGCCCGTGCGACCAATACGGTGGATGTAATCTTCTGACATACGTGGTAGGTCAAAGTTTATAACGTGGGTTAAAGCTTTTACGTCAATACCACGGGCCGCAACGTCAGTTGCAACAAGCACTGGAAGGCTACCGCTGTGCATTTTATCAATCACTTTTTTACGGGCATTTTGGCGCATGTCCCCATGTAATGCCTGTGCTTTTATGCCCATTTTAGTAAGTTTTTTAGCTACTTTTTCTGTCGCATATTTTGAAGCCATGAAGACGATGCTCTGCTGTACATCTTCGCCGTTTAGAATGTGTTGTAACATTTCCTGCTTGTGTACTTTGTCTTTCGCACGGTACATAATTTGTGTGATGTTATCGTGGTTATCAGTCTTTTGTGCAAGGTCAGCACGTAGTGGATTGTTGAGCATTTTCTTGGCAACTTTTTCAACGCCTTTGTCAAAGGTAGCGGAAAATAATAGAACCTGTACGTCTGTGACAATTTCTGCAAAGACACTTTGAATAGGTTTCAGGAAGCCCATGTCAAGCATACGGTCAGCTTCATCTAAAATAATGGTTTCAATGCGGCTAAAGTCAATTTTACCTGAGTTTAGGTGGTCAATTAAACGGCCTGGTGTTGCAACAACAAAGTCTAGGCTGCCTTTGAGTGCTTTTTCTTGTGGCCCGTAAGGTACGCCACCCATTATCATTGTTGAAACAACTTTTGTATTGCGGCTAAACATGTTTAAGTTTTTATAAACCTGTGCGGCCAGCTCTCTTGTGGGTGTTAATATAAGAACACGTGGGCCACGCCCGTAACCAATTGGTTCGGTTGTTAAAATTTTATGCAGTGTCGGTAATACAAAAGCACCTGTTTTACCTGTACCTGTTTGCGCACAAGCCATAACGTCTTTATTTTTCATAATAGCGGCGATAGTTGCTTCTTGTACGGGTGTTGGTGTTGTGAATTGAGCCGTCTTAAGAGCTGTTAATATTTCAGGTGCGAGACCAAATTTTTCGAATGTCATACTTCATTTCCTTTTGTTGTACTTAGGTGGACAGCTCCTGTTGATTACTATAACCAATTGCTGTCTGTTGGGAGCGTCCTACCCTTTTAAAACGAAGTAAGATGCAAGAGAGGGTATAGTGTTTGATGGGATGATTTACAAGGTTTAATGTTGATTTTTATCAAAAATATTGCTTTTTTTTGAAGGGGTTGTTATAAAAAACAATGATGTAAATCATATCTACCATTCCTTTTTCTACTTTTGGAGGTCATTTTTATGACGAATCTAATAAAAAAGCCTAAAGTTTATTGGGCGCACCCCATTACAATGTACAGCCGTACACATAAACAAAAAATTGATGATCATAAAAGCGGTAAAAATACTTTAGACCGTGAAATGTTGGCACTTCATCATGCTCTCTATATAGAATGTATTGAGCGTGAAAATGAGGTTCATCAACATTTGAAAACTATGGGTTACGATGTTATAGACCCAGGCTGTAAAGAAATTGATGAAAAATTTAAAGCATGGCAAGAAGAACCTTTAACTAAATATTTTAAAGATGATAACGGTGAATTGCCAGCTGATATTTTAGCTGAGCTTCATCAAAAAGCATTGAATGAAAGGAGTGAGCGCTTGGCCAAGCCAATGCCGTTTTTTACGAACCTTTCTAAAAACTGTGATGTTATTGCCTTTACTGATTTTAAAGACGAGCTTTATTCCGTTGATGCGCCATTGCAAAAAATGCGCATAGGTTCTGGCGTCTGGAAAGAGATTGATTCTGTTGTTAATCGTTCAAATGTAGGTGAGGTTGTGTACCTGCGTTGTTATGAGGATGATATAGGCCCTGTTGTTTTTCATAGCGCGCCCTACCCGTGGCCAAAAAACCGACAGCAGAACGATTATGTAACGGAGCAAGAAGGGCCTTTTTGCTGCCTTTCATATCCGGCAACAAAAGCCTTGCTTGTGTTAGAGGGCTATACATCTCAAAGTTCGAAGCATAAAAATAAACAGAAGTAATTTTGCTTCATAGCGTATAAACAAAAGCCCACCTTCTGGTGGGCTTTTTCTTGCATTATAGTGTGGTATATCTTACTTTACTATTATACAAAAAGGGGCTACATGAACGATCTGAATAAATTTTTAAGCTGGTATTTAAGCGAACGCACAAGGCTGACGCGCGGTATTTTTAATATCATATTTTTTGTGGCGTTTATTCCGGTGCTGTTTATTAAAATGAATACAGGCGTTGAGATGGTCACCCAACAAGCTGATAAATACAAACCATTGATGGATATAGCTGAGCAGGCTTTAGAAGGTGTTAATGGATATGATGTTTATGATGTTAAAGGTGCTATGGATAAAAGCCAAAAAACCCGAGATGTCACAAGGCAGCTTATGCGTGACTTTGGTGTGGGCGCACCTCAAAAAAGCACATCTGAGAAAGGTGTTGGTATAGCTGATATTTTAAATTTAGTTATTTTTATCGCATTAATACCTGTTGTGCATATGCGTCTGCGTGACCTTGGTAAATGGGGCAACGAAATGTGGCTTTACACAGCTCTTGTTTATAGTGGTATTGCGGCAGATAGTTTGAAGTCAGTTTTAGGTATTTCACTGCCTTTTGTTTTAACGGCTGTCTTGGGTATTTTAACATTTATTCTTTTAAGTTGGCTTTGTATGGCAAAAACTAAAAAAACTGAAAGTACTGTGAATCAGGACGATACATACATGCCGGGTGATAACCCTAATGACCCCTATTAAGGAACTTTGTGAATAATGGAAAAATTTATATACCACAGTAAAAATTACTTTAATTTAAAAGTAGACGTGTCGCCGATGTACTTTGCGTTTTTGTATCTTTTTGTGACAGTGGTCAGCACATTTATGCTTGTCGGCGTTGTAGATCAAACTCAGCTGGAAGCGATTGTGACGGGTGACGTGTTACGTCTTGACCTTTTTCCACGTATTGGCTTCGCCTTTTATGAATTTTTGCTGTTGCCGCTATATTTAAAACGTATGCAGGACATGGGCTGGAATATTGTGGGACGTGATATGGCTATTTTAGCGCTATTTATACCCGTGGTTCTAGCAACAGTTCTTTCAGATGGGGGGTATGAAATCAGTGCGCCGCTTATTGGTCTCTTACGTTTAATGGCTCTTATGCTGACCTTCTTTTTGTTTGTTATACCGACAAAAAAATAACCCTACAGAAACAGGGTTAAATTCGATAAAGTAGTTACTTTTCCAGTATCATCAGTGGTGTGGCGAACATGGTGTCTTTATCATGCTGCTTAAAAAGAAAAGTATCTATTTCTGGCTTTTCTTCTATCCGTTCTTTGCAATGTTCTTCTGATAAGTCTTCTAATGGGCGTTGCTTCATTTGGAATTCTTTTCGACGAATGGTTATAGCCTTCCAACCAGGTAGGCAAACAAGTTTAATACCGTAAAATTCTTCGTAACCACGGCGCTGTTCGATGTCCATGTATATTGGGAGTTTTTCTTTGAGTTGCTCTATACTTAAATTTTTAGCCATTACTCGGCTCCTTAAAGGCTGTTGCCTTTTTAAACGGTAGGTGCATAAAGCACGATTCATTACCTTAAATTTACAGGTGGTTGATTTAAATGTAATGACGTTCTTTGTTATTACAAGCTTTTGCTTGAAAAAAAGACATGTGTGATGTCATGAAGGGTAGGGCTATAGTTTTATTTTTATGGTTTGTAGCTCTTCTATTAGTTGAATTATAGTAGGACTTATGGCAGTATTAGCCCTCATGAAGCAAGCCACAGAAAAAAACCCATTAATTGGTAAAATTATCGCCATTGACGGCCCCGCAGGGGCTGGTAAAGGCACACTCGCCACAAATCTTGCGCGTGTTTACCGTATGAAATATCTCGACACAGGGACACTTTATCGTGTTGTCGCCTATAAAACGATTCAAATGGGTGGAAACCCTGCGGTGGAAGAAGATGCATTAAAAGGCTGCGACCTAAGTGACTTTGACTTTAGGCATACAGGCAAAAATATTTTTTGCGCTTTTTTGGGTGATAAAGATGTTATGAATGATATTCGTCAAATTATTATTGGCCAAGGGGCTTCCAAAGTTGCATTTTTTCCTTCGGTGCGTGCGTCACTTAAACAATTTCAAGTTGATTTCGCAACCAAGTGGGCGGCTGAGTATGGCGTTATTCTTGACGGTCGTGACATTGGTACGGTTATTTGTCCAGGCGCTGACTATAAGTTTTTCCTTGATGCAAATGCAGATGTACGTGCAAAAAGGCGTATAGAAGAATTAGAGGGTCGAGGCATAAAAGCATGTTATCAAGAAACCCTTTCAGAAATTGTGGAGCGTGATGCACGAGATAGGGGGCGTGAAGAGGCGCCTTTAAAAGTTGCAAATGACGGTTATCTTGTTGACAGTAGTCACAAAGATGCGGTACAAGTCCTTGAAGAAGTGATGGGTATAGTATCCATCCCTGCTGCAAAAGTATAAAAGTAGCCACATATGCGAAACCCGGTGCATATGATATATTCTACATATAAGGCGTTGATATTTATACATAAGCTTTAGATAAATATCCGGAATTGAAAGTATATATAAATGTTCAAAGAACAAAATCCTGCCGATCACGGCATCTCTCCTGAAATGATCGAAACAGCTATGTCTGAATCTTTCGAGTCTCTTCTTGACGCAAGTTTTACAGAAAAAGAAGGCCTTGAAGGTAGCGTATTTAAAGGTATCGTAACTGCAATTGACGGCGACCAAGCTGTTATTGACATCGGTATGAAGAGTGAAGGTCGTATTGACCTACGTGAGTTCGGTTCTGCTGATCAAATCGCAGAAATTAAAATTGGCGACACTGTTGACGTTTACGTTGACAACATTGATAACTACCGTGGACAAACTCTACTTTCTCGTGAAAAAGCACGTCGTGAAGAAGTACTAGACGTACTTGAAAAAGCGCACGCTGACGGCGAGAAAATTAAAGGTATTATCTTTGGTCGTGTTAAAGGTGGTTTCACTGTTGACCTTCAAGGTGTGCTTGCATTCCTTCCTGGTTCACAAGTTGATATGCGCCCAATTAAAGACATCACGCCTTTAATGAACATCGAACAAGAGCTTATGATTATCAAAATGGATCGTAAACGTGGAAACCTTATTGTTTCTCGTCGCGCAATCATGGATGAATCTCGCTCTGAAGAACGTGAAGACCTTCTTAAAGAAATTCACGAAGGTAAAGTACTTGACGGTGTTGTTAAAAACATCACTGATTACGGTGCATTTATCGACCTTGGTGGCCTTGACGGACTATTGCACATCACTGATATTGCATGGCACCGCATCAACCACCCATCAGAAGTTATTACGCTTGGCGAAACAGTTAAAGTACAAGTTATTCGTTTCAACGAAGAAACTGGTCGCGTTTCACTCGGTCTAAAACAGCTTCATGATGATCCTTGGAAAGAAGTAGCTGCTAAGTTCCCTATCGGAACTAAAGTTAAAGGTACTGTTACAAATATCACTGAATACGGTGCATTTGTAGAACTTGATCCAGGTGTTGAAGGTCTTATCCACGTTTCTGAAATGTCTTGGACACGTAAGAACATCCACCCAGGTAAAATTGTTTCAACTTCACAAGAAGTAGAAGTAATGGTACTTGAAATCGATGCTAACAAACGTCGTATCTCACTTGGCTACAAGCAGTGTAAAGAAAACCCTTGGGAAGCTTACGCATCTACAGCTAAAGTTGATACTGTTGTTGAAGGCGCTGTGCGCTCTATCACTGACTTCGGTATCTTCATCGGTCTAACTGAAGAAATCGACGGTTTGATCCATATGAGTGATATTTCATGGGAAAAAGACGGTGTTGAAGCACTTGCAGACTACAAAAAAGGTGACATGATTAAAGCGAAGATCCTTGCTGTAGACCCTGAAAAAGAGCGTATTTCTCTAGGTATTAAACAACTAGAAAAAGACCCTTATGAAGGTGTTGACAACTTCAACAAAGGCGATAAGCTCGCTGTTAAAGTAACTGAAATCAACGAAGACGGTCTAACTGTTGAACTTGAAGAAGGCTTTACAGGTACGATTCGCGCCGTTGACTTAGGTCGTGAAAAAGCCGCTCAAAACGTTCACGCGTTTAAAGTTGGTGAAACACTAACTGCACTTGTGACACGCGTTAACAAACGTACTCACACGGCATCTCTATCTGTTAAAGCTCTTGAGTTTGCAGAAGAGAAAGAAGCTGTTGCACAGTATGGTGCTGGTGACAGTGGTGCTGCCACTCTTGGGGATGCTTTTGCAGCCTTAAAGAAAACTAAGTAAGGGTCTGTTTTTTGACAAAAGAAACAAACACTTTTAGCCTTATAGTTATGGACCGCGCGCGCAGGCGCTGGCGGTTCATAGCTTTTTTGGCTATTATTTTCCTCTTTTTTACCGTGCCGAATTTTTCGCAAAAAGCTAATTTAACAGGTTATATTGCACGTGTTGATATCACTGGATTTATTACAAGTGATAAAGAACAGTTGGCAACGCTAGAACAGCTTGAGACGAATGCTCAAGTAAAAGCGATTACAGTGTATATTGACTCTCCTGGTGGGACGATGGTCGGCGGTTTCGACATTTATAATTCTCTTAGACGTATAAACGAAGTTAAACCTGTTGTTTGCGTTATGGGAACAACAGCGGCTTCTGCGGGCTATATGGTTGCCCTCGGTTGCCCTTACATTATTGCAAGCCCTGCAAGTTTAACGGGTTCGATTGGTGTTTTTATGCCGCTTGTTGATGCAACAGGCCTGGCAGATAAAATAGGTATTCAGTCAGCTTCCGTTGCGAGTGGTAGCCTAAAAATGGCAACATCTCCACTGGAAAAACAAACACCAGAGGCAAAGCGGTACCTTCAAAATATGGTCACTGATTTACAAAAAACGTTTATGCATTATGTGACAAAGCATCGTCAAATGAATGACGAACATATTAAAATTATTAGCGATGGTCGTGCCTTAACAGGACGCCGTGCTTTAGAGCTTGGGCTGATAGATGCCCTTGGTGATGTGACTACAGCTAAAAAATGGCTTGTAAAACATCATAGTATATCCCATGATACCCCTGTAAGAGACGTTACACTTATTCAAGAAAAATCATTTTTTGATAAAGCTTTATCTTCTCTTTCTTTTGTAGAAAGTTTTTCTGCAAGCGTGCAAAGCACAGGTATTATGGCAAGTATGAAACCTTAAATAAATAGAACAGGTGAAAATTAAATGACTAAATCAGAACTTATTGCAAAACTTACTGCTCAAAACCCAAGCCTTTCAACACAAGATATTGAAAATGTTGTAAGCACAATTTTTAGTGAAATTACCAACGCACTTGTTGAAGGTAACCGTGTAGAACTTCGTGGTTTTGGTGCGTTTTCAGTACGTGAACGCAGCTCACGTATCGCACGTAACCCACGCACAGGCGAAAAAGTTGAGGTTGCTGCAAAGCGCGTACCTTTCTTTAAAATGGGTAAAGACCTTAAAGAACGTATCAACAGCTAAGGTCCAAAAATGACAATTTTATCCCACCTACTATTTCAAGTTTTTATATTTATAGGGCTTGTAGTGGGTGGGTTTTTAGTTTTTCAAAATACAAGTCTTGTTACTTTAACGCTCGGTAAGATGATCTTTTTAGACACGCCTTTGTGGCTGGTCTTATTCTCAAGTTTTTTTATTGGAGCCTTTGTGGGCTATCTTTTACATTTTAATCGTATTTTTTCAAAGAAACTATGAAGAAGTTTATCATATTTTCTTGTTTATGTGTATTAACGGCTTGCTCTGGCGTGAAGCCACAAGATCTTACAGTAGACACGCCTTGCCCTCCTTCACCTAACTGCGTTTCAAGTTTAACGCAAGACATTGACAAAAAGGTAGAGCCCTTTATTTTGCGTCAGAATTTAAATAGCTGGTCAAAATTAACATCTTATTTACGGGATAACCCTAAAGCTTTAGTTGTCTTTTCTGATGACACTGTTCTTCAGCTTGAATTTAGAACGAAGTGGTTACACTTTGTAGATGATGTTGTTTTACGTAGAGATGGCAACTATGTCGATATTCGTTCAGCTTCCCGCGTAGGTTATTCCGACCTTGGTATGAATCGAAGACGTGTTGAGGCGTTACGTATAAACTTAAGAAGGCAACTCATTATTAAATAATATTGCTATATCTCATTTAGTGAACATTTAAAATGGCGGAGATGACAGGATTCGAACCTGCGCGACATTGCTGTCAACACGCTTTCCAAGCGTGCGCCTTAAACCACTCGGCCACATCTCCATTTGATGTGTTGAGACTATAGCTAAAGGCTTTTAACTAGGCAAGGGTTAATTTGTTTTAGCAATTTAATCTGAAAATATCTTCAATAAAGTATTTATATCTTTCTCCGTGATCGCAGGGTAGTTGGCAATGCGTATACAAGTATTTTTGAGCTCACCATAACCTGCGCCTAGCTGTATATTTAAAAGCGCTGCTTTCTGTTTGTAGTGAGCTAAAACACTCTCTTCCATTTCTATACACAAGGTATATGGGGAGCGGTATGAAAGATTCTTTATATAGGGGTTTGCTTTTTTATGAGCGTCAAAAAATGCATAAATGCGCTTAGCACGTTCTTCAGTGTTTTTTTGAATTTTACGGGCGCTTGTTTTATTAAGACGTTCAAGCTGTTTACCTAATAAATATATAGCTAAAATATTCGGTGTGCAAATTGTTTGAAATTTACCATCACCCATTTGTTTCTTCATATTTGTAAAATTGAAGAAACCTTGTGGTTGTTTTTTTGTAAGTAAATGTTTAGAGCGTTCTATTGCTTGCTTCGAAACAACCATAACGCCTAAACCGCTAGGTAGACCAAGGCCTTTTTGTACGCTAAAATACCAAACATCGGCGTCATTTATTGTGTACTGAGAACAACCAACACTTGAGGTTATATCAACAGCGAGTATCTTATCTGGGTAAGCCGTCTTTAAGTGCTTAATATCATCTGATGCACAGGTTACACCTGTACTTGTTTCATTATGGCAGAGGGTAATAAGATCACAAGTGTCAGGAATAACAGTATTCTTAAAATCATTGAGTTCGCCCCAGTTGACATTATTTACGATGCAGTTTTTCCCCCACGACTTCAAACACTGCACAAACGCATTACTAAAATGACCACTGATAAAACAAAAAGCTTCGTTTTCAACTAGGTTTTTGGCGCATATTTCCCAGCTTTCCGTCGCACTAGATGTTAAGAAAATTTCGTATGTTTCAGGTATATTTAAAAAGCTTCTTAATTGTGTGAATGTGTGCTTTGACATGTTTGTAAATTCAGACCCGCGATGGCTGATAGAGAGTAAATTATTTGTAAAAGCATATTGAGCATCTGCTTTGATTTCAGTGCTTAATTGTGTTGGTCCTACAGCAAATGTTAGGTCGAATGGTTTTTGCATTTAATATAATACCCTTGTTTTAATAGTACCTGGAATTGATTTGAAGGCTTTGATGCCTATTTTAATGTCTTGGTTGTCAATATCTGTCACGACATAACCAATGTTGTCCTTTGTTTGTAAATATTGTGCTGAAATGTTGACTTTAAGAGAAGTGAATACATCATTAATAGCGTTAAGAATACCTGGTTTGTTTTCATGGATATGGAGTATGCGATGACAATCTTTATGTGTAGGTAAGCTGACTTCTGCAAAATTAACAGCACCCACGGTAGAACCGTTATCACTAAATTTGATAAGTTTGTCAGCAACCTCTAATGCGATATTTTCCTGTGCCTCCTTTGTACTACCGCCAATATGTGGCGTTAAAATAGTATTTTCTAACCCTCTGAGCGGAGAGTGTAGTTTTTCATTTTTTGATGAGGGCTCTTGGGGGAATACATCAATAGCAGCGCCTTTAATGTGGCCTGATTTTAAGCTGTCGGCTAAGGCTTGGATATCAACAACAGTTCCTCTTGAGGCGTTAATGAGTACGCTGCCATTTTTCATTGTTTTAAGTTGATCTACTGATATCATATTATTTGTTTGATCAGTTTCTGGAACATGCAATGTTACAATATCGGCTTTTTCAAGCAGGGCATTTAAACTATCCATAGGTGTGGCGTTGCCTAAGGATAGTTTATTTTGAATGTCATAATACATAACATTTAAGCCAATATTTTCTGCAAGCGTGGCAACTTGCATACCAATATGACCATAACCAATAATACCAAGTGTTTTGCCACGGACTTCAAATGAACCTGCCGCTGATTTTAGCCATGTACCATCATGATGAATGGCCGCGCTTTTTTCTGCTATGCCACGCATAAGCATAACAGACTCACCAATCACAAGCTCAGCGACGGAACGTGTGTTTGAAAATGGAGCGTTAAAGATTGGAACCCCTAATTCTCTTGCAGTATTTAGGTTGACTTGGTTCGTGCCAATACAAAAACAACCCGCAGCAATGAGCTTAGGCGCTTTTTTAAGATGTTGCGCTGTTAACTGTGTGCGTGAGCGAATGCCGAGTAAGTGTGCATCCTTAAGTGCTTCGTCGAGGGCTGCGTCGTCAAGAGCACCATTCAATAATGTAACGTTTTTATAGCCTGCTTTTTGAAAGCTTAGAACGGCTTTTTCGTGAATACCTTCAAGCAAGACAACATTGATTTTATTTTTATCGAGTGAGTGCACTTCTTATCCTTTAAATTTTCAGTAGTAATTTGTTTATAATTGTTTTAAATTCGCTCATATTTTCTGCGAAATGAGGTGCTTGCTGTTTGATAATATCTCTTTTTTCATGTAAACCAAAGCCAATAAATTCATCGCATTTTTTTTGCTGAAAAACCTCTAGGTCTGTCATGCCGTCACCCACCATGATAATTTTTTGCTTTAAATTTAGTTGATGAATAACTTGTCCTTTGCCATCGTTTTTACAGAGCGGATTCTCCTCTATAAATCCGTTCACATCTCCTTTGCTGTCGTAAGTGAAACTATTCGCTAAAACACGCTCTAGTGGAATGTTGAGTGTTTGTGCCACGTGATGCATATAGTCAGAAAAACCACCACTGAGAATGTAAACGCTATGCCCTTTTTGGTGTAACTTTTTAATAAGCCCTTTGAGGTCTTTTGTGATGAAAGTTGGCAGAAGTTTTGTTAATTCATCTATATGTTCTTTGCTTATGTTGGCTTGGCTAATACGCCTTTTTAATGAATCAAAAAGGAGTAAGTTCCCATTCATGCCTGCGGTTGTTATTTTATGCAATTCGGCGATTTTTTCTTTATCTTTTACGATAGATTTTTCGATCAAAAAGTCCAATGTTTCAATTGAAACAAGAGTTGAATCGAAATCGAAAAAAATATGTGCCATGAGGTTTTAAACTTTTCTTTTGAGCATATAAAAAAGCGTACTTTTTGTAAAGTTTTTAGCGAGAATACCCTTGTTCGGGTGTGACAAATTCGGTCGATCTTTCGTCTATAGAAAGGCTTTTAAGTTGATCTGATTTTTCAAGTTTTGCCATAATTTTGACTTTATAATTCTCTAGTACATCTAAGGCTTCGCTCTTACTGGTACCGCATTCTAAATAGTCGCTATCAAGGTGGGTTAAATTTCTTTCATGTTTATTTAAAATATAAGCGCGTTCATCATTTGATATTTCTAAGGCAAGGCCGTCTTCATTTACAGGAAATAAATCGTCTTGTAGGCCTATCTCAAAAGCTGAGTTTGATTCTTTATAGGCAAGTTCGGTAAGTTCATCATCATGATGTATAATACTGGGGTCATTAAAGCGTTCTTGGCTCATAAGCCCGTGAGTCACATCTTGCGCATGAACAATATTCTCACTATGAGGGACCACATGACGCTGTAAAAAATTAACCTCATTTTCTGTGAAATGATCAGGGTATTCTTTTATGGTGTTTTTGATACTTAAGGGGGTTGGTAGCGACTCTTGTCCTTCAGATCTTGAAATTTCTTGTCTTTTTGCAAGTGTTTTGATGGCCTCTGTTTGTTCATAGTAAGCTTCTGCAGAAAGAATGGTTGGGTCTCTACCTTCTTCCTTATCGCCTAATACAAATTTTAGTGCATATTCGGCCACTTCTTTTTTGCTGGCGAGGCTTTGTATTTGGTTAATGTCTACCCGCTCACTAAGTTGGTTTAGAGTGGAGCATGTACAATGCTCGGCGTCTGAAGATTGAATGGCGCCGTAGGCACGGGTTAAACTTTTAATATCAATACAGTCTTTGTTTTCACCGTCGTGAATGGCGCATAACACTTCAAATGAGTCAGCGAGACATTCATGGATATGGCTGTTATAAGCAGTATTTGTTGTGTTTAGTGGTTTTGCACGCCCAAGGTGGCTATTTAAAACAGCATGCCCCATCTCATGGTCGGCGATATGAAGATCAAGCGGTGTTTCGTTTGCGCGCGTAAGCTTGACATCATTTATATCCCAGCCAGCTATATCGCATAAGTTTTCTAATTGTGTAGCGCCTGTTTCTTGCAGTGTTATGGCGGTGATAATTTTTTCGTTATGTTTAATGAATCGTGCAGACCCTCTGTTTTTTTCAATGTTTGCAAGTGTAGAGTGAAAGCTGCCATTATGCTCGATGGTGTTAAGTGTTTGTTGAAAATGGCTTGTTTTGCCATGGCTGTCTACTGTGTCAAATTCTTCACCTGTAATGTCTTTGTATTGCTCGGTAATATCTTCTTCAAGAGTTCTAATATTTGCCTTGCTATAGGTTTCTATAATTTCTTTGATACCGCTTGGGTGTTTAATGACTGTATCGGTCACTTCAAAACCTTGTTCGTCATAGCGTGTAGGGTCTAAAAATGCACAGATAACATCTTTACCCATTTCAGCCTTGTAACGCGCGCGAATAGTGTCGATAAAAATGTCTGAATCTAAGGCAGTGCCAGCACGTAATGCCTTGATATTTTCTTGATAGTTAAATGCTGTCATCATTTATAGCGCTTTACCTTTGTTCCTTCTATATATACTTATGGTGATGGACTCTAAGCTTTTCAAGTGTATACCTGACAGTTTAAGCTTTTAAAAAGCCACAAAAAAAAGAGCCCCGTGAAGGGCTCTTTAAACGTCGATAAGCTTAAGCTTTTAGTGATGCAAGGATAGAACTTACTTTCTCTGCAACATCTTTTGTTAAGCCACTGTGATTACCAATGCGTTCTATTTGCGTTTTAATAAGGGATTGACGTGTTTTGTCATACTTACTAATACCAGCAAATGGCGTCATAAAACGTGAAGCAACTTCAGGGTTGAAGTCGTTTAAACGCATAATTTCATCAGCTAAAAACGCATAACCACTGCCATCAATTTTATGGAAGTGTACGTGGTTACTGATGAATGCACCTACAAGGGCATGCAGTTTATTCGGATTTTTATTGTCAAAGCTTGGGTGAACCATAAGGTCTTGTACCGTCTTTAAAACATCGTCCGTATCTTGAGCAGCTTGCGCTGAGAACCATGTGTCGATAACGTCTGCATTGTCTTTCCACATTTCATGGTAATTTTGCAGTGCGCTGTCACGCTCTTTACATGGGTCTGCATGTACGAGACAACCAAAGGCTGCGACTTCCAGGGTCATGTTTTTACCTTTGAACGCATGGTATTGAGTTTCTGCTAAAACGATATGTTTGTTATGCGATACATTTGACAAATAGCTCAGGCAAAGGTTGCGTAACTCACGGTCGCTTACGTTATCGTAGCTTAATGCTTGATACGTTGATAGAAACTCAGTTGTTAAAGCGATAGCTAACTGTTCTACAGCTGATTTTCTAGCTGTGTGGATAGCGTCAATATCAACGGTTTTGTACAAACCGTAAAGTGTTGCTTCACTTGGCAGGCTTAACATTGCTGTTTTCATAGCATTGTCGATACCGTTGTTAACGTCTAAAATGTCACTGAAAACTTCTATAAGGACAGGGTCAAGGATCGGCTTTTTGCCTTTTCCAGCTTCTGTAATCATACGTTTTAGTTCATTTGTCATTAAGCGGTCACAAGCTTCCCAGCGGTTATAGCCGTCAGTGTCATGCTTCATTAAGTGAAGTAAATCATCATTACTTTGCTCCATTTCAACCTTCACAGGTGCACTGAAGTTACGTAGGAATGATAATACAGGTTCTTCTGTGATGTTATCAAAGGTAAAGCTTTGCTTCTTCATCATGAAGTCTAAAACAACGGTACCGTCACAAAAAACGTTAGACGCTTTTTTCTTCAGCATATCGTCACCTTTAGCGTCCAATAAACCAATAGCAATTGGTAGATGGAAGTTTTTAGGTTTACCGTAGCCTTCTAGCTGGCGCACACTTTGTTTGAGGTGAATTGTGTATTGATGCGTAATAGCGTCATACTCAGTTTCAACTTCAACAAGTGGTGTGCCACCTTGGTCGTACCAGTTACGGAAACGTTTAAGGTCTAACTTGCCGCCGTCTTCCATTGCTTTAACAAACTCTTCCGTTGTTACTGCTTGGCCTTCATGGCGTTTGAAGTAAACGTTAAGTGCTTTTTTAAAACCTTCTTTACCGAGCATGCCGTAAATCATGTGAATGATTTCTGCACCTTTTTCATAAATAGTCCTGGTATAGAAGTTGTTAATGGTTTCAAAAAAGTGTGGACGAATAGGATGCGCTGTTGGCCCTGCGTCTTCCGCAAATTGCGAAGCACGTAAAGCTTTAACATCATCAATGCGTTTAATTAAGTGTGAAGTGTGGTCGGCATTATACTGACCGTCACGGAACACAGTTAAACCTTCTTTAAGGGAAAGTTGGAACCAATCACGACAAGTCACAATGTTACCAGACCAGTTATGGAAGTATTCATGTGCAATAACGTCATCAATACGTTGTAAGCGGTCATCGGTAGCGGTTTTTTCACTACCAAGCACGCAGCTTGTATTAAAAATGTTAAGGGCTTTGTTTTCCATAGCGCCCATATTAAAGGTACCCGTGGCAACAATCATGTATAGATCTAGATCATATTCACGGTCAAAACGTGTTTCGTCCCAGCGCATGCTATTTTGTAATGCTTTTATAGCAAAAACCATTTCACTTTTGGGGACGTTTTTATCCGCAAAAATGTGAAGATCAACTGTGTGACCAGACATCGTTACAAAGGTATCTTCAATGCGGTTTAAATTACCAGCCACAAGCGCAAATAAATAAGCAGGCTTTAAGCTTGGGTCATGCCACGTTACTGTATGCGTGCCGTCAGTGTTGTCTTGTTCGCTTACTTTATGGCCGTTGCTTAACATGTATGGCAATGTTTTTTTGTTACCAGTTATGGTGACAGTATACACGCTCATCACGTCAGGGCGGTCAAGGTAGTAAGTAATGTTGCGGAAGCCTTCCGCTTCACACTGTGTGCAAAACATATCATCCGCTAAGTATAGGCCTTTGCAGGCTTTGTTATTTTGCGGCTTAATACGGTTGGTAATTTTAACTGTTGCTGACTTGCCAATGTTTGGAATGTTCAGCTTACCAAAAGATTTACCTGCTTCAGAGTTGTCAATATCAACGCTGTATTGGTTTGTACTTAATACAGACCCGTCAAGCTCTACGGCTAATATCTCAATGTTCTCGCCATCAAGCACCAAGGTGTCTGATGGGTTTTGAGTGTTTGAAGTAATTTCAATCGTTACGACAACGTCTGTATGTTTGTCACCAAGTGTAACGTCTAACAATGTTTCATTAATGAAAAAATTAGGCTCTTGGTAGTCTTTTAAATAAGTTTTTGTATCAGTTTTGTTACTCATATTGAGTTACCTCTTTAGTTTTGAGTGAATGAATAAATATATAAATTTAGTTTGGCGCAAATGCCAAATGAATGGAAGTTTTATAAGTGTATTAAGCACGATAAAGCGCGGGGCTCTGTTACTTAAAAAACAATATGGTAGATATTTTGTCCAAAGGACATTTGTATACTGTTTATTGTTATAGGCGATAAGCGTTTAAAGCACAAGGTTTATATAAGCATTACCTATAAAAAAAGGCACCCTATGAGGGCGCCTTTTCATAACCGTTAAAGGTTTAGTGCTGCACACCACCAGCGCCGTGCGCGTGGCCGTGAGAAAGCTCATCTTCAGACGCATCGCGAGATTCAGTAACCTCAACGTCGAAAGTAAGTGCTTCGCCAGCAAGTGGGTGGTTGCCGTCAACAGTAACCATATCGTCAGTCATTGCTGTAACAGTAACAATGCTGTGACCTTCTGGGTCTGTTGAAAACATCATACCGACTTCGATTTCCTCAGGGAACTGATCGCGTGGAACTTCAGCAACGCGGTCGTCAAGTTTAGGGCCGTAAGCTTCTTCAGCAGAAACGTTTACAACTTTTTTGTCGCCAACGTTAAGTGTGATAAGTTCTTTTTCAAGACCTGAAATAATTTGGTTGCTTCCTGTAAGGAACGCTAGAGCTTCTTTACCTTCTGAGCTATCAAGTTCATCACCTTTGGTGTTTGTAAGCTTGTAGTGGAAAGAAATAACTTTTTGAGACATTTGTTCATCCTAATTTTAATGATAATTTTCTGCTTTATTAATTTACAGAGCTATATGCGTAACGTGCCATAAATTTATGTAAAATGCAAATAAAAGGCACTTTATGACACTTTAAAGGTTGTTAAAGTTATTATTATGGCTTTTTGGATGAGTTTACACCGTACATAAATTGTATGTTCTTCTTTGTGAGAAGTCTTGCTTGTATACACAGGTTGTGTTAAAAGGCATGACGTAAACTTATTTAGAGGAAAATCTCATTATGCGTTATGGAGCACAAGTACAAGCAGCCATTGATCTTTACAACGAAATTGGACGATCAAATTCACCAGCCGACAAGTGTATGTCGAACTACTTCCGAAATCGCCGTTTTATTGGTTCAAAAGACAAGGCAACGATTGCAGGCCTAATCTATGGGCTTATGCGTCGTATGGGTGAGGTTGATTACTTAATTGAAAGCGTTAAGGGCGATAAGTCTTACCGTATGCGTATTTTTGTCTATATGCTTTTAGACGGCTCTACAAAGCAACTGATAGAAAATATCTGTAGTGGTGACACATTCGCGCCAGGTTTTCTGAATAATGAAGAAAAGAAGAATATTTCAGCTATTGACTTTGCTGTCCTTAAAAACGCACCTGACTGCGCTAAGTATAATTACCCACGTTGGATGGAATACAGCTTGAAGAGGGCTTACGGTAAACAACTTCCTGAAATTATGGAAGCGATGAACCAGCAGGCAACAACGGACATTCGTGTTAATACATTGAAGGGTAACGTTGACGGTGTTTTAGCCGCACTCATAGCGGACGGTTTTGAGATGCGTAAAACGGAATACAGTCGGAATGGTCTGCGTATGGATGCGCGTAAATCTATCTTTGTCACAGACTCTTTCAAAAAAGGACGTTTTGAAATGCAAGATGAGGGATCTCAGCTTATTGCAGAGCTCTGTGCAGTAAAGCCAGGTCAAAAAGTTGTTGATTTTTGCGCAGGCGCGGGTGGTAAAACATTGGCACTTTCTGCATGTATGGAAAACAAGGGTGGATTGCAAGCTCTAGATATTCACGAACGTCGTTTAAATGAAATGCCAAAACGTTTGAAGCGTGCTGGTGTTCAAAATGTACGTACGAAAGTGATTAACTCTGAAAATGACAAATGGGTAAAACGCCATAAAGAAACGCAAGATGTGGTCTTGGTCGACGCCCCTTGTAGTGGTGCTGGTACTTGGCGCCGTAACCCCGACAGCCGTTGGAAGCTAACACAAGATAGCCTTACAGAACTTAACGATATCCAGCACTCTATTTTAATGAGCGCTTGTCGTATGGTTAAGAAAGGCGGTCGTTTGATTTATGCAACTTGTTCAGTATTAGAAGAAGAAAATGAAGATCAAGTTAAAGCGTTTTTAGAAGCACGTCATGATTTTAAAATTATTCCTGTGAATGATGTTGAAACACAAAGCAATATGCCAGTGATGGAAGGTGACTTCCTAAAACTAAACCCTTATGCGCATAAAGTTGATGGTTTCTTTGTAGCTGTACTTGAACGCACACAAAGTTCTATAGAAGAATCTGCTAAAATTGCGCCTAAAAAACCTGCGAAGGTTGAAGCTGAAGTATCTGTTGAAGTTGTAGCTGAAACTAAGGTAGGAACTGAGGCTGTTGTTGAAGCAACAGAAGAAGTTAAAGCTAAACCGAAGGCGGCGCCAAAAGCTAAGGCAACGGCTAAGGCAGAAGCTACAAATGAAGATACAGCGGTAGTTGAAAAACCAAAGAAGGCAGTAGCTAAGAAAGTAGTCGCTAAGAAGGCTGTGAAACCTACAGTTAAGAAGCCTGCGGTTAAAAAATCCGCGGCCAAAAAAACTGTAAAATCAAAAACTGAAGAGTAAATCAGTTACTTTAACGCAAAAAAAGCCTCACAATGTGAGGCTTTTTGCTATACAGCTCGCTATTAGGTTAGTTAATTTCTAAACACATAAGTTTTCCAGATATTTTACCTTCAACAAGTTTAACATTAATAGTTTCACCTGTTGTTTTTTGGTTAAACGTGGCTATGTCTGTTTCGCAGCGTGCTGACTTTCCGTTATGATTAATATCAAAATACCAAGTCGCAGGGTTAAATTTTGTAACGGGTATTTTTCCTGCTAAAAGAACAGAGTTACTGCTATTTTCACTGATTTTTTCAGTGATGGTTACATTGGCATTAAATGGATCGTTGGATGCCTCTATAATCAGTACGGCAAAAATTGCAATAACGAACACTGGCGCTAAAACATAAATAAAAATGTTTAAAATTTTATTGTGAGTACTCATGGTATTTCCTTAATGGAAGTTATTTGACGATTAAGCGTAAATACCGCGTATAAATAAATCCACATTGAGAATCATTTCTAAACGGTAGTGTCTTTCGACAGATTTATAGTTAATTACTTATGTTGTTGCTCTTTAATATTTAGCTGACATTATTTATTATGTAGGTCATGTGAAGCCACAAGCGGCTTGACGCCTAAGCGATATCTGCTAAAATAGCCATAACAATAAAAAGGGATATGTTATGGCAAAAGATTGGCAAAAAATACTCGTTGCTCCATCGGTAAGTAAAAATGCAGAACGATTGGCACATTACTTTGCTATGCTACATGATCTCGATCTGGCGAATATGTCCTTGGTACGTATGGCGCAACATCAGACCATGCGTGAACATGAAGACAGTGACACGGTGAGTGAAAATATCTATTTTGATTACGCCTTGATGCATTATTTCCGTTGCTTTAGTAAAAGTAGGCAAAGTCTTGGTGTGCGTGTTTTTGAGTCGTTAGAGTACGATACTAAACGTCTTGAAGCTAAGCGATTGCATGCATTTTTTGAAGAGACGTACCAGGCTAAGTCTGTGCGCCCTGATGATATTTTTTCACATGTAAAAATTGCAGTGGCACTTGAAGACGGCGAAAAAAAAGGTGTGCAGGATGTTTTTTGGCTCATGAACCGTTTTGAAGTTTGTAAACCAGATTTGACAAAGGCATTTAACGGTCTTGTTATTGTAGTAAAAGATCAAGTTAGTATTTTGGCTAAGGAAGCAACGGATGATTTGCTTAATGAGGCGAAAGAATTAGGTAATGATGTTCTATATAAAATGGCTTTAAATGCTAAAGATTTTTCGCAATTAAAATCCGCAGCTGTTGAAAATATAAACCTTGCTAAAGATAAGGGGCAATAAATGTTATTTATATCTCGTTTAATTAAAAATTTAAAACCTATAACGGTTGTCTTTTTGGTTTTGTTCTTAGGTGCGTCTTTAACGGCATCATCTTATTTTATTGAACATGTTTTAAACGAACAGCCTTGCCCTATGTGTTTGTGGCAACGTTATAGTCATATGGTTTTGTGGGCATGGGCATTGCTTGTTTTACTTATTTGGCCTGCACTTAAAAACCCAAAGGTGTTTATTTTTGTTTTTGTATTAATTGGTCTTTACAGTGCGTCAATTGGTTTATACCAAGGGTCAGGACAACAGGGCTGGGTTGAACTGCCACAAAGCTGTACAGGCGGTAACATCCAGCTTGCGGATGCAGATAACTTACTGTTATCACTAACTAATTCACAGAAGGTGCCGAATTGCGCGGATATTGACTTTGAGGTGTTTGGCCTGACACTTGCTTGGTGGAACTTTATTATAATGTCAGTTATGCTTGTTTGTTTAACCACTTGGTTGAGCGTTCGTCGCGTCTATAAAAGAAGGTAGGTTTGTAAGTTTATGAAAATTAAATATAAAAAAATGCACCCTGATGCGGTGGCGCCCACTTATGCTAATGATTTTGCTGCAGGGCTCGATCTTTCCACGTCGGTTGCAGTAACTGTTAAGCCTTTGGAGCCTGTTTTGTTGCCCACGGGTATTGCGGTAGAAATACCTGAAGGTTGTGTTGGTTTGCTGACCTTGCGTAGTTCAACACCGAAGAAGAAGGGGTTGTTTATCCCGAATGGTGTTGGGATTATTGACTGTGACTATCGCGGAGAGCTGTTTGTATTGGTGGCTGCACTCAAGGACGAAGTTGTAATTGAGGCGAGTGATCGTGTAGCGCAATTGGTTATTGTACCTGCAAGGCAGTTGGCGGGTGTTCATATTACGTCTGTTGAAGAGGTGCAAAGTTTGACGGTGACAGAACGTGGTCAGGGTGGCTTTGGTTCGACAGGTTAACTGCTTTTTGTACTGTTTTTTCTGATCGATTTTCTTGGTAAGTATCACTGTGGTTTTTTTTATCTGTTTTTACACATTATATTGTTTTTAATTTGAGCTTTTTTTTTATATGTCAGCTTTAAGGCGAACGAAAAGCGAGTTGTAGCGGAATTGGAAGGGAATCAAAAGAGAATTAATTCTTGAATGAGGTTGTTTTGCTGTGCTTAATTCTCTTTTGGTTCCTATTTTTGTATATTTGGTACTTTTTAATAGTGGGGTTGAGTTTCTTAATATCGGTGTTTTTCTGTGAATGGCTTGACATGGAGGGTTGTCTTGTATACAAGAGTTGTTGATGGCAATATTGCCTGAAACATCTTTTATTATTTTTATATTTTACAGAGGTAAATAGTATGGATTTAGCAACAATTGGCATGTATGTCGGTATTGTTTTTGGCGTTTTATGGTTAGTGACGTGTTTTAGTTATGTTCCTGGTAAAAAATCTTATGTTATGGAGGGCTTGAAGGGCCCTAAAGAAAAGGCGCTTGGTCGTGGGCTTCATATGACTGCACCTTGGCCATTTACACGTAAAGTGGGTGTGGCTGATCACCAGTGGCAAAAGTCTGCAGGTACTGTGATGGTGCGTAGTAATGATAATGCTATTTTTGAATTGCCTTATGAATTGCAGTATCGTGCGATTGATGATGTATATAAGGCTGTGAAGGCCGTTTTTGAATTAGCTAACCCTAAAGGGCAAATGAAGGCTTTTATTGACAATGAATTGCCACAATTTATTCGTAATAAAGCCGTTGATGATGTGTACGGCGATCGTAGCGCTATTCAGTCTGACTTGCTTGCTAAATTGAAGGATGAGTTTGATGATTATGGTTTTGAAGTGAAGCTTTTAATTCAAGACCCTGTGCTGGATGTCGATCAGCGTGCGGCTTATAATAATGTGCGTACAGCGCAATTGCGTAAGACGGCAGCGACAGACGAAGCGGCTGCGGCAAAGATATTGTTGGTGGGCGGTGCGAGTGCTGAAGCTGAAAGTAAAAAACTACAAGGTAAAGGTATGGCGGATATGCGTCAGGCTGTGGCCAAGGGCATGAAGGCGGCGATGGCATCTATTAAGCTTGCGGCGCCTGATTTGAGTGACCGTGAGGTTATGGACTTTTTATTAGAGGTTAACCGTTTAGATACCATGAGTAACGTTGGTTCTCATGGTAATATGGTTTTGATGGATTTAAATAAGACTTCGCAAGGTAGCCCTGTTTTGCCACAAGTGTTGGCGGCTGTGCAGGTTGTGAATAAGAAGGCGGCGGCTGAGGTTGTCTCAAATACTGCAACGGCTTAATTTATAGCGATGTAAAAAAACACCTTTCGGGGTGTTTTTTTACAGATATATTATATTTAACCATTAAGTAATAAACTAGTTAGTATAATGTTATATAGTTTAATGAGGCTGTTCATTTAACTATATTGTTAATCATATATGTAAATATAACGATATTTTACCTTTATACTGCATTTTAAGAGGAGGGGCATAAAAAACCCACCTTTCGGTGGGTAGGTGTAAGTATGCTGTGCGGTTATTCAGGGCCGACGTTGATAAAGACGTTGTTACCTGTTTTTGTGCTTTCAATAATGATGGCAACAAACTTGCCAGGCTTGGCAAAGTAAAGGCTTGAAGTGGATGATTGGAAGGCGTTGACCATGCTCCAACCGTTGGCAGCCATTTGCTCTTCGAAGAAACGGTAAAGGCTATCAGCGTCACCACTACCTGTGAGGGTAATTTTGCCGACTGTTTGTGTTGGGCTTGTGAATATAACGCTTTTTTCAAGGTCAATTTTATGGGTAGAAGGAATGGCAATATCAGGAAAAGCTTTAATAACACCTGTTTCAAATGACTTTGTATCCGTGGTTAATAGTTTTTCGCCTTGGTCGTTAAAACTATGAACGTCGGGTGATTTGTAAGTGCCGCCAAACGGCCCTGAGCATGCAGCAAGTACAGCTGTTGTTAAAACGAGTGATAGAATGCGTTTCATTTTTAAAAAGCCTTTGTTTTTTGTTTTTTTGTTCTTTAAATAACTGTGGCTATTTTGGCGATAATATAGGCTTGTTGTCAACCTACCTAGCGCTAACCGTTGATATTACTTGTCTTGGTCTGTATCAAATATGTTGCTGACATCGTCCTTAGAAAAAGATTCTTCAGATCCTGTAAATTCACAAGTCATAACAATTGGGCCTTCTCTTAAGAGGTCTTTACATTGGTCATGGCCAAGGCTTGTAAGTGCTTTTTCCATGCGTTCTCTGGTGTTTGCTGAAGCAAAATTGAGGTCATGTGTGGGAAATACACGTACTTGGTCTTCTGCAAAAAGACGGTTGAGAAGGTCTTTTTCTGAAATAGTACCCGGTAGAATTTCATCGTCTTGGGTGGTGCTTAGAATGATAGCCATACGGCGCCAGTCGTCGAGTTTAGGATCTTTTTCTGGTAAGGCCTGCAAGAAAATACAGCCACATGAAAGTTTGCCATTGTTTTCACCGATGAATACTTTGAAGTATGTGTTGAGCTGTACAGAGTCATTAAAATACTGTTCTACAGAGCTGCTGACCGACATTTTGTTGAGTTCGACAATGCTTTGATAAACGCTTTTTTGCTGACCTGCGCCCTGTTCGACAGAGACAGCGAATAAAGCACCTTCTTTAATAAGCGTGTCGTAATTCATGTCATTTTTATTTATGTTGTCATTCACCTTGGCAAAAGCACGCAGGTTTCCGCTTTTGTCACATTGAGAAACCAAGAGTGGTATAGGGCCAGAACTTTGTATTTGCAATGTCACGCTGGCCTTATTTTTAAGGTCGTAGGTTAAAACTGCACTGGCGACCAGCATTTCTGCTAGGCTTTTGTCGATAAATTCCATGCCAACACCCAGGCTTGGAATATGGTCTGAAAGGTTGTTTATACGCAAGATCATGCCACGAATAGGCATGTTATCAAAAATAAACGGCTGGATGATTCCAGATGGTGTTGATATTATTTCCGACATGTTTTTATCCCCGTAACTTTCATAAATATTATGGGGTGGTTTTACTTTAATTTAAATGGTTTGTCTAGTTTTAGCTTGTTTGTGGCTTGTGTTGCTCAAAAAAACGATCAACACTTCTTCTTGCAATGTAATTAATTTCGTCTGGGCTGACTTCGGTTATATATCCACAAAGCAATTTTGTATGCATGAGCCCTTTACAGCTATAAATAAGGTTATGCGCCATTTGATGGCTGTCTTCTGAGGCGATAAGGCCGATGGATTCTAAATAGCTAATGCGTGTGGAAAGTTTAGAAAGACCACGTTCGAGCCTGCTGATGTAGATTTTATTAAGCTTTTCATTGTTGGGCCCTTCACTACAAACAAGCCTATGGAGGTTTATGCCGTCCTTTGAAAATAAAGGCGTTAGAATATTGACAATAAATTGAGTGAGTGACTCTTGAGGGTCGGCTCTTTGTTCTTCTTGTTTGAATGTTTTTTGCAGGTCCTTAAACAAGTGCGTGATAACCTCGTTAAAAAGGTTCTCCTTTGAGCCAAAGTTACTGTATATTGTTTGCTTGGAAACGCCTGCCTTAATGGCAATTTTATCCATACAAGTATTTTTGAAGCCCTGTTTTAAAAACATAGTGCAGGCGGCGTTAATAATAGAAAGTTCTTTGCTTGTCCTTGTGGGCTCTACGGTTTCCATAACATTCTCCAAAATTTTAACCCTTATAGCATTTTTGTATTCAAGTTGTAGTATATTATAATCAATGTATACATTTATTCAAGTGGTAGATTTAAATAATATAATATTTATATACTTTACACTTGAATTTTGATGGGGAGGGAGGGTAATAAAAAGACAAACTTTATTTCTTAGAATGCTCTAAAAAATAAAGTTTGTCTGAGTTATGGTAGGCGGTTATTTTCTAAGTTTCTCTGGCAATACAATGGCGATGAACAGTAAAACTAAGCCCGGTACAATACCTATAGTGCTGCCGTTTGCATTTATCATGCCTTCATAGCTAGAGCCTTCAATTGATCCAAGGGTAACCTTGCCGCTTGATATTTCTTCAAACAAAAAGGTTCCTTTTAAAAATTCATAGCTCAGCATAAATAAGAACGCGCCTATGAGGCCACCTAAAATAAAGACGGCTGCATCTTTACGTCCTGTTGCAAGGGCTGTCATGCCTGTGCCTGGGCAGTAACCAGAAATAGCGAAACCTATACATAATAGAATACCACCGACAACAACACCAACATATGATTCTTTAACAGACAGGTGGGCAATATCAATAAGCCCAAATTCAATACCAGCAAACAAGCCTATAGAGGCTATACCGATGGCACCTAAAATGATGCGCATTAATCTTGTGTCGGTTAAACGCAGCATGTTAATGATGTTGTTGGGGTTTGTTGCGCCCACTCTGTCAAGCACAAAGCCAAACAGGCCACCTATAATAATAGCTAAAATGATACTCATGTTTACTTACCTTTCTTCTTGAAGACGAATATTGCTGTTGGGATACCTGCGGCGAAAGCGCCTAAAGCAAATAAATAGCCACTTAAGGATGTTTGCATCATACCACTCATCATGTGGCCACTAGTACAGCCGCCTGCTAACCTAGAACCATACAACACAAGGATTCCTGCAAAGAATACTGTCAGGTAGCGTTTGATTTTACTGTCGCCATAATTTTCGCGCCAAACTTGCGGTATTTCGTTTTCCTGTCGGCCTTGTCCGCCGCGTAACTTAGATGAAATCCATGCGCCGAGCATCATCGCAAAAACGAATATATAGCCATAATTTAATGGGTTTGCGACGCTTTTGGCGTATTTACCACCGCTTTTATTTAAATAAGCATTTGTACTTTCGTAGCCACTTTTTGTGGATTCATTAACGGTAACAATTTCTGGGTTTATAGCATCCCAAACGATACCATCAGCTATGACGAATTGTGTTGAAACGCCAATGGGCTTCACCAGCCAAACGGCCAATAAAAACACCCCACCTAGCATAAGCATGGCCTTTATTATATTTTTTTGTCTGTTGCAGTTCATGTTAAAAAGATTTCATATTAGATTGTTATAGGTGTTTGCATATCATTAGTCAATAGTATAATATGAGAAAAATCTAATTTAAATGAAAAGTACGGTGCGTTATTATGAATGATAAAATCAACAAAGAAGCTTTAGAGAGTGTGATAACCATTATGAAGTTATTGTCAAACCCTGCAAGGCTTGGGGCGCTATGCTTGATGCTTGAAGATGAGATATCTGTCAATGATTTAGCCGGAGAGCTAGACATTGAGCAAACCGCACTGTCACAGCATTTAAAGTTATTGCGTGACAATAATTTGGTGGAAGTGAGAAGGGACCATCGCACACTTTACTACCGCACGACAGACGCAAAACTTTCCACTCTTATAGGTGTATTAAAAGAACTTTATTGTTCATAATACCTGTTATTTTTGTGGAAGCTCTTGAAGTTTATGACGAGAGTGTGGACGTCGGGGATGTAGTATAAAAATATCGTCTCCTATGGTTAATAACACTTCTTAAAAGCCAAGATTTTATTAACGTTTGCCAAATGCATTTTAAAAAGATATTGTTTGGGCCATGAAAAGGATCTTCAACTCTAGAACTGGGATTTTTATAGCGCTTTTTGCGTTTATGACGAATGTCGCATTACCACTTTTCCTTCTCCTTACACCTTTACAATTTAACAGTGACGATTCTGAACAGCAAATCGCAAGTGTCTTTGGCGATAGAATTCTTGTTTGTACAACCAGTGGGCTTCGTTGGGTTAGTCTTAATAAGTCACAATCAGAAAATGACCCACAAACACCGCATACACAATATAAATGCGCACTTTGTTACATAGAAGATAACGACCTTGAATTTGCTTTTTATGCCCAGAAAGATTTTTCATTTTCTGGCAATGTTCAATATAGCCCTATTGCTGTTAATAAGGATGTGGCAACAAATTTATATTCTACACATGCCTTTTCAACAAGGGCGCCCCCTTACTTCACTTAATTTCTATTTTTTTAATTTATGACATAGGCATGCTGACAGAGCATGTCTCATTCAACTTTTATTAAGTGAGGCTATTATTATGTATAACCACAAAATACTATTCAGCGCATTTTGCGTATCTACTTTTCTAAGTACGAACATACAGGCACAAGAAACAACGAAATTAGACGAAGTCTTCGTTCTGGCGCCAGCGCCAATAGCGACAACACCAGCAATAAATTCATATAAAATGAATGGTTTAACACCATCGTCTCCTTATTCTGATGGTGGCGATTATTTACAGTCGGTACCAGGCATTTCAGCCTCTCGTTTTGGTGGCCATGGCCTCGAACCCTTTATGCGTGGTCAGTCACAAAATCAGCTGAGTATTATTGCTGATGATGTTTATGTGTTTGGCGGTTGCCCAAATAGAATGGACACACCTTCGTCTTATTTAAGTATCAATTCTTACGATGAAATAACGGTGACTAAGGGGTATCAGTCTGTTCTGAACGGACCCGGCGCAACGGGTGGTAGTATTGTTCTTAAGCGTTTAGCACCAGAGCCACTTGCGGCTCAAAAAATAGCAACGGGTACAGTTGCTGGCGGTTATGACGCCAACAGTGACACGCTAAATACTCAAGCAAATATAACGAGTGCGTACAAAGATGCTTATATCCGCGCACATGCTTCCTTTAAAGATGCTGACAATTATAAAGATGGATCGGGCTATGATGTAAGAAGTTCCTTTAATGAACGTATGGGTGGATTAATGATAGGTATGACGCCTAAAAATGACCACATAAAATTAAGTTACGACATCAACCGTATAGAAGACGCTTTATTCCCCGGTGCTGGCATGGACAGCCCTCTTTCAGAGGCTGAAACATTTAAATTTGGCTTTGAGCGTGATTATGACGAAGGATTTGTTCAAAATGTTGACATAAGTGCTTATTCTTCACTTGTGGACCACGTTATGGACAATTACAGTTTAAGAACACCGGGGGCAATGCTACGCCGTGTCGACTCACAGTCAGATACGCATGGGGGTAAAATTAAAACGGATATAGCCTTCGATGAGCAAGTTATTACAACGTCTCTCTCGTATAGGTATAACAAGCGTGACGCCGATAGGTTACAAGGTGCCAGCGCAAATAATGTTAACACGCTTCAGTCTGTTATGTGGCCTGGTATCGTTTCAAATGAAATTGGATTGGCCGCTGAAACAACGTATAAAACTTCTGCCACAGGGCGCGTTATTATTGGCGGACGCTACGATTATGTGAATGTAGACTTTAACCGTGCAGACCAAGTTTCTGCCGCCACAGGGTTAAGCGCCAACGACGCCTATACTCAATTTTATGGCTATGGATCAAGGGAAAAGACAGAGCATAATTTAGGGGGTTTAATTAGGTATGAACAGTATGTGAATGAACATACAAGTGTATTTACAGGTGTAAGTCGCGCCGTGCGTACAGCTGATGCGACAGAGCGCGGTTTAGCAAACTGGATGGTGATGATGGGTAATAATATGTCATGGATTGGTAACCCTGAAATACGCCCTGAAAAACACCATCAGTTTGATATAGGCTTCAGAAAAAACTTGGAGAAATCTACCTTTACGGCAAGCGCTTATATAAACCATATCAATGACTATATTCTGCGTGATTCTGCACGGGGGCAATCAGGCATTTTGATGAATTCGACGGATGCCGATGTTTATCGCAATGTTGACGCACTGTTAATGGGCTTTGAACTTGAAGGGAATTGGAACCTGTCTCCAAGGTTCAACTTAACGGGGAATATTGCTTATACCTATGGTGAAAATTTAGATGAAAATATGCCTTTGGCTCAAATTACGCCATTACAAGGTTCTGTCAATTTAGCATGGCAAGCACATGAATATATTGAGGTGAATAATCAACTAAATTGGGCACTTACTCAAACAAGGGTTGATACCGATACGTCTGTAGGGACAGGACGCGATATAGGTAAAACAAGCGGCTATGCCACCTTTGATATAAATGCCAAAGTGACAAATTTAGACCCAATAGAATTTACTTTTGGTGTGAGTAATTTGTTTGACCAAAACTATGCAAGCCATCTCAATCGTTCCAATATATCAGACCCAACAGAAATACGCGTGAATGAGCCAGGGAGGACATTTTTCCTTCAAGCGAAGTATACATTCTAACGTCTATAAACCCCATAAGGGCAGTAACATGCTGCCCTTTATTTTAAAGTTTTATGTATTATGTTTAATGTTACGCGACTAAAATATGGGCCATTTTTTATTTCAGTAGTACTGCATATAATGTTGCTATGCTTATTGATCCCGAGTGAGGTAGTAAAGCACACACCTCAAAATCAAATAATAAAAGTGACAATGGTCGCACCCACGGTTTTGAAACAACAAGCGAGCGTTGACATTACAACTCAAAGGCAAAGGGAAATACAAAAACAAAAGTCTGCCAAAAAAGTTAAAATCAAAAAACAAGTTTCAGTTGAAAAACAGGTAACACAAAAAAATAAGGTGAATAAAGGGAATAATAAACAACGTTTAACATCGGGTGTTATAAGTAAAAAGTCGGTTCATGATGTGTCGGCTTTTACAAGCCCTTCTGTTGCAAGTCATATCAATAATCCTGCACCACATTATCCTGAGAAAGCACGTTTAAAAAAACAACAAGGGACTGTCTTATTAAGTGTTGTTGTTCAGCCTAACGGAAAGGTAGAAGATGTTTTGGTGGTAAAGTCTAGTGGTTATATATTGCTCGATAAGGCGGCACTAAAAACCGTTGTGGGCTGGGAGTTTATACCCGCACAACATAATGGGCGTGATGTTGAATCAATGATACAAATACCCATCACCTTTAAAACATATTAAAAGTCATCGGTTTTATTTAAACCATCATGCGCATGTAGCGCTTTCATTTTTTACTAAAATGAGCCGAAGTGTTTTTTTGTTTTGTTCGCAAAGGCGACGAGTGAAAGCATAACAGGCACTTCAACCAATACGCCTACAACTGTTGCCAAAGCAGCGCCTGAATGCAGGCCAAACAAACTAATGGCCACAGCAACAGCTAATTCAAAGAAGTTTGATGTCCCTATCATGGCTGCTGGCGCAGCAATATTATGCGGCACTTTCCAAAAATATGCCCAGCCATAAGCTATAATAAAAATGCCATAACTTTGTATTAATAATGGGATAGCAATTAAGACAATAATAAAAGGTTTGCTCAGAATTGTTTCTGCTTGAAAAGCAAAAAGTAGAATGATGGTTGCCAGTAAGCCGATTACTGAATATGGTTCTAAGTGTTTACAAAACCGTTTTAGTTGCTTTTCACCCTCATCACCTTTTTTAAGGTACTGACGTGTTATGTAACCAGCTATTAACGGTGTGACAACATATAAAACAACGGATAATAATAACGTTTCCCATGGCACTATAATATCTGTTACACCGAGTAAAAATGCTGCGATGGGGGCAAAGGCAAATATCATAATAATGTCATTGATAGAAACTTGAACAAGCGTATAAGCGGGGTCACCTTTTGTTAACTGGCTCCATACAAACACCATGGCTGTGCAAGGCGCAACACCAAGTAAAATCATACCGGCTATATATTCTTGCGCTGTATCTGCGGGCACTAAGCCAGCAAATACATATTTAAAAAATAAAACACCCAAAAACGCCATGGTAAAAGGCTTAACAAGCCAATTTACAACTAAAGTAATACACAGGCCTTTGGGGCGTTTACCAAGGTCTTTTAAGCTAGAAAAATCAACTTGAACCATCATAGGGTAAATCATTATCCAAATAAGAAAGGCGATGATAAAATTAACGTTGGCATATTCAATGCGCGCAATTGTTTGCAATACACTGGGTATAAACACGCCAAGCGTAATACCAATAACAATGCACAGTGCAACCCATACAGAAAGATATCGTCCAAAAAAACCTAGTGGTGATTGTTTTATTTCAGCCATCGTTTGAATTATTTTTTAATAGTTTAAGTATTGTCTCAGGTTATAATAAATAGAGGTAAAATGTAACTAATAAGTTTTGAGTACCTTAACCTTACCTACAAAAAATCTATAATATCAAAGGGTTTTTGTGAGACAACAATGCATCCATCGAAACCGCAAGGGTACACGCCACCAATAGTTATAGGATGTTTTAATGTGTTTTTAAAGAATGGTGCAGCTTCAGGGTAGCTACCCGAAACTTTTATTGTTATAAATCAACAAGTAACAGCAAGCACACAACATTTTCGATAAGTTCTACAACCACAAGGTAGCGCACTGAACACGAAATTTTAATCCACAGAAAACTTGCTTCTGTGTAAGTACATGAGTGGCTAGTTTAGTGTCAAAGGTAAAGGCTAATTCAGTGTGCTTATTTAGCACCTTTAAAGTCTTTGCATGTTATACATTTATTAGTACTTATTTCATAAACATTATCAGTAAACAGGTTGTAACGATACTTGTCTTTACTTATGGTCTGCGCTTCTATTCTAAGCGATATATTATCTATAATTGCTTTGAATTTTTTATGTAGTATATGAGCAGCTAGCTTTCTAGGATTTGGTCAATTGTAACGGTTGTTAAACCTTTGCCCAATGAACGCCTCCATAAAAGCAAGTTCTCTAGGATCGATATTATTGCCGCGAGATGGTAGTTTTTTACCGTACACGTTTGCCCATGTCATAAGCATAGTTTTTATATATCCTTCACGAACAACACCGTTTTTTTTCAGCATCGGCCACAAGTAAAGTGACTGTACTACGAAGCTTAGGGTTTTTGCTCAGTGAGATATGTAAATCTGGTAAATGTCCGTAACCTCGTAATGTAGGCAATTTTAAAACATCCCAACTCATATTGTATTTTGCTACATACTGTGTATTTGTAAGGTCGAAATCTGGCCAAACATTAATGTACATATAATTTTTACCTTTGCCAATAACCGTGCCAATAGCTGATATAACAGATGTATTGCTTTCAATATTTTCGGGCACGTTTTTAAGTTTAATTTCCTTTATGTTTTTTTCGTTCAAAAGAAATAGTTCTGACTTATCAACTTTGGCGTTCAAGTTTTTGTCATGCCATAATTTTAGGTTATTCCATTGAGCATCTAGTTTGTTTATTACAAGGTCTCTGTTTGTATCTAATCCTTTTAAGTATGCTGCAGTACTGTCTTTTGATGTTGAGAACAATTCACCCGTATCATTTGCCTTGCCATCGTTATTACGATCTAAAAACAATATGTGTCCTGATTTAGGCCATGACGTTTTATTAGAGAAATCACTTCGACGCAAATTAAAGTAGGTTTTTGTTTCATTAATATGAATAAGTTCAATACCTTTTAAATCTAGATCTAAAACAATAAATGATACATCACCTTTATCTGTGAGGTCAGCTCGTACTTGACCTACGTCAGCCACCCACTTTTTGTAATCTCCATGTATTGTTAGTACTCGAACATAATGCCCAACAACGCCTTCGCCAAGGTAGAAAAACTGCGATAAACCAGCGTAAATAATAAGAATCGAAGACCAAACTATAAACTTTATATTGCCCAAAATAATATACCCTTAAATATCAATTTAATATGTTAACTTATAATGCTCACATTGGACTATTTTCAAATTAAACCAACAACATCTAACCCTATACTTTATACACTTACTGTTATAGTACAGAGCATTAATTGTAAAAACAACATCTTAGTACAACCTATTCGCACAAGGTCTTCGCCGCTCATAAAACGAAGGGGCCATTAAAGGTATAGAAAACTAGGTTGTTATATTTAAGCTGTTCTGTGAAAGCACTGAATGAAATTCATTGTAAGAACCATTATACGCCTTTTTAGCGAAAATGTCAATTTACTTAAGAATGGTGCCGGGGGGGGGACTCGAACCCCCACATACAAAGTATACTGGATTTTGAATCCAGCGCGTCTACCAATTCCGCCACCCCGGCAAGGGATTGTGAATAATCAGGCATAAAATGCGCTAAAACTTACATTTTGGCAAGTAATTTATTAAAAATGTCTTTTATGTCACTTGTCGTACCCTTCTTTGCCTTTCCTGTATGTTGTGCGTGAGCAAGCTTAACTGTAGGGCGCGTATTGTTTTTTTGTGACTATTTCAGACAAGTTTAATATGTTCCCTTATGTAGATTGTTTGAAATATCGACATAGTATGTCTATAATTAGAGAGGTATGATTTGTGTGTCATCGTATAAGTAAGGTGTGCAACGACTTAGTAATAAAGTAAAGGTCAGGGATATAATGAGGTTTTTAACACTCTTAGGCGTAGTTCTATTAGGGGCAACCATTTCGATGGAGGCCTACGCCCAACAACGTTTCTTTACACTTTCAGGCGGTAGTAGGGGCGATACTGCCAATGCAAAGCATGAATCACAAATAAGTGAGCTAGGCTCTCGCGCTGATGCACGAGACGGCTGTGGTGCTTCTGGTATGCTTTATGGTAAAGGCGGTGATGGTACGCGTCACGCTAAAAACAATGGTAGTGGCTGTATAGAAGGCTTTAAGATAGATGCGGATGGGCACGTCGCTATCACGGGTGACGCTATTGTAGACGGAAATGTTGTGATCGGTGGAAAGAATGTACAATCCCATGCATTGTCAGAAGCTTTAACATGTTCCGATAACGAAAAACTGACATGGTCGGGAAGTACATGGTCATGCAACTTAGAAGCAGACCCTAAAGTAGGTACGCTAAGTACAGGTAAATGGTGTGCTGAAAGTGGCGGCCAAATTGTTTGTAACCAAGACAAACCAAGTAATGACCTTGAAATGGACCTTGCTCTTGATGACGCTTTAGTAAATGGCGTGCGTGACTTTGCGCGTAAAGACGGCACTTTAGCCTCTTGCCAAGGTGGTGAAATTTTAATTGCCGACGGTTCAACACTTAAATGTGTATCACTTGATACTGTTGCTGCAGGTACATTGGTACTCGATGACCTTTCTGACGTGAACACTGGCTTACCTTCAACGGAAGATCTTTTGTACTTTAACGGTTCAAGTTGGACTTCTGGTAAAATTGTAGAGACTTTTGCTAAGGCGCCTGTTGACGCTTTAACAGCTGGGCGTTGCCAGCTCGGTGAAGTTATCACTTATGATGGTGATCAGCTCGTTTGTGTGTCCGATATTGGTGGTCCAGGCGATTCACTTATTCTTGATGATATGGCCGATGTTTCAGGCACATCTTCAGCGACAGCAACAAATATTATGACTTTCGATGGTCAATACTGGAAAGCAGATGCCGAACGTGACTTAACTGTGAGCGACTGGGCCAAAATTGCAAACCCTATTGCAAATTTAACGTCTGGGCAGTGTGAGGCTGGTTATATATTGAGCTATGATGGTACACAGTTAATCTGTGTGGCCGATGCGGGTGGTCTAGCCGATCCAACAAGCATTACTGAGATGAGCGATGTGAGTATTACAGGCGCTGTAAATAATGAAATTTTAGCATACCAAAGCGGTGTGTGGGTAAACCAAACGGAAACAGACCCAAATGTACAGGCATTTGCACGTACAGCAAACCCTATTCCAACTTGTGCGGCGGATAACATTTTAACTTCTGATGGCACAAGTTTAAGCTGTGTGGCCGATGCTGGTTCTGCAGCTGACGGTATTAGCCTTGATGATTTATCTGATGTGAGTATTACAACACCTGCAAATCATGACATGGTTATTTATGACGGTACAGGTTTTGTCAATAAAGGCTCTGCAGTTTGTGCGGGTGGTGAAGTTTTAACATACAATGGTACAATATTTTCATGTGTTAATGTTGCAAGCAGTGGCTTGTGGACAAACAATACAACATATATAAGCCGCGGTAGCGCACATGTTGTTAACGACGCACAAGCTTTACCAGCAGCCTTAACAGGTGCAGGTACAAGACAAGTTTGGTATCCAAATAAATACGCTTTTCGTGCTGGTGAAGTAACAGGTGCAGAATGGGATGATGTGAATATTGGTGGCCGTTCAACGGCGTTTGGTTATAACACCGTTGCTGCTGGTTATGCTTCATTTGCTGCTGGTGCAAGTAACAATGCCACGGGTGATCGATCTGTTGCCATGGGTGGTGGTTATGGTACAGCTTCGGGTGATTCCTCTATCGCTCTTGGTTTAAGCACAAGTTCTTTTGATATCACAAGGGATAATGTGATGGGTATTATAGGTGGATCTGTCGGTATTGGTACGGTTAATCCTGGTGCGGCCTTAGAAGTTTCGGGTACGATTATTATCTCCAATGGCGGCGAAGTGTGTAACGCGGCTCTTGAAGGTGCTATACGTTATATTAGCGGTAGCATTGAAATTTGTGACGGTACTTCTTGGAGTGGTATTTCTGCTGGTTCGGTTGACTGGTACAGTATTACATCTATGCCAACAGGTGTGACTGATATTAGTAACACAGCGCTTACAACCGCTGAATTACAGCAATTACAAAATATTGATGCGACAACTATTAGTGCAACACAGTTTGGCTACTTAGGTGCCATGGATCAAGGGGTTGCTACAACAGACAGCGTGACATTTGCCGATGTCAGTTCGACAGGTACGTTAAATATTTCTGGTGCTTCAAATCTCAATACGCTTATCACGTCTGGTGACAGTACAATTGGTGGTACACTGACGGTTGTCGGTTCATTGAATGTTAGTGGTACACAAACAATTGACGGTGTTATATTCGCTGGCGGTGGTATGGAAGCCGCAGGTAATATAAGTGCGACAACATTTACAGGTGACGGTTCACTGTTGACAGATGTAACAGCTTCGAGTGCGGACTGGTATGGCCTAACAAATATCCCAACAGGTGTAGACGCCATTAGTAACACGGCACTTGATACAGCTGAGCTACAACAACTGCAAAACATTGATGGTACAATAATAGGTGCGACCCAATTTGGTTACCTTGGTGCCATGGATCAGTCGGTATCGACAACATCGGACGTAACATTTGCACATATTACAGCGAACGATGTTTCTGTCACGGGTGACGTGTCGGTAATAGGCCGTTTTGACGTGGCTGATATTTCAGCGACAGGTACCATTCAAGCGAACGCCTTCATTGGTGACGGTTCTGGGCTGACAGATGTTGTTGCCACGTCTATTACAATTGGCCTTAATGACTTAACGGACGCCATTAATGATGAGTCTAGCCTGTTTATGGGGACGAATGCGGGTATGAATGATAATGGAACTTTCAATAGTAATACAGGTGTTGGTGGTTATGTTTTAA